>CAIULA010000033.1 GCA_903899945.1 uncultured Alphaproteobacteria bacterium | reverse complement strand
TAGATGGAAAACCTATCTGGCAGCAAAAAGTTGATAGCCTCAACTTAAACTGACAGTAACCGCTCTCTCGCAAAACGGCTAACTGTCATACCTTGTCTGAACTAGTACAATTAATTATCTGGGACAGCCCCATATTTAATTAACATCAATTAATTGATGCATCAATTTTATTGGTAATCTCATTTAATGACTTTTCGATTTGATCTTGGCAAGACCTTAAATCTTCATCCGATATTGGATAAGGAATTGGGTCGGAAACGGCAAAAACGCCCCTTCCAAAAGGAAGTGGGAAATGAAAATGATCCCATGTTTTAAGAGTTTTGTGATGGCTAACAGAATAACTGACGGGAATAATGTCTGCTTGAACTAATTTGGCAATTGTGACAATACCAGGCGAGACTTTATAAGCAGGCCCCTTGGGGCCATCGGGCGTGATTCCAATGATAACACCAGAGCGCACTGCCTTTACAAGGGCCAATGCTGCTTTAGCACCACCCCTTGTTGTAGAACCACTAATCACATCCATACCAAAATGGCCTAAAACATTCGCAATTAACTGGCCGTCACGGTGAGAAGAAAGCAGCATCTGAAAAGGTTTTTTCCATCTCCAACCCGCCGGCAACATGGCAAGCCTTCCATGCCAAAAACAAATGATAAAGGGCTTATCTTCTGCTATATATCGATCTATGCACTCAAGATTTATGCGTTTCCAACGACAAGTTAGATAAACAAACCTTATGTAAAGGTATCCTATCCAGGCTAAAAACGCTTGAAAACCAGAGGATGCTAAAATCTTTTTTAAAATTCTTTTCACTAAGGATTACCTTTCCTTTGCACGGGGGTGAGCGGATTCATATGCCTTCATTAAATAATCTTTGTCAACCTCTGTGTAAATTTGCGTTGTTGAAAGTGAAGCATGGCCTAAAAGCTCTTGAATCGCCCTTAAATCGCCTGTTGCATTCATTAGGTGACTGGCGCAGCTATGACGAAGTGCGTGCGGCGTTGCTGAATCAGGAAGTCCGGATAAATGACGATATTGACGCATTTGTTTTTCCGCCACAGCCCTTTGAAGACGTTTACCACGCATTCCCACAAAAAGTGGAGATGTTTTTTCTTCTCCAAAAGGCATTTTTTCAAGATAGATTTGGATTTGCTGTTTAACATTTTCAAGAAAAGGAACTTTTCTAAATTTCCCGCCCTTTCCTTTAATCGTTAAATAATCACCGCCGTGGCAGTCTTGGATATTTAAAGACAACGCCTCGCTAATACGAAGACCAGCGCTGTAAATAAGCATAAACAAAGCCTTATCACGAAGTCCAATCCAAACACTATCCGAAATCTGATCAATACTATCCACCAAATCAAGAGCCTGATCAACGGATAGGGGGCGCGGCAAAGTCCGTTTACGCTTTGGTGGTTGCATTTCAAAAATAGGATGATCATCTATAATTTTTTGCTTTTGCAGAAAACGAAAAAAACTTTTTAACGATGACATTGCCCGTGCCGTTGAACGCATATGATAAGATTGTAGATGACGATTTGAAAGCCAAGATCTCAGTTCAGAACGCGTTAGTTTGGTTAATATTTCTAAATTTATGTTTTTTGAAAGGTGCGTTTGATAAAATGTAACGAACTGGACAAAGTCAGATTCGTAAGCATCTAAGGTATGCAATGACATTGCTCTGCCCGCCTTTAAATACAAAAGCCAACTTGAAAAAATTTCTTTTAATTTGCTGTCCAACCTGAAAATCTGCCTTCTTTAAATCTGGTTCATTATAGCCTATTTAGGCGAAATCTTGTTAGTCTCTAAATGCTTTATGATCAGCACAATACCTGGACATTTTGATAAGGTACCATAATACCTTAAGAAAAAACCCTCTGAAAACAGCTAAAAACCTAGCGTTTTTTGTTGCATGTTTTTGTTTTTTCAATTACAAAAGAAAACAGATTATATTTTAATGAGTTTAAAGGATGCGCACTACACTTTCAGTTCGCCAAGAAGACGTCAAAAAGAAATGGATTCTTATTGATGCCGAAAATTTGGTTTTAGGTCGTCTGGCTGTTGTTGTGGCAAATCGCCTTCGCGGAAAGCATTTGCCTAGCTACACCCCACACGTTGATTGTGGCGACAATGTTGTTATTATTAATGCCGAGAAAGTCCACCTGACTGGCAATAAATTAGCGGATAAAAAGTTTTATTGGCATACAGGATATGCTGGTGGAATCAAAGAACGGACAATAGGGCAAATTTTAACTGGCAAACATCCTGAGCGCGTTATTATGAAAGCTGTTGAAAGAATGATTCCTCGTGGTCCATTAGGTCGCCGTATCATGAGCAACCTAAGAGTGTACGCAGGATCTGAACATCCGCATGCTGCTCAACAATTAACTGTTTTAGACGTTGCTAGTCTTAATTCAAAGAATAAGCGGAGTATCGAAGGGTGACTGAAAAAATGGGTCTTGAAGATTTAAAGAGCGCTGTAAAATCAGCAAAAGCAGCTCCAAAGCAAGCTGCAGATTCCACAGATGCTCCTGTAACAACGGCAGCAGCGCCTCGTGTACCAAAAATTGATGCACAAGGACGTTCTTATGCAACAGGTAAGCGTAAAAATGCAATCGCTCGTGTTTGGATTAAGCCAGGTTCGGGAAAAATTTTGGTCAACGGAAGAACAGGTCCAGAATATTTTGCGCGCCCTGTTTTACAGATGATTGTTGGTCAGCCGTTTAAAGCTGCCAATCGTATTAGTCAATATGATGTATGGTGTACAGTTGCTGGCGGCGGTTTATCCGGACAAGCCGGAGCTGTTCGACATGGTATCAGCCAAGCTTTGACTTTCTTTGAGCCAGATCTTAGAGGAGTTCTTAAGCAAGGTGGATTCTTAACACGTGATAGCCGTGTTGTTGAGCGTAAGAAATACGGTCAAGCGAAAGCTCGTCGTCGTTTCCAATTCTCAAAACGTTAATAATTTTATCGTTTTCCTCGGTAAAAAAGCTCGCGATCTGCGGGCTTTTTTATTGTTTATAGCCCCTCAAACTTATTCAAATTCCGCCCAACCCATGATAGGATGAGTCACTTTTTGAGTTTGATCTGAGTTTTTATGACAGGTATACATTCTTTTAACTTTTCGAACACAACCGTTTTGTGTATTGGCGATGTGATGCTTGATCGCTTTGTTTACGGTCAGGTTGAAAGAATTTCCCCTGAATCCCCTGTACCTATTTTAAAAATGAATCGGGATTTTACCGTCATTGGCGGCGCCGGCAACGTTGCTAGAAACATCTCTTCTTTAGGTGGAAAGGTCATTTTTGTTGGCGTTACAGGAAAAGACCCAGCTGGTGAAATTTTAAAAAAGCATCTGGATGAATTGCCAAACACAAAGGCAACTCTGTTTTCAGAAGCCAATCGTCAGACCATTCAAAAAACACGATTTATTGCCCAAGGTCAGCAACTTCTTCGTGTTGATGAAGAAACCCCCAACCCATGCCTAGATTCAACCGAACAACAAATTTTGGATTATTGCAAAAAGGCCTTGTCAGAATGCCAAGTCATTATTCTGTCAGATTATAGCAAAGGTATTTTCTCAGAAAATTTATGTCGGTCCATTATCAGCCTTGCAAAAGGTAAATTACCGATTGTAGTCGATCCAAAGGGACGTCATTACCAGCATTATAAAGGCGCCACTATTTTAACGCCTAACCTTAAGGAACTGAGCGAAGTTACGGGGCAGTCCCTTAAAACTCAGGCTCAAGTTATAGAGGCTGGAAACACTTTAAAAAATGAATTGGCAATTGATTCTCTGTTGATTACTCAAGGATCCCAAGGGATGACCCTTTTAGAAAACAATAAAGATGCCAAGCAGATTCCGGCTGTGGCCCGCGAAGTTTACGATGTCTCTGGTGCCGGCGATACGGTTGTAGCAACCTTAGCCGTTGCTTTGGCTAATGGCATTTCTCTAAGCGATGCTTGCAGACTTGCCAATACTGCAGCTGGAATTGTGGTCGGTAAGGTTGGAACGGCAACATTGAATGCTGAAGAGCTTGAGGCTTCCTTTAACCACCACACAACTGTTCACACAGAACAAAAAGTATTAACAGTTCCGCGTGCCATTGAATGCTTAAAAGAATGGCGCCGTCAGGGACTAAAAGTCGGCTTTACGAATGGATGTTTTGATCTATTACATTTAGGCCATCTTCATATCTTGCAAGAATCAGCTGCAGCCTGTGATAAACTAATTATAGGCCTTAACAGTGACGCTTCTGTAAAACGCCTCAAAGGCGATTCAAGGCCTATCCAAAACGAGGAAACACGGTCCCAAGTCCTGGCAGCTCTGGGCATGGTTGACACGGTGATAATTTTTGATGAAGAAACCCCTTATAACCTGATTAGTCAATTACTACCTGACGTTTTAATAAAAGGTGCGGATTATACAATTGACCGAGTTGTAGGAGCTGACATCGTTCAATCCAAAGGCGGTGAAGTTCTTTTAGTCGATCTTAAAGAAGGACACAGCACAACCAAAACTGTAAGCAAGATGGTTGCTTAATAGCTGAAAACTGACCCTTCTACAAGACAGAAAATACCTGGCCCTTTATGTCATTCGTGCTATACTAAATGAATTTCTATTCTTTCCTTCGATTTGCCGATATTTTTTCTTTTTAAGGTGACATATCCAACTTCGGCTGTTGATTTAACGTGTGTCCCTCCGCAAGGAATTTTGGAAAAACCATCGATTTCCCAAAAACGTTTTTGACTTTCAATATCAGAAAATCCAGTCTTAATAGGTGCATCTTTTTTGATGATGGCATTATATTCAGCCAAAATTTCATCGAAAAGAGCTGCGATGTTTTTATCCGATACAAAATCAATACGGGATTTTTCTTCGGCAATATGGGCACCGATTTTCTCAAAACCCCATTTTCTAGTTACAATTTCCAGAACCAACTCAGCTGCAAAATGAAGCCGCATCAGCTTATATCGGCGAAGCCAGTCAATTTCCATCGTTATGGTATCGCCCGATTTAAACCCATGGCCCTCTTGAAGCTCATAGTAAATAGAATTTCCTTCTACATCAGAATCAATCACAGGCATTCCATTGATCGTTGCCTTATCACTTTCTTGCCCGCCTGAAAACGAAAAAACAATCGTTTCCTCTGGTACAATACGGTTATCCAAAACGGATGCAACTTTGGTGACAAGGCTTTTTTGGTAAGGATCATCCCAAAAAACTTTTCTCAACTTTTTATCCCTAAATGCTATTTATTGCTGAAATATAGTAGAAGCTATTCTCTTTAGATAGTCTAGTAATTTTGTCATTATGATACATTAGAATTAAAATACGCATCTCCATCTTAATTGTTGGTTAAGAGATTCTATGATAGGGTGAATATCTTAGAGGAATTAAGAACATAATAAGGTTGGCATGGTCCAAGATAAACCTGACACAGACCTTAGAGAAGCTGTTTTAAAATTAATTGAAAGCAGCCATCACCTGGTAACAAAAAAAGAGATTGCTAAGGTGCTAGGGGTAAAGGGTGCTCGTCGCCGTGAGTTAAAACATATTCTTGCAAACTTAAAAGCCGATGGGTATGGTGCAAAAATTGTTAAAAAAGTCAGCCGGCCCGAAGCGAATAACTCAGCGCCCAAGAAACGTCTTCCAAGGCCCCATAATGAGCTTCACCTGGGTCTTTTTAAAGCTAACCGCTCTGGTGGTGAGCTTGTGCCTTGTCACCGCAAAGACCCTTTTCCTGGCGTTGCTTGCAATCGTGAGACGGCTGAAAAATTGAATGATGGAGATGTTGTTTTATACCATGCCAGCAGAGCAAGAGGCGTTGAGATTGAAAGCGTTTTAGGATCAATCGAGAACCCAAAAATCTTTAGCTTAATGGCTATTCATGCCCACCAATTGCCTTTTGAATTTGATCAGGACACTATTGATTTAGCCAATAACGGAAAAATTCCCCCACTTGGCAACCGAACAGATTTTAGAGACCTTCCTCTGGTGACAATAGATGGCGAAGATGCCCGCGATTTCGATGATGCCGTTTGGGCAGCCCCTGATGCTGACCCCCGCAATGAAGGTGGATGGCGAGTCATTGTTGCTATCGCTGATGTTGCCTATTACGTAAGGCCATCAGATATTTTAGACAAAGAAGCTTATCGGCGCGGCAATTCGGTCTATTTTCCAGACAAAGTTGTGCCTATGCTGCCCGAGGCCCTCTCTAATGGGCTTTGTTCCTTAAAACCAAACGAGGATCGGGGATGTCTTGCCGTTGAAATGATCATCAGCTCGAATGGTAAAATGAAATCGCACCGTTTTAAACGTGGTCTTATGCGATCAAAAGCAAGGTTAACATATAATCAGGTGCAACAGGCAATTGACGGTGATTTTGATAAGACAACAAAGCCGTTGTGGGAAGATGTTTTAAAACCTCTATACGGAGTTTATCAATCCCTTTTAAAGGCCAGAAAAAACCGAGGAACTTTGGATTTAAATATTCCAGAACATCAAGTCATTTTTAATGAAGATGGTTCTGTTAAAAGCATCGCTTTGCGCACTCATCAAGAAAGTCATCAATTAATCGAAGAATTAATGATTGCTGCCAACGTTGCTGCAGCCAAAACTTTGTTGGTTAAAAATTGGCCCACCCTTTTTAGAATTCACGACTCCCCCGACAGTGTTCGCGTTGACAATCTTAAGATGTTTTTGAAAACCTTTAAAATCGAAATTCCGAAAACGAAAACTTTTAACCCTCTTCATTTTAATCAGATCTTAAAAGCGACTACTGGTTCTCCTCATATGCGTTTTATCCATGATTTGGTTTTAAGATCTCAATCTCAGGCAAAATACGCCCCTGCCAACATTGGGCACTTTGGATTAAGTCTTGCTCATTACTGCCATTTCACTTCGCCAATTCGAAGATACGCTGATCTTGTTGTTCATCGTTCCTTAATAGCTGCTTTAGATTTAGGTGATGATGGACAAGACCCTCTGCCGCTTGAGGTTCTGGAAATGATTGGCGATCACATTTCATCGACGGAACGTCTAGCCTCATCTGCTGAACGCGAAGTTATGGATCGTTTCCATGCGGCTTATTTAGAAAATCAAGTTGGCAAAGATTTCGATGCGACGATCGTTGGTGTTAGTACAGCTGGTATTTTTGTAGGATTATCTGAAACAGGCGCTCAGGGCTTTATCGCCAAAAGTCATTTACCAGGTGACTATTTTATTTTTGATGACCATCATCACCGCTACATAGGGTCAAAAACCAAAAAAGTTTATCAACTAGGACAACCCATCAATGTTATCTTAACGTCCTCTGATCCGGTGACTTGCTCTATTACTTTTTCGTTGGTTGAGGAGAGAAAACCAAGAAACTATACAAAGAAATCCCCTGAGCATCATGAGGATAATCGTCCTCACCGTCATCATGAAAAATCAGAAAAAGAGCGAGCAACCCATAAGAAAAAAGAGAAATCCCGCAAAGAAAAGCAAACAATCAAAAAATAGTTTTCACAGGACTTGACCCCAGAAACTATCTGAGATTTGATACATATCAGCTAACTTTTTAATCTCGAACTTGTATACTCAACGCACTTGAAGATATCTTTTTTCTATTTCATCTCTTAAATAGTTTTCCTCGTGCTTGACACGAGGATCCATGCTATGGACCCCACGGTGGGGCCGTGGGGAAACTAGGGAAAGAAACAGTCATCTTGATTTTCTTTGAGCGTATAAAGTAAATTTTTTACAGCTCCCCCCCTTGCGCCCTTTTTATAAAATGCTATCGTATTGATTAAGATTTCCAAGCAATCAAGATAAGTTCCATGCGTTATTTAGCCCACACACCTGCTCGCCGCAAAGAAATCCTTGAGACCATTGGCGTTTCTTCGGTTGATGATCTGTTTAAAGATGTGGCCGTTTCTGTCTTAAACCAATCCATCGAAGGGCTACCTGACCATCAAAGTGAATGGTCCGTTGAACAGCATTTCAGAAAACTTGCGGGTCAAAACCGAAGCGCAAGTGATGGACCCTTTTTTATAGGCGGAGGCATTTATCGTCACCATATTCCGGCAGCCGTTGATCACTTAGTTCAAAGAGGAGAGTTTTTGACCTCTTATACTCCTTATCAACCGGAAATCTCTCAGGGAACTTTGCAGTATTTATTCGAGTTTCAAACCCAGGTTGCCGAATTAACAGGCATGGATATCGCCAATGCCTCGCTTTACGATGGCGCCACATCTATGGTTGAAGCGATTTTGATGGCACAAAGGATTACGGGCCGGAAAAAATCAATTATTTCAGGAGGCGTGCACCCCCATTACACAGAAACCGCTCAAACATATGCGAAATTTGGGGGCTTTTCTTTGGAATGCCTCTCGCCCCATACGACAGATTTTAAACTTACCCCTGATACAGCTTGTGTTGTCATCCAGTACCCAAATTTTTTTGGCGAAATTAATGACTTTAGAGAACTCGCCAAAATTTGCCACAACAACGGATCTTTATTGGTTGTCGTGGTTACAGAAATAATGAGCCTCGGTTTATTAGAAGCCCCTGGAAAATTAGGCGCAGATATCGTTGTCGGAGAAGGGCAATCCCTTGGTAATGGCATGAATTTTGGCGGGCCAACTTTGGGTCTATTTGCCTGCAGAGAAAAACATATCAGACAAATGCCAGGCCGAATTGTTGGGGAAACGGTTGACAAGGAAGGAAAACGAGGATGGGTTTTAACCCTATCAACACGCGAACAGCATATTAGGCGGGAAAAAGCGACCAGTAATATTTGCACCAACTCTGGATTATGCGTCCTAGGATTTACAATTCACGTAACTTTACTAGGCGCCGTGGGGTTAGAACGGGTGGCAAAATTAAACCACGCACAGGCTGTAAAACTGCGAAGTGAGCTCCTTAAAATCCCAGGAATAAAAGTCATCACCAAAAATTTTTTCAACGAACTGGCAGTCGAACTACCCGTTGCAGCTGAACCTTTCGTGGAATCATTGGCTAAAGACGGCATTTTGGCAGGCATTCCCTTATCAAGGATTTATCCGGGGCAATTTTCGAATCAACTTCTTTTAACGGCGACTGAGCTGACCAGTGACGAAGACATCGCTGACCTCTGTTCGGCGATTCAATCTTATTTATCTTAAGGATTTTTGATTATGTCCCACTCTCAGGATATTGCTCATTCAAAAGATTATGTTTTCTCTACAGAAACCACCCCTCAAACCTTTACAGGAAACCAAGGGCTTTTCATGGAAGAGCCTTTGATTTTCGAACAAGATACACCCGGTCTCACGGGCGTAGATTGGCCGGATGTAGAGGTTCAAGATATATATCTAGCAGGACTTCGTCGTCAGTCTATAGACTTACCAGGGCTATCTGAACCCCAGGTTGTAAGACATTACACACGTCTCAGCCAAAAGAATTATAGCATTGATGCAGGTCTCTATCCTTTAGGATCCTGTACCATGAAACATAACCCGCGCCTGAATGAAAAGGTTGCGCGAATGTTCTCAGATATTCACCCCCTTCAACCCATTTCTACCGTACAAGGCGCATTGGCTGTTATTCACCAGTTATCCAATTGGCTAATGGCTTTAACTGGAATGCGGGCGGTTGCCATGACACCAGCGGCAGGTGCCCATGGTGAATTGTGTGGGTTAATGGCGATCAAAGCTGCTTTAAAGGCACGAGGGGAAGGTCATCGTTCCCTTGTCCTTGTTCCTGAATCAGCGCACGGAACCAACCCGGCAACTGCTGCCGCATGCGGATTTTCTGTTCAATCAATTCCGGCTAATGATAGAGGACGTGTCGATGTAGCAGCCCTTAAAAAGGCATTGAACCCAGATGTTGCAGCCATTATGCTGACCAATCCCAATACCTGCGGTTTGTTTGAAACAGATATTATTGAAATTGCAAAAGCTGTTCACGAGGCAGGAGCCTTTTTTTACTGTGATGGCGCAAACTTTAACGCCATTGTCGGCAAGGTTCGCCCCGGCGATCTGGGCATCGATTGTATGCATATTAACCTGCATAAAACCTTTTCAACACCCCACGGAGGAGGAGGCCCCGGCGCAGGACCTGTTGTCCTTTCAAAAGACTTAGCCCCGTTTACGCCATTACCCTATGTGGTTATGACCGATAAGGGATTTGATCTAAAAGAACAAGCCGGTAATAATGATTTGAGCATTGGACGTCTGAAAGGATTTCATGGACAAATGGGCATGTTTACCCGCGCCCTTTCTTATATGATGAGTCATGGAAAAGATGGGCTAAAACAAGTTGCCGAAGACGCTGTTTTAAATGCTAATTATGTCCTTGCCTGCCTGAAAAACGACTTAACAGCTTCTTTTGAAGGCCCTTGTATGCACGAAGCCCTGTTCGATGATAGCTTTTTAAAAGGAACTGAAGTAACAACCCTTGATTTCGCAAAAGCAATGATTGATGAAGGATTTCACCCCATGACTATGTATTTTCCATTGGTGGTATCAGGAGCCTTACTGATTGAACCAACAGAGTGTGAAAGCAAGGAAACCTTGGATCAATTTATAGGAACCTTGAAATATTTAGCAACTCAAGCAAAACAAGGAAATAAAAAACTCTTTCATGAGGCGCCTCGTTGCACCCCCAGAAAACGCATGGATGAAACCAAAGCAGCACGTCAACCCATATTAAAATGGACTAGAAAACTTTAGAACCTGTATTCATAAAATTCGTCATTCAGCGTTGCTGTCCAAAAGGGTTTTCTGCAAGGAAAAGGCTGCAGACCATAGATTTGTCTAAGGTCAAAGTTTTTGACGTAGCAAAAAACCCTTTTGGCGCAACCCGTAGGGAAAGGTTCAAATCAACGACTGCAGGTTCTAAAACTTATCAGTAACTACTTGCCTCTTATGGTTCTCTTTCTTTATAAATAACTTAAGGAAAAATCTTATCTAAAATGTGCTTTAGCTATGTCAAAAAAAATAGTTCTTATTCCTTTAATGCTAGCGATGGCAGTTGCAGCGGTCATTATTTCAAAAAGATCTTATCTAGAAAAAACTGAAGAGACTTGCTCAAAAATTTCCTACAACCCGGCCGAAACTAAATTTCTAGAAAAGGCAACAGGCCAAGAAGCTTTGGAATGGGCCAAATCCAGAACAAGTAAAGCTCAAGACTATATAAGAAAACAACCTGTTTATGCCAGCATCAAAACCAATATTGAAAATATTTTTTATGACAAAAATAAACTCATTCAGGGTTCTATCCGAAATGGCTATGTCTACAATTTTTGGCTAGATGATAAAAATCCCCAAGGTCTTTGGCGCAGGACCCCACTGGCTGAATATGCAAAAGATTCACCAACTTGGGAACATCTTATAGATTTTGATGAATTTTCTAAAAAAATAGGAAAAAAGATTGTATCGAGACAAATAAATTATAATTTAAGTAAATCGAACAAGCATTTAATCGTTTTTTCCTTTGGCGGAAATGATGAAACCGTTTTTAAAGAATGGGACCTTGAAACGAAACAATTTGTAGAAGATGGGTTTAATGCAAAAAACGCAAAAGGTGAATGGGTTGCAGGAAAATTTACAAAAGGTGTGTGGATTGATGATAATGCTATCCTTTGCAACCCGGTTCTTAATCCAAGCGATGTAACTGAATCCCTTTATCCAAATACTCTTTATTTGTGGAAACGAGGGGAGCCCATTGAAAAAGCCAAAAAAGTTTTTGAAATCCCTAAAGACTATATAGTTATCTCCTTTGGAAGATTGGCTCATCAAGATATCCACCCTTGCCTTTTCTATATAGAGGCTGCAAAAGATTTTTATAACTCCGATAAGTATCTTATGGATTCAAATTTTGTGCCCAAACTCATTCACATGCCATCCGATGCTAGTTATCAAGTAACCTTTAAAGACCATGTGTTCTTTTTGCTTAAAAGCGACTGGAACATTAGCAAAGACTGCAAAAAGGGCACTATTGTTTCAATGCATTGGAGTGATCTTTTAAAAGAGGATAAAGACAAAACAACCCTTCAAGTTGTCTATACGCCACAAAGTGATGAAAGTTTTGATCTTTTAAGATGTACGAACGACACTGTCTTTTTATCTATTTTCAAAAATATCAATTCAAAGCTTTATAGCTTTACCCGTGAAAAGGAAAAATGGACTGACCTAATTCCTATTACCCTCCCCAATGAAATAGCTCTTATAGGTCTTTCGGCGGAACCTGAGGAAAGCCAGGCATTAATGACCTTTCAAAATATCTTAACGCCGCCAAGCGTTTATATCTGGGATAAAGAAAAGCAATTTAAGCAAATTAGAAAGCCAATCGATGAATTTGATAGTCAGAACTATGTTGCTGAACAGCGATTTGCGACTAGTTTGGACGGAAAAAAAATCCCCTACTTTATTGCTTATAAAAAAGGAATAAAATTGGATGGAAAAAACCCAACTCTGCTAACGGCTTATGGTGGGTTTCAAATCATCAACTTCCCCTATTACTCAAGATTGATAAATGAATTATGGCTAAAAAAGGGCGGAGTGTTTGTACTGGCTAATATCCGGGGAGGAGGGGAATTTGGACCCGATTGGCATCAAGCCGCAATCCAAGAAAAACGCCAAACTGGTTTTAATGATTTTATTGCTGTAGCCAAAGACCTGATTCACACAAAAATTACTTCCCCAGATCATCTAGGCATCAAAGGAGGAAGCAATGGAGGTCTTTTGGTTTCAGTTGCTATGACACAGCATCCTGAACTTTTAGGCGCTGTTGTCTGCGAAATTCCTTTTATTGATGTGTTGCGTTATACAGAATTTGGCGCAGGGCCTTCATGGATTGCTGAATTCGGTGATCCCAAAGAAGCAGAGATGGAAAAGTGTTTAAAAGGATATTCACCTGTTGAAAATATTTTTGTGAGTAAAAAATACCCCCCCATGCTGGTAACAAACTCAGCCAACGACCAAAGAGTTCATCCATGGCATGGACGTATTATTCATTATTTAATGGAACAACACCCATCCGCGTCAAACTATTACATAGAAAGCAAAGATGCCGGACATGGATCAGGAGCTGACCTAAAAGACAGGGTCGATTATTACGCAGATATTTTTACCTTTTTAGCTACAACTTTGGGCCTTGCCAAGGGTTCGTGATTATAATGCGAGGATTAAGGAATGCACAAAAACTTTGATCCTCTTTTCAAAGATATCAGCACCATCCGCGGCGCTTCGGGGAAAAGGCGTGCATTTTATCAAAAACTGATGGGGGACCGTATTCTAGATGCCTTGTGGCATTTGCCATCAGGTATTGAGAAACGTGAAAAAATCGATCATCTGCATGACAAGCTTGTCTCGAAAACCGTCACCTTGATCGCAAGGGTTGATTTTCATGAACCCTCCACCCGTTTTGGTCGTCCCTATCGCATCGTTTGTGATTTTAAAGGCGAACGCCTTGAAATTGTCTTTTTTAATTTCCGCAGGCACTATTTAAAAGAAAAAGCCGTGATCGGCAGTGACATGATGATCTCAGGCAAACTGGAATATGATGCGCGCTTTAAGCAAGGTGGATGGAGAATTACGCATCCCGATCACATCGGATCTCCGACAGAGCTGCCCTATTGGGTTGGGGTCGAGGCAATTTACCCCCTTACAGCGGGTACTAACCGATACACAGTGACAAACGTTATCAAAGATGCTTTAAGAATGCTGCCGCACCCACCGGAATGGCTAGACCCGAACTTGGTAAAGGAAAAAGATTGGCCAACTTGGGATAAAGCAGTGCGCGATGCGCATCATCCGCAAACTTATTTTGATATAACCGGCGACCATTCTGCCCGCCAGCGCCTAGCGTATGATGAGATCTTAGCGCACCAACTCAGCCTTCATTTATCAAAGAGACAGAATTTAAAACTCTCCTCTCCCGCTTTGCCGGGTGATGAAAATTTGAGGAAAAAATTAACTGATAGTCTGTCCTTTACCTTAACATCTAGCCAGCTTGAAGCGATCTCTGAGATCAGCGCAGATATGAGCAAACCGTTACAAATGCTGCGCTTATTGCAAGGCGACGTTGGCAGTGGCAAAACATTGGTAGCAGTCATGGCTGCATTGCAAGCCATTGAGACTGGGGCACAGGCCGCAATTTTAGCCCCAACAGATATATTGGCCCGTCAGCATCATAAAACCATTAAACAACTGTTAGAGCCAATCGGTGTTCATGTTGACATTTTAACTGGCCGTGAAAAAGGGCTTGCCCGAAAAAAGATTTTGGAAAACCTTGAAAATGGCACGATTCAGTTTCTTGTTGGAACCCATGCAGTTATCCAAGACACAGTCGCCTTTAAAAACCTAGGCCTTGCGATTGTTGATGAACAACACCGTTTTGGCGTTGAACAACGGGCAACTTTGTGCGCAAAAGGAAATAACCCACACATCCTTAGCATGACCGCAACGCCCATTCCCCGCACCCTGCAGTTAGCGAATTATGGCGATATGGATGTTTCCATCTTGCGCGAAAAACCGCCAGGCAGGCAGACAATTGTAACGCGTTCTATGTCTTTAAAACGGCTGGATGAAGTCGTTTCTGCCCTTTCTCGTGCTATGGAAAACAAACAACAGATTTACTGGGTTTGCCCATTGGTTGAGGAATCCGAAAAACTGGATCTTTCGGCGGTAACAGAAAGATACAGCCATTTATCCGCAGTCTTTCCCGGAAAGGTCGCGCTGATTCACGGAAAAATGAAATCGCAAGATAAAGAAAAAGCGATGGAGACGTTTAGTAACGGAGAAGCGCAAATCTTGATTTCCACTACCGTGATCGAGGTTGGAGTTGATGTTCCGGCTGCAACCATTATGGTGATTGAACATGCAGAACGCTTTGGCCTGGCGCAGTTGCATCAATTAAGGGGGCGTGTTGGTAGGGGCAGCGAGGCGTCAAGCTGTTTGCTGCTTTATGATTCAGGGCTAACCCCGATTGCCCGCAAACGAATCGAAACCATGCGGGCAACCGATGACGGATTTATTGTGGCCGAGGCTGATTTAAGATTGCGCGGATCAGGAGAGATTTTGGGCACCAAACAAAGCGGCTTGCCGCGCTTTCGCTTCGTTGATTTTTCTGACAAGGAAAACGATCACTATGAGCTATACACTGACTTTTTATCGCTTGCCAACAAAGAAGCCAGACAAATCTGTAGAAGCGATCCCTTGCTGGAATCGGAACGCGGGAAAGCCTTGCAGTTATTACTGCGATTATTTGGAAAAGATGATGTGCTGAGGTATAAACGGGCGGGGTGATGGGGGGAGTTAAATAAAGGAAAGTGCCTTATCCTTTATTTAGAACACTCTAAAGTGGAAGTTTATACAGCGCCCCTTCCCAGCAATGCAGCAACCGCCACATCCTTTTCCTTACTGCCGCGCGAAGATCCAAATTCAAAGGCATAAGCGTCTTTCAGACATGCGCCAAAAATGCCCGCAACAGTTGAGATGATGCCAACCGCCTCGCCGGGCAAAGCTTCGGAATAAAAGGCTAAAGATGCTAAACACATAACCAAACCCATTGCCGCTGACACGACCATGATATCGGCACGCACATTTTTATGTCCCACTTGGGCAAGGGCAATGTCACGGTTTCTAGCATTTTGTCGATCCTGTAGGGCCGCCATCTCAAGATCTTTGTCCATTTCCAAAACCGCTTTTTGAAATTCAATGACGGCACTTGGGTTTTCTTTAAAAGAATTGGTAAGATCGTTTGCATCATTGCAGCCCGTTATTTTTTTAGCGATGTCAATAACCTGGACCGCAACGTCTTGTGCTTGATTACCGCCTAGCCACTTAACAATCATCGGCGCGAATTCAGCCAAACCAAAAGCGGTTGTAATAAGAGGAAAAGCCATAATTTAGACTCCTAATTGATAAAATTGATGAAGGCCTAAGCAAAATTTAGGCACGCGGTTTTGCGCCCATTTGGGTGAATTTGAAAGAATGCGACTAAAATAATGATCACAGCCTTTGGTTAAATCCGGCCATTTATGTTCAGCAATTGCTGCAGCAACCTGTTGGCAGATTTTAAAGATAGGATCGTCTTTGGATACGTTTTGAATCACGTTAAAATTTGGATCATTTTTATTCCAACAAGAAAACTGCCACGGTTTTTGACAAACCTCAGCAACTGTCTTGCCAAACCAACCGCCTATTTGAACGCGATTCATAATCACATTGCCAATGGCAATCAGTGCAGCAAGTCCGCCATCGAATTTATTGTATTCCCCTCTCCCCTCGCCATACAGGGTTCGTGCAAGGATGTCCAAGTCATATTTTGGAATTGTCATTTCTTTCCTTTCTTAATCTTGGCTTGTCGTTTCCACTATGAATGATCGCCCATCATCACTTGCCAGTATTCTGCTTGTTTTTCAAAATCTGTGGCAACATGGGTCTGCTTACAAAAAAACAATGCCTTTTTATAATTTACCCAATCGCCATAAGCATAGCGAATTCCTGATGTCCATTCTCCCCGCACATTGGGTAGGTATTTTGGTAAAACAAAAGGGCCAAATACTCGGCCAAAGGTTCCCTCGATAATCAATTGATCACCCTCTTGGCAGATTTCTTTGATTCCTTCAGCCATAAGGGGGCCACTCTCTAGAGCAGTTAAGCGTTCATCAAGATGCTTAAAATTTCCATCCATCTCATGGATACTTAAGGGTTCCCCTTTATGCTCGCGGTAAACGATGGGCATGGTTTTCTCCTTTTTTAAAAGTAATTTCAACACACCGACTTGATGGATCATTTTGCTTAAAAGCAAGCGATGTATATTTTTGAAAATGCCCGTTGCCATTTTCATCAACGCCAATGCTAACATTCAAAACAACTTTTCCCGTTTCAATGTCGCCGCCTAAGTTAGAAAAACTTAACTCTTCCATCAGCACTGCATGGGGGTTTGAAAGTGCGCCTTCTTTAGCCCACACAGAGGCTCTTATTAAAAAAACCTCAGTTTTGATTCCATCAATAATCGGCATAAAAAGAATTTGTTCGATTTGATCGAGACTGCAAGAGTCTTTGTAATATCCCCCCAATCCCCAAACCGGTTTACCGTGTTCCGTACCGGGCGGCGTTGTGATTACCTTTTTATCAATCAAATCTTGACGAATGGTGTGGGTTATATTCCCTTGGGTTACAAATCGTTTTTCAAATAGGACCGAATTTACAGGAATATCTGCGCCTAAATTCCCTTCGATGAGTGACTCAAAAAGCAGCTGCATCCCCTCATAAAGACCGTTTTCACCCATATCGCTTTTACTTTGGTAAAGCATGTACGGGGTAAAACTCCGACCTTGCCTGAACATAACAATCTCTGTTCTTTTATCATCTCCTTTTAGGGGATAAAGTTTGGCCTTTATGGTCAGAATTTTTGGTAAAACAGCCTGAGCCGGGACAGAATTTGAAAAAGGCTTAACGCTTCCAATTTGAAATAAAGGCGGATCATGATTAATCCGTTCGGTGCTCATCGCTGAATAGCCAATAGGAAATGGACGCATGCCTTTGCTAGTATGGTGAAAATTCATGGGTTACCTCATCTTAAAGATCAATCTGCCTTGGCGCCGACCAAGTACCAAGACCATCAAGGTGAATATGATGTTCAAGCCTGTCTTTAGTCCTAAGATCCAACAGTTCAACATCAATCACTGTGGGGATTTCACTTAGGCAACCAAGGGTATTCTCTCGTGCCGGATATCCATTTTCATAAAGATACCGGCATTGGCTTTCAGCATCTCCTTTGACATCCACCCTTTTGATAAAATCATGAAGTCTTAATCCATCCGGGTTAAGAATACCTTCTTTTGGGGTTTGATTATGGTAGGCTTTAAAGCGAATTCCTGAAGGGGTCATGAAGCAAGTCTGATTATTTTCAGCGCAGTAATCCTCTTGGGCATAACCTTCATCTTTGGGCAAAAGATCGATAGAGTTTTCCTTTGCTCCTGCTGCTACTCCCAAACGAATTCGAGCAATCGCACCTGAAGGTGTTATTGAAAAATTATATTCTGTAACCTTTCCGGTAACTTCGCCGCCAGGAATTTTGTCGGATTTTATATGTACGGAATCATTCAAAGTTATATCAACAGCACTTAACAAAGGGACTTCGAATTCAATTTCGATACATCTGCTAGATCCTGCCAAATGCGCTTTTGCTATTTCTATGGCATGGATTATGGTTTGGCGTCCTCGCTCGCTTATGAAAAAACTAGAGCTTGCAGAATTAACAAGCTCGTTTTCAACAGATTGCAGTTGAAGCCGTAAAGTTTTTTGTCTTGCCCTAATATGTCCTTTTAATTGAGAGGATTGGTGCAAAGTAAAATGCACAACCTCTCGCCTTTTTTGAAAATAATGCCAATAAAGCCACAACTCGCCTTTAAACCACGACCGCTTTAATCGGATCGATTCCGGCTGCCCGTCAACCAAAGTTGTAATCGGCGGGGTTATGGTTGGATAAATATCTAAAAATACCGGTTGTAGGTGGTATGAAAGGTTTCAGCTTGCTTTGGACAACTTGATACCCCGATTGTTTCAAACTAGCACTAGGGCCTATTTTATCAAAAACCTTTGGCCATTGTTTTACCAGTTGATCTGGCGTTAACGTATTGATCATTCTTTTTGGAAATCTTTTAGCAATTTGATGAAAAAGATTCAGCTGACCTTCGGCTTTTTGAATCCATTCTGCGCTCATTTCTACGGTTACCGAATCAAGAGGCGTGTCCCCAAGGCTTAATTTTAAACTGTTTGACAAAATATCATTTGATAAATCAAAAATTCGATTGCCATCAAATAAATTGCTAAGCGTTACGTTGCCAAAACGCCGATCCCATGAAAAAAGGTCACTTCGAGCTTCTAAAACATTTGTAGGATTTTCGTCACCAGGAGTTAAAAACAATTCATCGTAAAACAAAGGCTGTTTAAGAGTTTCAGCCAAACTTTTGAGTTGTCTGCTAGCATCGTCCGGTTCACTTGTGTATTCGATTTCGGCAAGGTGTTCAGACATTTGACGAGGAAAACCAATGCGACGTCCTTTAAACAAAAGGTGCTTCTGGCCGTTTTGTTCTTCAAAAACAATACTTGCATATAAAGGAGCTTTGGATAAAACATCATCCCTTCTCATCACAAGCTTAGCAAAAGCAGTCTCATTTTCTCTTTGAGAAATGCTAAGGTTAAATATCTTAATGTCCTCTACCGGACAAGTGTTGTCATGATCTGTTTTGAATAAATATGTTTTCATGAATTTGTCGTCCTTAAATTTAGACCTCGACATCCCCTTTGCAAGAAGCTAAAGTTGTCCAAAGAAAAATTAAACTCACTTGAAAATCATGAGTACTAACACCATTTCTAGAGCAGAGGCTTCTTGTTCTGTGTTTCATAAAATGAACAATGCATTACTTTCAGTACCATTTTTTAAATGGTTTGTTAGCAAAGGATACTCACAAGGCGTTTTTTGGGCTGTTATGATTTCGGTTGTCAGCGTTACCAATGACGTGCTTATGCGTTTTCTGGGTGAACGCTTACATCCGGTGGAAATTTCTTTCTTTCGTTTCTTCTTTAGTATGGTTTCAATATTGCCCTTGATGGTTTCAAGCGGCTCTACTCTTTTCAAAACACAGCGCCCTATGATGCATGTCTTGCGCGCTGTTTTAGGGGCACTTGCTCTTGGTCTTTGCTGCTATTCTGTCAACATTATGCCGCTTTCTGAAAACACGACCATCATGTTCTGTGAGCCATTATTTTTTCTGCCCCTTGCTTATATTCTTTTAAAAGAAAAAGTTGATGCACCCAGGTGGATTGCCACCATCGTCGGATTTATTGGTTTGATGATTATTTTGCGCCCCGGAACGGATGCTTTTAGAGTCGTCGCCTTTGTTCCTATGACAGCAGCTATCTTATTTGCCCTTTCAAACGTCATGGTCAAAAAGATGACCGGTGAACATGCTTCGACAATGCTTTTCTATTTTGGTGTGGGAACGACCCTTTTTGCCCTTATCCCGTTGCCGTTCTTTTGGGAAATGCCAACCTTAAGCGAATTAGGTTTACTGGTTCTCCTTGGAATTGGCGGCAATATGATACAGGTGTGCTTGTTCAGGGCCTTTTCGGCAACAGAAGCTTCGGCCCTTGCACCATTTAGATATGTTGAATTTATTATCTCTGCTCTTTTTGGCTATCTATTATTCAGCCAAATTCCAACCGTTTGGATTTTTGGTGGCGCAGCCCTTATTACATTAAGCACTTTTTACATCACGATCATGGAAACAAGAAAAGAAAAAAGAGCTTAGGCTTCCCCACAAAAAAAACGTCTCAACACCCAATGCATTAAGCATATAAAAGAAAACCTTTGACTAATTTGATGACAAGGTAGTTTTATTTTTAGGAACCATGAGAAAAAAAATTTCATTCGTCTTTTTTATTATCGCATTGATAGGTAATGTACCTTTGCATGGCATGGACTTAGATTATCCTATAGAAAAGAAACCATCTTTTAGAGATGTTCCAAAAACAAAAAAAGATCTCGAGAAAGTCATTTCACCTATATTAAAAAAACACTCAGAGGTGTCTGGCGCCTTTACAGATTTCCTTGATCTTGTTTTTGGTCAAGAAAACAAGACCTCGCCTATATCTCTTAAGCTTGAAGTATGGAATGCTTTGGTAGACCGTACTTTGAAAAAGATGCTGAGGAACAAACGAACTGTATAAACATGTTTTATTTGAATTACACTCGCCTTACTCGCAGAGCAACATGAAATGAATAGCTATCAATGTTGTAAAAATATTCTTCATTGATGTAAAAGGTTATTGACAGATAGCCCTCAACTGTTTTGAAATAATAAAACAGTTGCTTTTGGGTTATCTTATGACAAAAGATTTATTATTAAACGCAGTGTGCAAGTTATTTAAAGACCGCTCAGCACCAGTTTCCCTGTGGCCCCGACCACAGGGTCTATTCTTTGATTCAAATGGATCCTGCGATCAAGTCTCAGGAAAACTATGGGAAACAAGCAAAAATTTGAACACTGCGTTATTAAGTTTTTTTATCATTTTATTACGAAAGATCTATGCATTTTTAGGATGCGTGCGCTTGCTAAGCTCTTTTTGTTTTTGGCATTTCCCCATAATAAATGATTTTAAAAAAGAGACCCTGCGTAAAAAATACAAAACTATACATAGATGATGTTTTTTCTTTTACATTTAAAATATATAGTTTATGTTGCCAATGTATCTAAACAAACAAGAAGGAGATTAATCATGGTTCCTTATATTAATTGCTAAGCTAGATATAATAGGGCGGGAGTCGTTTAGATTTTGAACTCTCCCGCCTTTTCGCTCTTTTCTCTTGTTGATAACTCAACAGAATCCCACTCCTAAATCTCTTCCATCTCCAGACTCCAACCACCTTTCACTCCCCATTCATCTGTATTTAATGAATAAGTTATCGCTCGCATATTTAGCCATGGCCTGTAACTGATATAATAGGCTCGTGACCTATCTTTCAATTGGATCCTTCTTCCCTCTATTTCACGGACAGGGATTTCATTTTGGTTTTCATCTATCGCAACGACTGACCCTTTTACGGGATAACGTTCCAAAGTAATGGGTGCGTTGTCTTGATTTTCTTTGACTTTATGCCACAAACGTTGAATACAACCAACCAAAACCTCACACCCTGGAAATAATCCATCAGTCGCAAGGGATGTTTTGTCATTACATTTTACTGTGGATTTATATTTAAGGTCTTGGCCACCGACCATAACCAGCTCGCCATTAATCGTTCGTCTGAGATTACCTTGGGGAACAGGAATTAAATCTTGTTTGCATCCTCGGGCTGATAAAGGCGGGAGTCCACCGACGCTTAAAATGAGTTCGGTTTCCATCTCTTTATTCCTTTTATGTTCAGGGAATTATTATCTTTCAGCCCATCTAGGCTTATCGTGGACTTGTCCGCGTGCCGATTCCAATGCGCGCTGTTTTAAAACCTCTTCTATGACAAGGCTATCTTCAATATCAAAGGAACGTTGCTCGGGCTCTTTGCTAACGTTATCTAAGAAAAAAGTATTGGGCTCTTTCTTTTCTTCACTCATCTTAACCTCTTATTAAAACTTCATAATATTGCTCAACCACTCTGGGTTTTTTGGCCGAAGGAAGATCAATAATACTATTTTCAAGTTTAATAATGCCTTGCTTGCCATCTAATAATGATAAAGTTTTTCCATCCATAAGTTGTCTTATTTTATCAGCCATCGAAATGGATTCCCTACCTGTTGGATTTTGACCAACAATAGAAGCTTTTAATTTAAGACGCGTGTTGGCTGTATCAGCTCCTAACTTCATAGAGGTCCAGATTTCTTCTAATTCTAAAAGAATCATTGGAAACTGCGCAGCCGGAGGTATTGCTAAATGGATATGATCAGAAAATCCATTCTCTTTAACACTTGCGTTGTCGGCTAAAAGTGCTCTCATTGCCCTTAAAACACCGAAATCAGCCATTCTCGCTCCCCTTCCTGTACTCTACCGCTATTCCCTCTATCCATTTTCCATTCTCATAGATCTGGAAAGGAATTAATATATCTAAAATTTTATGATTCCAGCGTAGCGCGTTTAGATATGCATGTCTATCAATTCTGTTATCATTATTTCGCATGATTATTTTAAACATTCCATCGATTTTTTTCGTTTTTAGGTTATGCCATAAGTCCTGATTATCCCTTAAAAAACCAGAGATTGGTTCAATTTTAGCCCAAACAGAAGCGATCTCCTGATCTACTTCCTCGATGTATCCATCGATATTTTCGATATTTTTTCGATAAAGCAAGACAATTCTATGACGAAAATCACCTATTGAATGTGATCTTTTTGTCACACTCATGACAACCTCACTGCACGATAAGGGGCCAGTAATGACTGAAAAAGGGTCTGATTTTGAATTGTCGTTGTTGTGCGGTTCTCATAGAAATCCGCAATCAACAATAAGATGGAATGTTTGATACTAGCTGGAATGTATTTTGGACCAAAATCACTAAGAGATTTATCTAAACATTGTTCAACGTGGTCAGTCGCCGCCAAAATCAAATATTTTAAGTAGTCATCCTCATCAAGAGAATCAAGACGCAAATGCGCCTTGACCTCTTTTAAACTGACTATGTCTGCCTCAAGAGAATCTGAAGGAATGGGCATCAATTAATCTCCTTTAAAATTGATAACCTTAATGGCATCAAAATTAACGACGTCACCACCAATACGTTTGGTTACATAAAACTCGACATATGGCTTTGCGCTATAAGGATCTCTTAGGACATGTAAAGAGGCTCTATCTACGATTTGATATGCCTCGTAAAAGTTGGCAAAAACCACAGACCTGCTGCTTTTTCCTTCAACCAATGCAGGCATATCATCGCTAATAACGATTGGATAACCCAAAAGACTGTCAGGAGAGCCTGCAACAAGGCTTGGTTGCCAAAGGGAATATCCACCCATTTCATCTTTGAGTTTACGAAGGGCTGAAACAGCACTTCGCGACATGAACCACACTGCTCCGTGCAAATACTGTGGTTTCATAGCATTTAAAGTATCTAACAAAACATCGGTATTTTTAAATTTTCCATCCATCCCCGTATCCAGGCTTTCTAATTTGCCCCAAGATCCTTCACCAACAGGAACCGTCTCATAATTTAAAAAGCCAGTTGGCTTGTTTTCACCATCACCGTGAATAAACGCAGCATTTTCAGCAGCTGCCATTTTTTCAGCAACCTTTCCAACCAGCCAATTTTCAATATCGATGCTGGCATCATCAAGGATTTTCTGACTGGCCCTGGGCTTAGCATAAATCTGGTGTACTGGAATACGGACTTTAGTAAGCTCTGGGGTTTCGGTTTCTTTTCTTTCTTCCGTTTCACTGACCCACCCCACATCTGCATTTCCTTTATCAATCAGTAACTCTAGTGAGTCGGTTGAAATATTGGTAACGCGCGCCAAAGACCTTAAAGGGGATATCCGATTCAAAGCCGTTTCAATGCGCTCTGTCACAACGGCGGGAATTAAAAAACCACCTGTTGGCCCCTCAACACTGGTTAAGGCTTTTTCTTGAAAACTGCTTTGACCAGATGTGATATAGTCTATAAAAGCTTGCTTTTGAGAGCAGTTTTGATTTGAATCAATTCCAAGCAAAGGCCTTTGTCCCGCTGCATAAAGCTGCTGGAATCGTTTGTCTTGTTTTTCTTGAAAAGCCTTAAAGCTCGTCTCTAAATTGTGGATCGCCTGATCTACCTTTTCAAAAGTTTGCATTGTTTCCATGAATTTTTCCTTTCTTTAGATAAAATGGAAGATTGATTGATCTTCCTCTGAGGTTCTCTTAACCTCGATGTTTAAGAGAATTGGAGCAATTCCTGCATACTCATCATGCCTTGCAAATCATTCAGTCTTTGCACTAATTTGTTGACGACGGTATAAGGATTCAGCCAGTCTTTATGCGATGTAATTTTTGCTTTGGGATTCGCTGCAAATGTCACAAGTGAAATTTCATGCAAATCGACCTCTTGAAGAACGCGCCCTTTATCTTGACGCAGCGCTTTGACAACTTGAAAGCCAATCGATAGACCATCTAGAATTCCTGCTTTAAGAAGCGCATAAGCCTCACGGCCTTGACAGACATCAAGTAGCAATTGACCTTTTACAAACAAGCCGTGTTGATCCTCGTAAATATCCAACCATCTACCGATCGGTGATTTTGGGTCATGCTGCCAAAGCATTTTTGGCATTTTGTTTTGGCTCTGCCAATTATACAGGGTTTTGCTAAAAGCACCCTTGGCAATGGCTTCTTGTTGAAGGTCTATGTTATTAAAAACACTGGCATATCCTGAAAAAGTGCCATCGTCTTCACAACTTTTTAGGCACAAAGCTGGGTATAGGTGATTCATGAGTATCTCCTTTGGGTTGTTTTGAAGTGAGAAAGACCGCCGATCTAAAAAGAAAGCACATCCCCGCCTTCAATCGGGCTGTAGCCAACAGCATGGCGTTTTTCGTTCAGTGTTAAGAAATCAGCATTGGCGATTTTATTCCACGCAGCTTCGCGTCGCGGAGCTAAGGCCGGGATTGAATCTACGTCGTATCCTAAACACAGATCCTCACCAAAATACGGTAAAAGCCACAAATTAAATTCAGCAACCAGAAATTCCAAAAGCGGCATGATGGTATCTTCCCACAAATGAAATCTAGCCTCTTTGTAATTGGAAAAGGTTGCATCTCCAGGCACACCGACAAGCATAGGTGGCACTCCAAAAGCCTGTGCGATCTCACGCGCTGAAAGGTTTTTACCCTCGATAAAATCTAAATCCTTTGGTGATAAGCCCATTTCTCGCCAGTCGCATTCACCCTCAAAAACCATGATCTTGCCTGCATTTTGAGTGCCTGCATAAACGTCTTTTAAATCCTGCCGCAAGGTTTCCCTTTGTTCTTGAGTTAAGGTTTGCCCACTGGGACCTGGCTTTATCAAAAGCGCCCCAGAGGGTCTGCCGCCATTTTGCATTAAGGCTAAATTGTGACTTCCCACTTCATTATGTTGGTCAATTGAGCATCCTGCTGCCTCAAGCGGGCTCATACCGTACCAATCATTTAGGGGGTGAAAACTTTTTAAATGAAGAACAGTTGATTTTCCCGAAAGCGAATCAACGCTAAGCTGTTTTCGATGTCCGCCAACCGAATATTCAAAAGCATCTACCATCCCTCCTTTGCCAGGGATAACTTGCATTCGGTCAGGCCTTAAAGCATGAAGTTCTATTGGAACTTTATCTTCATCCAAAACAGCTTCTATATAACTGTTTCCAGACAACAGCAGATATCCAACAACCGATTCCATAAAAGCAGAGCCGGCCTGAAAAGGACTTGGGCAATTTAATAAATCCAAAACAGGATGTTTTTCAAGCTCATGTTTTTCGTGTTGCTTTTGTTCATACAAAAGCCAAGCTACACTAGCAACGCCACGGGCGATCAGATTAACGCATCTGTAAACAATCGCGTTCCTTTGGTAACCCTCTTTAGTCAGCGTGTCATAGCGTTTGGGTGTCCACAGCGGCCTTCCCACCGAATTGTAGGCAATCAAGGGTGCTACACCACTTGCCTTTTTTAAAAGTGGAGGTGACTGTAATGATTCAGACAAGAATGATCGAATCCATTTTTTCATGGCTTTGTGTTCCTTTTGCATTTGATGCGGAAAAACAAATTTTGGAGAGGAGAAAGTATCTAATAGATTAACTATTATATCTTTTTATAACCGGTTTTTTTGAAAGATGGCAAATTTTAAAAATGCCCATCAAATTTTATCGAAATTATTTACATAAGGTTTTTATGAAGCTAGAAGAAGTTTTTCTCTATGAGGAAATGGCGCTAAAGGTTTTATTAACGCCTGTCCCTGCTCAAGAAGAGCCGCATGACGGCTATCCACAAGAGGGGTAAAATCACCCCTATTAAGAGAATTCATAAAAGCTTCTAATTGAAAATCATAACATGACTGATAAAAAGTATTAGAAGGCAGTTGAGACATGTTTGAAATGTCAGAACGCGTTTCAAGTACATCAATAAAACGCTTTCCTTTTGGGCAGACAGGATTGAAAATAGAATCGATCTTTAGGTTTCCTTTTGTCCCTTGAATCTTAACAAAAGAATTTAAATGCCTATCCTTAAAAGTAGTTTTGAAAAAGAACTCAGACAACCCTTTTTCAGACTTTAAATTGCCGATAGATAGTATATCGGCACTCTGTTCTTCTTTTCTTTCCACACTAAGACCTTCTAATCTAAGCGGTGCATCTAAGATATTTTGAATGAAATGCAAACAGTAACAACCTAAATGCATAAAAGATCCACCCATAAGATCAGATCGATATCTGATGTCCCCGTCGGGAGGAGTATTGAGACCTAATTGCGCAACAATGCTCTCAATTTCTCCCCATTTTCCATCTTGTAATTCATTTATTAGCCGACGGACTGCAGGGTGATACACGTAGTGCATTGCTTCCATTAGCAAAAGCCCTCGGCTTTTTGCCAATTTTATTAAATCAAGAGTTTCTGAATATGTAGGTGAAAGCGGCTTTTCACAAAGAACATGCTTGTTCTTTAGTAAGGCCTCCTTAACCCACGTTACGTGGAACGCATTGGGTGTTGATATATAAACAGCATCAATTCCTGGATCTTCTAGTAATTCCTCATAACTTCCATAAAAAGTAGAAATTCCACAAGCATTAGCATAACTTTTTGCTTTACCAAAGTTTCTAGAGGCGACTGCCTTAACAACAACATCATCACGTTTGGAAACAGGCAAAAGGATAGCATCTTGATTAATCTTAGCCGTCGAGATGATTCCAAAATTCAGCATGATGTTTAAAACTTTAATCTAGCCTGTACGATTAATAACGCAAGCCCAGGATGTGCGCAAGAAATAACATAATCGATCATTCAGCGCACGAATAATTGTAAAATCCATTAATAACTCTTTGATAAAATTAAGAAATTCTAAAAATTTTTCCCTATTTCTGGAATTGATAATTCCGTGCCCACCCCCATCACATAAGACTTTTGTTGCCCAAACACACAAAAAAAGAAAAGATTTATTGCAATATTGCATAAAACCTATTGAATTTTTTCTTAATTTATGGAAAACTTTAAAAAATATTATAAATAAAGGATACTTAAAGTTATGCGCTTATTTACAAAAATTCTTTTTGCTTCTTGCCTTTTCATTCAGACTCATCCTTCATACTCAGAAGTCGTTGAGTCCATGACGCCACCTGATGCCAGTGCCGAATCGAGTGAAGTTATGAAAAAGGTAAAAGAGCTGTTTAAAGCCGGAGAATCTGAAGCTATCCATAAAATCAATGGTTTTGAGAGCAACAAAAATGATGACACTGAGCTTGAAGTAGAAACCGCTCTTGGAACAAACCCACTCATATGTGTGGAAAAGCAAAACGGAAAGCTTATTGTTGTTGCGTCCCGCAGAGGAGTTAAGGAAATTAATTCAGACATTTCTGACGATAAAACTCATCAAGCAATCGTAGAACAATTGAAAACAAAAAAAGCAGCCACTGCATATTATACAGATAAATCAGGGCGTCAGTTTGAATTGTTAGCCGTTAGTTTCAATAAATTAACAGAAGAAGAAGGCGTTAAAAACATTTCCGAAACGAGCACAGAAGAAAGATGTGCTTATTGTGCCACTGAAAAAGAAGTCACAAAAATCCCAGCCGGCGCTGTCGTTATACAATAAATAAAAACGGTTTCCTCCTGAAAAAAAAAGCCCGGAAAATTTTCCCGGGCTTTTTTTTTATGTTATATAGCTAATCCAAACGGTTTGAGATAAGATCCTAGTTGCTCTTGCAACCTCAAAAGCCCAGCCTCGCTGTCGGATTCACACCTGGCCACCAAAATCGCTTGGGTGTTTGATGCTCTTAAAAGCCACCAGCCGTCAGAACTGCTTACACGAACCCCGTCCACATCATTTAAAGAAATGTTATTCTTAGTCAGTTGATCACGTACTTTTTCAACAACTGCAAACTTTTGTTCATCATCACATTCGATGCGAATTTCGGGCGTATTCACGCGTTTTGGAATTTGATCAAAAATCTCAGCTAACGACTGATCACTGTCATGCAAAATATTCAAAAGACGAATGGCTGCATACAACGCATCATCAAAACCATAATAGATATCTGCAAAAAAGATATGGCCACTCATTTCACCCGCAAGCATGGCCTTGGTTTCAGCAATTTTTGATTTAATCAAAGAATGTCCGGTTTTAGCCATTAAAGCGTTGCCACCATGGGCCGTAATATCATCAAACAATAATTGGCTTGCCTTAACGTCAGCTATAATGGTGGCACCAGGATGGCGTTTTAAAACGTCCCGTGACCATAAGATCATCAACTGATCACCCCACAAGATCCGCCCCAAACCATCAATCACGCCAATACGATCAGCATCCCCATCAAAGGCTATTCCCAAATCACAGCCCTGTTCTTTAACCAGTGCTGTCAGCTCTTTTAAATTTTCAGGTACTGTTGGGTCTGGATGATGGGCCGGGAAGTTTCCATCAATTGCTGTGTTCACAGCAAACACTTTGCCATTCAACTTTCCTGACTGCATTAAGAGCTCTATAATATGACCAGCGGCTCCATTCCCTGGATCAATAGCTAGTTTCAAAGGCTTTTTACCGGGACGGTAATCTTTTAGCAGACGTTCTGTATAAACTGCTTCGATATTGATCGTTTCAAGAATGCCAGGAATCGCCGCAGCATCACCTTTTAATTTACTTAGACCTTGGATATCAGAACCAAAAAAGGGTCTGGTATATAGGGTCATCTTAAAACCATTATCCTCTGGCGGGTTATGGGACCCTGTCACCATAATCCCTGCATCGGTTTTTAAGTGCTTAACACCAAAATAAACCATTGGTGTTGGGCCAACACCAATATCCTTTACGTTGACACCGCCTTCAATAAGGCCATTGATAAGCGCCTGTGCTAGCGCAGGAGAACTTAACCGTCCATCTCTGCCAACACACACGTTTTCAAAACCTTGCCCACGCATCATTTCAGCAAAACGGCGCCCAAGTGCCGCAGCATCCTCTAGGGTTAAACTTTTGCCAAAGGTTCCGCGGATATCGTATTCACGTAAAATTTTTGGATTCAGGGCGTACACTTTTTAATTCCTTTTGTTAAGAGAGCAACTCTGTAAAGACGAAGAGTAAATTAAATGATATTTAACACTTATTTTGTATATTAGGATTAACTTTTTTAAGTTTTTTCAAAATCTCTTTACCACAATGGGCCTGGAGACACTATATTATGAGGGAAAGAAAATGCAAAAATCTGAAAGATATTCTTATGAACAATAGAACACGCCTCAGCATCACCATTATCACTTGCGGACTAGCCATAGCTTTGGGACCGGGATTTGGAGGATATTTTATCGGAAGAGCCATTGAACACTTTAAAACACACGATCGTACTGTCGTTGTTAAAGGCTTATCTGAACGTGAAGTCAAAGCAGATTTATCTACGTGGGACATTCATTTCAAAACAAGCGGAGATGATCTTGTGGCTTTGGACCAAAAAATGGCAACAGATAAACAAGCCATTATCGCGTTTTTAAAATCCCAAGGATTCAAAAATGAAGAAATTAAGCCAGGAACAACCAACGTTACTGACAAACTAGCCCGTGACTACGGCGAACCAAAAGACGTTCAAAACCGCTATGTTCTTGGTGATTTTGTATCCATTCGAACAACAGATGTCGATTTAGTCAAAAAAGCAACCGGCGAACTGGGTGAATTAATTAAAAAAGGCATTATCATTTCAGGTGATCCACAGTTTTATTACACTAGATTTGCTGAGCTTCGCCCCCAAATGATTGCCGAAGCTACAAAAAGCGCCCGTCAAGCCGCACTTCAGTTTGCTAATGACTCAGGTGCGCATGTTGGACACATCCGCAGCGCTAATCAAGGAGCCTTTAGCATCAGCGGAAAAGATTCCTATGGCGACAACCATGATTACAGCGAAGCAAGAAGCATAGAAAAAAAAATCAGAGTCGTCAGCACAGTGACGTTTAGCCTGGAGCATTGATCTGCCTTTGTTTTTCTTCTCGCTCAGGTATAATACTTGATACGTATCAGATACTAAGGCATCCGTATAACTAAGCAATGGCGCATCTGTTTTACTTGAAGGAAAGTTAAGGGCCGTTTCCACCCTGAACGAGTGGTGCCGGCTGCCGGACTCGAACCGGCACGCCCTTACGGGCGACAGATTTTAAGTCTGTTGTGTCTACCAATTCCACCAAGCTGGCCCCTCTCTTATTCCTAACTATTTTGATTGAAAGGGTCAAGCATTTTAATGCATCTTTAACTATCTTTAATAGATAATGTCAGATGACTTTTTAATATCCGCAAAGGCACAAAGATGGATCCTTCAATTCAAAATCATCTTATTGACCAAAATTGGTCCTCTTACAGCAACGAACAGCATGCTATTTGGAGCACCCTTTTTCATCGCCAACATGATATTCTGCAAGACCGCGCTGTCCCAGAGTTTCTTTATGGTGTAGACCATTTAGGAATTGAACCCGACAAAATTCCTGATTTTAGAGAACTCAGCGACATTTTAACCAAAGCCACCGGCTGGAAAATTGTCGCCGTTGAGGGGTTGGTTCCAGATGATATCTTTTTTACCCTATTAGCAAACCGATGCTTTCCATCAACCTGTTTCATAAGACAGCTGGATCAACTGGATTACCTGCAAGAACCGGATATTTTTCATGATATCTATGGACACGTACCCCTTTTAATCCAGCCCATTTTTGCGGACTATATGGAGGCTTACGGCAAAGCAGGATTAAAAGCCTTGGGCAATCATAGCCTTCATTACCTAGCTCGCCTTTATTGGTACACTGTTGAATTTGGTTTAATTAACACTCCAAAGGGACTTCGCATTTATGGATCCGGCATTGCTTCGTCTGCTGGCGAATCCAAATACTGTCTTGAGTCGCCTAAACCCAATCGTTTGTGGTTTGATTCAACGCGCGTGATGCGAACCAATTATAAAATTGATGACTATCAAGAAATCTATTTTGTAGTTTCAAATTTTGATGATTTAATAAAAACAACAACTCAGGACTTTATGAAAACGTACGAACTGTTAAAGCATCAAATTGATTTCGAACCGAATCAAATACTATTTGAGGATCGTCATTACAGATAATTATTATGGAGCTAACAATGGACAATCCAGCCATCTATAAACTTGCCTTGTCTGCAGAATGGGAAGCTTATAAAAAGGAAGGGATTTATAAAGGGTCCGCTTTGGACCAGGCAGATGGGTATATACATTGCTCAACAATGGATCAAATTCAAGGCACCCTTGATAAATTTTTTGACGGCCAAACCGACGTGATCCTTTTGACTATTGATACAAGCGTAATCAAACAACATCTGAAATGGGAAAAATCACCCCGTTCAGGCCAGATTTTTCCGCATATTTACGGCCCTTTGCCAATTCATGCTGTTATCAAGCAAGAAAAAATCGCCTAACCCAAAACCAGTGTCGCAAGACCTAAGAAAACAGCAAATCCCAAAACATCTGTCGTGGTTGTCAAAAGAGGTCCTGAACTGATCGCAGGATCAAAACCAAAACGATAAAGAAGGATAGGTAATCCTGTGCCAGCCAATGCCGCCCACACAATATTAAAAACCATAGCTGCCGCTAAAACCAGACCAAGAGTTATATCCTGGAACCAAAAGCTGGCGATACTGGCCAAAAGACTGGCAAAAACCAGACCATTGATCAGCCCTACTCTTAGCTCTTTGCCAATAATTGACCATATCCGCGTGGTTCTAAATTCATGGGTTGCAAGCGCACGAACCATTACAGTTACCCCTTGCATGCCCGCATTACCACCCATCGCTGCTACAATCGGCATCAAAATGGCTAAAGCTACTTTTTTCTCTAAGATTCCCTGAAACTGATAAATCACGGCAGAGGCTAAAAGCGTATCAATAAAGGTAACAAGCAGCCACCTAAGCCTAGAAATAGTCGTATTCAAAGTGCTAGCGTGAAAGTCTGATTCACCCACACCGCCTAGTTTCATGATATCCTCTGTAGCCTCTTCTTCCATTACCGTTAAAACATCGTCGATTGTAATCATTCCAACCAAACGGCCCTTATAGTCCACAACAGGCGCTGTCACAAAGCTATATTGACGAAAAAGAAAACCCACGTCTTCTTGATGCATCGTTAGGGGAATCGACTTTACGTCTTTGTCCATAATTTCCTGAAGCGTTGTGTTTTCTGAATATTTAAACAAACTGTTTAAAGCAATTTTTCCAACAGGCTTATAATCTTTGCTGACTATAAAAATCTCATAGAATGTTTCGGGAAATGAAAAACGACTTTTCTTAGGGGCCCTTAACATATCGATTGTTTTTTGAATGGTCCAGTTGGATCTCATCACCACCATCTCGCGCTGCATCAAGCGACCCGCTGAGTATTCGGGATAGGTTAAGCTTTGTTCAAGTTTTAGGCGCTGGTCTTCTGGTAGGTCTTGTAAAACAATCTTTTGGTGGTCTTCATCCAATTCATTTAAAACCGAAAGCGCGTCATCACTATCAAGCCGGACAAGTGCCTCAGCAATTTCTTCATCTGAAAGATGCCTTAAGATTTCAGCACGTACATCAGCATACATCTCTGGTAAAATTTCAGGATCAAGCTGATCATGAACCAGTTCTATAAACCGGGTTCGATCATCTGATGATAGATTTTCAATAATAACCGCAACATCGGCTGGATGAAGAGACCTAATCAGAATTGTAATGGCGCTGGCATCATCCACCAATAAGGAATGACGGACCTGCTCCATCACACCTTCGGATGGACCGTACCACTTAGGATGGTCTATATACTGTTCAAGATCTTGGGTTTCATCATTCATTCTTTAAGCGTAACTAATTTTATCCATAAATGACAGTTATAACTGACCAACAAGGATTTTAATTAGTAACGGTTAATAAAAACAATCACAAGTTCGGTAAAATATACAGACAAGATTTTAGGATTTCTGATTTCTAATCAACTCAATCAACCGGTGGACATGCTGTATGGGAGTTGCAGGCAAGATGCCGTGACCCAGGTTAAAAACAAAAGGCCCAGCGCTTAAGTTTTCCAAAATACCGCGGACATCCTTTTCAAAGTCACCCGTTACTAGTTTTTCAGGATCCAAGTTGCCTTGTACAGGGGCAAACTTTTGAATGGTACTATGGGCCCATTTTACATCTACCGATTGATCCAAGCCAAAACATAAATCAGAAAGGTCTGAGATCAGTTTCGGATAATCCAAAGAAACACCCTTTCCATAATAAATAATTGGCGTTTCTGGATAAACGGCCTTTAGAGCGTTATAAATTTTTCGAAGAGGCTGCCATAACCACTGCTCACGATGCTGGGCCGGAACGGCTGCCGCCCATGAATCAAAAATCTGAACAACATCACAGCCTGCCTTAATTTGCCCCAAAAGTAGCCAGGTGACTTGATCCGTCAAAAGATCCAAGATTTCATTAAATATTTCAGTTTCCGTTTCGGCAAATTTGACAATTTCAGAAAAGTCCTTGGATTTACCACCACCAATCATGTAAGTTGCAATCGTCCAAGATGAACCCGCAAAGCCGATTAATGCCTTGCCTGAAGGCAAAGCGCTTTTCACATCTTGAATTGCTTTAAATAGCGGTTGGTATTCAGGTGATAAATCCTTGTTTTTTCCGTTTTTCAAAAAGTGGTCCCATTCAACCCTTGCAAGAATGGGTCCATGACCCTTTTCAAACTTAACCGTTTGTCCCAGAAAATGAGGAATTGTAAGAATATCGCTAAAGATAATAGCCGCGTCAAAATCGAACCGTTCAATAGGTTGCAGAGTGACTTTGGTCACAACGTCGCTGTTAAAACAAAACTCCATAAAATCAGGAAATTTTTGCCGTTCAGCCATATACTCAGGCAAATATCGGCCTGCTTGCCGCATCAACCAAATCGGCGGAGGAGCCTTGGAGATACCCCTTAAGGCTTCGACAAGGGCGGGTTGATTATCCATGGTATAAGCTAATCTCCTAAAAAATTCATGAGGGAAAAAACTCTACCCTCTTTGTTCCAGTTTCCCTATGGCTTGACCATAGGGTCCATGGATCCTCGAGTCAAGCACGAGGAAGACTGTATTTATTATCTCTTTAAATTGTTAGTGAGGCTAACTATATCAATCCAGCTTCAAGGCTTGGCGTTGTAATTTATTTAATTCTTCGGTTCCCTGTTTTGCAAGTTTCAAAAGTTGAGCAAATTCATTTTCAGAAAAAGGTTCTTTTTCAGCTGCTGCTTGAACCTCGACCAATTTACCTTGGCCTGTAATGACAAAGTTAGCATCAACTTGCGCGCCTGAATCTTCGTGATAATTTAAATCGAGCATAGGTTCACCGTCCACAATGCCGCATGAAACCGCAGAAATTTGATCTGTGATCGGCAATACTTTTAGCTTTTTCTGCTCAACAAGTCTGTTTAAGGCCTGATGCAAAGCCACATACGCCCCTGTAATGCTTGCAGTACGGGTGCCGCCATCGGCTTGCAAAACGTCACAGTCAATTTTGATTTGCCGTTCGCCAAGTGCCTTTAGATCAACAACAGATCTTAAAGCCCTGCCGATTAAACGTTGAATTTCTTGAGTACGGCCGGATTGTTTCCCCCTGGCAGCTTCGCGTTCGATGCGCTCATGGGACGAACGTGGTAACATACCGTATTCAGCTGTGATCCATCCGGAACCTGTATTTCTTAAAAAGGGAGGGACTTTTTCTTCGATAGTTGCCGCGCAAATGACGTGCGTATCACCAAATTTAACGAAACAAGACCCTTCTGCATACTTGACAAAGCTAGGACCTAAAAACACTGATCTTAATTCATCTAATTTTCGATTTTGAATACGCGGCATAACCCTTTATAAACCCTTTAAGACTATTTCGTGGCCTGATGGTAAAGGGTTTTAAAGGACTGAGCAATAAGTTATTTCTTTAAGGTTCTTAATCAGACCAGCCTTCTTCTTCATCCTCCCTTGCTGCTATCCCTGCATTAGAAGTAATTGAAATTTCGGGATCAGAAAAAGCAATAGCTTTCAGATCTTCTTCTGCAGCTCTCTCATCTCCAGCTCTAGCTTTAACTTTCATGGAGGACTCGGTAACTATAGCGTTAAAGCGACCCGCTATTCCTTTTCTTACTTTTTCATCAGAACGAATAGGGATAGTGCTTAGAAATGAACGCATCTCCTTTTCTCTAGAAAGAAAACCACTCTTGCGAAGTTTAAAATCTAGACTTGGCCCTCTCTCAACAATACCCTCAGCAAACGTTACGCGTTTACGAAACTTTTCAACCGCAGACGTTTCTTTGGAGTCAGATTCATCTGGAAAGGTACTTTGATGCAACTCTCCCGAAGAAAGCTTACCTGATGAAGAAAACTGGTCTAGACGACTCTCATCCTCCATCGCATACAATTGTGAAAAAAGAAGAAAACAAAGAATTGCTAATTTCATCATTTTTATTCCTCATCAATTAAAATGCAGGGGCATCATGATTAGCAGCTCGCTAGAGGGTAATAATTCAGAAGCCCATCTAGACCGTAAAAGCATATCACCAACAGAGTCACTTAGATCTTTCGTTCCTCCGGCATTGATTAAAACAAGTGGTTGCAACTTAAGAACTGCTTTTGTTTTGCATTCTTGATCTCTTAAAGGCGGCAATAAAGAAGCTTCTTTTTCATAGATTTGCACTTCCGTCCTATTCGCTTCGGGGGATTTCTTTTTCTCAAGAGGCGGTAATTTTATCCCATAATAACGACCACCGTTAGGTCGAATATTTTCCTGATCAGCACCAAATGCATTTAGAAAAAAGCACAAACAAAGAATCAATATTCTTATCATCGACAACCACTAGTTTAAGATTTTTTATTCTAAGTAATAGATAGTTATTTAAATTGTAAATTCAAATTAAAAAATTGAAATAACCCGTATCACAAGAAAAACAGACAAATCAAGTATCTTTTAAAAATTTCTATTTCCTACACCGCATCAAATATGCATCTTTTCGTGCTTCGCCAGGTTCTGCTTCATAATAATTACGGCGAACAGTCAGGACTTCAAAACCTTCTGATTCATATAGACTGATAGCAGCAAGATTATCCGTAGCAACCTCTAAAAATATAGGGATTTCCATTTCCTCTAAAAGACGCCTTAATAACAAACGGCCAATTCCTTTCCCTTGAAAGTCTGGTTTTACGGCAAAAGTTAAAATCTCGCATTCTTGAACAATTCTTCTGGCCAAAATAAAACCAAAATGCTGTTCACCCTGAACAACGAGCCATCCAAGAACACGCCCCCAACTGTTGTTGGACGTGAAAAAGTCCTCAAATGAATCCTTTGACCAGATCTGCTGCCCTAAGAAACATTCTGCATGAATTAACGCCAAAGTTTCAGCGTCTTCTGCCACAATTGGCATAAGTCTATACTGGTTTTCTTTTAACATAGTGCGGCAAATGAAGGTAGTAAGGGTGGAGTTGCCGGTATTCTAAAGTCTCCTTTAAAGAACAGGTTTTATAAAATTCGATCTGACAGGCCGCTAAATTTTTATCAAAAGGAATCCATCTTTCTTGAAATAGGTCATCTATAGGGGACTCAAAATCTGAGATAACCATTAGCTCACGATTATTGATCAACAGTTCCTTCACCTGATCAATTGTGTATTCAAGAGGAGACTCAACGCCGTTTTGAGAAAAAATCTGTCCATAAAAATCGCCCTTTTTTGAATCAATTAACACGATACAGGGTTTATCTGTATACATTTTTGCGGCGAAATTCAGAACATCAAAATGGGTTGGTGCAAACACTTTAGCCTTTGGAAACGCTAATGATAATCCTTGTGCTGCCGCCAAAACAACCCTAAGGCCTGTAAAAGATCCAGGGCCTCTTGGCGCAATTAATGCCGTAATGGGTGAACAATCTGCTTCCTTCCACACTTTTTGAATGAAAGGAACCAAAACCATTCCTTGTGTTTCTCCAGCCTGCATTGTTAATCTACGAGCTATCGTTTGCCCATTTGTTTCAATGGCGACAAAGCATTGATTTTGCTGCAGGTGAAAGGATAAAATCGTCATAATGTTTATTTTTTCATAAAAAGCTTGAATTTCTATAAGTAAATCCATACATTTTCAGTGTACAGAATGTGGCCTATGTAATTTCTTTAGACAATACTAAAGTCATACTTGCCAAAGGAAAAAAGGATCCTTCGTGGATATTATTGAACGCATTGAGAATATTATAGCAGAATCCCTTTTAGATAAAGGGTATAGTGTTGTTCGGATTCAACTCAGCGGAAACATCAGAAGAGTTCTGCAGATTATGATTGAAAGAATTGATGAACAACCGATTACTGTAGATGATTGCGCAACTGCCAGTCGTTTAATTTCAGTGCAATTGGATGTGGAAAACGCTATCACTGGTTCTTACGTATTAGAAGTATCATCACCAGGGCTAGAGCGTCCTCTTGTAAAAGTGAAAGACTATCAAAGATTTGTAGGGAATGACGTTGTTGTCAAAACAACACAAGCGATTAGAAATCGTAAAACCTTTCAAGGAAAGTTGGAATCTGCGACAGAAACAGATATAACAATAATAATAGAAAATCCAGAAAAAGATGAACAACCCATTTTCAACATCCCTTATAGTGATATTCGCATCGCACGTTTACATGTGACCTTTTAATCGACTATAAAAGACGATAAAGAGAATAAGTTTATAACCATCCATGATAATGATAAAGGATAAGAACCTTGGCTAGTAGAAAGATAAAACCAGTAGAATCAGCCCTTGTTAATCAGCCGCGTCACGAATTGCTTCAGGTTGCAGAAGTCGTTGCGCGCGAAAAAGGTATTGAAAGGGAAGAAGTCTTATCTGCCATGGAGCAAGCCATTCAAAAGGCAGGGAAAGCGAAATATGGATTCGAGCATGACATTCGTGCAGCAATCGATCGTAACAGTGGGGAAGTTTCTATCCATAGAGTTAGAATTGTCGTCGAAGGAATTGCCGAATCCTTAACTCAAATCTCTCTAGAGGAAGCAAAGCTGCAAGAACCCGATGCAGAAGTTGGCGATGAGCTTACTGAAATTCTACCGCCTATCGAATTTGGCCGTGTTGCTGCTCAAAGCGCTCGCCAGGTTATCGTTCAAAAGGTCAGAGATGCAGAACGCCTTCATCAATTTGAAGAATTTAAAGACCGCATTAATGAAATCATTAGCGGGCTTGTTAAGCGCGTAGAATTTGGCAATGTGGTTTTGGATATTGGCCGTGGCGAAGGTGTTTTGCGTCGTGAAGATCTGATCCCCCGCGAAACATTTCGTGTTGGTGATCGGGTGCGCGTTTTAATCGCCGACTTAAAACCAGAGGCCAGAGGCCCTATGGTTGCGCTGTCGAGAACTCATCCTCAATTTATGGCAAAACTTTTCGAACAAGAAGTTCCTGAGATTTACGATGGTATTATTGAAGTAAAATCTGTCGCTAGAGATCCCGGCAGTCGTGCAAAATTCGCTGTTTATACTCAAGATCCTGGTATTGATCCGGTCGGTGCTTGCGTTGGCATGCGAGGCACCCGTGTTCAAGCTGTCGTCAATGAACTTCAGGGCGAAAAGGTTGACATTATCCTTTGGTCCGCAAACCCTGCGACTTTTGTTGTCAACGCATTAGCGCCGGCAGAAATCATGAAAGTCGTTATTGACGAAGAATCCAAGCGCGTTGACGTGGTCGTTGCTGAAGATCAGCTCAGCCTTGCTATTGGCAGAAGAGGCCAAAATGTGCGCCTTGCCTCACAATTGACCGGTTGGAACATTGATATTATGACAGAGACGGATGAGATTGCTCGTCGCTCAGAAGAAAACACCAACCGCTGCCAGTTATTCATAGATGCGCTCGACGTCGATGAGATGATCGCTCAACTTTTAGCTGCAGAAGGATTTTCAAAAATTGAGGAAATTGCCTATCTAGATATTTCTGAATTTTCAAACATCGAAGGCTTTGATGACGAGATTGCTCAAGAACTTCAAAACAGAGCCCGTCAATATATTGAAACAAGAGATCAAGATATTTTGAAAAAATGCAAAGAAGCCGGTATGGCCGCTGATCTATTGGCCTTAGAAGGTTTAAGTTCGGCTATCTTTTCAAAGCTTCTTGAGGCAAAAATTAAGACTTTGGATGATCTAGCGGAATTATCAGGTGACGAACTATTAGACATCACCGGTAAAGATGCTTTATCTCTAGAAGATGCAAATAAAGTCATTATGGCAGCACGCGCACATTGGTTTGAAGCTGAAAATGCATGAATTAGCTAACTTAGCATGAAAGTAAGAAGAAAGAATGACGGAAAAAACGGATCCTAAGAATCCAACTGACCAAGAGAATGGACAGAAAAAGACTTTAACTTTAAGTAAGAAGTTAGAGCTCAAGAAAGTTGTGGAAAAAGATCAAGTTAGGCAAAGCTTTTCACATGGTCGCTCAAAAACAGTTGAGGTAGAGGTCAAGCGCAAACGGATCCCTCTTAACGAGAAAACAGCTGATAAGTCAATTAGTGAAGCACAAGCCGTCTTTGGCGAGTCGTCTGATTCTAGGACCTCCAAACGTCTCACTCACGACGAATTTGAAACAAGATTGAAAGCTGTTCAAGACGCATTGAACGCAAATGCTTCCGATCAAGAACTATCGACTCCTCCTTTGGAGCAAGTTGAAGCACCAGAGGTCATTGAAGAAGAGGTAGTTACCCGGGTTATAGAAACAGCTCCCCTACCTCCTGAAGAAGATAAGCCTTCCGTTACACAGACTTCTGAAAAACCAAAACCGGCTCCTGTAAAACAGCAGGACTTTAAAAAGAAACAGCACGAATCGGTTACGCCTATTATTCTAAGAGCATCCAGTTATGGGCCATCAAAGACTAGTCTGGCAAAACCTGTTATTCCTGTTGAAGTCCCTATTGAAGATCTTCCACAAAAATCTCATCATACTCCCCCACCAAAACACGATAAGAATCATAGTGTTGACATAGAGGATGAAGGAGGAGCCCAACGGAAAGCAGTTCGCGGTGGCATAGAAACTAAGAAATTATTAGGAGCCGTCCGCAAAACAGTTGAAGCACCTAGAAAGCTACATCGGAATGTTCTTACAAAAGTTTTGGACAATGATGGAGAAGAACGGACTCGTTCTATAGCAGCCATGAAACGGGCTCGTCAAAAGCTTAAAATGCAAGGGCATGATCAAGAACAGCAAAAAATTGTCCGTGAAGTCATTATTCCCGAAACCATTTCTGTGAGTGAGCTTGCCAATCGTATGGCTGTCCGAGGGGCCGATGTTATTAAAGCATTGATGAAACTTGGGACAATGGTAACCATTAACCAGATGATTGATGCAGATACAGCTGAACTTCTTTGTACTGATTTTGGTCATAAATTCAAGCGTGTTGCTGATTCAGATATTGAACTGGGTCTTGGCGGAGATGTCGATGCAGCAGAAGATATGCGTCCTAGAGCCCCGGTTGTTACCGTCATGGGTCACGTTGATCACGGAAAAACTTCATTGCTTGATGCTTTACGAGAAACAGATATCGTAAGCGGAGAAGCAGGCGGAATTACCCAACATATTGGTGCCTATCAGGTAACCATGAAGTCGGGTCAGAAAATCACCTTTATCGACACCCCTGGTCATGCGGCATTCAGTGAAATGCGCGCACGCGGCGCAAACGTAACCGACATTGTTGTGTTGGTTGTTGCAGCTGATGATGGAATTATGGAACAAACCTTAGAAGCCATTAATCACGCAACCGCCGCTAAGGTTCCTATAGTTGTTGCCATTAATAAAATGGATAAGCCGGAAGCCAATGCAGAAAGAGTCAGAACCGAACTTCTTCAACATGGTATCGTGCTTGAAGAATACGGCGGAGAAGTCATGAGCGTTGAGGTTTCTGCAAAACAGCGCCTGAACCTTGAAAAATTAGAAGAAACAATTTTGCTTCAATCCGAGGTTCTGGACCTTAAGGCCAACCCGAATCGTACCGCTAGTGGCGTTGTTGTTGAAGCCAAAATGGACAAAGGACGTGGTACTGTTGCAACCGTATTGATCCAACGCGGAACACTTCGTGTTGGTGATCTGTTCGTGGCCGGTACAGAATGGGGCCGTGTTCGCGCCCTTGTAAACGACCATGGACAGCCGGTTAAAGAAGTTTTGCCTGCGATGCCTGTTGAAGTTTTAGGCTTTAATGGTATGCCATCAGCCGGTGATGAATTCTTTGTTGTTGAAAACGAAAACAAAGCCCGTGAAGTCACAGCGTACCGTCAACACAGAAAACGTGAAAACGTAGCTGTCGCTTCGGCCCGTGGTTCGATGGAACAAATGATGTCCAAAATTGCCGCCGGCGAGGCCCGCGAATTGCCGTTGGTTATCAAAACAGACGTACAAGGATCCTTGGAAGCCATTTCATCCAGTCTTTCCAAATTTGCAACGACCGAGGTTTCAGCCCGCGTCTTGCATGGCGCTGTTGGTGGTATCAACGAAAGTGACGTAACCCTTGCCAGAGCTTCTGGTGGAATTATCATCGGCTTTAACGTTCGTGCGAACCCACAAGCCCGTGAAATGGCTAAACGGGATGGCGTTGAAATCAGATACTATTCCATCATTTATGATGTCTTAGATGACATGAAAGCAATCATGGGCGGTATGTTGGCGCCAACAGTTCGTGAGAAGTTCTTAGGAACAGCTGAGATCAGAGACGTGTTCAATATTACCCGAGTTGGAAAAATTGCGGGTTGTTATGTCACCGAAGGCATGGTCAAACGTGGAGCCAAAGTGCGTCTATTACGTGATAACGTGGTGATCCATGAAGGCGACCTTAAGACTTTGAAACGTTTTAAAGACGAAGTTAAAGAAGTCAAGGAAAGCTATGAATGTGGTATGGCATTTGAAAACTATCATGACATTCGCGTTGGCGACATGATTGAATGTTTTGAACTTGAATCCATCGCGCGTCAACTATAAGAACTGGGGTATAAGCTTTGGTTAAATCCCTTAATCTCTTTGTGCCGAGTAAGGCGCCGAGTCACCGCCAAGAACGCGTAGCTCAAGAGATTCGTTTTTATGTGTCCTCTACGTTAATGCGGGGGGATATCCCCCCTCTTTATACCGAGGACGGTGAATTGATGGCTTTGCCAACCACAGTTACAATCACTGATATAAAAGTTTCGCCTGACCTAAAACATGCAACTCTTTATGTTATGCCCCTTGGCGGCGAACACCAAGAAGATACAATTGCCTTTTTAAAAGCCTCTACCGGCTATTTCAGAAAAGAACTGTCCCAAAAACTGCAACTTCGCGTCGTGCCGAAATTAAGTTTTCAAATTGATTTAGCCTTTGAGGCTACCAAAAAAATTGAGGATTTGTTTAGGAAAATTGAGAAGTAAGACAGATCAAAACTTACCGATCAGTAATTTTTATTGATTTTCCGGCAACTTCGTGGCATATTTTCCCTATCGGTAAATATTGGTAGAATTCTATGCATCGTATTACCCCCGAAGAAATCGGACAAGCAGTGAAAAAAGCAAGAAAAACCTTGGGCCTTAGGCAACGGGACTTGGCGTTTTCCTGTGGAACCGGCATACGATTTATTGTGGATTTAGAAAAAGGAAAACAAACTTGCCAACTGGGCAAGGTTCTTCAAATCCTTGGTATGTTGGGAATTACGGTTAACCTTGAACTACCGGTGATTTCACATGAACAATAATAATATTCTCAATGTTCGTATGCACGGAAAACCAATGGGCATCTTGGGGCAAGACGGTAATGGAAAAATGTATTTTCATTATTTAAAGCCATTTCCAGAATCTCAAGTATCCATATCCCAGTCCTTGCCCTTATCAATGAATGAGCGCATTTTTTCAGAAAAGGAATGTAGACCATTTTTTGAAGGACTACTGCCTGATAGTGAAGCTGCGCGAGATACTATTGCTAAAAGACATGGGATTAGTGCGCGCAATTCTTTTAGATTACTGCAGGCCATTGGTCAGGATTGCCCAGGAGCCGTTTCATTTCACGAGATTGATGAACCCATCCGTGAAGTTGAATTTGAAACGCTTGACGTTGACTTTAAAACTGATGAAGAAATTGAAAGTTATATAAAAAAACTTTCAACCTCAAATCCCCTTTTTCATGGCATTGACGATATAAGATTATCGCTTGCCGGAGTACAGAATAAAGCAGGTATTTACGTAGATCCCTTAAATCCAGTAAGTGAAAAAATTGGAATTCCAAGAAATGGAATGCCTTCAACTCATATTTTAAAACCTGAAATAGCTACTTTTCCAAACAGCGCTTTTAATGAATATTTCTGCTTAACGCTTGCCCAAGCAAGCCATTTAAATGCAGCAAACGTATCATTTAGAAAAATCGGTAATACTCCCTGTGTTATTGTCCAACGTTATGATCGCGATTTTGGCACACGATACATTAAAAGACTCCATCAAGAAGATTTTTGCCAAGCCTTAGGTAAATTACCAACGCAAAAATATCAAAACGAAGGAGGTCCTTCATTAGAGGATTGTTTTAAGCTTTTAAATTTAATCGATCGTATTAACTTTACTAAATACATCATATTCAATTTTGTTGTAGGTAATACAGATGCTCATGGAAAAAACTTTTCCATTCTTTATGGAGATCATACACCGCCAAAGCTTGCCCCTTTGTATGATGTTCTTTGTTGTCAAATTTATGAAGGGCACTCTCAAAAAATGGCTATGAAAATTGGTGGTGAATATGAAGAAAAGAATGTATTTGCAAAACATTGGAAAGAATTTTGTGAATCCGTTGGCTTATCATTCCCTGAATTTAAGAAAGAAGCACAGAAAATGGGCAAATTAATTTCCATAGCGATGGATAGAGTTATTCAAATATCAAAAAAATACAATAGCTTGAGTGACGAAGAAACAGCATTTTCTGGGAAATTACGAGGTGTAATTCAAGGAAATATAGATACCCTTTTGGAAAGGCTAAAAGACAAATAATCTCCCCAAAAAACTTACCGAATGGTAAATTTTTACCTACTTCAAACCATCAATCACTAAATATTACCAATCGGTAAGCAATTATCAAAATCCAGCTCTCGAAAGCATTCAGAAAAAAACATTAATGTCAATATGCAAAAAAGCACGTTGATACCATTTTCTATTTTTCTCCACATTATTAGCATCCCTAATACTTTCGTGTTATTACGAATAATTATTATTAAATCTTTAAATTATAAAGAGGTAACTATGATCCCCAAAACATATTCCAAAATCTTCACCATCAGCATCTTTTCCTTACTAGCGACAAGTGCTGCCATCCCAATCACTTATGCATCCGATGAAGCGCCTCTTGACAGGGGTAAAATTTCAAAGACCCGAACAGAGCCTGCATCCCAACCCCTAACAACTTCCCCAGTTTTAGCAATACCTATGAGGCGAGCCGTATCAGCTCCTGCAAGCAGTGTAAACCGCAGCAAACTATTAACTGATGAACCTAAGCCAGGCCGTTCAATAATGATCAGACGCCCATCACTCATGCAACCTCCAAGAGAGGGGGAAAAGGACGTTTCTGCTGCAGAGTATCTTATATCTCAGCCTATTGCAGGTTTTATACCTTTGAGCGGACATCAATCATCACAATTTGATGATTCCAATGCTGTGGAGGCAATGGCTCGCTTAGACATAGACATTATGAAAAGTCGTATTTTGCCAACAGTAGAGGAACTGCTTGCTCACACATGGTACAATCAGCCTGCCCCCATCATAGACATAAAGGACGATCTTTTAGCCATCGTGGGACAATTAAAAGCAGGAAATCCTCATCAAGCATCAGTTTTATCTGCCGCACTCATCAAGAAAGTTAATGCTGCCGAAGCCGCAGGCCCATTAGATGAATTTTCCAGACTTAATCTTTACTCTGTGCAAACAATTTTACATCTTTTAGCCGGCACCCCTTATATAGCTTTAAATAACTTTTTAGAATTAAGACAATTAGGAATTTCGTGGCATTCCCATTCTGACCTTATTTCTGATTTATTTAATAACCCGGGATCTTTTTATCATCATTTAAGCGACTTTGTTTCATCAGGCAAAGCGACATCCATTTGGGCAGAAGACGACAGAATTCGTAAATTATGGCAAGGACATTCACAATTTGCCTGGGACCAGAATGCATATGAAAAGATTAGTGACCTCCTAGGAGGCTTAGGAGACACAGCCGGTACCGAAGGTGAATTAACCTTCCGTCATACATTATATGTTTTAGGGAAAATGCAATTGCGTTTCGGAGAATATTTAAGAGATGACTCTGCTGATCCCCTACTAGCAGCATCTGAACAAACTCTAAGGAAAATAGACGGTTATCGTTTTGAGGGTCTTTTTTCTTATCGCAATGTTGCAACAAAAGTGTTTTTAGGGGACGTAGCATGGTCAAGATCTAAATTAGGAGGGTCAGTTGATTATTTAACCCAGGCACTTACCTGTTATACGGATGCTGTTCCGTTGGTCGAAAAAGAAAATGAAACGGGAGCTACTATGATTAAAAGCTCATTTGATCATTCAAAAGATGTTATCAAAGCTTATGGTGCGTTACCTGCGGCTGTGGCTTCAAATGAAACGAAGATGGCAAAATTTGTACTGTTTAATGAACGACTTATAAGTCTGCATTCTGATTCACTACCACATATAAACATCCCCATGCTGAAAAAAACTGTGAGCGATGAATTTGAAAAATTGATAATACCTGAAAGCGCTGCAGCCACCTCTTCAGATGTCGCTGCTGTAACGCAGAAAAAAGGTAAAAAAAGTGAGAATAAAAGAAAAGGAGATGATTTTGAAGAGTCACAGCGGGATGATGGTTGGGGCGGTTTCTATGACGAATATCAAAGGCCACCCGCATCAGCAAAAAAGAAGAAATAGCATTCTAAAATAACTAAGATGGGCCCCACATGGGGTCCATTTTCCTAAACGGCAATATCTTCATTCCACAAAGCTGGATTCTTCTTAATCAAAACTCTGGAAAATTAATTTACTTTCAACCTGCACCATTCCTTTTTTGTTTGAATCCAGGTGTTTTCCAAAAGTGCTTTTCGAATCGCTGCCATAAGACGATTCATAAAACTAACATTATGGATTGAAATCAAAGTATAAGCCAACAGCTCTTGCGCCTTTAACAGATGATGAATATAAGCCCTTGAATAATTAGTGCAAGCCTGGCAAGGGCAGTCCTTTTCAATCGGTCCTGAATCAAAACGGAATTGACTGTTTCTAAGGTTGATATGCTCCTTTTCGCCGGCTTCCTCTGTATTAGGCTTTACCAAAGCGCCGCCATGTCTTGCAAGACGCGTTGGATGCACACAATCAAAGGTATCAATCCCCTGCTCAACACCTGAAAAAATATCACTAACGCCACCGATACCCAAAAGATGGATTGGACGTTCACGGCTCAGGTGATGGGCTGTTATCCCGACTACTTCTTGCATTTGATCCTTGCTGGCGCCTAAAGATCCTCCCACTGCATGACCAAAAAAGGAATGACTATTTACAAATTCACACCCCTCTTTACGTAAATCTGGGTAAACACCACCTTGGATAATACCATAAAGTGATTGCGTTCCATCATCACCGCGCTTGAATTCAGCCAAGCTTCTAAGCGCCCAACGATGACTCATTTGCATAGACTGTGCTGTGTAGTGTTTATCAACGTGATAAGGTGTGCATTCATCCAAAACCACAATCAAATCTGCGCCCAGGTCGCGCTGAATTCGAACCGACCCCTCTGGAGTTAATAAATATGACCTTCCATCAACATAGGATTTAAAACGAGCACCCTCTTCGGTTATCTTTAAAAGGGTCTTTTGACGCCCCGTCATTCGTCTGCCTTTTATTTCGGCAGCAACCGATCCATGACCCAGGCTGAAAATCTGAAATCCACCAGAATCGGTCAGCATCGGCCCTTTCCAGCCTGTGAATTTCTGAAGACCTCCCATTTTTTTAACAATCTCAGGACCTGGCTGTAACAACAGATGGTAAGTATTTGACAAAATAATTTGCGTTCCGGCGCTTCTCATATCCTCAGCACTTAAACCCTTCATAGCTGCCTTTGTCGCACAAAAAATAAAGGCTGGCGTTTCAATGACGCCATGCGGTGTTGTAATAAGGCCAAGGCGGGCTCGACTTGGTGAATGTTCAGTATATTCAAACTTAAACACGGTAACTCGCATACATAACAGGGGTTCCTAAAAGATTGACAATTAATCTTAATAAATAAGTTCCAATGACATAACTGACCATCAGAGTATAAAATGGAAGCGGTGTAGGGCTTAACAAGATCCAAGCTATATAACTAAAGATGAAACTATCCAAAAGCCCAGAAAGAAACGTCGATACATTCTGCCTAAGCCAAATATATCGTCCATGACTGAGATTTCGAATTTTTTGGAAAATCCAAATGTCAAATAACTGACTTAAAACATAGGCAATTAAACTTGCAAATAATAAGCGGGGAGTGGGTGTAAATAATTTAAGCATAGCTAAGTAATTGGCATTTGCCAAAACGTTGACTTCGGGAGGATTAACTCCTTCAGATAACGGAGTGTGACCTAAGGTTAAAATCATCAAAAGAGTCACTAAAACTTGCGAGACAAAACTTAACCATAAAGCGTGTTTTGCCGTATCAGGCCCATAATGTTCGGTTAAAATATCACTGACAAGGTAAGTTGTTGCGAAAACAACTGTGCCAAGAGCGACGGGTTCAGGAGAAAAAATAAACTTAGCGGCATGCAAAACTTGTATATTAGCAACAATAATAGCGATTGCATTATAGACATACAGTCCTGTTGCTCCGAAATAACGGAGCATACCCAATATTGTGATCGCACAAATCAAAAAGGTTATAAGAGAAAGAATCTCCGGAGAGAAATTCTCGAGCATTAAAATTAGGTAATGAACAAAGTTATCCATGAAGAAAAGCAAAAGGGCACAGATAAACTATCTGCGCCCCCTTAAAAAAGTTTAGCTATGCAGAAACTTTTGCAGCGATACGGTCCATAACAGCTTTTTTTAAAGCAGCAACCTTTGGTCCAAGTTTCGCAGCAGGAGTTCTGACTAGAAATGAATCAAGTCCACCATGAAACTCAATGGTGCGGATTCCAGTTGTTGACAGGCGCATACGCACCATTCGTCCAAGAGCTTCGCTCATTAAAGACGTCTCTTGCAAATTTGGCAAGAAACGACGACGAGTCTTGTTGTTAGCGTGGCTGACGTTGTTACCTGTCAGAACACCTTTTCCTGTAATTGTGCAGCGCTTAGCCATCGTAAATCTCCATATAGAAATAGCATATTACTTATAACGGAATTGGGGAAGTGAGTCAATATTTTAATGAGATTCTTCAACACCTTTAACAGCTGATTCCTTCACTACTTTCACCAAATAAGTAGCCGCTAATACAGTAAAAACGGCCCCACCCCAAAAGGCACCAACAGCGCCACCCATCACATCCGATAAATAACCAGCGACCGAGTTTCCAATTAAAACCGCCGTACCACTGGTTAGATAATAAAGAGCAAAGGCCGTCCCGCGAAGATGAGACAAGGTTGTTTCCGCAATAAGCGCTGCAATTAATCCTTGTGTCATTCCCATATGAAGGCCTGCCAGCAGCATGCCTACAAAAATGCCCGCTGGGGCATGAACACTAACAATCACAAGGTTTGTCAGGGTCAAAACAAGGATACCGCTTAATAAAATTTTATGGCGGTTATATTTGTCTGCAAGCTTACCGATAGGCAAAGAAATGCCCGCATTGACAATGTCATACGCGACCATCAACAAAGGTAACATTTCAATTGACCAACCCAAGTCCTTAGCGCGCAATGTTAAGAAAGCTTCGCTAAAACGGGCAAGCATAAGCAAAAAAGAAACGCCCAATAACTTCCAGAATATCGGCGGTAAATATTTTGCGTCTCTCCAATGCCATGGACGCTGTTTGATCTCTGTTTCTTCGGTTGGTGGCTTTACTACAAAATATAAAATAAGAAAAGCAATCACCGCTGGAATAATCGACAGCCAAAACACCAGACGATAGTTATGGGGTGATAAATGCATTAATGCTGCAGCAATACCGCCGCCAAATACTGCTCCCAAAGTGTAAAGCGTATAGCGAATTCCATAGCTTGACCCCTCTTTATGTTGAGGCGAAAGGTCTGCAATCAAAGCATCCGTTGGCGCTGAACGGACCCCCTTACTAAAACGATCAATTGATCTTGCTAGAAAAATCCAGCTAATGCTTGTCGCCATCGCAAACATTGACTTAACAACAATACTTAGAAATGTTCCAACCAAAATAAGCGGTTTACGTGATTTCCAATAATCGCTCAGAACACCTGAAAAAACTTTGGCAAGGAATGCTAAAAAAACAGCGACCCCTTCAATAATACCAAGCTTGGTTTTTGATGCCCCCAGAACCTCGGTTAAAAATGTCGGCAGCAGGGTAAACACCATAACGGTTGCCGTGCTCCAGAAAAAGCTCATCCATGCTATTCCCCAAAGGCTGCGATTATCAGCAGAATTAGGCGACATAGAGAAAAAATTTTTCACGTGAAAAGCCTTAAATGAAGATTTTCTAACCTTAATAAGTTAACCTATGCTATGGCAAAATCACAAAAAGAGCAAAGAAAATGAGCGAAAAGTACGTACAGAACAAATCTATAAAGCTTTGGACTGAAGCATTTGGTGATCCAAAAGATCCCTCTGTCATTCTGATTTCTGGCGCTGCCAGTCAAGGAATTTCTTGGTCTGTTGATTTTTGTAATCTTCTGGCCGACAAAGGTTTTTATATTGTACGGTTTGACTCACGCGATACCGGCCTTTCAACGCATGTTGATTTTACGAAACACCCTTACAAAATGAACGATATGGCTGATGATGTCATCGAAATCATGAACTCATATGGCTTTGAAAAAACACATATTGTTGGGACCTCAATGGGCGGCTATATTGCCCAGATTTTAAGCATCGATCACCCTAGCCGTGTTCAAAGTTTAACCTTAATCATGTCAACCATGGACTTTACGCCGCAGGTTTATTCTTTTATGGGAATGAGCACCGCTTTTCTAAGTTTGTCCGGTTCCAGGCCAGAGGCGATAGAGCAACTTAAAAATTTGCTTAGTGGGACTGATCTTAGTGACCCAGAAGTATGGATGACCAAAAGCCTTAAAATGATTCAGATTTTTAGCGGAGATCAAGCACCCTTTGATGAAGAAGAGCATAGAAAAATCTTAAAGCTTGCCTTTGACCGTATGAACCCATCTGTCCCCATAAAAACACCACATAACCATGCGCTGGCCAGCGGTTTTGGCCCAACCCAGTTTGCAGTTCAGAAAATTAAATGTCCGACCTTAATCATTCATGGATCGAATGATCCGATCATCCCGGTTGACCATGCTCACGCCACAGCAAAGGCCATTCCTCATTCTGAAAAATTCATTATCGAAGGGATGGGTCACGCAAGACCTAGAGTTTATGATTCTGTTCTTGCAGACAGATTGGGTAAGTTTTGGAAAAATGAAAAGGATGCGTAAAAGCATCTTTTTTCATGGTTGAGCAGACTCAAGGGCCTCTAATCTATGATTAGAATAGGAATACACATTGCCATTTAACATCGTTAGAAAAAGCATATCATCTTGGATATAAACTTGGTTTAGACTGTATCTATTAGCGCCTAAATCAATAGAGGCAAACTCTCGACCTGCAAAAACTTCGATCGCATTATAAGGCCCAGCAAAGTTATGATACTGGGTAAATCTATATATATTATTCAATGTTCTTAAAATAACTTCGCCAGGACGCGAAGGAACTGTAAGGCATTCACCTGTTGCATGATTAACTATTTCTAACCTCTGTTCGGGCACATTAACTGTCACAAGCCTGCTTGAATATTGACAATTGCGATCCTGAGAGCTTTCATCAAAAAGAGCACCGTATGCTTTTACATTTATTGTAGATAGCAACAGAATTATCAATATAGATATTTCTCTAAACATTTATAATCACCTTATTCAATTTTATGAATCAATATAAGGACTACACATAAAAACTTGTCAAGTTGATAATGCTCAGAAATCTGTTATTTCCTTCTAGATTTTAGTTTCTTTATATAAAGATCACATAGCCACTATCCCAAGACGGGCCAAAAGCGCATTGTCTTTTTCAGGCGTAGAATTAGGCGTTACAAGCAATTTTTCACCGTAATGGATCGAATTAGCGCCTGCGAAAAAGCACAAAGCTTGCATTTCATCACTGAACATGTGCCTACCCCCCGTAAGACGCACCCTCGATTTTGGCATCATGATGCGGGCAACTGCGATCGTTTTCACAAAATCAATAGGATGCAACGAATCCTGGTCATGCTCTAAGGGGGTTCCTTCAATTGGCACAAGCCTGTTGATAGGCACGCTTTCAGGGTGAACAGGCATATTAGCCAAAACAAGCAGCATATTCGCCCTGTCATCTTCTGCTTCGCCAAGACCTATAATTCCACCGCAACAAACCTTAAGGCCTGCTTCCCTTACGTGGCCTATTGTCTCCATGCGGTCATCAAAATTGCGTGTGGTGATAATTTTTGAATAAAACCCAGGAGACGTATCGATATTATGGTTATAAAAATCAAGACCGGCGTCTTTTAATTTTTGCGCTTGATTCCCCTTTAATAGACCTAAAGTCACACAAGCCTCAAGCCCGATTTCCTTTACCCCCTTAACCATTTCAACAACTTTATCCAGGTCTTTATCTGTTGGGCCGCGCCATGCGGCGCCGATACAAAATCGACTAGCGCCCGTTTCCTTGGCAAGGCGGGCTTTTTCTAATACAGCATCCACTTCCCAAAGCGGTTCTTTTTTAAGTCCTGTATTAAAATGTGCCGACTGTCCGCAATAAGAACAATTTTCAGGACAACTGCCAGTTTTAACGTTTAAAATCGTGCTGGCTTGAATTTCATTTGGATTAAAATATTTCCGATAAAGTGTATGCGCTTTAAATAACAAATCATTAAAGGGTAAAGCAAATAATTCTCTGACTTCTTCAAGACTCCAATTATTGCGCACATCATTTTCTAAAGGGTTTGATTGTTTTTTGGTTGCTAAACAAGCTTGCATAGTCTACCTAATCCATTAAATAGCTTTACTGAAAAAGTCGATGAAAATTCTCGCAAGTTATAGCAAGGTTTGCTCTAAGTTAAAAGATTTATCTCTTTACAGAGAGTTAAATAACAGTCTTAAAAATAAAGCTGCATTGGATTTCACCTCTAATAATTACCTAACCTTAAGCACCCATCCAAAAGTTATTCAAAACGCTGGGCATTATGCGCAGAAATTTGGTGTAGGCGGAAAATCTTCAAGGCTTTTGCAAACAGAACAATCGATTTATTTAAACCTGGAAAAAAAGATTGCATGCGATAAAGGAACAGAATCGGCACTTTTATTTAATTCTGGGTTTCAAGCCAATATTTCTGTGCTAGAAGCTCTTTTGGATAAAAAAATTTTGGGCGCAAAACCGCTGGTATTTTTTGATCGCGCCAATCATGCCAGTCTTTACCAGGGCTGTCATTTAGCTGATGCGCAAATCCTTCGTTATCGTCATTTGGATATGGATCATCTAAAATCTCTTTTAGAAACTTATGCACACCAAGATGTTCCTAAGTTTATTATCACTGAAACCGTTTTTGGTATGGATGGTGATGTAGTTAACTTAGACCTCATAACAGCTTTAGCCAAAACTCATAATGCCTTTCTGTACGTGGACGAAGCCCACGCAACGGGTTTATTTGGGAAAAATGGTTATGGTTTGTCGACTGATTTTCATGATGGTATCCATCTTAGTATGGGCAGTTTTAGCAAAGCTTTAGGCTCTTCAGGCGGCTACATTGCCTGCTCACAATCATTAAAAGAATATGTGGTCAATAAGTGCTCGGGCTTCGTCTATTCAACGGCTCCCTCACCTATGGTTATAGGCGCCTGTGATGCCGCATGGGACTTAATCCCCAGACTAACACCTGAACGCATACATATTTTTAAAATGGCTGATTATTTAAGAAAACGTCTCAAAGAGCTTAACCTTAAAATCGGCCATTCCACTTCGCAGATTATTCCTGTAATTATTGGAAATGAAGATAAAGTCCTGTGCATACAAAAGCGATTAAAAGAAAAAAGAATTTTTGTATCAGCCATCAGACCGCCGACCATTCCACCCAAAACCGCAAGACTCAGGATTAATATTAATAACAGTCATACAATCGAGAATATTGATACTTTGGTTAATGAGTTGAAATCATGTCTTTAGGTTTCGTCTTTTCGCCCGGTTGGAGCTTTGGCCCGGATTTTTTTAAACCCTTAGCAAAAGCTTTAAGCGGCTATAGGTGCGTCTATCTAGAAGACAAACCCGATTTAAGCAGCGGCACCTGGATTGGAATTGGTCATTCCTTGGGTTTTTCGCGTCTGCTCTCTCTGCCACTGCAAGGATTCATCAGCCTTTCAGGGTTTGTTCGTTTTTGTGCGCACAGCCCATCTCAAGCAGGTACTGCTATCAGGGTTATGGATAGAATGATTGCCAAGTTTGAAATCGATCCAAAAGCAGTCTTAGAAACTTTTTATAAACAAGCTGCTTTGGAAAAGCCTTTGACGGATCCGTTTATACGTTTTAATAAAGGGCAGCTTCTTGAGGATCTTGAGTTCATGAAAAAGATGGATTTTACATCTGAGCTTCGTGCGTTAAATGCAACTGTTCTTTCTCTTGCTGCAAAGGATGATTTAATTGTTCCTTTTGCTCTGAGCCAAGAAAATTTTGAATCTAGTATAGTCCTTGAAAAGGGCGGGCACGGGATGGGCTATACCCACGCGGATTGGTGTGCTAATAAAATAAAAAACTGGATCATCAATGACCTTAACTTCTAAACAAAACATCATCAATGCGTTTGATAAAGCAGCATTAACTTATGATTGTTGTGCTCATGTCCAAAAAAATATTGCGACCAATCTTGCCGCTGATTTAATCAAACTGAAAAACACTCCTGGATCCATCCTTGAAATTGGATGTGGTACCGGTTTTTTAACGCAGTCTCTCGTTTCTCAGTTCAAAGATGTTCCTTATTATGCAACTGATTTTGCTCCTTTAATGGTAAGATCTTGCCAAGAAAAATTTAAAAATATTCCTAAAGTTCATTCTTTTGTAATGGATGGAGAAAACCCTACATTAGAAAATAATTCTGACTGGATTTGTTCCAGTATGGCATTTCAATGGTTTGAAGATTTTGAGGTTTCTGTTCGTAAATTATGGCAAAAAACCAATGTCTTGGCTTTTACCGTTCCTGTTGATGGAACTTTTCAAGAACTGCATGATGTCTATAAGCAATTTAATTACTCAGCGCGCTTCAGGCCGTTTATCGTTGCTGATACTTTGTACAAGCTATGCAGAGATTTAAAGCCAAGAAATTTTCAATTTCAAATCCAGAAAGAAGTCGAGCATTTTCAAAATATGCTCTTGTTTATCAAACAACTTAGAAATACTGGCACCCAAACGCCTCAATCTACTTACAGCCAAGGCAATATTAGGCCTCTAATTAGTTATCTGAGTGGCGGCTTTTCTGTAACCTATCAGGTTGCGTATTGTATTTTAGAAAAATAATAATGAAGTTTTTTGTAACAGGCACAGATACGAACGTCGGCAAAACAATTATCTCTGCTTGGCTTTGTCATAATCTGAAAGCGGCTTATTGGAAACCCGTTCAAAGTGGAACTATCGAAGGCTCTGATTCAAAGACTATCTCTGATCTCTCTGAATCTGAAATTTTCCCGGAGGTTTATTCTTTAAAAGCTGCTTTATCCCCGCATTTGGCGGCCTCTCTTGAAGGCATTCAAATTGACCTTAATAAAATAACTCTTCCAACAACTGACAAACCTTTAATCATAGAGGGCGCAGGTGGTGTTATGGTTCCTTTGAATGACACACTCACGATACTTGATTTAATTGGGCATTTAAAATTGTCGACTTTAGTTGTTGCCCGAAGTACGCTTGGAACGATTAATCACACATGCTTAACGTTAGAGGCTCTTCGTTCTCTCTCGCTTCCAGTTTTGGGGGTTGTCATGAATGGCCCGCGTAATACTGATAACAAACAAGCTATCGAACATTTTGGACGAACAAAAGTCCTTGCTGAAATTGAACCCTTACCATCTTTGACAAAACAAACATTAGCCCAAATTCCATTTCCACCTTCTCTGCATGAGTTTTTTATGGATCCTTCGGTCAAGCCGAAGGAAAACTTGCTAGGTGCAGGAGGCATGGGTAACACGTAACAATTAAAAATTCCCCTACTGCTTGACCCCGTAGGGTCCAAGAAAGCTTTATATCATCTAATTAACTTTTTAACCTAGAATTGGCATTATGAACTCCCTTCTTATTAATGATACAAACCATGTTTGGCACCCTCTTCGCCAAGCTCAAACAGAAATCACCGTTACACCTATTCTAAAGGCCAAAGGTAGCGTTCTTTATGGCGAAAATGATAAGGAATACTTAGACATGGTTTCCAGTTGGTGGGTAAATCTTCATGGTCATGCGCATCCAAAAATTGCCAAGGCCATTTTTGAGCAAGCTCAAATTTTGGAGCAAGTTATTTTTGCCGATTGTACGCATAAACCGGCTATCCAGTTAGCGACGCAATTAGCAAAGCTTTTGCCTGAACCTTTGACGCGCGTTTTCTTTTCTGATAATGGCTCCACCGCCGTCGAGGTTGCTTTAAAGATCAGTTATCAATATTGGCATAACCAAGGACAAGGCCATAGAAAACGCTTTATTTCCTTTGAGGGCGGATACCATGGTGACACTTTTGGCGCTATGGCCGCAGGCAATGCTGCCCATTTTCACGGGCCCTTTCAAGAGTTTCTATTTGATGTTGATACGATGCCCTATCCTGCTACCTGGGACGGTGATACAGAAACCCATCAAAAAGAAACCCATGCCCTGAAATATCTTAATGATCATCTTGAAAAATATGGCGATCAAACAGCATCGCTTATTATTGAACCGCTCGTACAAGGGTCCAGCGGTATGCGTATGTGCCGCCCTGAGTTCCTACAAAAAATGGTTTCTATGGCCAAATCTTATGGGATCTTGGTTATTTTTGATGAAATCATGACTGGCTTTGGTCGAACAGGCTCTCTCTTTGCTTGTCAGAAAGCAGGTGTTACTCCTGATTTAATCTGTCTTTCAAAAGGACTTACGGGTGGATTTTTACCCTTATCCGTAACCGTTGCAGGGGAATCAATTTATAAAGCCTTTTTAGGCGATACTTTTGACAAGGCCTTTGCACATTCCCATTCATTTACAGCCAATCCACTGGGATGCGCCGCAGCACTTGCCAGCCTTGAATTATTTGAAGAAGAAAATACTTTACAAAAAATTGCGCAGATTGAAACATGGCACCGCCGTCACATGGATGAACTTTCAAAACATCCAAATGTTACAAAAGCCAGAATCATGGGGACCATTGCCGCTTTTGACATCAGGAACGAAGAATCAAAATATGCCCTGCCGATTGTTGCAACCTTAAAAAAAGCCTTTTTAGAACGTGGTCTTTTGATACGTCCCCTTGGAAATGTTGTCTATTTACTGCCGCCTTATTGCACAACAGAGGAACAACTGGCTTATGCTTATGATTCAATAAGAGAGGTTTTAGATCAGATTTAGGGTTTTTGGGCTTCTATTTAATATAAATTTAAAAAAAACTAAATCTTTTTCTTGCTATTTCTAACAGGGGATTGCTAAAAGGGCCTTGCAGTGGTTGAATAAAAAGAAAATTATTCAAGCGTGAATAAAAAAGGAAAGAACATTGACTAAGAATGTGGTGGTAGTTGAATCACCTGCCAAAGCCAAAACAATTAATAAATACCTTGGCAACGATTATGTTGTAATAGCAAGCTATGGCCACGTTCGTGATTTACCCGCTAAAAATGGCTCAGTTCTGCCCGATAATCAATTTTCAATGATTTGGGAAACCGATAATCGCGGAGAAAAACAGATCAATGAAATTGTAGCTGCGCTCAAAGGCGCTGATAATCTTTATCTGGCAACCGACCCGGACCGTGAGGGAGAAGCCATTTCTTGGCATGTTCAGCAAGCTCTCGAAGACAGAAAGGCCCTTAAAAACACATCTGTTCAGCGAATTGTCTTTCATGAAATTACCAAGAATGCGGTTAGTCAAGCCATGCAACATCCGCGTGCCGTTAATTCATCGCTAGTAGAGGCTTATCTAGCCAGGCGCGCGCTTGATTATTTGGTGGGTTTTACCCTATCGCCTGTTTTATGGCGTAAACTTCCAGGTTCAAGATCAGCTGGGCGCGTGCAATCGGTAGCTTTGCGCTTAATTGTCGAACGCGAACAAGAGATTGAAGCCTTTATAACTCAAGAATATTGGACAATTTCAGCCAGCCTTTTAACTGCAAAACGTGAGAATTTTACAGCTCGCCTGACTCATTATCAGGAAAAAAAACTTGATAAATTTGATATTCCAAATTCTGAAAAAGCCCATAAGATCTGCAAGGAGCTTGCCTCTCATGATTTAGCTGTTGATAGCATTGAGAAAAAGCAAACAAAACGTCACCCGGCGCCCCCTTTTATTACCTCAACCTTGCAGCAAGAAGCGGCGCGCAAACTTGGCTTTAGCGCCAGCCGCACAATGCAAGTCGCGCAAAAACTTTATGAAGGTGTGGCTATTGGCGGTGAAACCACAGGTCTTATTACCTACATGAGAACCGACAGTGTTCAACTTGCTCAAGAAGCCATCGTTGAGGCCAGAAGTTTTCTTAAAAAAGCTTATGGTGAGAATTATGTGCCATCTGCCCCAAGGCAATTTAAAAACAAATCCAAAAATGCTCAAGAGGCCCACGAAGCCATTCGCCCCACTCAGCTATCAAGACGCCCACAGGAAGTTGCAGCGTATTTAGACGAAAACCAACTGAAACTCTATGAATTGATTTGGAAAAGAACCTTAGCCTCGCAAATGGAAAGTGCGCTTTTTGACCAAGTCAGCATTGATATTACCGACAAAACAAAAGAAACGACCTTTCGAGCAAACGGATCAACCCAGGTTTTTGACGGCTTTTTACGCCTTTACCAAGAAGGCATAGATGAAGGGTCCGAAACAGAAGACGGCGAATCTATTTTGCCCATCATGAATCAAGGTGAAGCCTTAGGCACAAAATCTATCGATCCTTTCCAACATTTTACCCAGCCACCGCCCCGATTTACCGAGGCAAGTTTGGTAAAAAAGCTTGAAGAATTGGGCATCGGAAGACCATCCACGTATGCATCACTTATCCAAGTTTTACAAGATCGTGATTATGTGAAATTGGAAAAGCGTCAATTTATCCCCGAGGATAGGGGGCGCCTGGTTACATCGTTTTTAACGCACTTTTTCAAACGATATGTGGAATATGATTTTACTGCCAACTTAGAAGAACAGTTGGATGAAATTTCTTCGGGTCAAAGACCTTGGCGCCAGGTCATGGAATCCTTTTGGAAGGATTTTCATGAAACCGTCGAAGCCACTCAACCTTTGCGTATTACCGAGGTCATTGAAAAACTGGAAGAAGATCTTGATCGTTATCTGTTCCAAGGCGTTCAAAAAGAACAACGCGTTTGCCCCTTATGCAGCCAAGGGCACGTAAGCTTAAAATTAGGGCGATTTGGTGCCTTTTTAGGATGCTCTAATTATCCGGAATGCAAATATACAAGGCCGATTGGTCAAGGAAACGATGCGTCCTCCGAAAGCAGGCCCGATAGTGAACCTGTAGAGATTGGAAATGACCCAGACACAAATGAGGCCATCACTCTTCGAAAAGGGCCTTATGGTGCCTATTTACAGTGGGACCCTCTACCCGGACAGCAACCTGCCGCATTGCCGCCATCTGAAGAAGAATCTGAAAAAACCGAAAAAAAAGTAGGTAAAAAACCAGCAAAGAAAAAAGCTGCCGCTAAGCCAAAACCCAAGCGTATTTCTATCCCAAATGGTTTTTCAGCCAGCGATATGACTTTGGAAATGGCGCTTAAGCTTAAAGAGCTTCCCAAAGATATCGGAATTAATCCAGATACAAACCTTTCGATGGTGATTGGAATTGGTCGTTTTGGTCCCTATGTTAAGCATGGAACGACCTTTGTTTCGATTCCAAAGGCAATTAATGTTCTTGAAATTACGCCTGGGGAAGCCCAAGAACTTATAGAGAAAAAATCTAAGCAACCTGCAAAGGCTCCGCGTAAAGCCAAAGCAGCACCAAAGGCTAAGAAAGTTACTGCCAAAAAAGAAAAATCCGTATCCCAATAACACCCTACATCATTCTCTTAGCAAACATAAAAACGTGAATTCGGGGTTAAAAAGCTGAATTTAGAGAAAATCAGGTCCTTGATTTCAAAAGGTCTAAATTTTAATCTTTTATTAAGATCTTTTTTCTATTATAAAATATGTAGCTTATTGTTGAAATAGAGGATCTATGTTAAGGCTATTATATTTTTCTTTTACTCTTTTAATATTATTTTTCTTAAATTCGGCCAACAGTCATTACTATGATAATGATATAACGCATGAACTTAAGGGAATGGTTGAAAATCCATCAGGGAACCCTGGACGCGAAAGCTTTTCGGCTAGTGTGACGCGGCCCTACCTTCAAGGTGCAAAATCTAATACCGATTTTTTTGCAAAGCCAGGTCAATTTCGTTCAGATTGGAATCAACAGTACAATCGTTTAAACAGCACACAGCGGGGCATAAGTGCTTTTGGGATTTTTGAGACCATGGGGCCTGCATTCCGTGCGATTTCGAATGATAAAAATCAGAGATACCGAAATATTGCTGCCGCACAAAGAGAGGGAATGCTAGGGATTGTAAAAGGAGAGTTAAAACTTTCAAATCGCGCTCTTAGTCAAAGTGAAAGGGAAACTGTAGCGAAAGAATTGCTAAACATAGGGCGTTCACTGGGTGAAAATGTGTTTGCAAAAATCACAGAATTTGAGCGCCTCTACAGGGCGGCGACAGCTGATGCAAACAACAAGCGACATTTCCAAAAATCAGCTTTGGCGTTGTTAGCGGGTTATGATCGTCAATCAATAGACCGTTCGAAATGGTATTTGGCTGGCCTTGATGTCAATTCTGTTCTTCACGAAATTAAGGGTTATGCCGATCGCTTTTTGCCTGCCATTAGCCCGAGAGATATTGTTATTGATCGTCTAAATTACGAAGAACCGAATAAAGCCGCCAAAGTCCAAGAAATTTTTGGAACGAAAAATATTCCGGGCAGCTCCCTTCACGCTCACCAAGGAGAAGCCAGATACCCTAAGGCTATGGTTCTAGGATCTCACAAAATTCCAACAAAAACTCCACAAAAACTCTTTTCGATTACAGCTGAAGTTGCCCCGAATAGAACTTTGGTCATTATGAGACCTGAAGACAACAAGGACCCTGTTCTTCGCCCTCATTATGGTGAATACCAGGCCGGCGTGAAAAATTCCGGGGTAACAAATGTAAGGGTTCGATATCTAGATAAATCAGAAGAAGATTTGCGTATTGATTGGAATGTTGAAGCACCATCGGGGCAAGCGACAGACTTCTCAGGTATTAGAGACCTTAAAGACGCAAGAAACCTTTCTTCTCTGACTTTTACAGTCAAACCAACCAAAAGGGGATCATCTGCCGGCGGATCATTGAACCTAGCGTCGCCAAGAAAGAAATTCTTGGATGATGATGATGAAGAATCATACTCTTTTGTAACTCGCACTCTAGATACTGTACCGGAAAAACGTTCTTATTTCTGGTGCCCAACGGCGTCGCAACTGGGCCAGATACAAGCATTTACGAAGGCAATCAGCCGGCCATTTACCCTTGGGGAACTATACGATTATATCCAAACATTCTCTGACGATATAGAGGTTCCAGCGCCAATATTAGAAGAACTTAGAAAAGTAATGAATGGAACCTTAGAAGGTTTCCAGAGATAATCTGGATCAAAAAACTGAAACTTTAAAATTAACAAAAGGAGATTGAAATGAAAAAATATGTAAAGCTACTGACATTCTTGTTGTCTAGCAGTTATCTGGTGGATATAAATTCTTCCTTCGCTGGCGACAGAGATCTTGTCCCTGCGCACCCAGGTGGAGTCGCCCGACATGAAGGACGAGCAACCGATGGAAGAGATTGGGGCCGATCTGTTGCAATCCCTGCATCATCAACGGGCCTTGTGGCAACAGAAAATTTGGAGTTTGGTGGAACTCAAATAGGTCATAGCCGAGAAGGAGCAGGGTATTCGATTTCCGTCTTTCGTGCCGCAGGAGGTGCAGAAATTGGTGTTGCCGTCCATGAAGCAAGTGCAGATTCTGCTGCTTTTACCGGAAGTCAAAGACTGCACGAAGCTGCAAGCAGGGGAACGATTCCAGGGGACCACAGAACACAAAGGGAAAGAGATACCGATACAAACTTTGCTTGGGCTTATCGTGATTTGACCAAACTATATAACGGACTCAATGATTTCGCAACAGGACAGATCGAAGATGATCTAAACAAACTTGCAAAAGCCGTAAAAAAAGTAAAAGCGGATGGAAGTGCGCTTATGGATCAGGCTTTGGCACTTGCCCCAAAGCTAATTCGAAAAATAAAGGAAGAAGGTGAGACGATAAAAGCAACACTGGGTGAGGACATGTTTGCCATCTTGCAACTTCTTCGAATCCTTGATGAGCACTGTCAAACCTATATTGATGGAAGAATTAATCTGACGCCAGAAGTCAAACTTAGGGATGTTCTGTTGCCGGAAGATCTTAGAACAGAGGTTAGCGTAGAAAGAGTGAATACAACAGAGATTCGCGAGGCATTTTTTCAAGTTGAGCAAACATTAAACTGTATTGCGAAAGATAAATTAATGGAAAGTTTAAAACTCATTGATGATTTTCTGACAATGGCTCAGAGCGTAGATCACTCAACTGAACATGGACAGAATATACTTGCCCTATCCCAAAGATTTCTCGCAGATGAGCAAAGAATAGCCGATATTATTAAAGAAAAGTGGAAAAGTCCGGGACAAGCTAGGTTTGAACCCTTTAGAAGGGGCGTAATACAGCTCAATATGTTAATCGAACATATTACTGATTATGTAGCGAGCGCTAAAAAAATTGCAGATGGAACATATGCCCATCTTTTAGCGGCACCAGAAGCTGTAGCAGCAATTGAAGATGGAAGCGCCAGCTCCTCCTCAGCCGTTGCGTTAAGACAAAAAGCTGCAGCTGGTGGTTCTTCAGCATTAACAGTTGGTGGCGGAATGTCGGCAGAAACCATTGCAAGGCTTCTAAGAGAAAAAGAGGCCGCTGAGTCAAAATTAAGACAGCAAGGACTGGCGGATTTTCAAGCTAAAATAATGGATATACGGGATTATCTAGACGGCAAATAATAGAAAGGTTCTTCTTGCATAACCCATCTTCATATACCCAAGGTGTTTCAAAAAGCCGGTCGGCAGACGTTTGAGGGTCAAGGAACGGAGTGTATATGAAATACATGAGTACCGCAGACCCCGAAAAACAACGAACCCGGAATTTGAAACACGAGGGGTATAGCGTGATCCTTGTGGCAAATCTTAAAGGATATACCCTAGGGTAAATGACGAGTAGTGGCTATGCAGGAAATCTATTGACGAGAAGCAGATCTTGATCGTTATCTGTCTGTAAACTTGTTCAAAGGTTCTAGGAAAGTTACTTACCCAAGCTCGGGATTAAAAACGAATCAGTTGCTAGATGGATCCTATGGCAAGCGAGGCGCGACCATAGGAAAATTGGCATGTATTTAGTAAAAAAATACAATTTTCCTGTGGCCCCGACCACAGGATCCATGGTTATACCATAGCAATACATCGTGTTTTACATGGTTCTTTCCATTTTTAATCCCGAATTCGCGTTACTTCCAAAAAAGCAAAATCCAAAGCATAATTATGTCTTAAAAGATTCTATCTTTGTATCTGATTAGAGATAAATATGCGTTTGTTCTTTTGGTTAGCTTGTTTTTGTTTTCTCAGTTTCCCAATTTTCTCTGCTGATGAAATAGATATTAAAAAGATCTCTTACACAACTATTCCAACATCTCATATTGACCGTCCACAAGGCTAATCTTTTTTAGCTTTTAATGATATTTAAAAGCTAACTTTACTCCATATCCGTAAATTTTAATTCTTTACAATGGACTTGGACTCTTTTACTACCTAATTGTTTAGTCAATTAAGAAAATTTTAACTCTTGATCAAATATTCTGATGATGTAATCACATAGGGAAAGATATGCGTTTCTTAATTTTTTTTATTTTATTCTGTTTTGCGAACGTTCCTATTCTTTTGGCAAGCGACATAGACCCTGTCACGCTTGAAAAAACAATAAAAGGTTGGTACACAGACTATAAAAAAACGGCCCCACTTCCCACGAAAGAACTTCGTCGTCCGTCAACCTTTGTTAGACATTTGCATGAAATGCTTTTGCAGCAAGATAATGAAGAAGGTGTTGAACTTTACAGCAAAGCAATCCTTGCTGTTATTGGACGTGGCGCTGGCGTTGGTGGATTAAAGACTCTTAGAGACTATCCCGACAAATCGTATCTTCTCACCCCCCAAGAAAGAGCCATTGTTAAACCGGCTTTAATTGACGCTGAACGGCTAAGAAGAAGTTCATTAAATTTTGAGCAAGATTATTTTGGCCCTCAGGATACGTACTTTGCAAGAGCCGGAAGAGACGATGGGCGCGTAGACGCTCTCAAGGATCATGTTAAGAAAGTTCAGAATATCGCCCTTCAAGTCTTCAGCCTAAAAGTCATTATTGATGATCCGGCAAAGGCTAAGAACGAAGAATTATCCCAATACCTTTTAGAATCACTGAATCATCTTGACCTTTCAAGGTCAGCAGGGCTTCCCGAAATTTACAAGATTCGTCGCGTTCATGGTACTCTTTCACGGTTTGATACTTTCAATATGGCCTTTCATGATCCATCAGCAATCCAGGAAATTCTAGAATGGAATATGCTCTACCGAGATACCCCGCTTGCCTATTTCACATTGCAAGGATTACCAAATTGCGATCCGGCAATAAAGCAGCGCTTTCTTGAAGAAATAAACTCCTTAAGGCCGGGCAGATTAGCAAGACAGCTGTTAGTCGAAACAGGACAAACTGAGAGAGCTATTTTAGGAATTCTTAAAAACAGAGAAATAAAAGGAATTAAATCAACAGTCGTCCTGACATCTTTTTTAAACAAATATTTACCAGAAACTGGCGGAGCGTTAACATCTGCAAGTGATCTTCTCCATCTTTTTAAAATGGTAGAAAGAGAAATTGATAATGATCCCCATCGAACCGAAATTTGTCTGTGGGCCTTAGAAAGGTTTATGAGAGCTTATCCGACCTCTTCACTTATGCAGATTGTAAGTGCTTTAATTTCAGGTATCACTTATTCGCCTAGTGATCAAAATGATTTTTATTTAGAGGCCCTAAGAACGGTTTACCGTGAAGCTTTAAACCGTTATGAAGCAACGGATAAAAGCAAAGTTCTAGAGTCGATCAATCCAATATTTCAACTCAATTTCAGCCCCGGATTATATCCGACACTATCTACGCAATGTGATGACTTAAAGAACGAAACTCTCGCCGATCTTTTGAGAATGGATTGTTTAGATGTAATGAAAATAGGCGCTTTTGCTAATAAACCCTGGATAACCCATGCTAACGAGTCCGAGCTAACCGAAAAATTCAGAATTGGCATACAAAGAATGCAAATGACTGATCTATTAGGTCTTATAGAGGATCGTAACTTAGCGCTCGCTTGCAAATTACTTGCGCAAGACAAAATTAATGAGCTTCTTGCTGATCCTGTCCAAATAAACTCTTTACAAATGTCCGCTACACATAGTCTAAGCACTGCAGATTGGGTAAACCAAACTAATAAAACAGAACTGGACAAAAAATTAAGAATGGATATAGAAAGGTTAAGCCAACCTGACTTATCAAGCCTAATGGCAGATCCAGGCGTGCCTTCAGATTTCAAATGTCTTTTAGCAAACAGATTTGCCGGACTGAGTGCTTGGGATGAATTAACGCACTCACTTGCCCCTAACGGAAAAGATAAAACTGTTTTCTCCGGCATCTTGCAGATTTTAAAAGATCATGATCAACTTGACGCTCCAAAAATAATTTTTGCAGCAAAAGTCATTGTCATTCCAGAAGCTACTAATGATCTTTTGGAAAAAGTTGCAGAAATAGCTCTTTCTCCAGAAGAAGTTGCAGAATTTTCATATGTAATCCATGCAAATCACAAGATTGATCACGAAGCAGCGGAGAGATGGATAGCAGGTCACACCACATAAATTGGAACGTCATCTGCCAGTGGCGCCGCCGTATAGATAGTGATTATAACCCGAGTTTGGAATTAAAAATGGAAATAACCGTGCAAAAACACAATATATTGCTATGATATAATTGTGGATTCTGTGGTCGGGGCCACAGGAAAACTTATTTTTTTACTAAATGCATACCAGTTTTCTAATACTTTGCCCCTGATATTTATGCTAAAGAATTAAGAAAAATTTAACTCTTTTCATCGATCCTACAATTGCGTACCTATTAAAAGAGATTTCAGTCAAATAATTAGGTGAGCACAAAGAATAAGTTCGGCAGATGAAGGCCCCCTTATCTTTTTGCAATTTTGAGGCTTTGGTCGATATACTTGTTGCTATATGTGGCTTGATGATCAGATTATATGAACCATTTAAAAAAGGTGAATTAACTTTTTTATGAAACGAACTTCTGTAACGATTTCTTACTGCCTTATTATCTTCATATGGTTCGCCTGTTCATTCAGCATTGCACTGCATGCTGAGCATCCTTTAGCATGGGGTGGATTGATTGGACTAACAATTTTAATCGGCATTAGCGCCCTTGTTTTCTTTCAATTGCGCAGTAAATACGTACATTTAAAAGAGGAAATGCGTACCGTCAAGGCCGTCCTTTCAACTCTTTCCAGCACTTGTGAATTGGTTACTTTCGATGAAAACGGCAGAACGCTTGTTACAACACATCCTCACACTTACCCTCACAAAAAAGAATTTTTACGCAAATTTATGATGCGGGTTACGCCGACAGCTGAATCTTCATCATTTAAAGAGTGGGTAGAGGTCCATGAACCAGGTGAAGCCTTGTTGATCGGCGGAGGAAATGGTCTTGGCCAACAACAAAGGTGGTGGCTCACACAAGTACACCCTATAGATTCGCTAATGGTTGAAGGAAAAAATCTTTTGCTGATAACCGTAACAGAAATTACCAAGTATTTAGATGGTTTTACCCAGCTAAAGAACAACTATACACAAATAGAATCTTTTTTGGACAAAGCCCCGTTTTCCATAGTTTATGTTAACCATTCCAACCATTTGGTCGGCCTCAATGCAACCTTTAGCCAATGGATTTCTCTGGACAAAGAACGTGCTCTGGGTCAACCGCTTAAAGAGTTCATTGATGGAAATATTTTGAGTGGTGAAAATGACAAAATCTCTGTTGTCACTATAAAACCCAATAGACACCCTTCATTTAAAGCCTTGTGGTTTCCGCCAATTAAGAGTAGCAAACTTCAGGCGGCTCTTTTATGTCGCCTTGATAGCGAAACTTTGGCACTTCAAAGCTCGGATAACGAAGATTACCTTAAGCAAGCCACTTTTTCCCATGCACCAATTCCAGCCGTTATGATTGAAGAAAGCGGGAAAATAGTCGCTTTTAATCCCTCCTTTGCTTCTATGATCAGTGAAGTCGTCGTTGTGGATGAGCATGATTTAAAAATCGGAGATTCTTTGTATGACTTAATCCACGTTTCCACGCGCGGCGAAGTCATGACCCGAATTCAAAAAATCTGCGAGCACAAAGGTCCTCTTATTCCTTTTGAAATGCGATTTGAAGGCGGGAAAATTCATACCACAGCCTATATCAGCCGGATGGATAATCCTTTAAATCTTAACGGCCCGACGCCTTTGATGGTGCAATTTATTGATATTTCTGAACAAAAACGCCTCGAACAACAATTTATTCAGTCCCAAAAAATGCAGGCCGTTGGCCAATTAGCCGGCGGCATTGCCCATGACTTTAATAATCTTTTAACGGCGATGATTGGCTTTTGTGATCTTTTATTACAACGGTATATGCCAAATGATCCATCCTATATGGATGTGGTCCAAATCAAGCAAAACGCCAACCGCGCCGCTAATTTGGTTCGCCAGCTTTTGGCGTTTTCTCGCCAACAAAACCTTCAACCAAAAGTCATTAACATAACCGATACATTGGCTGAATTGTCCGCTCTTTTGCGCCGTTTGATTGGCGCTAGGATAGAACTTCAGATGATTCATGGCCGCGATTTATGGCCCGTAAAGGTGGACGCAAGTCAGCTAGAGCAAGTCATTATTAATCTTGCTGTCAACGCTCGTGATGCTATGGCTGATGGCGGAACGTTGGTTATTCGAACGGGTCATTACCAATGTCATCGTCAACATAGGGTTGGGCACGATTTAATGCCGCCCGGTGATTATGTTTTGATTGAAGCAATTGACACAGGACATGGCATCAGTGCTGAGAATATCGAACATATTTTTGAGCCTTTCTTTTCAACCAAAGAGCTTGGGTCCGGTACCGGGCTTGGGCTTTCGACAGTTTATGGAATCGTTAAACAAACAGGCGGCTTTGTAAGTGTGGAAAGTGAAGTTGGAGCCGGCACTACCTTTAAAATATTTTTACCCAGGTACATTGGATCCGAACAAGTCCATTCGGCTCACATGACCGAGCAGCCTTCTGGTGATTTAACCGGCGAAGAAACCATTCTATTAGTCGAAGACGAAGACGCCGTCAGATTATTTAGCGCAAGAGCACTTAGGGAAAAGGGCTATCGTGTCTTAGAAGCCAACAGCGGGGAAGCAGCGCTTGAGATGCTGAAAAAGGGTGAGTATAAATTTGATCTTTTGGTTACAGACGTTGTGATGCCAAAAATGGATGGGCCAACTCTTAGCAAAAAAATCAGAGATATTTATCCCGACACAAAAACCATTTTTATCTCAGGCTACACAGAAGATACCTTTAGGCAGAACCTGGATCATGATACACAAATTCATTTTCTTCCGAAACCTTTTACCTTGAAAGATCTTGCTGCTAAGGTGAAAGAGGTTTTAAATATACAAAAAGAATAGTATTTAAAAAATATCATAAAAATCCAGATAAGTTTATTGTACGCGCTCCTCCTCTTTTGCTATAGTGAGGCAAATATTATAAATTGACTCAAGGAACAAAAAGAATGAGTACTCTTGATCGCGGCGATAAATCCAAAGCATTAGATGCTGCCCTTGCCCAAATTGAAAGGGCTTTTGGTAAAGGCTCTGTTATGAAATTAGGTCAAAAAGACAGCGTCGTTGAAGCCGAAGTTATCTCAACAGGTTCTTTAGGCCTTGATATCGCGCTTGGAATTGGCGGTCTTCCTAAAGGGCGCGTTATTGAAATTTATGGACCTGAATCTTCGGGAAAAACGACACTCGCTTTGCATGTCGTAGCTGAGGCTCAAAAAGCAGGCGGCACTTGTGCGTTTGTGGATGCAGAGCATGCCCTTGACCCGGCTTATGCACGCAAATTAGGCATCAATCTAGATGAGCTTTTAATCTCACAGCCCGATACAGGCGAACAGGCTTTGGAAATTGCCGACACATTGGTGCGCAGCGGCGCCGTTGATGTTTTGGTTGTGGACAGCGTTGCTGCCTTGGTGCCAAAAGCTGAATTAGAAGGTGACATGGGTGATTCACACATGGGACTTCAGGCCCGCTTAATGAGCCAGGCTTTGCGTAAATTGACAGGATCCATTTCAAAAACCGGCTGTATGGTTATTTTCATTAACCAGATTCGTCAAAAGATTGGCGTAATGTTTGGCAACCCAGAAACCACAACGGGTGGTAATGCCTTGAAATTTTATGCTTCAGTTCGACTTGATATCCGCCGCATCGGCGCCTTAAAAGACAAAGACCAAGTCATTGGTAACCAAACCCGGATCAAAGTTGTAAAAAACAAAATGGCTCCTCCCTTTAAGGTTGTTGATTTCGACATCATGTATGGTGAAGGGTTTTCCAAAACGGGTGAATTGATTGACTTGGGCGTTAAAGCTGGGGTTGTTGAAAAAGCGGGCTCTTGGTATTCCTATGGGACTCAACGCATTGGCCAAGGACGTGAAGCGACCAGAACTTTCTTAAAAGAAAATCCTGAAATCGCTGCCCAAATCGAACGTGCAGTTCGTGATAACGCTGGCCTTGTTGCTGACAGTATGATTGGCGGTAACGATGGTAACGGCCTTGCGGATGTGACCTAAAGGCAGCCACTTTATATCAAATCTTAAAACGATACTAAGCGCACTTGAAGATCTCTATCCCTTTAACGGCAATTCCTCTGACTTGGTCGGAGGATCTATGTCCGAGGCTGACCGCCTAATGGGTCCTTTGGTCGGAGCCAAAGAAAGGCTCTTTTCTGATTGGCTTGTTTTGGTTTTTTCCTATTAGTAGAAGGTAATATACCAACCTTTCTTAAATGACCTTTATAAGTTTTTAATGTTCCTTGTGTATGTCCAACTTTTTCTATTAGATTTGGCATATCCATTTTTCCATAATGCATTAGAAAAACCCATTGATAGCAAGGTAATGTAGTTTTAAATAACTGTCCGACTTCCACTTCGAATTCAATTTGATTATAAAGATCTCTTTGTTCCTGACTCAACTCAGAAAGGTCCTCTTCGTCTGGAGAAGGAGTAGTCTTCTTTTTTTGAGATTTTTCAAGTTGTTTATGTTCTTTTCTTTTTTTGGTTTCAGGGTGTGGCTTTTCTTCTTTTTGAATCGTTCTTAAGCTTGCTATCAACTCCTCCCACTCTCCAGGATTACTTACAGGAGTTCTATTTCCATCCGATAAACGAGGAGAAAGATTTAAAGGATTCTCGTCTTCATCCCATGAACCAATTGAACCATTAGGAGTTTCAATTCTGTCTACTGATAGGCTTGAGCTTAGAGGATGAAGAAAACTAGATGTCGTACGATCAAGAAGTTCGCCTTCTTCCATCGATACAGCTAAAACAGAAAACCCAAAAATAAAAACAGCAGTCTTAGTAAAAAAAAATATACTCCATATCATTTCATAAGCTTTTTATTTAAACACCCTTAATAAAATGATCACTTAACTACGTTACACTTTCAAGAAAATAAATAAAAATATTTTTGAAATTAAAAACTCTCACCAAATTAGTCATTGGTTAACCTTTTTCTTCTATACTGAAAACAAATTTTATGAATACAGGCTCTTAGTTATAAGACTTAACGAAGCCATAAAAATGATGCTATCATGACTCTTAATATAATAAGTTTTGATGGCTTTCTTTTATGCGTACACTTAATGATATCCGCCGAACCTTTGTAGATTATTTCAAAAAGAATGGACATGAGGCTGTGGCCTCTAGCCCGCTTGTTCCTCAAAATGATCCGACATTGATGTTTACGGCCGCCGGCATGGTTCAATTCAAGGACGTTTTTACCGGTAAGGAAAAGCGCAGCTATAGCCGGGCGGTAACGTCACAAAAATGTCTACGTGCCGGCGGTAAGCATAATGACCTTGATAATGTTGGCTACACAGCCCGCCATCACACATTCTTTGAAATGCTGGGGAATTTTTCCTTTGGCGATTATTTCAAAGAAGAAGCAATTTCTTATGCCTGGGAACTGGTTACAAAAGGTTTTGGCCTTGACCCAAAAAAACTTCTTGTAACTGTTTATTCTGAAGATGAAGAAGCAGCCTCTCTGTGGCGAAAAATTGCTGGATTTTCGGATGATAAAATTATCCGTATTCCCACATCCGATAACTTTTGGTCGATGGGTGACACAGGTCCTTGCGGTCCTTGTTCTGAAATTTTCTTTGATCATGGTGAGAAAGTAGCTGGCGGCCCTCCCGGTTCTGCTGATGCTGATGGAGATCGTTTTATCGAAGTTTGGAACCTTGTTTTCATGCAGTATGAACAACAAGAGGGTGGAAAACGTGTTAACCTTCCCAATCCTTCGATCGACACAGGCATGGGCCTTGAGCGCATCGCTGCTGTTTTACAAGGACAACACAATAACTATGAAACAGACCTTTTTAAAACTCTGATCGCAGCATCCACTGATTTGACTGGCGCGAATAAATCCACTCAACGTCAATCGCATAACGTTATTGCCGACCATTTAAGGGCAGCTTGCTTTTTAATTGCTGATGGTGTGTTACCGTCGAATGAAGGGCGCGGTTATGTCCTGCGCCGTATTATGCGCCGCGGGATGCGTCATGCACATATTTTAGGGGCAAAAGATCCCTTGATGTGGCGTTTGGTGCCAACATTAACCAGCTTAATGGGCGATACCTATCCTGAATTATGCAGAGCCCAAATTTTAATTCAGCAAACCTTAAAACTAGAGGAAGAAAAATTCCGTCAGACACTTGAACGTGGCCTGAAATTGCTGCAGGAATCAACATCCACTTTGTCAAAGGGACAAGATTTTCCAGGCGATGTTGCCTTTAAATTATATGACACCTATGGTTTCCCCCTTGACCTGACCCAAGATGTTTTGCGCGCTGAAAACAAAACCGTTGATCTCACAGAATTCGCGAAGTGCATGGAACAACAACGCCAAAAAGCGCGTGCAGCATGGGTTGGAACTGGCGAAGCAGCTAATGAACAAGTTTGGTTTGACTATAAAGAGGCGCATGGTTCCACTGACTTTTTAGGCTATACTACCGCCCATTCCGAAGGCCTTATTTTAGCTCTGTTGAAAGGACAAAATTCAGTCGATATGGCCGCAGAGGGTGAAGAGATTTTCATTCTAACCAACCAAACGCCATTCTACGCAGAATCCGGCGGTCAGGTTGGCGACCAAGGAACGATCACGACGGATACAGGCGTTCAAATTAAGGTTTCGGACACTTTGAAAAAACTGGGGTCCCTCCATGTTCACGCCTGCAAAATTATCAAAGGTCAAATAAAGGTTGGCGATAGCGTTAAGTTAGACGTTGATGCCACAAGGCGCCGCCAAGTTGCCGCCAATCACTCGGCAACGCACCTGTTGCATGCAGCGTTGCGCAGAGTTCTGGGCGATCATGTTACCCAAAAAGGATCCTTAGTAGCATCAGATCGTTTACGTTTTGACTTTACCCATGCAAAGGCCGTATCACCCGAAGAACTGCAAACAGTTGAAAAATTAGTAAATGAGCAGATTCTTAAAAACAAATCGTCCCAAACCAAACTGATGACCCCTGATGAAGCCGTTGCCGAAGGCGCAATGGCTTTGTTTGGTGAAAAGTATGGCGCTGAAGTCCGTGTTGTCAGCATGGGCGATGAGAAATTTTCGGTTGAGCTGTGCGGCGGTACCCACGTCAGCAGCACAGGCGATATTGGCCTTTTTAAAATATTAAGTGAAAGCAGCGTGTCATCAGGTGTCAGGCGTATTGAGGCCATTACGGGTGAGGCTATTTTAGAGTTGTTAAAGGATACGCAAAATATTCTGATTCTTGAGCGTGAGCAATCCAAAAAAAATGTTAATGATTTGCAAAAACAAATTGCTGACCTTCGCCGGCAAATGACCTTGGGCGTGAAAGGCAACGCTTCGGCAACTGATTTTACAACCTTGGGATCCTATAGAGCTGCGGTCCGTCATTTAAATAATGTACCTGCTCGTGATCTCAAAGCCCTGGTTGATCAATTAAAAAAAGATATGGGGTCAGGCATTGCCATTGTGACCAGCGTTATGGACGGTAAAGTATCCTTAGTTGTTGGTGTGACTGATGATTTGACATCCAAAGTCAGTGCCGTTGATTTGGTCAAAGTTGGTGCCGAAACCCTTGGTGGACAAGGGGGTGGCGGTCGCCCTGATTTGGCCCAAGCTGGCGGTGTCAATGAAAATGCCGTACAGGGGTTAGCAGAGGTTTTGCAAAAGGCGTTGGGGTAGTAATGTTCCTAATTTTTGCTGCTTGATTTTATTCAGCTGGGGCAAAATCAGAAAGTTGCTTATCTAACTCTTGAAATTAAAGAGCGCAGTTGAATTTTAGATCGCAAAACGTTATAGCTTTTCTATTGCTTATTTGTCTGTTGGAGCCCCTATGAAACCTGATTTAACTGTTGTTTTAGCAAGTCCCCGTGGGTTTTGTGCCGGTGTTGACAGGGCTATACAGATTGTCGAAAAAGCACTGATTAAATTCGGTACACCAGTTTACGTGCGGCATGAAATTGTTCATAACAAATTTGTCGTTGAAAGCTTAATGGCAAAAGGGGCTATTTTTGTAGATGAGTTAGATGAGGTTCCAAATGATCGCCCTGTTATTTTCTCTGCCCACGGTGTGCCAAAATCAGTGCCCGAGGCAGCCAAAGCGAGAGAGATGATTTTTGTCGATGCAACGTGTCCCTTGGTCAGTAAAGTTCACAGAGAAGTTGAGCATCATCAATCAGAAGGGCGTAAAATTATTTTGATCGGTCATGCCAATCATCCTGAGGTAATTGGTACGATGGGACAGGTTCCAGAAGGAACTGTGATTTTGGTAGAATCGGTGGCTGATGTAGGTAAATTGCCTGATTTTGCGAATCAAAAGTTGGCTTATGCTACTCAGACGACCTTATCCGTGGATGAAGCAATGGGGATTATCGAAGCTTTAAAGCTTAAGTATCCTCATATTATGGGCCCCAGAAAAGAAGATATTTGTTATGCCACTACAAATCGTCAAGCAGCGGCTAAAAAGGTCGCAGAATCTGTGGATGCGATGATTGTGATCGGGGCGCCTAATTCTTCTAATTCTGTAAGATTGGTTGAGGTTGCTCGCCAAAATGGCTGCGAAAAAGCACGTCTTTTCCAACGTGCAAAAGATATTGAATGGGAATGGCTCAAAGGATCAAAGCGTCTTGGTATCACAGCAGGAGCCTCTGCACCTGAGGTTTTGGTTGAAGAGGTGATTGAAGCTTGCCGCGATCATTTTTCTGTGAATGTTGAAGAAGTGAATACGATCCAAGAAAATATCGTTTTTCATGTGCCTAAAATGTTGATGTAATGCTTTGAAACTGAGACAGTAGAGGATAATAAAAATAGGAAGTTATTAATTAATGTCAGAGTCACTTGAAGAGTTCTTAAAATCCCTAACGTCAGATTCTATCGTTGAAGTTTTCACCGATGGTGCCTGCAGTGGCAATCCTGGTCCAGGCGGCTGGGGTGCCGTTCTGCGCCATGCAAAACATGAGGCCGAAGTTTTTGGCGGCGAAGCACAAACCACCAATAATCGTATGGAAATGTTGGCCGCAATTAACGGTGTTGGTTATCTGCCAGCTAAAACTAAGGTGACACTCTATACCGACAGTCAGTATCTAAAAGATGGCGTTACCCGTTGGATGATCAACTGGAAGAAAAATGGTTGGCTAACCGCCGATAAAAAGCCTGTAAAAAACAAGGATTTGTGGGAAAAATTAGATCAGTTAATTGTGACCCACACCATCGAATGGCAGTGGGTTCGCGGCCATGATGGGCACCCAGAAAATGAACGCGCTGATGCGTTGGCGCGCAAAGGTGTCATTGCCCAGCGAATGGCATTATAGGGAAATGGGTTATTTTATCACCTTTGAAGGTGGCGAGGGGACTGGAAAAAGCACCCAATCAAAATTACTTGCCGAACGCCTGAGAAATAACGGGAAAGATTTAATCATCACGCGTGAGCCTGGTGGTAGTCCCGGGGCTGAATTGATTCGAAACCTTTTGGTAACAGGGTCAGCTGATCGCTGGGCACCGATGAGCGAAGCACTGTTAATGTACGCCGCGCGCGCTGATCATTGGCAAAACCGCATTTACCCAGCCCTTAAAAACGGTCAGTGGGTGATTTGTGACCGCTTTGCTGATTCAAGCATGGCCTATCAGGGCTATGGACGGGGCCTAGACAGTATATTTTTAGAGGGTCTATATGGCAGGATTATTGGCTCCCGAAAACCCAACCGCACTTATGTGTTTGATTTGGATCCAAAGGTTGGGCTACAGCGTTCAAATCTACGCCTGAAACAAAGCTACCATGCTTATGTCGAGGGGCGCTTTGAATCGTTAGACCTGGCATTTCACCAAAAGGTGAGAGAAGGCTTTTTAAAAATCGCTGCCAAAGAACCGGGACGCTGCAAGATTATCGACGCCTCATTGTCTGTGGATGAAATCCATGAGCTTATTTGGCAAGATGTTTGCTCATTAGATTCTCTTCAGGCCCAGAGCCCTCCTCTTTCACTCCCGTTATGGTATGGCATCCCAACGGTTGTCATGATGGTTTTGTTCAAAGACAATCAGGTTCTTCTTGGCCTTCGTCAGGGAACAGGATTTATGGACGGATTCTATGCTCTTCCGGGGGGCAAGCATGAAGGCGGCGAGTCGTTAAAATCCTCTGTCATCAGAGAAGTCAAAGAAGAACTTGGAATCGTTTGTAAGCTAGAGGATGTTTCCTTCAAAGGCCTTGTCCACGCCAATCCATCAGCCGGAGGCGAAATAATAGGTGAATGCGCCTATGCCATTTTTCAGATTGATCATTTTGATGGCGAGATTACAAACGCTGAGCCTGACAAGTGTAAAGAACTCGGTTTTTTCGCCATCGACCAGTTGCCGGAAAACATCACGAATATGTCTAGACGCTGCATTCTACAGGCACTAAGCGGGGAGATGTATCAAGAGGTTGCGTGAGAGATTGCGGAGTTATTGTTGGATCTTCCGGACCGTTTCAGTTTGCGCTCATTAAACACATCTCTCGAAACCTACACCCCTCATCCTCAAAAATCCTCGCGCACCTTACGAGGATGAAGGAAGTCATCGACCGATTCTGAAAGATTCTCTTTAAGACGATTTCTTACAAGAATCGTCCGTACTTGATGGAATATCTGCTGATCCAGAACTTGCTTTTGCAACTCCGACCATTGCTGCTCGCAATAATCGATCATGCATAATATAACCATCTTGTAAAACCTGAGCCACATGACCGGCCGGATGATCGTTGTGTTCGACCTCAAATACGGCCTGATGGTAGTTCGGATCAAATTTTTCGCCAAGAGGTGATATTTTTTTAATCCCGTGTTTTTGGAAAACATTCAGCATTTCCTGAGCTGTCATTTCAACGCCACTAATCAAAGATTTTATATTAGATGACATATCATCTGTTACAGGGCAGCTTTCAAGAGCCCGATGAAGATTATCTACAATCGAAACCATTTCTCGGCCTAAGTTAACAGCGCCATATTTTAGCGCCTCTTCCTTTTCACGTTGAGCCCGACGTCTTAAATTTTCTCCTTCTGCCAAAGCCCTAAGCCAATTATCTTTCATTTCGGCTAACTGTTTTTCTAAGGCCACAATTTGATCGTTCGCTAATTCGGTAGCTTCAACAAAAGAACTCTTTACCTGTTGTTCTTCTGTTAATGCTCCGCATCCATGAATTGCTTTGTCATCATTTAGAGTTTGGTCGTGCATAAAAATCTCCACAAAAGAATTATTCAAAAGGCATTAAATTTTTTCTGTATTATACTGAGAATGATACGACTATTCTATCAAATCATTTCTTTTGGTATAAACACCGATAGCAGAGGCTATAGATAAGGCAATAAGCCAAAATGCTGGAGCCATTTTTGTTCCGGTATAATCTATCAACAAAGACCCCATCAACGGTGCTGTTCCACCAAAAACGGCTTGTCCAATGGTTACACTAAGGGCAACGCCCGAATATCTACAGTTTGTAGGAAAAAAGCGTGAGATATAAGGCATATAGCAACAATTCATAACTGTGCCTGCCATAACCAAAATAACTATAAAGAAAGCAATATGGATAGTATGAAGTTCTGCCTGACTAATAAGATAAAACGCTGGCAAAGCAAAAATGGCAATTGATATAGTTCCAATTTGCATTTGCTTTTGAAATCCAATTTTATCAGCGAGCGTTCCCGTAAATAGGATAAGAACGCCGCAGGTAATCATCGATAGCATGTTGAACAACATGCACTGGGAATCAGAATAGCCAACCTCTGAAAAAAGTTGGTTGCCAAATATGCTAGAAAGATACAAAGGCATCAAATCTAGCCCGGCAATCAAAATAGCCAAAAAAAGATGTTTTTTATGATTCGCTAAGAGCTCTTTCCAGGGGGATAGTAAAAGATTTTGTTGTTGTTGTGCTTTTAAAAAATCTTCCGTCTCTGAAATTTCTCGCCTGAACAGATATATAAAAAATGCAAAAACTCCTCCTATTAGGAATGGGATTCTCCACGCCCAAGTCGGCATTGTTTTCATAGATACAAAAGCACCCACAGCAGTTGCTAAAACAGCACCAAATACGCCAGCAGAGATTAATATACCACTCCTTGTTCCAAGTTTAGCTTTTATAGATGTTTCAGCATTGTAAAGATTAACCCCTGTAAACTCACCCCCCCATAAAAGTCCCTGCAAAAGCCTAAAAACAATAAGCAAGATAGGAGCCATTATTCCTAAAGTCTGATATGTAGGAGTTAATCCTATCCCTATAGTTGGAATACCAACGAGCATAATTGACCATAAGAGAGGTTTCTTTCTGCCGCATTTATCACCTATAAAGCCAAATATTATAGCGCCTATTGGTCTCGCTAAAAAACCGGCAGCAAAAGCACCAAAGGAAACAAGTAATTCAACAGAATGAGAGGACGAGGGGAAGAATATAGGGGCCAGCATAACAGCAAAGAAGCCATACAGAGTGGTGTCAAAGCACTCTACAATGTGGCCAGCCGTGACGGCCCAATTTAAAGTTTTAGTCTGGCTCATAATATATTTTTATACCCATAGCATTGGCATACTGCTCAAAAAATATTCTAAATATATCGATATTCCTTTGCATAGATGGACTTGCACTTGCTTTTGTGCAAAAATATGTCCTTGAAATGGGACCATCAATTTGCGGCAAAACACGAATAAGATTAGGACCGTAATATTGTGAAGATTCAACAGCAGCGGAACATATCCCAATACCCGCTGACGCTGCTAGAAAAAGGGCAGCCGTCGAGTTTATTGTCAAAGTTGGAGTCAGTTTTGGCAAACCCCATTTTCCTTTTAGATGCCAGTTGATATCTTCAAAATAGCTAAACTCGTGTTCTCCATAGCCCATAATTGAATGACCGGCTAAGTCTTCTGGGGTTTTAGGAATTCCCATTCTTTCAAGATATTCTTTGCTGGCAAAAAGTCCATGATGATAAGCAATATGCCACTTTTTGATAAGATTCGGGTTATTACCCATAGGCCTTAATAAGATATCAGCGCTATTTTCAGTTTGCTTAGAAAGAAGATCTTCGGCGATAATGTTAACTTTTAAATTGGGATATTTAGAATGAAAATCTTTAATACTTTGCATAGACCACGAATACGCAATCGCGCTCGTCATCGAAACAACAATTGTTCCCTCGATCAAATCTCTATCTGTATGCTTTGCCTTATTAAGTCCTTCTTCAAATGCCTTCACCATTCTTGCTGCATAGGGAGTAAATTTCTTCCCCGCTTCAGTAAAGGACGAATTTTGCTTTCGCCTATCAATTAGCTTTAAACCCGTTTCTGTTTCTAACTCGCTTATATGTGACCACATAGTCGAACGGGGAATTCCAATAATTTTGTAACCACCAAAATCACAATCGTTCTCAGCAAGAAATAAGAAGGTTTTTAGGGCTTTAATTTTCATAGATAGAACTAAGAAGAATAGAAAAGTATTTTTATGTAATATCAAAAAAATAAGAGGCTTGCATTAGGAATTTGATCGATTTCCAAATTTTATTGAAAATTTTCGTTGTTTTTTATCCAGTTTTAGGATATCTTTAAAATAGGTTAGTGGCTTGTTTTATGTTCGCTGTATCGACAGTATATTCATTAACATGGGCACTATCAGTCTTCATTTTCTTTAAGTATTTTTGATGATGCACCAAAAAGGTTTTTTACAATGACTAAACAAATACAAAGCAAAAAAGAATATGACGATGCCGTTAGCAGAATTCAAGAGCTGTGGCGGGCAGATGTCAACTCTCCCCAGTTTGAGCATCTTGAGAACTTGGCTGGGCTGATTGATGCTTATGAAAAAAAGAAATGGCCCGCAACCCTGCCAGATCCAATTTCTGCCATTAAATTTCATATGCGTCAAAAAGACTTGAAATTAAGTGATTTAGGAGATCTTCTGGGTTCTCCTCTTCAGGCCTTTGAAATCCTTAATAAAAGACAACCTTTAACGTTTTCAGTCATATGGAAACTTAGTAAGTGCTGGGGAATTCCAACAGAATCCCTTATTGGTTCTTACGCCAGTTAAATTTTACGAAGACAGGTTCTAAAGCTAGCTAATCAGCCGACTTACCATTTTAGCCGTATAATCTACCAAAGGGATGATTCTGCTATAATTCATTCTAGCTGGCCCGATTACGCCGATAGCGCCTATGATTTTTTGCCTAGAGTTATGATAAGGGGATACGACCAAAGAGCAGCCTGAAAGTTTAAAAAGGCTATTTTCTGAACCAATAAAAATCTGTACGCCTTCTGCTTTTATGGATGCATCTAGCAGCTCATTCAGCCTTTCTTTTGTATCTAAAATCTGGAAAAGCTCTCGGATCTGATCCAACTCGTTTACCTCTGTCACTCCGTGCAGCAAGTTAGATTGTCCCTTTACAATTAAAGAGCCTTCTTCTTCACCTCCTGCCCAAACAGCAAGACCTGCTGATACAACGTTTGCCGTCAATTCACTAAGGTGGGCTTGATGGTGCTTTAATTCTTCATTAATCATATTTTTAGCTTGAGCTAAGGTGAAGCCGGCTAACCGAGAGCTTAAATAATTACTTGCTTCATTAAAAACGGAAGAGGAAATGCCACTGGGAACCTCAATCAGCCGGTTTTCAACATCACCATCTTGATTAATTAAAACTACCAATGCGCGTCCTGGTGCTATTTGAATAAATTCTATATGTTTTAAAGGGGCATCTGCTTTAGGTGCCATAACCAAACCGGCGCACTTAGACAAACCGGACAACATAGTTGTCGCTTCTTCTAAAACAGAAGAAATACTTCGTCCTGAATTATTACAAAGCTTATCAATATTTTTGCGTTCTTGTTCGTTAAGATCGCCAATCTCTAGTAATCCATGAACAAATAAGCGAAGCCCTTCGTCAGTTGGCAATCTTCCAGCTGAAGTATGGGGCGCATAAAGAAGTCCTGCTTCTTCGAGATCTGCCATAATATTTCTAATTGTAGCCGGAGAAAGAGGCGTATTTAAACGGCGAGAAAGGGTACGAGACCCAACAGGCTCTCCTGTTTCAACGTACGTATCCACCAATTCCCTAAAAATCTCTAAAGAGCGTTGGTTAAGTTCAGCTACTGTGAGGGACATTATTTAATATACCTTGTTGATGCGATTTGAAACTAGTAAGTAAAGTTGAAGTACTTTTCCAAAATACCATATTTTCTCAAAGAATTGAAACCTCATTGCTCTTTAAAGTTTCAAATGATACAAAGCACCTATGTCTTTTTTTAAAATTTTAGAAACCCCGGAAATCTCGCACCTTTTCCGTCTTTTTCATGAAGGGGGAGCAGAGGTGCGCCTTGTTGGAGGATGCGTAAGGGATGCTTTGCTGGGCATCAAAACCAATGATATTGATATGGCAGTCAATGTTGCCCCTGAAAAGGCTAAGGAAATCCTAGAAAATGCCGATATTAAAGTGATCCCGACAGGCATAGAACACGGAACCATGACCGCTGTTCTTCATAAAATCCCATTTCAAATTACTAGCCTTAGGCAAGATTGGCAAACCGATGGTCGGCACGCAAAAGTCATCTTTGGCAAAGATTGGCTGGAGGATGCTAAGCGCCGCGATTTTACCATAAATGCCTTAAGCCTTGATAAGGATGGAGTTCTTTATGACCCTTTTGAGGGAAGAGCTGACCTTGAAAAGGGAATTATACGATTTATTGGAAACCCAGCGACAAGAATCCAAGAAGATTACCTTCGTATCCTAAGGTATTACAGGTTTTTGGCTTATTATGGAAAGGGCGAACCAAAACCAATCCCAGAGCTTAAGGAATGCAGTAAAGGGCTAGCTTCCTTATCCAAGGAGAGAATTTCTCAAGAGGTTCTAAAGTTATTAGGGGCAAAAAATCCATTAATATCTTTAACTTTGATGAAAAAAGATGGAATTTTTTTGAGCTTATTTGCCGAAGATCCTTCTTTGGAAAAGATTGAGTCTATAGCGCACTTAGAAAACCTTTTGGGTATTCAGATTTCTACTATCAGGCGGCTTTATGCATTGTTTCATGATAACAATAAACTCCTTTTATCAAATGAACAAAAAAAGCATCTCCACTGCTTAAACAAAGCGCTTTTGGAAACAGACCGAAGACGTATTTATTATTATTTTGGAGAAGAAATAACCCTTGATTGGGCGTTGTGGTCCAAGGATTATAAAGAGAATTTATCATGGTTAAATCAACAAAGTGAGCTTATATTTCCACTAAAAGGCCAAGACCTTTTGGATAAAGGAGTCAATGCCGGACGTTCCCTTGGTGTTGCGCTTAAGAAAACCGAAGACTGGTGGGTTTCAAAAGACTTTGCCCCTAATAAACAAGAGTGTTTGGAGTATTGTTTAGGAGTGATGTCTACGGAGTAGGTCCTTTTACAATTTTCAGATGTTTTTTGTGAAAATCTAGAGTATTGTAGCTATCATCTTTGTATTTTTATTGAAACCATGAGTGTATTCACTGTTTTTCACGGCTACGTTTGCAAGATTTTAGAATCTTTAAGTTCTGCGCAAGACGTTTTAGATCTTTCAAAAATAACAATAGAACCCACGCGCGACCCTGCTCATGGTGACATAGCAACCAATGCGGCGATGGTTATGGCAAAACCGATGGGTTTAAATCCCCGTCAATTGGCGGAAAAAATTGTTCACGGATTATCATCTTTAAAAGAAGTTGAAAAGATCGATATCGCAGGGCCGGGGTTTATAAATTTAACTCTTTCTCCCCTTTTTTGGCATGATCAATTAAAAGAAATTCTGACCCAAAAAGAACATTATGGTGATTCAGACATTGGTGGCGGCGAAAAAGTCAATGTTGAATTCGTTTCAACCAATCCAACAGGCCCTCTTCATACAGGACATGGAAGAAATGCCATTTTAGGGGACGCGATTGCCTCTCTTTTGCAAAAAGCTGGATACAAGGTGTGCCGTGAATATTATGTGAATGATGCGGGCGGTCAAACCAACGCCCTCGCACGTTCAGTGCACTTGCGTTATAGAGAAGCCTTGGGCGGAACAATCAACGATGATGCTTTTAAAGAAGGAATGTATCCCGCTGATTATTTAATCCCTGTTGGTCAGAAAATAGCCAAAGAATACGGGGAACAATGGATCAACAAGCCGGAAACGGATTGGCTTGATCTTTTCCGTGAAATTGCTGTTGCAGAAATGATGAAAGATATCCGTGCTGACCTTGAAAAATTAGGCGTTGTGATGGATGTTTACACTTCTGAAAAGGCACTGGTTAAGGCGGGCAATGTCGATAAGACATTAAAGCTCCTCAGAGACCAAGGCGATGTTTATGAAGGCGTTTTAACCCCGCCCAAAGGGCATATTGTAGAAGATTGGGAAGAACGTTCACAAACCCTTTTTAAAGCGACCGCTTATGGGGATGATGTGGATCGTCCTTTACAAAAATCGGATGGATCCTGGACCTATTTTGCCAGTGATATTGCTTATCACGTGGACAAATTGGAACGGGGATTTTCTCATATGATTGATGTTTGGGGGGCAGATCATAGCGGATATGTAAAAAGGTTAACATCAGCTGTCAAGGCCGCGACGAATGGAAAAGCCAACCTTGAGATAAAAGTTTGCCAAATGGTGAATTTTTTGGAAAATGGCGTTCCTGTTCGCATGTCGAAACGTGCTGGTACCTTTATAACTATAAACGACGTTGTAGAGAGAGTCGGCAAGGATGCAACTCGGTTTATGATGATTTCGCGTCATCAAGATATGCCTATCGATTTTGATTTGGCAAAGGTTGTGGAACATTCCAAAGATAATCCAATTTTCTACATTCAATATGCCCATGCCAGGATTTGTTCTGTTTTAAGGCACGTAGAAACAATTTTTCCAGACATAAAACAAAACCTTGCTGAGAAAGCCTCAATCGAACTCTTGACCGATGAAAGCGAATTAGCGATGATCAAATTATTAGCTAATTGGCCTCGCCAAGTTGATGTAGCTGCTTTGATGCGTGAGCCCCATCGATTGGCAAATTTCTTATATGATTTAGCATCCCAGTTTCATGCCTTGTGGAATAAAGGGAAGGATAATACACACTTGAGATTTATTGACCCAGATCAAAAAGAACTCACAAATGCGCGTATTGCTCTTATCAGTGCAGTTGCTATTGTGATTTCAAGCGGTTTAACTTTATTCGGGATTACCCCTGTGCAGGAGATGCGATAATGTCTAGATTTAATTTTGGTAACCGCAGAAATGAAGGTTCTTCTGAACGAGAAAGACAGGAAAGGGAGGTCTATTTTAATAGGCCATCTGGAAGACCTGAAGAGGGGCATTATCCGGACGAATATGATCCTTCTGATCCGCGTCTGAATCGAAGCAATGAAAGAAGTGATAATTATCGTCAATACGTTCCAAACCAGCAAGATCATCCCTATTTTAAGGGAAAATCAGAAACTTCCCGTAATCAAATCGGAACACGACAAGATTTTCATCATCTTAAGCCTTATGGAAAAAACTCTCACCCCGATGAGCTAAAAGGGCTTTCTTTTTGGAGAGATGAGGAAGATGATCTTCACGATGATCCAGAGAGTTGGTCAGATCGTTCTTCGCCTCTAAAATTTGTTATCGCAATTTCCGGAATTGTTATTTTTTCTGCCATTGCTTGGTTCTCTTATCGTTGGGTTAGTCAGACAGGGAGTCACACTCCTCCTCTGATTCAGGCCGAGCAAGGACCTTACAAGGTAAGGCCGGAAAATCCTGGCGGTATATCAATCCCACATCAAGATAAGTTAATTTATGGACGTCTATCTGGTGAATCCGATCAACCTGTGGAACGTTTACTGCCTCCTCCTGAACAACCGGTTGTAATGACTCCTCCTTACCCTCCTGCTTATGCAGGAAATGGACAAGGGCAACCATATCCAGAGCAAGCCGGCCCTCAGAACGGAGGCTACAACCAACAACAGCAATACGAGCAAGTAGCACCTGGATATCAAGGACAGCCACAAGCTCCAATGGGTTATCAGCAACCTTATCCTCAAGGGCAAGCTCCTGTTTATCAATATCCTCCACAGCAAGCCGGCCAGCCTTTAGATCAACAGAATTATAGAGAGCCTTACCCACAACAGCAAGCAGGTCAGCCTCTTTCTAATCAGGGATATCCGCAGCAACCTCAAGGAGCGACTATTTATCCAACGGCGCAGCCTCAGATTCCAACTCAACAAGGAATCCCGCAGCAACCTTATCCAAATTATCCGAATATACCGGCACCCAATCAGGCTGTAGTTGCTCCTTCAAATATAATAAATCCCGGAATTCCGACGCATAGACCTACAGAGATCCAAAGAGCAAACGTACAGATTCCTTCTTTAAAAGAGCCCGCTGATAACAAGCTTGTAACGAAAGGAGAGGATAAATCTGAGACAGCCTCTGACCGTTTACATGGATCAGGTTTTTTTGTCCAGCTTGCTACTCTTCCAACAGAACAGCTTGCTAAAACAGAAGCTGATCGATTGAGTAAAAAATATAAACAGGATCTCGCGGGCAATGAAATGACCGTCCGTATGGTTGAAAAGGCAGATGGAACTACATCTTTTCGTGTGGTTGCAGGACCCTTTAAGACAAGAAATATTGCTCTTGCTAAAAGTGGTAAATTTGGCAGTGGAAGCCGTGTCATACAATTACAAAGTAATTGAGGCATAAGTGAAAAAAGGATCACCGAAAGCTGTTATCTTTGGTTGCTCAGGGCTTGAGTTACTGCCTGAAGAGAGATCATTTTTCGAGCGGTGTCAGCCCTTAGGGTTTATTCTTTTCGCACGAAATTGTAAATCACCGGAACAAGTTAAGGCTCTTGTTGCTGATCTTAAAAGTACAGTCTGGCACGAAGATGTACCTATTTTGATTGATCAAGAAGGCGGGAGAGTTGTCCGTTTATCGCCCCCCTTGTGGAGAGAAGTTCCTCCGGCGCATATTTTTGGTCAATTGGCATATGAAAATATAGACCTAGCGTCTAAATGCGTATTTGATAACGCAGCCCTTATTGGATATGAACTTGGGGAAATAGGGATAAATGTAAATTGTGCTCCTTGTGCTGATTTGCTGATTCCTGGTTCAGATCCTATTATTGGTGATCGTGCTTTTTCCGAGCATAGTCAGATTGTTGCCGAGTTATCGCTTGCGATGATAGAAGGTCTTCAAAGTCAAAATATCATACCTGTTATTAAGCATTTGCCCGGGCATGGGCGCGCCCCGGTGGATAGCCACAAAGAATTACCCATTGTTTATTCTTCGAAGGAAGAACTGGTTGATCATGATTTTGAGACATTTCGCTTAATTTGTGAGGGTATCAAAGCAAGATCCTTGCCAGAGCCATGGGGAATGACGGCACACGTTGTTTATGATGCTTTTGACAAAGAGTCAGCGACTCATTCTTCTTTGATTATCGACAGGATTATCCGTGAACATATAGGGTTTAAGGGGTTTTTGATTAGTGATTGCTTAACAATGGAAGCTTTAGAAGGGTCTTTTTCCAATCGGACTCAAAAAGCCTTTAAAGCTGGTTGTGATGTTATTTTGCATTGTAACGGCTATTTGGGTGAAATGATCGAAATAGCGGGAGCAACGCCTGCTTTATCAGAGGTATCTCTTGAACGTTTAAGTAAAAGTAAGGTTTCCCATCCAAAAACCCTTTCCAAAGAAGAGAAAAATCAACTGCAATCAAAGCTTGAGATTGTTTTAAGAAAACAAGAATCTATAAATTATAAGGGCCAGGCGTTCACGGCCAAGAAAAGTGTAGCATGATGACAACTGAACTTATTGCTATTTTTGCAAGTTTAGTCGCGCTTATTTTTGCAATCACCAGTCATGAGGCTGCTCATGGGGCTATGGCTCTTGCATTTGGTGACGACACAGCCAAACGTATGGGGCGTCTGAGCGCTAATCCGCTTCGTCATGTAGATCCGCTTGGAACTGTTGTATTGCCAGCAATGCTTTTTTTAATGAAAGCCCCTTTCATTTTTGGTTGGGCAAAGCCTGTTCCTGTCAATTTTTCAAGCCTAAAACCCAAAAAGTTTGGGACCATCATGGTAGCCTTGGCTGGGCCTGGCATTAACATAATATTAGCTTGGGTATCGGCTGTATTGCTCCATATTAATGGGCAGATGGATACTTTAGGAAATGAAATTTTATTGAATTCTTTTCAAATAAATCTAGTCTTGGCTGTGTTTAATCTGCTACCCTTACTTCCACTAGATGGAGGCCGCATTTTAGTAGAGCTATTGCCTTATAAATTAGGGCAAGCTTATGCACGAACAGAAGACTATGCACCTTTGATCTTGATGCTTTTGCTTTTGATTCCAACGGCTCTTAGTGCAATAGGGATACATTTTAATCTATTAGGGATGATTATGTTGCCGCCTTTGCAGATGCTTCAAAAGGTTATCTTATTTTTAAGCGGTCATTGATTAAAAAATAACAAAAAAAGGAAAAAACCATGGGAATGAGCTTTGGACATTTGGTTATCTTAATGGTCGTTATTCTGGTAGTTTTTGGGGCTGGAAAATTGCCCGGTGCCATGAGTGATTTGGCTAAGGGCTTTAAAGCATTTAAAGACGGAATGAAAGAGGGCGACCCTTCTGATAAAAATCATTAGATTACCTGGTTTTATTCATTAAATTTCCTGCATAATCTCTTCGTTATACTTCGGCTTGATCCGAGTATGACGAAGAGAGGTTAGCGTCATCCTCCCGATCACGCCGATGGAGATGCTGCTGCAGGTGGCGCATCAGGTGTTGGTGGAGGCAGCACTGCTGGTGATGGACCAACAGGAAGGGGCGTAGGAATCGCTGCGGCTGGTATTTGATCAGGACTTGGCGGGGATGCAGCAGGAGGCTCCATATAGTCAAAAGGCGTTACAACGCCTTCTGTTAATACAGCCTGGTCACCATAGTGTATCGCGGTTGAATCTAATTCTGGCGCCAAAACTGGAAATGCCGGTACAGGTAACACTTTTCCAGGCGCTTTAGGGTTGGATGAAGGTGCCATTATGGTAATCATATTATAAACGATTGCTTTATCTTCTGATCCTGTAGGAATTACAAATTTAAGCATAAAAGGGTTAGGATCTTTCAAAGGAGTGTAATCACCTTTAGATGCGCTGTGCATTTTGAGCATCCAAAGCAATGCCCAACGCCCTGTATATTTAATAGTTGCTTTTCTTCCATCAACATCAAGAACGGGTTGCAAAGGGTCTTTTACAGGTACTGCTGGAATACCATCTCCATCCGGCCAACGAAAACCAAGCTCAACAGGATTTCCATAAGACCATCTGCCGACATGGTTTTTATCATTTTTGTCGATCGTCACATCAGGGTGCGGTTTAATTGTCCAATCAACGATTAAATCGCCGCCTGATTCCATCTGCCTATTCACTCTAAAATCTATATTAAACGTGAACGTAGGCAGATCATTATCTCCGTTTCCGCTTAAGTAGTTTTGGAAAAAGGCTTTTACGCTATCCATACTTTGTAGAAAACGCAAAGCAGGAAGGACACCCGATCCTAATTGGTATATTTGATCAAGAATAACTTTTGCTGAACCACCTGCCTCATCATATAGACGAAAAAAATCTCGTATGATCTCCGGGTCAGCTTCAGGCGTGCTTAGACTGACATTTGAAGCAACGAAAGGAAATTTATTTTTCAGATTCTGATTGTAAAAAGTAACAAGCTTATTGTAATTTTGAATGCCCTGCTTACGTTTTAAGACTTCAGCTCTTGATAAAACACCCTTTTTGAGTGATCTAATTGTTTCTATAAAATAATCTCCCGACTCATGACGAGTATCCTCAAGAGGAATATTGTCAAAACAGTTTTTAAGGTCGTAGCTGTTTAAAGTTTTTAGAATAAAATCTTCCAAAGCCATTACCGAATTGCCAGGTTGCTTTTTCATAAAAGCCTCCATTTGGTCAACAATTCGGTTCCATTTATTAAGCAGTACTTTGTCACCTGCTGCATCAAGCATGACATCCGCTGTTAAGAACGTAACAAGAGGCTTTGCAAAATCAATAGCCATGGTTTGCATAAGTTGTCTTTGCAAGGAAAGATAAACTTTCAGGTCTTGCGTATCTTTTGAACTATATCCGGTAAATGCAGCACCTTGCTTTCCTTCCCACCACGAAAATGTCAAATCATGAACCGCATAAGGATTTAGAGAATGTAACATATTCTCAATTTGAGATAAAAGCCAGAAGCTTGTGCTGCTTAATAATGTTCTAAGTTCAACAAAGGAAACACCAACTGAATCTTGATTCAAAATCTCTAAAAGTTTTACAAATTTGGGTGCTGATTCTTTGACGTCATTAATTTTTAAGCGCAAAATTTCTTCAGCAGCCACTCCTTCCGACAAATTTGCAGGCGCATCTACAAAACTTTGCGCCTGAGCTAATAAGTTAACTATATTCGCTTGCAGACTCTCTCTTGCAAAAAGCTTCATATTTTCCTGCAATATGGGAGGAAATCCTGGAGCTTGTTTGGCGCTAAATTCTTCAAAACGCCTACACATATCGTAAGCCATTTGGATCATATTAGAATCCCAATAAATAATTTTCCCAATAGGAACCTGATTTGTAAAGCTATGGGCGGTTGGTGTGGCCATATAGGGCTCTGAAAATAGAGCCACTAAGCTTTTCTGCATTGAAATAATCCCTTGAGAGGGCTGAACTGCAGCTGCTTTTTGTGCAAGCGGACCAACAGGCATATTTGGTTGAGCCACAAGAAGTTGATTGATTGATTGCAATTGAAGTTTCAGATTATTAAACCCAATGGCTGTCTGATCAACTAAAAATTGAGTTATTTCTTTGCCGAAAAGTTTTGACGAATCGACTTTATCCAGTAAATAGTCAAATTCTTTACTTGGGTTAAAAAACTCCCTATCCAACCAAGTTTGACCAACTTCCCCGAGAGAGGGAACAACTTGAGCTAGATCCATACTTATCTGACGTAAATATGTCGGATCTGGAAGATGTTTCGCTTCTTGTTGGCTCATCGCCTGTAAAAACGTTTGTAGTCGTGCCGGTAAGCTTGCAGGATCATTTGCCGTAAAGAGTGCATTCAAAAAATTCTGATAAAGAATGTTGAGTGTTTCTCTGGCTAATTGTTGATAAGGGCGAAGATCGATAGGAGGAAATGTTGTATTTTTTAATAAGGACCTAAACTTCTTATAATGATCAATAAATTGCTGCGGCAATTGTGCGTGGAAAGTATAGGAAACCAGATCATCAAGGTCTTTCGCATCAGCAGCCGATTTCAGATGGTTAAATTTATCAATTTTTCCTTGCAAGGTTTCTAGACCTTCAATATAACGCTTCAAAAGCTGAAACTCAGCGCTTTCAGTAGGTTGCAAAAGTTGAGCAATCGAAATAGATCGATCATGAAGGGTCGGTCTTAAATGTAAAAGTTCACGTGCCTTTAAAAGAAGATCTATATAAATCGTTCTAACAATAATTTGTTGGTAAGAAACTTTTAAAGTTTTTTCAAGGTCGTTGTGCAGAGGACTGAACCAAGATGCAGGCACAAAAATGGAAAAGAATTTTGTTTGCTGCATTTGATCCATCATCTCTAGAAGTTGACGTGCATATGAATCAAATAGTTCTGAAGATTGCCCAGGTTCATTTAAATTAATTCGCTGCATTTCATGAAGCATTGTGTTCATTTTAGAGAGGACAGGCAGCATATAATCGCGGCTTTGTACAAATTTCTCGTATGCACTGAAAAGTCCATAACTTCCAAACAATACAAAAACAGCTGTGAAAATCTTGGCAAGATTCAGGGCCTTGTTAATACTCAAAAGACGTTTTTGTAGGGGAACGGATAATCCTGGTTCACGCAAAATTTTATCGGTGATTAGATCATCAATAAAAAAGATTTTACGTCTAACAGGCTCAAGGCTCTCTGGAGTTAATTGAGAAGCAAGAGAGGGATGCTCAATATCATATCCAAGGGCGCTACCTGGGTTGCCGACAACCGCTAAATTTTCATGACTTTCCTCTGGCTGATCTTCATTTTCACCCAGAACCCTTAGGGGAGTCATCCCACTATCACCACAAAAATAAATCCCACGAAGGAGTAAAGATTCGTGGTAAGCATCATTTTTGAAAATATGATTAATATAGATGCTTAAATTGTCTTTAAGGGTCAAAACTTCACTTGGAAAAACAAACACACCGTCTCTGGAATCAGTTAACCTGCCCTCTGCAAAAATCTCAAGACGGAGTTGATTCAAGTTCTCTTCAAGGCTGGAAAAGGCCTCTTCAACCCATTTTGATGTATACACTGTTGATAGGGTATATGGGCAAGACCAACCCAGTATATTATGCCTGTTGCTTGTTGGAATTTCGGAACAAAAACTTTGAAAACCAGGAACAGTATCAAGCTTTGTTACAACAACGTAAACAGGCAAACGCAGACCTAAATTATTTTGTGCTGCAGCAAGCTTATGAGACAAGAAATCAGCTCGACCGCTGATTTCGTCTTTGGTTAATTTGCGTTTGCCATAGATCTCATTAGCTGGAATGGTTAATATAATTCCATTTACAGGCCTTGCCGAACGATAACGAGACAATAAAACTAAAAGCGAACGCCATCCTTTTTCATCACAGCTCACCTCTTTTTTGTTTAGAAATAGATTTCCTCGAATATCAAGAATAACACCTCTATTTAAAAACCACCAACGGCATTCTGGATTAGGATTATGAATCCCAAGGTCAGGATGCCCTAAAGGCATATTTAGTTCAGCACCCTCAATAAGAGAGGTTTTTCCTGAGTTTTCAGCTCCAATCAACAAGTACCAAGGAAGTTGATACTTATAGTTATAGGTATTCAATGAATCGCGTAGAAAATCTAATGCTCTTAAAAAAGACAAACTTAATGTGCTGACGTGGAAAAAACCTTTTTTAGATAAAAACTCACTAATCCATCCACCCAATGGTGGCAGTTTATTGCTCTCTTCGCCGTTTTCTTTTTCCTTATCCCTATCTACTGCGGCTGCAGAAGGAGGTTTAGGGATTTTGGGAGCACTTCTTCGCATTGACAGGATCGTTAAAATGATCGTGATTAGCATAACAACAAAGGCAATGATCAAAAGGATTATGATTACCATAGGCAAAGATGAAAACGCATGCCTTACGTAATCAACCGTGAAATTTAAAGTCTGAAGAATGGTATTCATCATATTGGATCAACCTGGCATTGAATTTTGACAAAACTTTGTTTCATATCAATGGGCTTTGCCTTGTTTGTTCAAAAATTAGATTCAATGCTTCATGCATTTCTGAAGCAAGCTTGTACCAAACTACATATGTAATAAATACATACACGGTAAAAATGCTAGCAATGCAAATACCCCAGGTTTTTATGTCTGGCAGCCCTCTTCCCGGTGGTTCTGAAAGGGTATAGTCATAGGCTTGATCAATTAAGTGGGGACGACCAGGACGAAAGAGATGAGCGGAACGATGATTTATAACCGTATAAAGCTGATCAAGATACCATTTGATAGCGTCTTTATCATCTTGATCTCTAAATTTTCCTCTAAACCCTAAACTTAAAGTTAAAAAATACAAAAGCGCTAGTTCAGATCTTGTAGGATCTGTAGATTCTAAAAGAATATCGAGTTTTTTGTAAAAGGACTCGCCGGCAATCTGCGTTTCAAAAAGTTGTGCCTCTAAAAGGGATTTTTGCCATTGTTTTGCGCCAGGCCAACTCAAAGATAGAAAAACTTCATCGGTTAAAACAGTCATTAAATATTGAGCATCACGTATTTGGCTTGCGCCGGCCCCACCCACAGAGCGACCAAGCTTATAGGCTTGCTCTTCCAAAACAGCCCTCATCTTTTTTTGAATTCCATCAATCAAACCGATATCTTGCCCACCAGAACTTTTATCGTCAAAGACGGTGTCAGGCTCACTCATACGCAAAGCTTTTTCTTTTTGCCTTAAAAGTTCATAGTAAAAAATCTGAAAACTCTGCAAAAGGGGGCTGTTACTTGTTGTAAACTGCATAACTCAATTAACCTCAACTTTCCGCTTTCTCAGTACCTTTACGAACATAAAGAACAATTTCTGTAGGTCTTCTTTCTTCATGATCTGCCGGATTGAAAATGTTCAAATTTTGGTCTGGTTTAATGTATTCAGGGTTAAGAGTGATTTCAAAAATAATAACCCCACGACTTGGCATCAACTCGTAAAGCTCTTCATTGCGCAACATTTCTCGTTCAGCTCCGGTGATTCGGCGCCCTCTTATTGCTTCAATTGCAAAATCAGAAGCTACAACCGCATCATTCATCCATTCTTCAAGTTGATTTTCAGTCATCCCTTTTGGTGCTCTAAGGCCAACATAGATTTGGTCTTGTATATAAACTTTGTGAAAACGTAAATAGAACAATCGTTCTTTTTGTTGAAATGGAAATGCTGAAAAACTTTGTTCTATGCTGTTTAGATATTGCTTTATAAGCTCAATAACTGGTTCAAAACATGCATTAATACTATTATGTTCATACACCGGTAAAACAGGAGGAAGCAGCGCAAGACGAAGAGGAGCCAAGGTTCCCGCTGTTTCACAAAGTTTTTGATAGAGTTTATAAGGATGAATAGGATCCCCATGAATCATCGTTTCAAATCCAGGCAATGCCGTTAACAAAGGCCTTAAAAGTGCTGATGTTTCCTGGAGCATAGGAGTTCCGATTTGGTTCTGCCATTTTTCACTTAAATAAGCGGCTTTTTCCCTAATTTTTTGAGCAAGACCCGCGCAGTTAGCCCATAAAAGCGTATCTTTTTCTACAAAGAAACAAGGCGAAATGTAATCGGTAAGAGCAAAAGCTTCATCCACAAAGCCAACTTTTACTAAGGGAAAAGCCAAGCATCTAGCCGGAGACTGCTCCCCTACATGCAAAAATAATTTTGGAATAAGACGGGGAATTTTAATGACGTTATCTTCAAGATTGATATCTTTTACATCATGTCCTTCTACAGAATAGTAACGAGGAAATTCTCCTATAACAGGAGAACTTTCTGGAACAACCTCGGGAATTGCTAATTGAACAGTAATTTCCTGATTTGGAAGACCATTTTTGTAGGGCTTTAAATCTATCTCTAACGGTGGAATATCTGTCATATTGGCTGAATAATGAACGATCAGGCCGTCAGCCATAAGAGCCTCTAAATCAAGGACCCTTATAAGTCCATCTGGTAAGACAATGGGGTCTAGTTTTAATGAACGAACTCCCCAATGATAAAAAGCCGTTAAATTTAGCTGATGCGCTAGTATTTCATGATGACGTAAATCTGACTGCTGAAAGTGCTGAGGAGAAATCATCATTCCTTCATGCCATTGAATGGCAGGTGTAATTGAGCCAAATTTTTCTCTTTTCATGTGACTGCTGCCTTTCTGAGGTTTGCTTGACGGACAAGTTTGGGCATCTCAAACCTTTATATTTAGATTTACTAAATTTTTATTAATTATGATATGTTTTCACTGCTTATGACAAGGGTATCTTAGAAAATACTGTTTTTCACACTTTTTAAGGAATTTTTTAATCTAAGAACCTTATTTATTAAATCAATGATTTCAATTATTTGCATTTCTGGTATGAAATTTTGACAATGCTTCTTGTTGTTTGATGTTTTTTTTAGTAAATTATTTCACAACTTTATATAAAAATAAAAGCATGAGGAAAAAACTATAGTGTTACTAACAAGACGTAGTTTTAATTTCTCTTCTTTGGCAGCTTTAGGCCTTTCTCTGTCTGGTTTGACGGGATGCAAACCGAAAAGAAAAGACACTTTTAAAATTGGTCTTCTTTCACCGCGAACCGGCATGGATTCACAAGTTGGTCAGGCCTGTGAGCGCGGAGGAAGAACAGCTGAGCTTTTATTCAAGGATTCTTTTCCCTCTCTTGAAATTATTTACAATGATACGGAATCCAGTGTTGATATTGGACGTAATAAAGCCGAAATGCTGATTAGCGAGGGGGCTCATATTCTTATTGGCGCTCATAACTCCAGTGTAACAGCTGCTATTGCCCAAGTTTGTGAGCAGCGCAAGGTTCCTTTTTTAATTAATATTTCTGCTGCTAAAAGAATTACAGAGCAGAGCTATCGGTATGTTTTTAGGAATTTTCCAACAACAGACGGATTAGCTGCTAATGGCCTAAGGCTTATGAATGATCTATTCCAGTTAAAAGATACCCCTCCTAAAACGGCTGCATTGCTTTACATTAACGATACTTATGGGCAAGCAATGTATGAGGCTATTTCTTCTCATTTTCCTCGACTTGATTTGCCTTGCAAGCTTATTCAAGTTGTTTCTTACGATCCCAGGACCCAAGATTTATCTGGGGAGATTGCTAAAATTAAGGCTTCTAAAGCCGAATTGCTTATTCCCGTTACAAGGCTTAATGATGCAATCCAAATGATTAGGGAAATCATCAAACAAAGATACAATCCAATGGGCATTATCAGTCCTGGAAGTCCAGGGATGTATGAAAAGCAATTTTATAGCATATTGGGGGCTCATTCAGAGTATTGTATTACCAATACTTGTTGGCACAATCCTTCCTCTCTTCTGACTCAAAAGGCTATTGCCATTTTCCAAAAACTTTATCCAAAAGAGCAGTTTGACTTGAATATCGCTTTTACAATTGAAGCTATACTGATTGCAATTGACGCGCATCAAAGATCTCAATCATTCAATGGGCAAACTTTAGCGGCAGCTCTTAGAGAAACCAATATTAAAGAACGTATCGTTTTTGGTGGTCCTGTTGCCTTTGATCAAAATGGACAGGCTTTAAATATTGAATCCGTAGCTTTGCAAAATAGAAACGGCGCTCCTCAAATAATTTTACCTAAAAAAATACAGCAGATTGTTCCAATATTTCCTTTCCCCGCATGGCAAACACTGTGATCCAATACGTTTCTCTTGGATTTACCGGACTGTTTACAGGCCTAATTTATGCTTTAATGGCGATTGGCTTGTCTGTTGTTTTCGGGGTTACAAGGATCGTTAATTTTGCTCATGGAGAGATGTTAGTTCTTGCTGCTTTTATAGCCATTTATCTTCATAAATCATTGGGTATCGACCCTTTGTTACTTATACCTTTAGTCAGCATTATTATGTTTGGGGTTGGGTATTTTTTACAAAAATGGATGATTAATCGCCTCTTAAATCGTTCTGAACATTCTCAATTCTTGGCGCTTGCGGCAATGGCAATTATTCTTTTGAATCTACAGCAAATTATTTTTGGCTCTGAGGCCCAGGCAATTGTTACCTCTTATAGTTTGCAATCTATTGAAATTTGGGGAGTATTGTTTGACACCGTTCGCCTATTAACGGGAGCAATTGCTTTTATTGTTATATTTTTATTGCTCTCATTTTTTTATTATACTCATCACGGCAAAGCAATCAGAGCCTGCGCAGATAACTTATTAGGCGCACAAATTATAGGGCTTAATTATAGAAAACTTTATGCTTTTAGTTTCGCGGTGGCGGCAGCGTGCCTTGGGGTCGCCGGAACCCTTTTAAGCTTAGTCATTGATGTAACACCGCACACAGCTCCTCAGTTAACTCTTCTTAGTTTCATCATCGTTATTTTAGGAGGACTTGGCAGTATGGTTGGCGCTTTGATTGGCGGAATTCTCATTGGCGTCATTGAATCTTACGCAGCTTTTTTTGTGCAAGGTTCGCTTAAATCATTATTTAGCTTCTTGATTTTAATCCTTATTTTATTAATTCGGCCTCAAGGTCTTTTGGCTAAAAAGCAATGAAAATAGTTCTTTTCTTATTGATCTCTGCGTTAGCCTTGGTTGCGCCCTTTTTGTTCAGCAGTTACGTAATCTCGATTTTAATTCTTACACTTTATGTTGCTTACGTCGGGCAAGCTTGGAATTTATTGCTTGGATTTGGCGGTCAGCTTTCTTTGGGCCATGCTTTATACACAGGGCTTGGTTCTTATATTGCCTCAAATTTTTTTATTAAATTTGGGATTTCTCCTTGGATAGCCTTAGTTTTTGTTGCTCTTTTTTGCGCTATCTTAGGTGGTATTATTGGGGCTTTGGGTTTTCGTTTTGGATTAAGTGGCGTTCATTTCACCCTTTTGACCATAGCCTTTGCCGAATGTACGAGATTAATATTCGAACATTGGGCTTGGTTTGGGGCCACTGCCGGTTTATTTATTCCCGTTACTACAGACTCTTTAAGTTTTTGGCATCTTAGGGGAGATACAAATTTATTTTATTATCTATTTCTAGGTCTAATAATCATTTCTTTTCTCTTGTGTCGTCTTTTTGTAAAAAGCAAGTTAGGTTACTTCGCAAGGGCATTGAGGGAAAATGAACAAGCAGCTTCTAGTGTCGGCATCAATGTTTTTCAAACAAAAGTCATTTTAATGGCCCTATCGGCGGGGATGGCGAGTATCGGAGGCGTATTCTTTGCCTTTTACCAGAACAGTCTTTTTCCCGACCAAACTTTTGCCATGACAAAATCAATTGAGATTGCAATGGGCAGTATTGTTGGCGGCCTTGGAACCCTTATTGGTCCTATTCTTGGCGCCTTTATCTTAATTCCGCTAGGCGAATTTTTAAGTTACGTTTTGGGGGACTCTCTTACCGGAATCAAGCTGCTTTTCCAAGGCGTCCTCTTATTGCTTATGGTTTTGTTTTTACCAAAAGGATTATGGCCTTTTCTGCAAAAATTATGGAGCGAAAAGATTAAATGACATCAAAAGATCCTTTTGTTAAGATTAACAATGTAACCAAAAGCTTTAAGGGCCTAGTTGCCCTAGATAATGTTAGTTTTTGTGTTGAAAAAGCAGAAATTTTGGGCGTCATTGGTCCTAATGGCGCCGGTAAAACCACCCTTTTTAACTTGATTTCTGGATTTAGCACTCCTGATACGGGAAGCATCCTTTTTGAGGGAAAGAATCTGACTTCTTTAAAACCTCATCAGATTTCAAAACTTGGCATTGCGAGAACGTTTCAAATTGTAAAACCGATGAAAAATTTAAATGTTTTAGAAAACGTTATGATGGGGCCTTTAGCTCACTCTTGCTCTTTAAAAGAAGCCGAAACTAAGGCTCAAAATATCCTAGAGTTATTAGGCATACCTGATAAGAGCCTGTTTCTATCTGAAAACTTAAGTTTACCGGAAAAGAAAAGGCTAGAGGTTGCAAGAGCTCTTGCCACTTGTCCTAAAGTTCTTTTGTTGGATGAAGTTATGGCAGGCCTGCGCCCTAATGAGGTCGATCGTATGGTTTCTATTTTAAAAGAAATCAATAAACAGACAGGTTTAACCATTTTGCTGATTGAGCATGCCATGCGGGCTGTAATGGCATGTTGTCATAGAATTGTGGTCCTTAATTACGGTAAAAAGATAGCCGAAGATACCCCAAAAGAAATCGCTAAACATCCCGAAGTGATTCGTTCTTACCTTGGACAAGACCCATGCTAACCATAAAAAATCTAAGCTTATTTTATGACGATTTAAGAGCCTTTCATGACATAAGTTTGACCGTTCAAAAAGGGCAATGGGTAACCATTGTCGGCGCGAATGGCGCTGGAAAAACATCGCTTGTTCACGCCATTGCCGGAATTCAGCCCCCTACAACAGGGCAGGTTTTTTTAAATGGTTTGGAAATTTCGAATAAGGAAAGTCATCAGATCAGCCGCTTAGGCCTTGGACATATTCCAGAAGGAAGGCAGATTTTCGAGGCCCTTACGATCAAGGATAATCTTGAAATGGGCGGTTTTGCAGTTGGGTTTGGCAGACAAAAAATCAAAGATAAATTAGAAGAAATTTATCATCAGTTCCCCCGTCTTAAAGAACGGCAAAATCAATTGGCCGGCAGCCTTTCAGGAGGGGAACAGCAAATGCTAACGATAGGGCGCTGCTTGATGGCGGAACCCCAGATTATCTTGTGTGATGAACCATCTCTTGGGCTGTCGCCTTTGAGGGTATCTGAATTATTTAGCCTGCTTCAAATGCTTCATGAACAAGGCATTACGTTATTACTGGTTGAACAAAATGTTGAGGCTTCTTTAATGCATGCAGATTACGCCTATGTTCTAGAACAAGGTGAAATTATTCTAGAAGGAAAAGCCGCTGATTTGCTTGGAAACAACGTCGTCAAAGCTGCGTATTTGGGCGGGTAAAAAGCTTACTCCCCCAGCCTTTCCTGCGCATCCACCACAGCCAAAGCTGCCATGTTAATAATGCCGCGTACCGTAACCGAAGACGTTAAGATATGAGCTTTGCCTTTAATGCCCATCAAAATAGGACCAATGCTTAGACCATTGCCGATACTTTTGGCAAAGTTAAAAGCAATGTTGGCAGATTCAATGTTGGGCATAATCAAAAGGTTTGCAGCGCCTTTTAGTTTTGAATTTGGGAAAATACGCTCTCTAATTTCAGGACACAAGGCGGCATCAACATGCATTTCACCTTCGATCTCAAGGTCTGGTGCACTTTGTTCCAAAAGACCCAAAACATGTTGCATTTTTCGGGCGGACTCCGTACGTGAAGAGCCAAAATTTGAATGAGAAACCAAAGCTACCTTTGGTACAATGCCAAACTTTCTAATTTGTTCTGCCGATAACAAAACCATGTGTGCTAATTGATCAGCAGTTGGATCCACGTTGACGTAAGGATCACAAATAAACAAAGGATCATTTTCAAAGATCAGGGCACATAAAGCCGCACAATGGCTGGTATCTGGTTCTGTACCAAGGATCTGTTTGATGTGACGAAAATGCTCTGTGTATCTTCCGATAGAACCGCACAAAACAGCATCTGCGTCACCCAAATGAACCATTAAAGATGCGATAATGGTTGTGTTAGTGCGAACAAATGTTTTTGCAACGTCAGGTGAAATTCCTTTGCGCTCCGTCAAACGATGATACGCAGACCAATAGGTGTGATAACGAGTATCATGATTTGGATCCACAACCTCAAAATCAGTATCTTGCTTGATTCTAAGACCCAAAGAAGCAATACGGCGCGCAATCACTTCAGGGCGTCCCACCAAAACTGGCATTCCTATATTCTCATCTACCAAAGTTTGAATCGCCTGAAGTACACGTGGCTCTTCTCCTTCGGCAAAGGCAATGCGAATCGGTTTTTTCGCTTGCTTTTTAGCACGGGCAAAAATAGGCTGCATAACTTTTCCGGATTCGTAGATAAAGGCTCCTAATTGCTCGCGGTAGGCCTTCATATCTTTAATAGGTCTTGTTGAAACACCGGTTGCCATTGCAGCCTCTGCCACAACAAAAGCGACCTCTACGAACAGTCTAGGATCAAAAGGTTTAGGAATAATAAAATCCGGGCCAAATCTGTGCACTTCCCCGCCATAAGCATTCGACACGACATCTGAACTTTCAGCTTGAGCAAGTTTTGCAATCGCCTTAACGCAGGCAATTTTCATAGCTTGGTTAATCGTTGTAGCCCCGACATCCAAGGCTCCTCTAAAAATATAAGGAAAACAGAGAGCATTATTGACTTGGTTTGGAAAATCAGAACGACCTGTTGCAATGATTGCATCGTCTCTAACTTGCTTTACAAGGGCTGGTGAAATTTCGGGTTCGGGGTTTGATAACGCAAGAATCAAAGGCTTGTCGGCCATTTTTTTGACCATGTCAGCTGTCATAACGTTTGCTATTGAAAGACCCAGGAAAATATCTGCTCCTTCAACAGCTTCGGCTAGAGTTCTTAAAGAAGTTTCACGAGCATAAATCTTTTTGCTTTCATCCATAGGCTCTGAACGGTTTTTGTGAAGAACTCCCTGACTGTCACAAACAATAATATTTTCACGTTTTAGTCCCATTTCAACCAGCAAATCCAAACAAGCTAAAGCTGCTGCTCCAGCACCTGAAACGACAAGGCTAACATTTTCAATTTTTTTATCAACAAGCTGCAATCCGTTCAAAACAGCTGCCCCTACAATAATAGCGGTACCATGTTGATCATCATGAAATACTGGGATTTTTAAACGTTCTTTAAGCTTCTTTTCAATATAAAAGCATTCTGGTGCTTTTATATCTTCAAGATTAATACCCCCGAATGTCGGTTCAAGAGATGCAATGATATCAACTAACTTATCAGGATCGGTTTCGTTAATTTCAAGATCAAACGCATCAATTCCTGCAAACTTTTTGAAAAGAACTGCCTTTCCTTCCATCACTGGCTTTGCAGCCAAAGGACCTATATTTCCAAGACCCAAAACAGCCGTGCCGTTTGTGATGACCGCAATTAAGTTCGAACGTGCCGTAAGCTCTGCGGCTTGCAAGGGATCCTTTTCAATGACACGACAAGGCTCCGCAACGCCCGGCGAATAAGCCAAGGCTAAATCATGACGTTCAGCAAGAGGCTTTGTTGGTGTTATTTCTAATTTTCCATGAGGCTTTCTACGGTGATAATCAAGAGACTGCTTATAAATATCATTGGGCATTTTCTAACCTTCAAACAAAAAAAGAGGCGTAGGCAAATTTTTTGCCTACGCCTTTCAGAGTATCATACTTTGTTAAGCTGCTGCAGCTGCTTTACTACTTTGTTCTTTCAAGGCTTCCGCTTTTCTTTCTTCAAGCGTTTTTTCAATCAGAACTTTACCTTCTGCATCAAATTTCTTAACCGATGCTTCTTTACGCAACTTTTCAAGAACTTTGACGGCTTGTTCTGCTGAAATGATTTTTATCAGCTCAACTTTAACTTCTTCCAACTGAGGCGGCTGAACAACACGTTTGTCTTCCACACGAACAATGCTGTAGCCCATTTCCCCTAAATTGATAGGTTCAGGAAGCAAGGTTGCTTTAGCGGCTTTGAATACAAGATCACCAAACTCTTTTGGAAGTTCTGATTTTCTGACGTATCCAAGTTCGCCATTGGTTTCTTTTGTTTGTTCATCAATAGACTTAGATTTAACAAGATCATCAAACTTTATACCTGATTTTAAACTCTTTAGGACTTCATCTGCTTCCCTTTTTGTTTTAACCAAAATATGACGAAGTCGAACCTCCATCTCGTCCTTTGGCAACATGTTTAGGAATTCCTGATATTTACTTTTTAGAATCTCAGGAGTTATTAACTTAGCAACTTCGCCATCCAAGTATGCTTTTTGGATCAATGCATCTCTTGCGTCATCTAACTTTTTAAGAACCGTTGGATCCTTATCTATGCCTTCTTTTCTAACAATCAGAGAGAGAAGCTGCATATCAATTTTACGATTCAAAAGTGCCTCGTAAATCTTTTCTATCGGAGCCTCACGGAGTTGAGGCGGCAAAGATTTCATGCTTTCTTTGATCTCTCCAAGAGTAATTTTTTGGTCATTTGGCAATTCTGCCACCACCATTTTGTCATCAAGCTTTGTGATATCAATACCTGATTTCTCATCCTTAGCCCCTTCTTTTTCTTTCTCTGCCTCAGCCTTTTTCTCTTCAGCTGTTTTTTCAGGAAGCGGCTTACCATCTAAACCAAATTTCTTGATATTGTATTCTTTGCGAAGAGCCTCAATAACCTTTACAGCATATTCAGGAGCAATTGCTTTTGTAATATCTTCTTTTACTTCTTCAAATTTTGGTGGTTCTACCGCACGTTTGTCATCGACGCGGAAAATACTAAAGCCTAACTCGCCTACGCTAATAACGTCGTTAACAATAGATCCTTTAGCGGCTTTGAACACAATCTCACTTGTTGCTTTTGGAAGATCACCTTTACGAACAAAACCAAGATCACCGCCATTTTCCTTAGTTTGTGTATCTATGGATTTTTCTTTGACCAGATCTTCGAATTTTTTACCGCTCTTAATATCTTTTAAAACAGTTAAGGCTTCTTCTTTAGTTTTTACGAGAATATGGCTTAAGCGAATCTCCATTTCTCCCTTAGGAAGCATTTTTAGAACTTCATTATATTTTTCTTGAAGAATTGCATCAGTAATTAACTTAGCAATCTCTTTGTCTAGATATGATTTTTGCATGATGGCTTCTTGAGCATCTGTAATTCGTTTCAGAATTTCAGGATCTTTATCAAGTCCAAGTTTGACCGCTGCATCTAGAACAAGCTTTAAATCAACCAAACGATTTAAAAGAACTTCATAAATTTTTTCGATAGGTACGTTCTTGTATTGCGCAGGAAGTCTACTTCTGTTTTCTAAAACTTGACCTAGTAAAATTTTGGATCCATCAGAAAACTCAGCAACAACCGTTGACTGATTAAATTTTTCTATTCCTTGAGTGTCGGCAGAAACAGCAGCAACTTCAGCAGTTGCCGGTGTTTGCGGTTGATCAGCAAATGCCTGAAAACTTGTGGTCAGTGCCAACGCTAAGGCGATCTTTATGTTAAGTTTACACGTCATGAATAAATCCTTAAAACTAAATTGATACTGCTTGAGTACGATAAAATACAAAATTTATCAAGCTTCCATTCTCTCTGTTTATATTAAACCGCACGAAACTCTAGAATTTTTCCAGTATTTTCGGTACTCTGTAACTTATATGTGCGATAATTACAAAAATTCCACATCTTTTTGTTCATTTTTTAAGGATTCTAAATGCTCACGTCAGTCATAAGAAATTTTTTTGGATCAGCCAATGATCGTGTTGTTAAGAAATATGCAAAAACAGCAAAGCTCATTGGTGCACTAGAAACTCAACTCAGCGCCTTAAGCGATAAGGATCTGCAAGAGCGTACTGTACTTTTTAAAGAACGTTTAGAAAAAGGCGAAACACTGGATGATATTCTTGTAGAAGCCTTTGCAACTGTACGTGAAGCATCCAAACGTGTTTTGGGAATGCGTCCTTTTGATGTTCAGCTAATTGGCGGTATGGTTTTGCATAACGGTATGATTTCAGAAATGAAAACCGGTGAAGGAAAAACCCTTGTTGCAACTTTACCTGTTTATCTAAATGCTTTATCTGGAAAAGGCGTTCATGTTGTAACTGTCAACGATTATTTGGCGACACGTGACTCTAGTTGGATGGGGCAACTTTATGAATTTTTAGGGCTGAAGGTCGGTTGTATCGTTCATGGTTTAAGTGATAGCCAACGACGCAGTGCTTATGGCGCGGATGTTACGTATGGAACCAACCATGAATTTGGTTTCGATTATTTACGCGATAACATGAAGTTCCGTCTTAGTGAAATGGTCATGAGACCATTCAATTATGCAATTGTCGATGAAGTTGACAGTATTTTAATTGACGAGGCCAGAACTCCTCTTATTATTTCTGGACCCGCTGAAAACTCATCCGATCTTTATGGGCAAATTGATATATTGATTCCGTATCTTTCAGATGAAGATTTTGAAAAAGACGAAAAACAGCGCTCAGTGACTTTGACTGAGTCTGGGGTTGAAAAATTAGAGAAACTCCTTTTTGAACGTGATTTAATTAAGGGCAATGGTCTTTATGATGTCCAAAACATCAGTGTTGTTCACCATGTGAACTCTGCTTTACGCGCTCACAAGATTTTTAGTCGCGATGTTGATTATATCGTGAAAGATAATCAGGTGATTATCATCGATGAATTTACAGGCCGCATGATGGAAGGTAGACGTTACTCTGAGGGCCTTCATCAAGCGCTTGAAGCCAAAGAAAAAGTTACAATTGAAATGGAAAACCAAACCTTAGCTTCCATTACTTATCAAAACTTTTTCAGACTGTATCCAAAACTGGCCGGTATGTCAGGATCAGCTATTACCGAAGCCAATGAATTTGAAGAAATCTATAATCTTCATAGCATTGAAATCCCACCTAATGTTCCTGTGCTCCGTAAAGATCATGAGGATGAAGTTTATCTGACTGCAATGGAAAAATATAAAGCAGTTATTGATCAAATAAAGGAATGCCAATCTCGCAAACAACCTGTTTTGGTTGGAACAGTCAGCATCGAAAAGTCAGAACTTTTGGCAGATTTATTGAAACAAGCGAAAATTCCTCACAAAGTTTTGAACGCGCGTTATCACGAACAAGAAGCTTATATTATTGCTGACGCCGGCGGCCCCGGAGCTGTAACGATTGCGACCAATATGGCAGGTCGCGGTACAGACATTAAGCTGGGCGGTAACCTTGAAATGCGAATAGAACACCAACTTGGCAATATGGAACCTGGCACAGCCCGTGATAAAGAAATTGCAGAAATTAAAGCTGAAATTGAAGCCAATCAAGCAATTGTCAAAGAAGCTGGCGGATTATATGTAATTGGTACCGAACGCCACGAAAGCAGACGTATCGATAACCAGCTGCGTGGTCGTTCCGGTCGTCAAGGTGACCCAGGCGCCTCTAAGTTCTTTATTTCTATTGAAGACGATCTAATGCGCATTTTCGGATCTGAGAAATTGGAGGGCATGTTACGTAAGTTAGGTGTTCAAGAAGGCGAAGCTATATCGCATACATGGATCAGCAAAGCGTTAGAGCGTGCTCAACAAAAGGTCGAAGCAAGAAACTTTGATATTCGTAAGCATTTGTTGCGCTATGACGACGTAATGAATGATCAAAGAAAAATCATTTACGAGCAACGCCGTGAATTGATGCAATCGGATGATATCTCTGAAATGGTCAACGAAATCAAAGAAGAGGTTATTGAAAACGTTGTTAGAATGCATGCTTCTGAAGCTGTTATTGCTGACCAATGGGATATAAAAGGGTTTCACGCGGAATGTGTTCGTCTGTTTGCCCTTGATATTCCTTTAGAAGAATGGGCTCACGAGGAAGGCATTAGTGAGACTGAACTCCGTCACCGTATTAGAAATAGGGTTTTTGCTCATTTTGCTCAAAAAGAAGAGAAATACACTGCTTCAATGATGAGGCTGGCTGAAAAGACTCTTTTGTTAAGACTTTTAGACCAAGCATGGAAAGATCATCTTTTGGGGTTGGATCATTTACGCCAGGGAATTAACCTTAGGGCTTATGCGCAAAACAATCCATTAAATGAATACAAACGTGAAGCATTTAATTTATTTCAATACATGCTGCATCAATTAAAATCTGAATATATTGGCGTTCTTTCTCATTTTGACACGCATGAAGCCAATAGCATTGTACTAGAAAGCATCCTGCCGAATGTAGATTTTAGTTCTACGGAAGAAGTATTACCGGATTGGAACGAAGACAATTCAGAGCCAAAGGATGTGACAAAAAAGGCGAAATCAAAGGTAACTCGTAAAAAAGTTGTAGAGCTTGACCCCAAAGATCCAACAACGTGGGGTAAGGTTTTACGTAATGCACTTTGTCCTTGTGGATCTGGTAAAAAATATAAACACTGCCATGGAGAATTGAGCACAGAGACGGTGTAAGCTGTCTCTGTTTTTCTTGAGAGAAATCATATGCAGATTAATTTTCAGCCAAAAAATCAGGATGAAGTTTTTGCCATCCTACTTTTTTATTGGGCGTATTGGTGGAGATCCCTTTTAGGGTGGATATTAGTTTGTGTGCCTGTTGTGGGTTTATATTTCGCAATATTTCTGTCGACAAAATCGGTGATGGTTTGTGTTTTTGCAATCTTATTGACTCTGCCTTTAATCCTCTTGCTTGGGGTAACCATCACTCTTTATCTATTTAAAAAGCTAGCCTCTAAACAGTTTGAAACTTTGTCAGTAAGGTGGTTAATATCAGAACCTGAGTCAATATGGGAAAGAGGCTATCTTAAAAAGGTTTTAGTCTATCTAGGCGTGTCAATGCTAGCAGGATTTATCTTTGGTACATTTTATGCTTTTTTCTTTATTGTTCAGACTTTCTTATTTTATCTCTTTGCAAAAAATAAGTGGCTGCCTTTTGTCATTGAAGCAAAAAAAGAAGATATTGAGGATCAGGCAATCTTTAGAGAGTAATGCTAATATCGCGCCATTAATGACGAAAAATGCACAATCATTTTATATCATCCTACTATCAACCTCTGTGCATTTTTCAAGGAATTCATCAATTTCAGCATCAGTAAGTTCTTCTAATTTGGGAACCTTTCTAGATTTTGAAGGAATCAACCCCATAAGACTGGCCTGAAATTGTCTGACTTTCAAAGCAATTTCAAGACGATCTTTGCAGAAAGCCTGTTCGTATAATTCCTCTAAGCTTTTGTAAAATTCACCTTTTATCATCATGCCTCCTTATTTAGTGCCACTTTTAGGATACATAAGACGGCTTATTTCCGGCAAATTTTAAAATGTCCCATCGGATTTATTGACTTTAGTTGAAAGGTGGCCGCTACAAAATACAACAAACCATTCCAGAATAATTGATCCAATGCTAAATTACATTAAAGGAGTAATCTTATACAAATCTTTGCTACTCTTATCAGAAATGGGTTCAAAATAGTATGGTACAGCATTTTCTCCTTTTGCATATTCACCGTTTAGAAGCAAAACCAAATTGCCATAAAATACACTGTGACCAACAATCAAGATATTGTCATATTTGTTGACAATATCAACAATCGTTTTATGGATACGAGTCTGCAAAAGATATAGGCTTTCAGCGCCTGGAATAAAATTTCCTTTTCGCCAGAGTTTTTTATGTTCGCTTGCTTTATTAAGATCTTCGCCTTCTTTTATCCCCCAGTTTGCCTCTTTCAGCCCATAATCGTAAATTATTGGTACATTTAGCTCTTTGTTAAGTATCTCAGCAGTTTGTTTGGCTCGGATTAGCGGGCTAACAACGATTATTTTTATACCTTTATTCTTTAATAATTTGGCTGCTCTTGCTGCCTGAGACTTGCCCTCTTCATTAAGTGGCACTTGCAAATCAAGATCCCGGGGAGCAATACCATTTATGTTTAAATCAGTTTGTCCATGACGAATAAAATAGAAACTTTTATTAATATCGGGTTTTTTGAATCTGGCTTCTTCATAGTATTTTTCGCCCTTAGCGTTTGTACGGATTTCATCTCCCGATGCGCAAGCCTTTTCTAGAGACAAACTCTTGTTACTAAAATCCTGAATTTTAGTCGATGTACAGCTCGATAAAGCTAAACATATAGTTAAAAACGATAAATTCTTTATAAACATACTGTTCTTTAAAAGCTTTTTAAGCCAAAAGCATCTTAAGTTGCTGGTACACTTCTCCGCCGTTTCTTTTTCCAACTAAAATAACGTATATCTTCTTTTCTGATTGAGCTAAACGATAGACAATGCGATACTCACCGCAATCACCTCGTCTATAAGGTTCGTAATCTTTTAAGATCTTAGAATCATGGGGTATCGGCTCTTCTACAAAGCTTAAAATATATTTTTTAAGCTGCCTTTGATGTTTTTCAGGGAGTGTTTTTATAAACTTAATAACCCTCTTATCAAGAATAATTTCGTGCATTCACTAACTTTTCTTTAAGAAACTTAAGCTTTCTTCGGCAGATTCCCACTCAGCTGTTTTTTCCAAAGTTTCTGCTAATGTTCCCCAAAATGCATCCTCAAGTTCTTGATAATGCTGGTAAGAAACCATCACTACAGAAGGGTGTCCAGATTTCTCGATAACAACAGGCTCTCTTATGGCTGCTTCTAAAACAGCACCGGGTCGTCTGTTAAGTTCTGTGGAAGAAATGTGCATATCTGGCACTCCCAAATTTAAAAAGGGGTATATACGTAAAATATGTAATTTTTATAAAAAAGTCAATACCCAGCTCCAACATGTCACGCAAATCAGTCAATATTTTTATTCAACTGTATAAAATAGCCTTAAAAACTTAAGCCATCTTTTATAAGCCACTACCCTCAGCCTTAACACCGATATACTGCAACAAATCGCCCAGTACTTCTTGGGTTCCTTGGTGGGCAACAGCGGATATTGTGTGAACTTTTGCCTTTGACAGTTTTTTGAGAACCTTAACCTTTTCCTTAATCTCATCCTCAGTCAAAGCATCGCATTTGTTTAACGCTAGAACCTCGGGCTTTTTAGCAAGATCAGGGTGATACAGTTTTAATTCTTGGCGAATGGTTTTATAGGCTTTACCGACGTCTTCTTGGGTTCCATCAATCAGGTGAAGAAGCACACCGCACCTTTCAACGTGACCTAAAAAGCGGTGCCCCAGGCCCGTGCCCTGGTGGGCATTTTCAATCAAACCAGGCAGATCAGCTAAGACGAATTCTCGGTCATAGCAATAAACCACACCCAATTGGGGATGAAGCGTTGTAAAGGGGTAATCGGCAATCTTTGGTTTGGCGCGCGTAACTGCTGATAAAAATGTCGATTTTCCAGCATTCGGCAAACCTATTAAGCCAGCATCTGCGATCAACTTTAAACGCAGCCATACCCAAAATTCCTCCCCTGGCCAGCCTGGGTCAGAGCGTCTCGGAGCCTGATTGGTGGACGTTTTGTAATGCGCATTGCCAAAACCGCCATCGCCGCCTTTGGCTAAAAGAATGGTTTGTCCTTCGGTAACCAAATCAGCAATGAGAGTTTCTTTGTCTTCTGCAAAAACCTGGGTTCCCACGGGAACCTTCAGGATGATATCTTCGCCGCTGACACCGCTTCGGTTGCGGCCCATACCATGCTGCCCTCTTTGCGCTTTGAAATGCTGTTGATAGCGATAATCAATCAGGGTATTCAGGTTTGAAATCGCTGTTATAAAAACGTTGCCACCACGTCCGCCATCACCGCCGTCAGGGCCGCCGTATTCAATAAATTTTTCCCTACGGAAACTAAGCGAGCCAGGGCCACCATCGCCAGATTGAATAAAGATCTTTGCTTCGTCGAGAAATTTCATAATGGGAAGTACTTTTAATTATTTAAAGTGAACAATAAACTAACATATCTAGACAAAAAAACTAAAGAGATTATAACTTCAGCTCTTTCTCAATCGTTAAAAAATCGCGCCACACCATGGCCTTTTGTCCGGGGGAACGCAAAAGGTAGGCCGGGTGAAATGTTGCAATCGTTTTAATAACGGGACTTGTTGGTGTTGGCTGGTAGCTTTGCCATTTACCCCTTAGTTTAACAATCCCTTCAGCTGTCCCTAGTAACGTCTTGGCTGCAACTCCGCCGAGTAGTACTAATATTTTTGGATTCACCAATTCAATGTGCCGCTCGATAAACGGCTGACAAGCCGCAACTTCGGCCGTTGTGGGCGGTCTGTTACCAGGCGGACGCCAAGGAATGATGTTGCTAATATAAACTTTGGTGCGATCAAGGCCAACGGAAGCTAAAACTTTGTCCAATAATTGCCCACTTTGACCCACGAAGGCTAAGCCTTGTCTATCCTCATCCGCTCCAGGTGCTTCGCCTATAAGCATCACAGATGCCTTTGGGTTGCCATCAGCGAACACCAAATTCATGGCTGTTTCTTTAAGGGCACAACCGTTGAAACTCATCATCGCTTGACGCAGCTCCTCAAGGGTTTGGCAGCTATAAGCAGGATGGCTAGTTGATGGATTGGAAGGCGCCATAGCGGTTGTTTCTGTGTGTGTATGTGCTCGCTTTACAGGTTCTTTGCTTTCAAAACGATTCTGTGGCTCATCACAAATGGCGACATCCACGCCCATTTCATGATACCACTGCAATAAAGGAAATAGATCATCGGATTTCATGTCATGACTATACACAATGCTCCGGCAAAAATAAACTTAATGCTTCAAATAACCCACAAAGAGGAATCCGGATTTCATTATTTACAGTCATTAATTACCTTTTACGGCAAAGGCGATCAGGTCGAGGTTGCTGCAAATAATGCGTTCTCTTTAACAGTTAAGGGGGAATTTGGAAAAGACTTACCCATAGAAGGCAATCTGGTATTAAAAGCGGCCGAATGGCTCGGGGGTTTGTATCCTGATCAGTCAAAGGCATCCGTAATACTTTCGAAAAACTTACCTCTTTCCTCTGGAATTGGCGGCGGGTCCAGTGATGCAGCGGCTACTATTGCGGCACTTCTTGACTTATGGGGGATTGATTTGAATTATTCTGAAAAAATAAATCTAATCAAAGCTTCGGCGATTTTAGGAGCTGATATACCGGTGTGTTTGGCTTATCATCTTTTGGGCCAAAACTTTTTTTGGATCGATGGTACCGGTAAAGAAGGAAAGCCAGAGGCCTTGTGGGAAGAAGACTTTAAAGAGATTTATCTTCTTTTGGTGAATCCCGGAATTGCTGTTTCTACGCCCAGTATTTTCAAGGCTTATGATAAGATTTATGATAAACCAATCATGTCTCCCACCTCATCGGATCAATTGCTGTCTTTTCTTAAACGAACAAAAAATAGCTTAACCTCAGCTGCGCGTGAACTGGTCCCTGAAATCTCAGAGGTTTTAAGAGCATTAAATCAAACACCCAGCTGCCTTTTAGCCCGAATGTCTGGAAGCGGAGCCACCTGTTTTGGGTTATATGATAACCCTGATAATTGTATGGCTGCTGGAAAAGCCATAAAAGAGTCTCATCCTAAGTGGTGGGTGATGACATGAAAAGATCGATTACTATTTCAGGCCATTCAACCAGCATTTTCATAGAAGCAGAATTTTGGCAGGCCCTAAAAGAAATTAGCATCCAAAAAGGGATATCTGTTCCGGCCCTTATTGGTAAAATTGACATGGATAGTGTCAATGCCGAGGGTGTTAATCGTCGTAACCTTTCCAGCCGCATAAGGGTTTATGTATTAGAGTATTATAAAGAGATGTATAGAGATAGAATGTAAGCTTAATTTAATATTGAAATGAATATAAATTCTGTGATAATCAAATGATCTATAGTAATTTTTATGTTTTGTTGGTGATTAAAATAATAAAAAAAGTGATTTGTTTCTTTTTCGCTATTCAGATGTTAAATAGCTTTCAATTTATAGCTTCTTCTTATGCTATGGAATCTGATGCCATACAGATAAGCCAAAGGCTAGAAAGTTTAATGGAAGAAACCGCAAGAAACACAATAATTCGTCTTGCTTTTATAAAAGATAATCCTTCAGATTTTGCCCAATTCATGCAAGATAATTTGGATTCTCTAGCTACAGAAGACACATTTAGTATAGTTAGGGGCCTTTATACATATTATTTTGTGACTTCCGATTTGAAAAATACAATAGAGTCCAGTCCTTGGTATCCTCAGTATCAACCTTTTTTAGAGCGATATATATCCCACGACAATACTGTAATTAGACAGATGACCAGTTTGGTTCGTGCTGCTACTTTGGGCAAAAAAACGAGATATCAAATAACTCAAAATGACATGTATGAAGAAGCAGAGACTTTATTACATGAGGTAAAAAAATCCGAATATCCATTTCTTAGATACGTAGCCTATATAACCTTAAAGAGTACAGTTGAGACTTTAGGAAAATTAAATCAAGCCTTGGTGATTTTGAAAGAAGGGTTGAGTACTTTACCAGATCCATACAGTTTTCAGTTTTGTAATTATGGTGATTCCTCTATCTATTTGAGCGATGAGAGATTTAAAAAAGAGCATGCGACATTAAGAAGAGATTATTTAAGCAGGCGTATTAGACAAAGCGAAGGTAAAGAAAAAATAAAGGCACAGATTACTTTTGCAACTCTTCTTAAAGATCCCAATTATAAAGGAACAGAGTTTTATAGGCCTCTTGCATCTTTAAAAGTGTATCAAATATTGATAAGAGATGCCGAAGTTGTCAGAACTGCCGGCGTTGATTTGTCTGAAATTTATCTAAATTTTGCTATTCTTTGCAGCATGCCCGGACCTCTCCAAAATATTGAACAAAGTAAACTAGCTTACAAATGGATTGTTGACCACAAGGATGAAATTAATCCTGAAAATTATAAATCAGCCTTAATTAATTTTCTAAATTATCTTGTTTATGGAAATGATCACGTGGATCAAAGAAGGGGATATGATCTTATCATGTCTAGCCTTAGAGCAGTGCCTTCTTCAGAGAAATGGATGATTGAAATCATGAATAAAAAATTATTCTATCTTTATCAATATGGTCCTGAAGGAATTAAAGACCATGAAAAGCTTTTGACTCTATTAAAAGATAAGCTAAAAACAGAACCAAAAGATTCAAATAGCCGTTTCACTTATCTTGATTCTTTAGCTAACCTCTATCTATATGGAGATGAGATAGTTCGAAATACTAGCAAATCCATCAACATATATGAAAATATAAAAAAAATCAAAACGGTTAAAAAAAACAGTCTCCTTAGTTTAATTTTTATTTATAAATATCAAGAAGGTTATAAAGATATATCTAAAGCGGTAGAATATCATTGGGAACTAGCAGAGTTATTAAGAGACACGCCTGATCAACGTCTTATTCAATTAAAGGAATTGCGATCTGTATTTGCAGTCAGAGAAAGATTCAATCAGGCCGAATTAAGAAGGGTAACGCAACTTCTTCTGGATGAAACCGCCGATGAAACTGAAAGAGAGGCGCATCGTGTGTTTCAGGAAACAGCTGAACGAGATCGCCTTAATTACTTAAGGGAACTACGATCTAGATCTGGAGCCAGAGAAACGTTCGATCGAGTCGAATTAAGAAGGGTAACGCAACTTCTTCTGGATGAAACCGCCGATGAAACTGAAAGAGAGTCACATCGTGTGTTTCAGGAAACAGCTGAACGAGAGCATGAAGATTTTGTACAACGTATGCGTGAGTCTGAAACATCTGAATTTGGCATCTATAACTATCATCATGACCTCTATGGAGGAACAACTCAACGTATGTTTCAGGGAACAACTGAACAAGGGCGTGAAAATTCTGCACAACGTATGCGTGAGTCTGAAACGTCTCAATTTGGCATCTATAACTATCATCATGACCTCTATGGAGGAACAATTTAATCTGCGTGACTACACTTTCTTAAAATAAAAATTTTTTCTTGCTTTTAAATATTTATTTATTGTAAAACAGCAATTAGATATTGAAAAACAACAAGAAAGGATATTTTATGAAATTTAAGCACCCGTATGCCTTAAACCCTGGTTTATCAAAATTAAGCCGAGTTTTAGCCATTGTTTTCATCGCCGCCATTGTCTTTGATTTTATATATGAGATTGCTTTTTGGGCATTCGCTGATTTAAAAAAGCAAACCCTATTTTCCATGCCGGTAGGTTTGTCATTCTCAGCTTTTAAAAATGAACTAGCGTCTTATAAAATTTTAGGAGAGATCACCCCCATCATGCGATTCTTAGGTTGGCTCGCCAGCCTGATCTCTTTAAGTGTGTTGATGTATATTTACTATTGCCTGAGTCAATTATTTTCAGCTTTCAGTAAGGGGTACATCTTTACCATCGAAAATATTAACCATATAAAAAAATCAGCAAAAGCTTTGATTGTCTTTATGTTTTTGACAATTGTAACCAGTACCCTTTTAACTGTTATTCTCAGCATGAACAATCCTGTTGGCGAAAGATTTTTAGGTATTTCAGTTGGCACAGCTAACTTAAAAGACTTGATCATTGCGCTGGTGATTATGGTTGCAGCCTACGTTATGGAACAAGGTTTAGAGCTTGAAGAAGAAAGACAGCTTATCATATAGTAAGGGTTCAAATTATGGCAATTATCGTAAACATTGATGTCATGCTAGCAAAACGGAAAATGTCATCCAAAGAGCTTGCGACCAAAATAGGCATCACTGCGCAAAACCTATCGATTTTAAAAACGGGTAAGGCTAAAGCAATCCGGCTTGAAACCTTAGAGGCAATTTGTGAAGCACTGACTTGTCAGCCTGGTGATATTTTGGACTATCATCAAGAAACAAAAACACAAGGAGTTTCAGGGTGGACACCTTGAAGAAAAAATATAAAAGCATATTCTTTGATCTGGATGATACACTGGTTGATTTCAAAACCGCAGAATCTAAAAGTCTGCAATTAACTCATAAAGCTTTTTATCAAGATTTTTCCCCCGAACATGATTTCAGAGATTTGTTTTTCACAATCAATAGATCTCTTTGGAAAGCAGCTGAAGACGGAAAGATCGACACTAAACAGATTCGCACCCAACGGTTCAAAGAAATCAATTGTCATTTGGATGTGACTGAATCTCCGGAAACAATCGCGCAGTTTTATTTACATCATCTGGCAGAAAAATCAACATGGCTAGAAACAGCAAAAGAGGCGTTAAAAGCTTTAAGTGCATCTTACAAAATTGCTGTTATCACCAATGGCTTTAGTTGTGTCCAAAGAAAAAAATATGCATTGCATGGCATGGACGAATGGATTTCTACATTGGTTATTTCTGAAGAAATTGGCTTTTCAAAGCCTGACAAACGCATATTCGACCATGCTTTTAAGGAAATGGATTGCGCAGCCTCTGAAACCTTGATGGTGGGTGATTCTCTTTTCAGCGATTATCAAGGCGCCATCAACGCCACAATGGATTTTTGTTGGGTTAACCCTGATGGACACCCTTTGTCCTCATCGTTTCCTAAACCAAAGTATAATGTAAAGTCAGTCCTTGAGCTGTTGGAAATTCTTTAGCCTGAGTGGAGACAATCTTGTTTTCGTTGCAGCCCATCTTTATGATGAGCAGCAGTGAATCAGGAAAATAGGAATCAAAATGTCTCCAGCCAAATCCGAAGTCATTATTATTGGTGGTGGGCTAGTTGGCGCTACGCTTGCCATCGGCCTTGCTCAAAAGCAAATCCCAGTTACAGTGATCGACAGAGAAAATCATGACAGTCAGTTGCTTCCTCAAAAAGACGGACGCACGACAGCTGTTTCCTATGGTTCTCAGCAAATTTTTGATAGACTTGGTGCCTGGGATGCCATGGTTCCTTATGCTCAACCTATATGGGAAGTCCGTGTGTTCGAAGGCGGATCTCCATGGACCGTCGATTATGATCATAAGGATTTAGGCCCTAATCCCATGGGCTATATTGTCGAAAATCAAATTTTGCGTCAGGGGCTTTATGGATGTTTGAATCTTCCCCATTTAAATTGGATAGCTCCGAATACGGTAAAATCAGTTGATTACCAAGATCAAAAAGTCATTGCAACTCTTCAAGATGATCAAATTATAGAAGGTAAACTTGTTGTAGGAGCAGAAGGACGTCTTTCCCCAACACGCGCGCAATCATCGATTTGCACAAAAACTTGGGATTATTCTGAGCACGCCCTTGTGACGCATTTGACTCATGAAAAACCCCACAACGGAACGGCTTGGGAAATTTTCTTGCCCGACGGCCCGTTAGCTATTTTGCCGATGCTAGATTATGAAAACGGCAAACACCGTTCCGGCATTGTATGGGCAAAGTCCAGAAAGCATGATTGGGCCAGTTGGTCTGACCAAGAGCTAGCGCTGCGGATTCAAGAACATTTTCCCTTTTACGGAAAATTTGAAATTTGCAATCAGCGCTGGAGCTATCCTTTGTCAGCTTTAGTGGTAGATTCCATGATAGATCATCGCATGGTATTGGTCGGAGATGCAGCGCATGGGGTTCACCCGATAGCAGGGCAAGGAGTTAATCTTGGTTGGCGCGACGCCGATGCGCTTATCAAATGCCTTGTAGAGGCAAAATCTGTTGGGTTAGATCTAGGATCCTATACGGTTTTGCAAAGTTATCAAAAAGAAAGAAAACCCGATCACCGCTCTGTTCTGCTGATGACAGATGGAATTAACAAGCTTTTTAATAATTCATCCAGCATCTTGCATTTTGCCCGCAACGCAGGATTTGCAGCTGTCAATCATATAAAGCCATTGAAGCGATTCTTGATGAAAAAAGCCATGGGATTATAAATACACAAAATTGCTAGATGGATCCTGCGATCAAGTCGCAGGAAAACCAAGGGAAATGAGTAAAAACTTGCACGTTGCATTAAATACATGCCAGTTTTCTTATGGCAAGCAAAGCGCGACCATAGGATCCGCGATTTATTCGTTTTTAATTCCAAACTCGGGTTATTAAGCAGCGATAGCCAGTTCTGCTTCTTTATAATTAAATCCAAGATCTCTAGCCGCAGCTTGATGAGTGATCACGCCCTTGTATACATTAAGGCCATTTCGTAAATGAACGTCATCCAGCAATGCTTGACGGTATCCTTTTTGAGCCAAAGCCACAATGAATGGCAACGTTGCGTTATTTAAAGAAATTGCCGAAGTTCTAGCAACAGCCCCAGGCATATTGGTTACGCAATAATGCATCACACCATCTACAGAATAACTTGGATCTGCATGAGTTGTTGGACGACTTGTTTCAAAACATCCCCCTTGATCAATGGCCACATCGACAAGAACAGATCCAGGTCGCATTTTTGATACCATTTCTCGAGTAACTAATTTTGGTGCAGCAGCGCCCACGACCAAAACAGCGCCCACGACCAAATCAGCATCCAAAACGCACTTTTCGATCGATTCTTGTGTTGCAAAAATTGTTTTCAAACTGCCACTGAATTGCCAATCCAATTCATAAATACGCTTAAGACTTTTATCAATAATGGTGACTTCAGCTCCCATTCCAACTGCAAAACGCGCAGCATTAGCCCCAACAACACCGCCGCCCAAAATAACAACCTTAGCAGGCGCCACACCGGCAACACCGCCCAAAAGAACTCCGGAACCACCCTGGCCCTTTTCAAGCATCCAAGCACCAACTTGAGCAGACATACGTCCTGCAACTTCGCTCATAGGGGCAAGTAAAGGAAGCCCACCCTTTGAATCAGTGACCGTTTCGTAAGCAATAGCGATACAAGAAGAATCCATCAACCCTCTTGCTTGTTCTGGATCTGGAGCTAAATGAAGATATGTAAATAAGATTTGCCCTTCACGAAGCATCTTGCATTCTGAAGCTTGAGGCTCTTTCACTTTAACAATCATATCAGCTGAAGCAAAAATTTCTTCGGCTGTTGTTGCAATTGTTGCACCAACCTTTATATAATCCTCATCATTAAAACCTGCACCTGCACCGGCCATTGTCTGCACAATAACCTTATGGCCAAGCTGGATCAGTTCTCTTGCAGAAGCAGGGATCAAACCGACACGATATTCATGATTTTTAATTTCTTTTGGTACACCAATAAGCATTTTGTCCTCTTTCACGCCTAAAAAAAAAGCTATCTTTTCAATTTTCAACCAAAAAGATAACTTTTTACTATTTTTCTAAGTCATCGGAATTTAGCATTTAATTTAGCAATTTGCCATAGAAAAGCGCTAATTTTTAGAAAATAATGAAAAGATCAATTGCGTGCTTGGCTGACGAACAGTAAAAAGATGGCAACTTTTTCCAATGCCTTTGGGTAGAATAAATGTAATCTTTTCACCTTTTTTCTTTTTATCAATCTTAAAATATTCCAAAATTTTATCAGAAAAAGTTAAGTTTTGATAATAAATGGGCATGCCAATTGAATTAAGATAATTTTTAACTCTGTCTCTGTCTTGCTCACAACAAACATCCTGCTCAACAGCAAGGTCATAAGCCGCACAAAGACCAAGAGAAACTGCCTCTCCATGCAAAAGGCTATTTTCGTTTTTAGTAATGGATTCAAAAGCATGAGCAAAGGTATGCCCTAAATTTAAATATTGGCGCGTGCCATTTTTATCTTCAAACCAGTCATCATTAATAATATTAATTTTAAGTTGAATGTTTTTAAAAATATAAGATGGCAGAAAATCAGTATCACTCAATATTTTTGCGTGATTCTGTTCTAACTCATCGAATAGATCGCCATCTTGAATGAGAGCGTGTTTAGTAAGCTCGACAAGACCACATGCTATTTGTTTTTTAGTAAGCGTTTTCAAAAATGCAGTATCGGTGACAACCAATGAGGGGAAATGAAAGCTACCTATTAGATTTTTCCCAAAAGAGCTGTTAATGGCTGTTTTTCCACCTATCGAGCTATCGACCTGAGATAAAAGCGTTGTTGGTAAATATATCCAAGGAATCCCTCTTAAAAGAATGCTCGCTGAAAAACCAACGACATCCCCAATAGCGCCCCCGCCAATTGCAATAAGTGTTGTTTGTCTATCTATAAATGGTAATAATTTGTTTTCTAAGAAAGTAAATGCTTCAATACTTTTGATCGATTCATTCCCTTTAAGAGGAACATACAAAATCTCATAATTCGATTTTTCTAATGAGGGAAGAATTGTGCTTTCAAAGAGTGGTGTCAAAAATTCATCATAAACGACAGCGATACGGGAAGATTTAAGATAAGGCCCAACTAAAAGACCTAACTCATCTAAAAGATCGTTTCCAACAATAACGTCTTTTTTCTTAAAATAAGAAAATGTATCAAAAGTTTTCAGATTTAAACCGATTTAAGCACATAATGCCGCGGATGATGCGTACGAACAAACTCACTGGTTGCTTGAATGACGCGCTCAACCGTTGCATTGGTTGGTTCATCTAGGGTTTGCACATGAATGTCAGCATGTTCATAAACCGGGTAACGCTCAGCAATTAATGCCTCAAGAGTTTCTTTTTGATTTCCCTCGGTTAACAAAGGACGATCATTACGCCTTGAAACACGAGCAACCAAGGTATCAAGATCTGCTTTAAGCCAGACTGAGATCGCTTTTTCTTTGATAAGGTCACGAGTCGCATCATTCATAAAGGACCCACCACCTGTAGCAAGAATATGCGTTTCTTGATCAAGCAGGCGCGTTATGACTCTGTGCTCTCCGCTTCGAAAAGCTTCTTCACCAAAAACGGAATAGATCTCTTTAATGGAACAACCCGCTGCAGCTTCTACTTCATGATCAGAATCATAAAAAGACAGCTCCAGGCGCTTAGCTAAGCGCCTGCCTATACTTGTTTTTCCGCAACCCATCAACCCCACCAAAACGATCGTTTTGGGTGGCATAAAGCTTATGGTTGGCATATACGAGCGAGTATTTTGCTGATAGTCTTTCATTTCATAAGATTTAACTGAAAAATCCACAAATCTCAACAAAATACTTGCTATGACCCCAATAAACTTTTAAAAAGTTTGGTCTGGGCTAATCTTAATGCGCTTCGTCCCAGTTACTTCCACTACCTGAATCCACAACAAGAGGGACTGACAAAGATACAACGTCTTCCATCATTTTTTTCAAAATTGGAATGGTTGCCGGAATGTCTTCTTGTGGAATTTCAAAAAGAAGCTCATCGTGAACTTGTAAGATCAGACGTGTTTTTGAAGAACAACCTATTAAATAATTGTATATTTTACGCATGGCTTTTTTAATGATATCAGCATTGCTGCCCTGAAGAGGGGCATTAATAGCTTGGCGCTCTGCAAATTGACGAGACACTGGGTTGCTATCATTAATTCCGGGCGTGTGGCAACGCCGCCCCCAAAGTGTTTCAACGTAACCTTGTTCGCGAGCCATTATTTTATAACGCTGCATATAGTTTTCAATGCCTGGATATTGATGGAAATAGGCCTTGATAATTTGGGCCGCTTGACCGGTTGGAATCCCTAATTGCTGAGAAAGCCCAAAGGGGCTAATGCCATAAATAATACCAAAATTTATAGTTTTTGCCTGACGGCGATAGTTGGTATCAACTTGTTCTAAAGGAATCCCAAAAATCTGAGAAGCTGTGATTTTGTGAATATCTTCGCCTTTTTGAAACGCTTCGATCAACGGCTGAACCTGAGCCATATGAGCTAATAAACGAAGCTCAATTTGTGAATAGTCAAGTGAAACCAATTTATACCCATCTTCGGCAACAAAGGCACTTCGGATCTTACGACCATCTTCTGAACGAATGGGAATGTTTTGAAGATTAGGATCAGATGAAGCCAAACGACCCGTTGCAGCGCCAACCATCGAGAATGAGGTATGAACACGCCCCGTTTGGGGCTGGATTGCCTCTGTAAGGCCATCGATATAAGTCGACTTTAATTTAGCAAGTGCCCGCCAATCCAGCATTCTGGCCGGCAACGTATGTCCTTGCGATGCTAGATTTTCAAGGACATCTGCATCAGTTGCGTAAGCTCCTGTTTTGGTTTTCTTAGGTGCTGGCAATGATAACTCTTCAAATAAAATCTCGCCAACTTGCTTAGGTGAACCAATATTAAATGTTCTGCCTGCAAGTTTATAGATATCCTCTTCTAGAACCAAAATGCGCTTTGTGAAGTCTTCTTCCAAATTCTTCAGAACAAGGGGATCAACTTTTATACCTGAAATTTCCATCTTGGTAATAACAGGCACAAGGGGGCGCTCAATCCGCTCATAAACAGTATTAAGATGTTCCTGCTGAAGGCGGGTCTTTAGAAAATGATAAAGTTTAAGTGTGATTTCAGCATCTTCTGCAGCGTAATCTGTTGCCTTATCAACGGGTACTTCATCAAAAGTTTTTTGATTTTTACCGGTTCCGGCAACCTCACTGAATTTAATTGTATTATGATTCAAATGACGAAGCGCCAATTCGTCCATACCATGACCATTTTTGCCTGCATCTAAACAATAAGACAAAAGCATAGAATCATCAAAAGGGGTCACTTCAAGATCATATTTTCTCAAAATAGCTAAGTCGTATTTAAGGTTATGGCCAACTTTAAGAATGCCTGAATCAGCAAGCATCGGTTTTAAAATAGAAATGGCTTCTTCAAGCGGAATTTGAGGGCTATCTGTTTTATGGACCAAAGGAACATAACAAGCTCGAATTCGGTCCTTGTCTTGAATTGCTAAGGAAAAACCAACCAGATCAGCTTTTATTATGTTAAGTGAGGTTGTTTCTGTATCAATTGCAACTGTGCCGACTTTATAAGCCTTTTGAATCCATTCCTTTAGTTCATTAACCGTTGTAACGCACGGATAGGATGGTTTATGACCCTCTTCAGATTTTTTTTGATTATGAAAGCGGGCCAATAATGCGTTAAATCCCTGCTCCCTTAAAAAGCTTTCCCGAAAGGCAGTGTCTAAAGGTTGAGGTTCTAATTCCATTAAAGGAAGGGGCATCGGAACATCACGTACTAAGGTGACTAATTTGTAAGAGACCCTGGCATTTTCAATATTATCCATTAAGGCTTGACGGCGTTTGGGTTGTTTAATTGCAGCAAGGTTTGAAAGCAAAGTTTCAAGATTGCCAAATTGGGTAATTAATTCTGCTGCCGTTTTAGGGCCAATGCCTGGAACACCTGGAACATTGTCAGATGAATCGCCTGCTAGGGCTTGAACATCAATAACTTTGTCCGGATAAACACCAAATTTTTCAAAAACCTCTTCCCTTTTAATCGGGCGGCTTTTAATAGGGTCAAAAAGGGATACTTTTTCATCAACCAGCTGCATTAAATCTTTATCAGAAGAAACAATAATAACCTCATACCCTTCGGCCTTGGCCACCTCGGCATAGGTTGCAATCAAATCATCAGCTTCAAATCCAGCCATTTCTATGGACGGAACAGCAAAGGCCCTGCATGCGTCGCGAATTAAAGAAAATTGGGGGATAAGATCAGGCGGAGTCTCTGCGCGGTGGGTTTTATAATCAGGATAAATTCCTTGGCGAAAGGTTTGACGTCCCGCATCAAAAATAACGGCAATTTTCCCATGATTAATTTGCTCTAAAAGTCGAATTAGCATATTGCAAAAACCAAAAACAGCACCCACAGGCGTTCCGTCAGGACGCTTTAACGGAGGCAGAGCATGAAAAGCCCTAAATATGAAACCGGAACCATCAACCAGGTAAAGTTTTTCAGCTTGTCTTTGCATGTTGCTGTCAATTTTAAAATGCTCTGGCCCAGTTATACCAGGTTCACTAAAGAGAAAAATAGTTAATTTGATTTTTTTTAAGAACTCTCAAACCATTATTGTGTATTCCTTGAAAAGAAAGGTTTTCTGGCTTATCTTGAGGAACCCAATACTTCTTGACTGTTAAAAACATGCGCAAATTCAATGATAAAAAACTTTTAATAGCAAGTCACAATGCCGGCAAGATTCGTGAAATTAAAGAACTTTTGCTTCCCTTTGGATTTGAAATTATTTCAGCTGCTGATTTGAAAATTGAAGAACCTGAGGAGACAGAAGCAACTTTCGAAGGAAATGCTCGCCTAAAAGCCCTTTATTGCGCAAAGGCCAGTCAATTACCCTCACTTTCAGACGATAGCGGTCTTGTCATTCCGGCTTTGGGTGGGCAACCAGGGATTTATTCAGCCCGTTGGGCAGGACCTGAGAAAGATTTTAATAAAGCGATAAAAAGAGTTGAAGATGAGCTTTCCGGTAAAAGCAATCGCAGTGCATACTTTATCTGCACCTTGGCCCTTGCCTGGCCCGATGGATATGTGGAAATCTTTGAGGGGCGCTGGGATGGAATGTTGATTTTCCCCGCCCGCGGCGTAAATGGATTTGGCTATGACCCGATTTTTATCCCGAATGGTTGTCAGGTCACAGCAGCTGAAATGTTACCTCAAGAAAAACATAAGATATCTCACCGTGCTAAGGCTTTTAAAAAGTTAATGGATAAGTGTTTTGGATAGCTCTGCCTCCACCCTCTCCATTTATATTCACTGGCCGTTCTGTTTATCAAAATGTCCATATTGTGACTTTAACAGCCATGTACGCCAAAGCATTGACGAAATCGCTTGGCAGAATGCGCTTATTCACGAACTCAAACGAACTTTTAATCTAACAGGGCCAAGGCAATTACAAAGTATTTTTTTTGGCGGTGGCACTCCGTCCTTGATGCATCCCAAAACCGTAGGCGTAATTATTGAGGCTGCCACCACTTTATGGACACCCAGCAAAGATCTAGAAATTACGCTGGAAGCCAATCCAAATTCAGTAGAGGTCTCTCGTTTTAAGGAACTGCGACAAAATGGGGTGAATAGAATTTCAGTTGGTATTCAAGCTTTGAATGACCCTGACTTAAAACTTTTAGGTCGTCAGCACAGCGCTGAGGAAGCAATGAAAGCCATTGAAACAGCCATATCAACCTTTGATAGAATTTCTTTTGATTTGATCTATGCGCGTCCAGGACAAACACTAGAAGCTTGGGAACACGAGCTTTCCAACGCACTCGCTTTTGGCACAACCCATTTATCCCTTTATCAGCTTACAATCGAACCGGGAACGGCCTTTGCACCTCTTTTTGCGCGAGGGGATTTGGTTCTGCCCGAAGAAAATCTTTCAGCCGATATGTTTGAATTGACGCAAAGTATCATGGGGAAAAACGGCATGCCGGCCTATGAGATTTCGAATCACGCGAAAGCAGGAGCAGAGTGTCGTCATAACCTTGTTTATTGGCGGTATCAAGATTATGCAGGCGTTGGTCCTGGGGCACACGGAAGGCTATCGTTGAATGAGAAAAAGTATGCAACGCGGCAAAAAAAAATCACCAGAGGCTTGGCTAAAAGCAATCGCAGAGCAAGGTCACGGAGACGAGGAAGTTCAGGAACTAAGCGCGTTCGAACAAGATCATGAACGCCTGATGATGGGTCTTCGGTTAACAGAGGGCGTTAATTGCCGTTTGACAAATCTTTCCATTGATCAAACAATTTCGATGAAGGCACTGGATGCCTTAATTGAAGAGGGTTATCTGAAGAAAGAGGACCTTTACCTGATTGCAACAGCCGCAGGTAGGCAGCGGCTTAATGCAGTTTTAGAACATCTGTGGAAATAAACTCTCTGTTTAATTCCCTCAGATTTTCTGTTATTCAATTCTCTACAACTTAGGCAGCGATATCTCTTTTTGCTTCGCTAAACGTTTTTATATGTTTCTTTTGAAGCCCGAATTTTCCAGGAACGTATGCACATAAGAAGGTTCCATTCTCTTCTTTTAGACATTCTGCTTGGAATGTATAGTCTCCCCAGTTAGATCCTGCGGGTAAAGATGCCTCTCTTAGGTGCTTATAGCAAAGCATGTGGGTTCCTTCTTTAAGAGATTTTATAATTTTTGGGTTAGCCGTTGCTGCCTCTTGACTATCTAGCAATAACTCAACAGACTCTCTCGTTTGTGCTGATAAAACCCCATGATTGCCCTCTTCATCAAAACAAAGGAAGGAACCTGTTCGCTCTAACAAATAAAACTCTTTAATTTTATGAGTTTGGATAACATTTTTAAAATAGTTTTTAAATTTTTCACTGCAAGAAGCTGCTTTTTTCTGGTCTTCAGGATCAAATATTGTCTCAATCTTTTTAGAAAAATCTAAAAAATATGATTCTTGGCATTTTTCAAGCGTTTCCTGAATAACGGGATAAAAGTTATCCTGATGTTTGCGGATATAAGCATCTATCAAACCTTTGTTAAAAGCTTCTATAACGACTTTTTCATCCGCTTCACCCGTCAAAAGGATCTTTTTAATGGATGTGTTTTGAATTTGCCTACAAAATTCAAGACCGTTCATGCCAGGCATATTATAGTCAATGATCACAGTGGAAATCTGATCAAACCGAGCATCATTATAGACCATTTTGTGAATATCCGAAACATTCACAGCTATTCGGTAAGTCTCAAATTCTTCTTCCTCAAGATAGTGGAAGCAATTATAAGTTGACGCCTGCATGCTTATATTTTCGCAGGTAATTTGTAACGCTTTTTGCGGATTTGGTTCAATTATGAATTTTGCAGCATTTCTAGATAGTAAACACTGAAGCTGTCTTAAATAGTTTCTGTCATCATCAACAAGCAAAACCGTGGTTGGATAATAAAAAAATGGCAAGCAGCTCTGCATATAGGCCTCCTTAATGATCTAAACTTGTAAAAATGGGAGGGCTTCATTCAGTATACCCTCAACAATTTAAATTAATTTTATTAATAAAATAATGAATTATTAATTTGGTTTTAAATTTATACCAAACTTTGATTCTATTTTAATACCTATCATATTTTATAGGTGGATATTTATTGGCTCGAAGGCACATATTTATATTAAAATTATCCCTATAATTTATAGATATCTTATTAAAGTCAAGAGAGAAAATATACTTAAAGGGTAGGTGTACTAAAAAGTTATTTGATGGGGACCTTTGCAGATATCGCTTGTAAATAACGAGACTCGTTTAAGACTGTAAAAAACAACACAGGCCAGCGATATAAAATCCTGGCCCGTGTTTTAAAGTATCAGGTTATATTACGAAGCCTTATTTTCTTTCAGCTGTAGTTGAAGCTGTAGACAATTCAATTAAGCGAGTATAGGCCACTAAAGGTCTATTATAAAATTTATCAATCCCAGGAGCTGCATGTCTAACGAAACCACTTAGACCATCAAATTTTTGAAGGATTTGGTCGCATTTACTACTTCTATCTGTAATCATATAAGTTTGATGGGGAACTGTTCTGACTTGCTTTAGAAGAGTTGCATCATTTTCAGGTGGAAGTAAGCTTCCAATACTCTTAGCAAATACTGCCAAATTGTACATACTTTCAAGAATGCTAAGAAGATCCTCTTCGGAAACTGTTTCTTTTAGATACAAATAATGACTTACAAGACCAAGCGGTTTTCCAGTAGGGTCTAATACCTGCGTATCATCCTCTCTACCACCATCTTCTTTTGGCGCTCCATAGGCTCTAGTTCTTGAATCAACAAAGCTTTGGATAATATCTGCATGCTCTACTGGATTGTATCCAGCGCCCACTACAGACCCAAATGAAGGCTGCACACCTTGGCCTATAGCACCTAAAAACTCAGAATCCTCTGTTGACATTTTTTTCCATATGAAAACACTATAAAATGGGTTTGGTGCGGTTCTTTGACTGAGCGGGTTATCTTCTGCGTTTCTTGCAATCGCTCGGCTAAAAAATAATCCTTTAAAATTGTCAGCGTCAGGATGGACTTGCTGAAGTAATGCAAAATCTGACCTTGTGTTACGAAACCCTCTTATATAGAAAGTCGCCGATTCTCCAGAAATCTCACGACTAAAAGTGTCACCAACCGGTTCAAATTTAAATTCTTCTGGCTTTATAGCTCGTGCTCTTACTGTGACGGCTGCAGTCTCTAGGGTATCGGAAACTTCCTCCATTGCAAAAACTTGCTCTAGGCTGCAGATGCTTAAAAACCCAATGATGGGCAATATAATTATTTTCTTAAACATATTTTTTTCTCGCATAAAAGTTAAATACACAGATGTTATGCGCCTCTGTGTCTTCTGTGGTCAACCCTAAAGTAAAATACAATTTTTTTTAATGCAAGCCTCTTCAGATTCAGGCAGGATAAGCAAAATTAGAAAAATATAAGGACCCTTATCAATGGCAGCATATCAATACATTTATGTGATGAAGAGCCTTTCAAAAATCTTTCCTGGCGGGCGCGAGATTTTAAAGGACGTTTGGCTTTCTTTTTATCCTGGCGCAAAAATCGGTATTATTGGCCCGAACGGATCTGGTAAATCAACCCTTTTAAAAATCATGGCCGGCCTTGATAAAGAATTTAATGGCGAAGCTTGGGCTGCAGACGGCGTTAAAGTCGGTTACTTATCCCAAGAGCCTGAGCTGAATCCAAATTTAGATGTGGCCGGTAACGTGATGGCTGGCCTATCTGAAATCAAGAGCCTTTTGGATCGATTTGAAGCGCTTAATCTGAAATTCGCTGAACCCATGAGCGATGATGAAATGAATGCCTTGATAGCAGAGCAAGGGGAACTTCAAGAACAAATCGATAACCTAGATGCGTGGGATCTTGATCGTAAAATTGAAATTGCTATGGATGCCCTCAGATGCCCTCCGGGCGATGCTGACGTCGCTAAATTATCTGGTGGTGAAAAACGCCGTGTGGCTTTGTGCCGTTTGCTTCTTCAAAAACCTGACATGCTTTTATTAGACGAGCCGACCAACCATTTGGACGCTGAATCGGTTGCTTGGCTTGAACGGTATTTAAAGGATTATACAGGAACCGTTGTTCTGATTACCCATGATCGATATTTCTTAGATAATGTTGTTGGCTGGATTCTAGAGCTTGACCGAGGTCAAGGAATTCCTTATGAGGGGAATTATTCTAGTTGGCTTGAGCAAAAACAAAAACGACTGTTTACAGAACAAAAACAAGAAACCAACCGTCAAAAGCAATTAGCGCGTGAATTGGACTGGATCCGTCAATCACCAAAGGGCCGTCAAAGCAAAAGCAAAGCTCGTATCCAGGCTTATGAATCTTTGTTAAATGACACCCAAGATCAAGGACAGGGCGATGGCGCAATTCATATTCCCCCAGGTCCTCGTTTGGGTGATACTGTCATTCAGGCCGATCACCTTTCAAAAGGATTTGGCGATCGTTTACTGATCGATGATGTTAATTTTAATCTGCCGCGCGGCGGAATTGTTGGAATTATTGGTCCAAATGGCGCCGGTAAAACAACCCTTTTCCGTATGTTAACCGATCAAGAAAAACCCGATCAGGGAACCTTAAAGATTGGTGAAACTGTAGTTATGGGCTATGTCGATCAATCCCGCGATGCTTTAAATTCCAATAAGACCGTTTGGGAAGAAATTTCTGGCGGTCTTGATGAAGTCGCCCTTGGCAAACGTACTATGCCAAGCCGGGCTTATTGTGGGCTATTTAATTTTAAGGGACCAGACCAACAAAAAAAAGTTGGGCAATTGTCGGGCGGAGAACGGAACCGTGTGCACCTTGCCAAGATGTTAAAATCAGGCGCCAATGTTCTGCTGTTGGACGAACCTACGAACGATTTGGACGTTGAAACGTTACGTTCCCTTGAAGAAGGTCTGCTTGATTTTGCAGGCTGTGCCATTGTCATCAGCCACGATCGTTGGTTTTTAGATCGTATTGCAACCCATATTTTAGCCTTTGAAGGTGACAGCCAAGTCGTTTGGTTTGAAGGAAATTATCAGTCTTATGAGGAGGATAAAAAACGTCGCTTAGGTATTAATGCCGACCAACCACATCGCATTAAATATAAGCCATTGGCAAGATAAAAGAGTGGGGGAAGTCAGATCACTTCCCCTGTATATCAGTTTTTCTTAACCCATACACTCCATGGCTGAACACCTAGGCCATCAGCGGCTTGGACATAAGAATAAAACTTATCTAGGAATTTTTGCCTCTCGGTTGCCAGAGAATTACGAAATTTATCTTCAGATTTGGTGTTGTGAAGATTTCTTCCGCCCATCGCAACTTGACGAGCGAGGATATCCTCTTTACCCAGATACTTACCGTTCTTAATCATATCGTACATCGTCATAAAGGTCGAAGTTCTGCCGCTGCCTCCTCTGCAGTGAAAATGAAGCCAGCTTTGTTTCGGTAACGCCCCAACAAAACTAATAAACTGATCTACAATCTCATCGCTGGGACGCATGTGATCACTGACTGCAAAACGCACATATTTAACACCCAACTGCTTAGCAACCGTTTCTTCTGTTTGGACTTGATGGATGACTTCCAGTTCTTTGAGGGCTTTTCCTAAAGCCCCTTTTTTTCCTTTTTCAATTACATAATGAACAAGGGCCACAGGTTCATTTAAAAGCTTTTCTCGTTGATTTTCTTCATCTTGTTCTGTTTCTTTTGTTGATCGACCCCAGCTATTGGAAAAATTAGGACTAAAAAAGGACACGGGGTATCCATTTATAAAAAGATGCGTCTCTTGTCTTAGGTCAACCAAGATGAACTGATCTGGGGTAATGTGTTTGTCGGATACAGTCTCATCAACAATTGTTTTTAATTGTTTAGAAGAAAACTGAGCGCTTGCAGATACATTTAATTCAGCAAGGCCTTGGGGATTAAAAGGTTTTGGAACCTTCTCTAAAAATTCATGACTGGTTGATCTAAACCTTCTGGGCTTTCTAGCGTCCAGCTCTGTTTTCTCAGAAGGATCTGAGATTCTTGCATCTGATAAAATTGGTAAATTAGGCTTAAAAAACTGTCCCAAAAAAGGAACACTTACAAACAAAGCTACAATAAAAATGCCGGCTTTGATTTTTAGCTGACGTTTTTTTATTTTTTTCATTAATTTTACTCTTTATTAAAAGAGGGATCTTAAAACGCTTTATCCCCTTTTCATAAGCTATCTTTACACTAATCCCCTATTTATTAACAAAAGATTAACATCCAATAAAAATCACCTAATTCGGATTAAATTCCAATCCCATAAACCGGTCATCAACCCCTTCTAATCCATGAATTTGGCGGATATGATCCAAATGATCAACACTTTGATGACATAGCATATCGCCTACGTATAAGTGCCCCAAGGCATGACACTGACATTTATCACCACATGGGGCTATAACATCGTAAGACATCCTATTGCCTAGTTGCAGACGTGAACCTGCTTTATCAGGCAGAGGATAGTCTGCAGGTTGATTGGATATAAACACAGAAAAGAAACGATCTTGGCATGAAACTTTAGAAAACAAAGGTTCTATACATTGTTATACATCACGCCCTTGAAAAAAATAGTCTCTAAGTTGAAATAGTTTAGACAAGATGTGACATCTCTTGAGAAAAGAGAAGTTATCCGTTTTGATGAGAGTTGCGAACTTTAATCAAAACAAAGAAAGGATAACTTCCATGTACTACAGTAGTGAAAGAATCATTAAAAATAAAGT
>CAIULA010000032.1 GCA_903899945.1 uncultured Alphaproteobacteria bacterium | reverse complement strand
CTATTGAGCTTCAAAAAAGGAGAGCCAAATTGGGCATTGTATGATTTTGAGAAAATACAAAATTTTCCATCGATTGCCTGGAAATTAAAGAATATAAAAACGATGTCAAGTAGCAAGCACAAAAATGCTCATGAAAATCTAGAGAAATTATTGCTCAGTTTTTAAAAACAAGAGAACATATCCTGATTATTGAGCATAAAACCATGAGGCTCTTGACAATAAGAAGCAAACATATTCTGTTAAATTAACCCTAACGACATTACCTTAAAAGTAACCCCAGCGTAACCCCAGCTCGTTTTTAATATTTTTAAAAAACCCTTAAATCCGCATATTTGTTGGCGTTTCCGGCGGGATTCGAACCCACGGCCTCAAGATTAGGAATCTTGCGCTCTATCCTGCTGAGCTACGGAAACAACTTGATTGAACATTCCTAAAACTAGGCTATTTTAAGCATTTTGTCTATGGTCCAGAAAAACTAAACCCTAAAAAAATCCGCCCGAAATAAGAGGATGATGATTCTAAAACCTAGAGCGATATTAGCGCTTAGCGCATACAAAAACTCGTATAAATTCTTAATTCTGACATTTATCGCAATAAAATGTTGATCTGCCGCCTAAAGTTTCTTTTTTAATGTACCCTAAGCATTTTTCCCTTGGACAAGAAGAAAGGTCACGTCCATAGACTGCAAATTGATGCTGAAAATACCCAAGCTTGCCATCGGGTTGTTGATGATCTTTTAAGGTTGATCCTCCTGCTTCAATCGCACGTTTCAATACTTTTCGAATGTGATCAAGAAGATTTCTTGAATCCTTTAAAGTTAAAGAATCTGAAACTCTAAGAGGGTGAATGCCACTAGCCCACAAGGCCTCGCTGGCATAGATATTACCAACACCGACTATCATTCTTTGATCCAAAAGAGCGACCTTTATGGAATTTTGGCGCTTTTTTAAAAGATTATGAAAAACTTCAGGAGTTAGATCATCATCAAATGGCTCAACCCCCAAGTGTCGAAAAAGAGGATGATCATTTAGCCGTGTCGTTTGCACCAAATCCATTAATCCAAAACGCCTGGCATCATTATAGGCAATTGCTTTGCTTTCATTGCTGTAGAAAACAACGTGATCATGTTTTTGAAGTACGAATGAAGAAGCGTCTTCAGCCCTAAGTCGTCCAGACATTCCAAGGTGGATAACTAAAGTCTGGCACTCGTTTAAATGAAGCAAAAGGTATTTAGCGCGCCTTGTAAGGTTAAGAATTTGCTGTCCTTTTAGTCGTTCTTTGAAAAGAGGCGGGAAAGGATATCTGAGCCCATCCCTGTAAACATCTATCGCCTTTAAGATTTTCCCCTCTAAAACAGGAATTAAACCACGGCGTACCGTTTCAACTTCGGGAAGTTCTGGCATTAAGCCATACGCCCCCAACGTCGAATGCGCCCTGTATCCACATGAACAAAGGAATCATAACGCCCCACACCACCGCTTTTAAGGTTTAAAGCAATTTGCCCTATTTTCCTAAGGGAATATCCTTCAATGTATATATCAGCGGCCCTTCCTAAAGTATGTTGGCTGTGCTTTGCAACACCATAACCTTCATTAAGGCGAAGACGGTTGTTGGTTTCAAGGCAACGATACCCCGATACAAGATGAATCGGCTTTTGTGCGCCAAGCTTTTGCGCAATGTTATGCAAAAGATTCAAAAGCCTATAATCGATACTGTGAACTTTGTCGGTGCGGTGATCACGGAAAAGCCGATCAACATTTTTGAGGGCAACTGGATCAAATTTGCCGTCCGCCCAAAAAACGCATTTTTTTAAAAATTCACCGGTGTGAACGTTATAAAAACTCAGAGATTTCTGACCTTTTTGGATAACAGGGAGATCCGATGGGATTATTTCTCCGCCTATTTCTTCGCCCAAGAAACCACCAAACTTACCTGAAAATCCCATCCATGACAAAGGTGCCAAGGATAAAAAAGACGTACCTGTTGATTTAAGAAAGCTACGTCTTGATAAACCTTTTTCGTTCGTTAATTGAGGCACTGACAAAACACCGCTGTCTTGAGCAGGCACTCTTGTTAATCGATATAAAGTTTTTTTAAGCATATGCAGAGCATAACGGCCAAAGGTCAAATAATCAAGGATTAAGGTCAATAACCCTTACCAATTATCTAAGTATAAAAGGATTATTAATTTCAGACTACAATCAACCTTACTCGGAAGAAATTTGATACTCTGCGACTTTTCTTATTACAAAATAAATTTAGAAAGGTCCTGATTTTTGGCAAGCGGACTGACCTTATCACGCACATCTTGAAGAGTTATTTCAAGTACTCTTTTTTCCATATCACTTGCATCAAAGCTGATTTCCTCTAGAAGTTTTTCAAGAATGGTATGAAGTCTTCTTGCCCCTATGTTTTCAACATTCTGATTAATATCAGCTGCTAAGGTTGCAATTTCATTGATGGCTTCATCTGTAAAAGTTAAAGTTAATCCCTCTGTTTCCATTAACGCCTTCGATTGACGAATCAGATTCGCCTCAGGTTCGGTTAAGATGCGGACAAAATCATCTTTGGTAAGAGCCTTTAATTCCACACGAATTGGCAGACGTCCTTGTAGTTCAGGCAAAAGATCTGAAGGTTTTGCAAGGTGAAACGCCCCTGATGTAATAAACAAAATGTGATCTGTTTTCACCGTTCCATGTTTGGTAGCAACGCTTGTACCTTCAATTAAAGGAAGCAAGTCGCGTTGCACCCCCTCACGGCTAACGTCAGCCCCGTGATGATCGCTGCGGGCACAAATCTTGTCAATCTCATCGATAAAAACTATACCATTTTGCTGAACGATATCAATAGACTCACGCACAATCTTCTCCTGATCAAGAAGCTTATCACTTTCTTCAGCAATCAAAACATTCAAAGCTTCCTTTACGGGCATTTTTCTGGATTTTGTACGACCACCACCAAGAGCCTTTCCAAAAACATCCCCCAAGTTAAGCATACCCATTTGTGCCCCTGGCATACCTGGGACATCAATCGTTGGCATAGAAAGCCCACCGGAATCGGATACTTGAATTTCAACATCCTTTTCTGCAAGCTCTCCGTTATGCAGAAGGTGGCGGAATTTCTGACGAGTTTCTGGGCTTGCAGATTCTCCGACCAAAGCGTCTAAAATTCTTTCTTCTGCGTGAATAAGAGCTTTTGATTTAACCTCTTCCCTTAAACGTTCCCTGGTCATATGAATGGAAATTTCAATCAGATCACGGATGATCTGTTCGACATCACGTCCAACATAACCAATTTCAGTAAATTTGGTTGCCTCGACTTTGATAAACGGAGCTTGAGCTAATTTGGCAAGACGCCTAGCAATTTCAGTTTTTCCCACGCCCGTTGGACCAATCATAAGTATATTTTTAGGCAGAACTTCTTCTTGCAACTCAGCGGCTAACTGTAAACGTCTCCAGCGATTTCTAAGAGCAACAGCAACAGCGCGCTTTGCATCCAATTGGCCGACAATATAACGATCAAGCTCTGCAACAATCTGACGAGGAGTTAAAGATGTCATTACGTAATTCTCTTATAAGTTATTGTTATTTTATACTAATGCGATTAAATCGTAAGGGTCTCTAGAACAATATTTCTGTTCGTATAAATACAGATATCAGCCGCAATTTCCAAGGATTTTCTCACAATTGTTTCAGCGTCATAATCTGTCGATGATGAGAAAGCGCGCGCAGCCGCCAATGCATATCCTCCCCCAGAACCAATAGCAATGATTCCATCCTCAGGCTCTAATACATCGCCATTACCAGTCAGAGTCAAAGAAACATTCTTATCAGCAACCGCCATTACGGCCTCAAGGCGGCGAAGGTATTTGTCTGTGCGCCAATCTTTAGCCATCTCTACGCAAGCTCTTGTTAACTGAGAGGGATATTTTTCAAGCTTGGATTCAAGCCTTTCAAAAAGAGCAAAGGCATCAGCCGTTGCGCCGGCGAAGCCAACAATTACACTCTTATCAGCCAGACGACGAACTTTACGCGCTTGTGATTTAATGACTTGTGTTCCAAGCGTAACTTGTCCATCGCCGCCAATAACGACTTGATTACCTTTTCGAATGCATACAATTGTTGTGCCGTACCAGGTATTGCTGCTATGCTCCATCATTCATCCCTTTATTAAATCAGAATTTGCTTAAGTCTAATGGCTTTATGAAAAAAGGTCCATGAAGTTTTCTTGTAACGAATCAATTTGACTCTACGCCGAAGAGTCAGTTGCCGATATCTCAAATGTAGTCATGTACCTAAAAAGAGTCTACAATGCAGAAATAGCGGAATACTTTTCACACTGCGACTTGCGATGACTATGCTGTTAAGTTTTTCCACATGTACAAACAGCAGCACCTCAAAAACATCTCCGGATTCGATCTGTAAATTATTAATCTTAGGTATAGAAGATTTTTAAACGAAACTGTTTACAACGAGTAAACGCAAATTTTATGAAATTACAATTTTGATTTGCTTTTTTAAGTAGTAATACTTATTTTAGTGCAATTTTACTGATTTTGATGTACTTTTGTTTTCAAAAATAATTTTATAACTTTAATGGCAGGTTTTAATGCTTCATAAAAAAATTGTTATTCTGTTTCTTAGCTTCTTTTTGGTTTTAACAGGTAATAAAACGGCTATTAGCGCTGGAACAGATGCTCGAGAAAATGGATGGTTTAGTCGGACCTCTGTCACCGGTGTTTGCGCTACAGCGGCTGCAGTGGCAGTTGTTTATTTTTATATGGGTGATAATGATTACCCAATCATTCCCGGCAAGCTAACTCTAAACCGTAAGCTTCCTTTTTTACATTTTGGAACTGCACAAAATCCTCCCCCTGGCCCAGAAGGCAGCGCAAAGAACCGCTTACCCCCTCAACAGGCGAGGGAATCCGCAATAGAGGACGCAAGAAGAGCTGGCGCTGAATTAGCGGCAGCAGAAATTCAATCAAGGGTTAAAGTATCCCTGGAATTTTTTAACTCGATTGTTCAACTTTATAAAGAAGGGATTCTTCATGACAGTGGACTAGATGTTGACAATATTGAAACTTTAGATATAACCACTGCTGGCCCTCTAGTCATTGGATCTTTAAAAAGGTTAGGAATAACACACTCAGAACTTACCAGACAAATCGCTGCAAGCAGCACCCCCTCTAAGAGGAGATTGGCTAGCAGCACACCCGTCTCGTCACCGTCGTTATCTAGGACATCATCATCAATGTTTGGTTTAGATGGAAGCGCTCTAGGAGGTGGTGGACTTGATGATGTGGGGTCAATCAAAGTTAGGCCTGGAAACGAAACCGGAATATTTGACATGCTGCAACAACACAGAATAGAAGAAGGCACAACTGGCGAATCTGATGACTACATCATACGGCTTGTCACAGCGTCAGACAGAAAACCAGTGTCTGACTCAGAAGAAAGTGAACTAGACAAGGTTAACGACTGAATAAGCCTCAAATAAAATTTCCTTACATTAGCGGGTAGGTGACCGATAAAGCGTATGATTTTTTCTCGTTGTTTAAGTTTCGGTCTTAAGAAGTTTAGGCTATAATGAGCCCACAGATTAAAAGACTCACCAATGGACTTTAGACCTTTTGATCTACAAACATTAAACAACAACCGTAAAGAATTTATCCGGTACAACGGGTATGGTTTTCTAAAGAGAGTTATATATGGCAGGACATTCCCAATTTAAAAACATTATGCACCGCAAAGGGGCACAGGACGCGAAGCGTGCCAGGAAGTTTGCAAAAATTGCGCGTGAAATTATGGTTTCAGCCCGCACTGGCCTGCCTGATCCAAACTCTAACCCCAGACTCAGATCTGCCTTAGCCTCTGCCCGTGCCGCAAACATGCCAAAGGATAACATTGACAGAGCTATGAAGCGTGCTTTAGGCGGTGACGATGGAACCGTTTACGAAGAGGTTCGCTACGAAGGGTATGGCCCAGGCGGTATTGCCGTCATTGTTGAAAGTCTAACAGATAATCGCAATCGAACCGCTTCTGAAGTCAGGTCATATTTTAATAAATATGGCGGAAATTTAGGAGAAACCGGCAGTGTTGGGTTTATGTTTGAACGCTTAGGCATGCTCCATTTTGACGCATCAAAATACGATTTTGATACTGTCTTTGAGGCAGCTGTTGAAGCTGGGGCTGATAATGTTGAAACGCTTGACTCCATACAAGAAGTCACTTGCTCTATGGATTCTTTTGCAACCGTAAGGGACAGCCTTCATGAGAAACTAGGCGACCCTGTGGAAGCCAAAATTATTTGGAAACCTTTAAATACAATTGCTTGCGATGAGGACACCGCGCAAACACTTATTAAATTGATTGATGTCTTAGAAGACAATGATGACGTTCAAAACGTGTACGCAAATTTTGAAATCAGCGATGAAATAGCCGATAAATTATCCGCATAAGCACGTAACCATAAAGAAATAGAAAACTCTATTAACCGGGATCAATGCAAAATATCATCTAATATAAAATGGTGCTTGATCATTCTTTGAATGGTTTGTAGAGTTAACAAACTCTGGATTTTAATAATAAAGGAAAAAAATGTTATCCCGTCTACTTGGAATGTTATCTGCCGATATGGCCATCGATCTTGGCACTGCCAATACTCTGGTTTATGTTAAAGGACGCGGGATTGTTTTAAACGAACCTTCTGTTGTTGCTATTGCGCACAGCAAAGGAAAACGTCAGGTTCTTGCCGTTGGCGAGGAAGCAAAACTTATGGTGGGAAGAACTCCAGGGAATATTCAGGCTATTCGGCCATTACGCGATGGCGTTATTGCTGACTTTGAAGTTGCTGAAGAAATGATCAAACACTTTATTAGAAAGGTGCATAATCGCCGTAGTTTTGCGGCGCCACAAATTATTATTTGCGTTCCATCAGGCTCAACAGCCGTTGAAAGACGCGCTATCCAAGAATCTGCCGAAAGTGCCGGAGGACGACGCGTCTTTTTGATTGAAGAACCAATGGCTGCTGCAATTGGAGCTGGACTGCCGGTAACAGAGCCAACAGGTTCCATGGTCGTTGACATTGGTGGTGGCACCACTGAAGTTGCCGTCCTCTCGCTTGGTGGCATCGTTTATGCATGCTCTGTCAGAGTTGGCGGGGACAAAATGGACGAAGCTATTATCAACTACATCAGACGCAACCATAACCTCTTGATTGGTGAAGCAACGGCTGAACGTATTAAAAAGGAAATTGGATCTGCAGTCGTTATGCCTAACAGCGAAGAAGTTACAATTTCTATTAAAGGTCGTAGCTTAAACGATGGAGTTCCAAAGGAAATAGAAATTAACCAAAAGCAAATAGCTGAATCTTTGACCGAAGTGGTAACAACAATTGCTGAAGGTGTTAAAACTGCTCTTGAAAACACAGCGCCAGAACTTTCTGCGGATATCGTTGATAGAGGTATTGTTATGACAGGAGGAGGATCTCTATTGAAAAATTTAGAACAGGTCCTATCTAATGCTACAGGTGTCCCGGTTTTTGTAGCTGACAATCCTCTTACCTGCGTTGTTATGGGAACAGGACGTACTCTAGAAGAAATGAAAACCCTTCAAAACGTTCTCACCAGCATGTATTAAAATAAACGGTTGGTTAAAAGCTTGGCCCAGGGAAATAAAATAATTTAACCATCTGCAAAGGAGAGGCTTATGATAAATAGACTACATCCATGCGGCAGCTATAGTTCAAAACTATTTTTAATGTAAATTACAATGCTTCTCTCTCTCTTCGGTTTAAAAGTAACAGGATTAAGACGAAACCATATATTCTTTATGTTCATGGCACGTACTTTCAAACGTTCTGTTGTTGCTATCAATAAGTTCTTTTTTACTATCCTCTTTATTGCTATATCAGCATACTGTTTATATCTGTCTTCTGCGCAACATCCCATTCTTTCTTCTTTAGAAAGCATGATGATGGATGTCACAACTCCAGCCGTTCACTTCTTAAGTCAACCTGTTGAGTGGACAAAAGAATATATAAGAAATAATGACAGCCTCAGAGAGGAAATTAATCGTCTTAGAGAGGAAAATAAAAAACTCCTTGATTGGCAAGTTTTAGCTCAAAAGAGAGAACGTGAGAATCAGTATTTAAAGGAAATGTTAAACACTGATCCCAATCTACCAAATAGCATTGTCACAACAAAAATCCTGGGTATTCCAAATGACGGTTATCGTTCAACCATGCTCATTGCAAATTCAAGCTCTTTAGATCTTGCAAAAAATCAGGCTGTTGTATGTCCTGATGGAATTATTGGCCGTATCATTAATATTGGCATGACGACAGCCAGAGTTATGCTAATTACTGATCTTAATTCTCGTATTCCTGTGCGCGTTGAATCAACAGGGGAACAAGCCATTCTTTCAGGGCAGAATAACCCTCGCGAACTGACCGTCATCCATCTTGATAGCTCTTCCTCCCCAGAATCACAACTCTCAACTAAAAAAGACCCTATTAAGATAGGCGATCGTTTTTTGACTTCAGGATATGGGGGGATCTACCCTCCTGGATTACCTGTGGCTGTTGTAACAAATGTCCAGAATGGAGTTATTACTGCAACAACAATTTCTGATGTAACGCGCCTTGAATATGTAACGATTCTTAAAAATACTGTGCCAGACGATGTCGAGTAAAGGTATTAGAGCATCTTTTTGGCAGGCCATACTCCGAGATTGGCATTATTTTATGTACACAATCTTATCTATACTTGTTTTAATGATTAATGCTTTCCCTATATGGTCTTTCCTAGGTGTTTACCCTCAACTTTATTTATATATATTATATTTTGGAACTCTTTATTACCCACCGATGATAAGCTTAGGAGGCATATTCCTAGCAGGATTACTACAAGATGGCATCTACGGTTATCCATTAGGATTCTCAAGCTTAGAATTTTTATGCCTTCATAGTTTTCTAATCAGTCAAGGCCGATACCTAATCAGGGGAGATATAGCACTAAGCTGGATAGGATTTGGTGTTTTTTGTATTCTTGATTTATTGCTTCATAATTTACTTTTATCTTATATTTTTGAACAATCTCTCTCTTTTTCTTTATGCTCATTTGGAACAATTTTAACCATATGTACCTATCCACTTGGCTTAAAACTTTTGTATGCAATCAGCAAAAAGATAGGATAATAATACATTGATAGAAAAAGACCAAAATAAAGTCTTTACAAGACGTGCTGTTATTTTAGGAGGCATACAGGCCTCTTTAATTCTAGGACTTGTAGGGCGTCTTTACGTTTTGCAGGTCGTTCATAGAAAACATTACCAATTGCTATCCGATAAAAACAGAATCCAGTCTCTATTACTTCCCCCACTCCGAGGTAAAATAATTGATCGATCTGGCATTATTCTAGCTGATAATCACACTTTATACAGAGGCGTTCTAAATCTTGATCAAAATATCGATTTCAATAAAATTATTGAAAAGCTCAAAGAAATTTTATTTCTAAACGAACAAACAGTCATAAATCTTCAATCCCAAGTTAAAAAAAGAAAAAGATATACATCAGTCATTGTTAAAGAGGATCTAACCTGGGATGAACTTGCGAAATTAGAATTACATTACCCAGATCTTCCTGGAGTCATTATTGAAAAAGTTCAATCCAGGTTTTATCCTTATCCTTTTGAAACGTGTCATATAGTTGGATACGTGGCTGCTGTCTCAGAAAAAGATTTGGATGGCACCCCTTTGCTTGAATTACCTGGGTTTAAAATCGGTAAAAATGGAATAGAAAAAACCTTCGATTCATCTCTTAGAGGGGAACCGGGCTTAAAACAAGTCGAAGTTAATGCAACACGCCGCGTCATTCGCACGCTTTCAACACTTGATAGCATTAGCGGCAATGATCTAAAACTTACCTTAGACTATCCATTGCAAAAAAGTGTTTATAATATTTTGCAAAAAGTAGAAAGCGCAACAAGCGTCGTTCTAGATGTTCATACCGGGGCTGTTTTATCATTAGCTTCAACACCCGGGTACAATTCCAACCTATTTACGGGTCAAATTTCTAAAAAAGACTGGACAGAACTTTCTTCAAACCCTTATCGTCCTCTAAATAACAAGGCGGCTTCTGGTTTATATTCTCCCGGATCGACTTTTAAAATGATTGTAAGTCTTGCAGGCTTATCCGCAGGCGTTATTGACGAACACACAACATTTCACTGCCCTGGACATTATGATTTTTATGGCCATCGGTTTCACTGTTGGCATTGGAAATATGGAGGACACGGGAATATTAATTTAGAGTCAGCAATTGCTCAATCCTGCGATGTTTACTTTTATAATCTTGCCCTTCTTTTAGGAGTTGACGCAATTGCAGCGGCAGCGCGATCTTTTGGTTTAGGAAGTCTAACTGGCATTGAACTCAGCGGTGAGAAAGAAGGTTTAATCCCAACAAAGAGCTGGAAAAGACTTGTAAAACGTCAAGCTTGGTCAACAGGTGAGACTCTGAATATTGCCATTGGACAGGGTTATGTCCTAGCAACGCCCTTACAGCTTGCAAAAATGACTGCTATGCTTGTCAACGGATTGCATCCAGTAACGCCGCATCTTGTCAAGAAAGATGAAATAAAAGAAACCATGTCTTTGGATTATTCTCATGAGCATTGCCAGTTAATTTTGAATGGCATGTCAGATGCGGTCAACAAACCCTGGGGGACAGTTTATAATTCACGAATCCAAGAGCCAAATTTTGAAATGGGGGGAAAAACCGGAAGCACTCAAGTTTGCCGCATAACCCAGCAACAACGCGAAACAAATACTCATAATAATAAACCTTATCTCCTTCGAGAACATGCTATATATGTGGGATATGCGCCAATTGAAAAACCTCGCTTTGCAATCAGCGTCTTGGTTGAACACGGAGGAAGCGGGGCGCGAGCCGCTGCCCCTTTAGGCAAAGAAATATTGTATGCAGCCCAAAAATTAATACCGGCATAATATGATTAACATTCCTCGTCTTAAAAAATTAAATCCGATTATTCTCATTCTCTTGACTGTTATTTCAGGAATCGGGGTATTAATGCTTTTTTCCGCTGCCAATGGTAGTTTTTCTCCCTGGGCCATAAAGCAAGTACCTAGATTTGTTATTGGTTTTTTAATGATGCTTATTGTTTCAATTACAGATATTCGTCAGTGGTATTCTAAGGCTTACGTTCTTTATATCATTTCTTTTTTTTTATTATTAGCCGTTGAAATTCTTGGGTTTGTTGGAATGGGAGGACAGCGTTGGCTTGATCTTTATGCCTTTAACTTACAACCGTCTGAATTAATGAGAGTGTGCCTGATTTTAGCACTGGCTCGTTACTTTCACGGCTGCACACTAGAGGACGTTGGATATCTTCGGACTCTGCTTATCCCTTTGATTATGATTTTAGCACCAACTTTGCTTGTTATGCGGCAACCTGACCTTGGGACAGCCATGATTCTGCTTGCAAGCGGAATAGCTCTTTTTTTTGTATCCGGAGTTAGAATATGGAAATTTGCTGTAGCAGGAGCTAGTGTTTTAGCTGTTATTCCTATTTTGTGGAATTCTTTGTACACGTATCAGCAAAAACGTATTTTAATCTTTCTCAATCCAGAAAGTGATCCTATGAATACAGGTTATCACGTGATGCAATCGAAAATTGCTCTAGGGTCAGGTGGATTATGGGGAAAAGGCTTTTTACAAGGGACCCAAAGCCACCTCAATTTTCTACCTGAAAAGCAAACAGACTTTATATTCACTATGTTTTGTGAGGAATTTGGGTTGATCGGTGCGATTGTCTTGTTGCTTTTATATGCCATGATTATTGTGTACAACTTTAATGTGGCCTTATCTTCGCGTACTCAATTTGGCAGATTGGTTGGAATTGGCCTTACCACCACATTTTTCTTGTATGCATTTATTAATATGGCCATGGTTATGGGTTTATTGCCCGTTGTGGGAATTCCCCTACCTTTAATTTCGTATGGGGGGACAGCCATGATTACATTGTTATTTAGCCAGGGTCTTATTTTTTCCTTAGTACTGCACAATGATGTCAGGGTTGGGCGTTAAAAACTCAATGATTTTCAAATTCATGTTCTCTTAGAATCTCGTCAATAATTTTCTTTTGTTTTATGACCTGCGCGCAAATCTTATCTTTTATGGAAAATTTATCTCTTTCAGAGCAGCGCATTATTGATTGCCTAAAGATCAATTACGGCATTGAAGTTGCTACGCTTACATTCCTTCCTCTGGATGCAGATATACATGCGTCAGTATATAAAGCGCAAACGCATAACAAGTCATCTTATTTTGTAAAATTAAAACACGGACACCACGATGATATCAGCGCCATCATAATAGAACTGTTACGTAATGCTGGAATTGAGCAAATTATTCCCATCGTTAAAACAATCCGCGGTCAAACAGCTCAGTGGATTGACGGCTTCATCCTGACTGTATACCCCTTTATTGATGGTCATGACGGATTTAGTCGCGATCTAACGAACGATCAATGGTATACGCTTGGCAAAGCGATGTGTCAAATTCATGGAATTAATGTGCCGGCCAAAGTCCAAGCTAAGATCCGGCAAGAATCTTATTCGCCTAAATGGAGACAGGCCGTGCGATCGCTCTATCCGCTTATCGAATATGAACCAAGTGGTGACATGATTGCCGTTAACTTACTGACTTTTATGAAAAAGCATATGGCCGCTATTCATCGGCTGGTAGATCGAGCTGAACAACTGGCCCAAATGGCCAAAGAACAATCATATCAATTCGTGCTGTGCCATTCTGATCTTCATGGTGGCAATGTATTAATGGATGAAAATGACGCCATCTATATAGTGGATTGGGATGAGCCTATCCTAGCGCCTAAAGAACGTGACCTCATGTTTATTGGCGCAGGTGTTGCTAATGTTTGGAATAAGCCGTATGAGAAAGAATCGTTCTATAAGGGCTACGGAAAAGCCGAAGTTAATATGACACTTTTGTCATATTATCGGTACGAACGAATCGTAGAAGATATAGCAGTTTATGCTCAGCAGTTACTTTTAACGACGGAGGGCAGCCAAGATAGAATGAATTGGTATAAAGAATTCATATCCCAATTCAACCCCCAAGGCGTGGTAGAAATAGCATTTAAAACAGATAAAGGCCTTACGATATAAATTTAACGCTAAATAGCTGTTGAATTCGACTTTGTATAAAAATAGGCAGGGACACTTTTTGCTTTTATAACTGTATAATATGAAGCGATAATCAAGCTGCCGCCAAGGGCTGTCTTCCAGGTAACGTATTCTCCAAAAAGAAAAAATCCAGACAAGATTGCAAGCGGAAAACGTGTAAACTTAAAAGGCGCCAAAAAACCTGCTGTTGCATGAGTATAAGCCTCAATCAGCGCAAACTGGCCTGCCGCATATAAACCGCCAATCATAATCAGCATGGCCAATTGATTGATTTCCGGAGTCTGCCAATTCCAAAAAGCAGGTCCGACACTAAACAAAGTCATAAACAGCATCAGATAGAAAACCGTAGTATTGGAAGAATCTTTCAAGGAAACTCTTTTGATAATTAAAGAGGATACAGAAAGAGAAATGGCTGAAAATAAAGGAAAGAACGCATAAAAACTAAAGATCATGGCTGAAGGGCATAAAATCAAAAAAACTCCCACGAACCCTATACTAAGCGCCAACAATATCCATCGATTAATACGTTCGAAAAAAAAGTATGCCGCTCCTATAGTTGTCAAAAATGCACTGGTAAGAGATAAGGCCGTCGCATCAGCTAAAGGCATAACTTGAATCGAAGCAATCCAAAACCAATTGCCAATTGCCCCTGCAAACCCTTTAAGTGCTTGCCAATGAAGCATGTCGGTCTGAATCAGGGTATTAAAGTCTCTTATATGGAAAAGCATAATCAAGCATAAGCCCATACCGACTTTAAAAAATAAAATTTCTTCAGTTGGAAAATCTTTAGGCAGGAGATGAGTTAATGTATTAGATAAGGTTGTGATCACCGACACGAACACAATCAGGGATGCCCCATAAATATTTCTATTTTTAAAAAAATTCATTAATTTTTGCGCCCAATCCCGGCCACTGATTACTTGTGCCTTAAGCTAACCTATAAGATTTAACAGTAACCCTCAATCGGTTTTTGTTTTAATATTGAGTCTTTAATAAATGCCAAATCTTCGCAACATAAAAGAGACATCTTATCGTTACGCAATAACTGATGTTCTTTGTAATAATCGAATCAAAGCATACCTCCAGCTTGGGTGTGATTTTTTAAGAGCACTTCCATGGGGAACATGGGCACTTTCGGTATAAAGAACACTATCAACATCTGAGCGTAAAGAAAAAATAATACGATGACCTTTTTGTGCCGTTGCTGCTGCAGCAATATTTGTATCATCTCCAAATTGTTGAACCATTCCATTAAAAGCTCGAATAAACTCTTTTACAATCTTATTATATTTCAATTGCTTACCTATGAGTAAATCTTGAATCCAAGCCGGATAGCCTCTTATATCTCTTGTTAAGCTTTGAAGTAAGCCTGAATCAATTGCTGCTTCTTTTTGCTGTTCAATATCTTGCTCTAAACTGAAAGGTGGATTTTGGGCACGCGACAAATCTGGAACGCCACGTTTTTTGACCCTTTCTTTTTTTGGCTCGGCCACAACATCTACCCCTACCTCTAAAGGATCTGTTCCATATGTGGCAACTGATTCAACAGCCTCTAATGAGGTTGGCAATACTTCACGCAGTATCTTTTACCTCTTGCCCAGGCATCATTTCCGGTTCCTTTTCTTGAGCATCAACAGACGAATCCACCGCTTTCCTTAATTCCGTCAGCACAACTGGCGGTGTTTGTTTCTTTTTTCTTTCTTTAACCGCTGGTAATACTCTAGGTGAAGAATCTTTTTCTTCTTTATTTTTCAATTCTTGCAGAAGAGTTTTATATTCACAAAGTTCAGCTAAAATTTGGTTATATCCCTGGGTTAAATCAAGCGCGCTATCATAACAAAAACTAGCTAATTTCATGTTTCCAGATAGATCGCTAAGTCGCCCACATTTGTCCATGTTTTGACGTATTTTATCTTCAAGACCTCTTTTGTATTTTGCTATTTTTGATGCGATGCGCCCTATTTTATCTCTTATTGCTTTTTGGTAGGCTTTATTTTGAATACGATTTGTATGGCTGTCTAATTCTAAAAATTGAGCATCACTAAATGATTTTTTAGTGTATTCGTTAAGCGCATCAAAACTAAAACGCACTCCATTTTCAGCAGGATCGTATCTATACAGACTTATTAAAAAGTCATATTGCTTTAAACGTTCCGGTTTTAATGTTCTAACCAACAAATTAGAAATTATTTTTAGAAAGTCATATTCGCTTTCATCTTGATCCTGATAAAAAGAAGCATGAGCTTCTCTTGTAAGCTGCAACTGATTTAACCGCATCAAACAATTAATATAAAAAAGTTCTAGTTCTTTTTTATTGTTCGGATCTCTTTTGCTTTTATATTTAACAACTAACTCTTTGAATTCTTCGTAAATATTAAGTGTACTGCAAAGCTTACGCCTAAAATCGTCAAAAAAGGATGTAGGTTTTACCCACGATTTTGGAAAATGCTCACTTTTGAACTTTTCTGAATAGCCATAAAAATCGCCTACTCTATCCAATAATTCCCTTGCATCAATCGTTCTGTCAATACACGTATTTATAAGTGTTTGAAGGTGATTAATTCTACCATCAAGCATTGAAAGCGTATAATCGGTTAGGTTTAAATGCTTAGCACGCAATTCAGCCTGAGAAAACAACTCTTGAGCCTCAGTTTCATCTTCGAACTCATCTTCATCTGAGCTAGTTTCTTTTTCAGAGAAAGATGCCACTGTGACAGTGTTGCCTGATATGCCTTCTAAATCCATGGCTTCTAGCTGAGATAAAAAAGACATGACTATTAAATTGCATATAAATGAAAACAAAGGGAGAAATTGAAAAAACATAATTATAAATGATTATTTTTATTTAACAAATGTTGTACTTATATACAACTTATTAACTATAAGAAAAACAATTTTTTTATGTATTTTTGATTTAAGTCTCTTTGATAGCAAAAAGGTTCAATCCCCATAGGAAATTCACTTTAATAGCTTTAGATTTCTTGAATAAATTCATTGTAGGCGTTAGCTTCGCCGTATTAATCCAACTCCAGCCACATTGCGTTTAAAATAGCAAAAGTACAAGCGAGCCCCGTCCCAAGCATCCAGCTAAAATACCACATTTTGACCTCGTTGATTATTCGCAACAGCTGCATCATACTAAAACATTCTTAGTATAATTCATAAAAATTTATGCGTCCGTTGTTTTTTATAATATTTTCTCTTATTCATTTAAAGAAAAGTTATGCTATAGCCCTTATTAGACAAATAACCCCAACGGATTCTCGATCAAGGATTTAAACGCCGCCAAAAACCTTGCCCCAATGGCGCCATCGACGGCTCTGTGATCAACGGATAGAGTACAATTCATCACTGTTGCAACAGCAATCTGACCGTTTTTAACAATCGCTCGCTCTTCCCCCGCTCCCACTGCAAGAATACAAGCCTGTGGCGGATTGATAATCGCCGCAAAGCTTTTCACGCCATACATACCAAGGTTTGATAAGGAAAAATTACCGCCTTGGTATTCCTCTGGCATTAATTTACCTGCTCGCGCTCTTGTCGCCAAGGACTTCATTTCAGAGGAAAGCTCAGCCACTGACTTTTGTTCACAAGCCCTGATAACTGGCGTTACAAGGCCGCCATCAACTGCAACAGCCACGCTTATGTCCGCGTTGTTATATTGACGCACATAAGTTTCATGCCAGGTTACATTTGCCTCTGGCACTTCTTTTAACGCCAACGCACAAGCGCGAATCACAAAATCATTAACCGACAATTTATAAGACGCACTGGGTCGATTATTAAGTTGGCGACGAAAATCCATTAAGGTATCTAATTCGCAATCTACACTTAAGTAAAAATGAGGAACGGTCTGCTTCGATTCAGTCAACCTTTTTGCGATAACTTTACGCATACCGTTCAATTTAATGTCCGTATAACCGCCCAAGCTTAAGGCAGGCACTGCAGCTCTATCTAAACCACCATTTAGGGCTTTTTCCACATCAGCTTTTACAATTCGACCATTAGGACCTGAGCCCATAATTGTTCTAGAATCGACATGATTTTGTTCAGCAATGCGCTTTGCTAAAGGCGTGATAAAGACCCTTTCCCCTTCATGCTCATGCACAGATGCTGCTGCTTTTTCAATTTCTGGTGCTATTGTTTCAGTAACCGGCTTTGTCACCGGCGCTGCTGCAAGTACCGGAGTTTTCAGATTATCAAGACTGGAGGCATCCTCTCCCTCCTCCAAAATCAAAGCAATCAGCTGGTTGACCTTAACGTCATCTGTTCCCTCAGCAACCAGGATCTTAGCCAAAATTCCCTCATCAACAGCTTCAACTTCCATGGTGGCTTTATCGGTTTCAATTTCTGCAAGGACTTGCCCAGCCTTAATTACATCGCCTTCTTTTTTATGCCATTTGACAAGGTTTCCCTCGGTCATTGTGGGGCTTAAGGCAGGCATTAAGATTTGAATCGGCATTTTAAGTCCTCACTTATAACAAACAGCTTTTACGGCTTGGATAATTTTCTCTGCGCTGGGTAATGCTAATCTCTCAAGATTCGCAGCATAAGGCAGCGGCACATCTTCAGCTGCAACGCGCACAGGCTGAGCATCTAAGTAATCAAATGCTTTTTCACAAACCAACGTGCAAATTTCAGAACCAACACCAGCAAAAGGCCAGCCTTCTTCAACACTTACAATTCGATTGGTCTTTTTAACAGAATCTAAAATTGTCTCTGTATCCAGTGGTCGAATGGTTCTAAGATCAATAACCTCAGCGTCGATTCCCATCTCTGCTAATTTCTCAGCGGCTTCTAAGGCAAAGCCCACAGTAATCGAAAAAGCTGTTATCGTAACATCTTTTCCTTGCCTAACAACAGCAGCCTTTCCAATTGGAATTAGATAATCTGAATCTGTCGGCACCTCAAAAGAACGGCCATAGATCAATTCATTTTCCAAGAAAATAACTGGGTTTGGGTCACGAATTGCTGATTTGAGTAATCCTTTTGCATCGGCTGCAGAATAGGGACTTACAACTTTAAGGCCAGGACAATGTGCAAACCAGCTGGCAAAGCATTGAGAATGTTGAGCCCCCACTCTGGATGCTGCTCCGTTAGGGCCTCTAAACACAATCGGACATCCCATCTGTCCGCCTGACATATACAAGGTCTTTGCAGCAGAGTTTATAATATGATCCATAGCCTGCATGGAAAAGTTAAACGTCATAAATTCAACAATTGGGCGGAGTCCCAAGAATGCGGCACCAACGGCAAGACCCGCAAAACCATGTTCCGTAATAGGAGTATCAACTACCCTTTTTGCACCAAATTCATCGAGCAATCCCTGGCTCACTTTATATGCACCTTGATATTCAGCAACTTCTTCACCCATTAAAAATACGTTTGGGTCACGGCGCATCTCTTCCGCCATAGCATCTCTTAAGGCTTCACGAACTGTGAGAGTCTGGGTCATACAACTGGTCCTTATTACACGTTTTCGATAAGAATATCGGTATAGAGTTCCGATGGATCTGGTTCTGGAGACGTTTGAGCAAATTCAATGGTTTCAGCCATGATGTCTTTGATATCTTTATCAATTGCTTTTAAATCTTCTTCGCTGCCGATCTTATGATCCAGGATAAATTGACGAACTCTTTCAAGCGGATCAAAATTCTGGCGCATATTCTCAACTTCTTCCTTACTACGGTATTTTCCAGGATCTGACATAGAATGACCGCGATAACGATAGGTTTTTACATGCAAGATTACAGGACCTTTTCCAGAACGGGCATATTCTGTCGCCCAATCACCAGCTTCTTTGACAGCAAATAGATCCATGCCATCGACCACTTGACCTGGAATACCATAAGGTTCTCCGCGCTTATAAAAATCCGCATTCGCTGATGCACGTGTCGCTGAAGTTCCCATGCCGTACTGATTGTCTTCAATAACAAAAACAACGGGTAATTTCCACAAAGCTGCCATGTTAAAAGCTTCGTAGACCTGACCTTGGTTTGCAGCGCCATCTCCGAAATAGGTCATGCAGACCCCGTTGTCACCCTTGTATTGATGAGCAAGCGCCATCCCAGCACCAATAGGAACTTGAGCCGCCACAATACCATGTCCGCCAAAGAAATTTTTCTCACGGCTAAACATATGCATCGAACCGCCCTTACCACGAGAATATCCCCCTTCTCGCCCTGTTAATTCGGCCATAACGCCTCTAGGGTCCATATCGCAGGCCAACATATGACCATGGTCACGATAACTGGTGATAACAGTATCTTGTTTCTGCATGGCAGCCTGAAGACCTACTACAACAGCTTCCTGACCAATATAGAGATGGCAAAATCCACCGATCAAACCCATTCCATATAACTGCCCAGCTTTTTCTTCAAATCTTCGAATAAGCACCATTTGTTTATAAGAACTTAATAATGTTTCTGGGGTAAAAGTCCCAAGTAACGTGGACGCTTTTGCCATTACAACCTTATGAAAATAAAAAATAGGAATAGATTCTAATCTATTTCCTACCCTTATTTTGCCAAAAAAGCAAGATAGGAGGTATATCAGCTTACTACATAGTGTAATTGCAACACTAAGAGGAAAGATGCGTAACTTGAATTCAGATTCTAAAAGCTCTTTCTTCTTAATTTTTTCCACACCTATCAAACAACTGAAAGAAATTTTTAGTTGTTTGATGAGCAACGTCCTCTAAAGAAATGCCTTTGATTTCGGATAATTTCATAGCCGTAATGTACGTATAGGCAGGCTCGTTTCGTGCACCCCGATGAGGAATCGGTGCTAAAAACGGCGAATCCGTTTCAACCAAAATACGGTCCATTGGCACAAAGCCAGCAACTTCGCGCAAATCTTCTGCTTTTTTAAAGGTGATAATCCCTGAAAAGGAGATATAAAACCCAAGATCCAAGGCTGCTTTTGCCAAATCTTTACTGCCGCTAAAGCAGTGAAACACCCCTTTTGCCCTTGGAAAGTCTTTGATGGTATTAAGCGTATCCTCATCAGCATCACGTGTGTGAATCACCAGCGGCAAATCAAGTTCAATCGATGCCCTGATGTGGGTTCTAAAAGACTCTATCTGCTCGGCGCGCGGACTGTTCTCATAATAATAATCAAGGCCAGTTTCACCAACCCCGACAACTTTTGGATGCTGGACCAACCTAATCAAATCCTCATAAACCCCATCATAATTATGATCCACTGCATCATGAGGATGCGCGCCCACGGTGCAAAAAACATTCGGATAGAGATCAGCAATCCTTTGAATGTCTTTGGCCTCAGAGAGTTTGGTATTAATTGTCAAAAGTGTCTTAACACCCTGTTCGGCTGCCTTTTTTATAACAGCATCCAGATCGTCTTTGAATTCAGGAAAATTTAAGTGACAATGGCTATCAACCAACATAACGTCATGGTCCTTATAAGATTGAAATAAAAGCTCCATAAAGATCTATGACCATAAAGCCTCCACAGGCACCGCACAGATCTTTGATTCAATAGGTAGCATATTTTGTCCGCGATATAAAAGAATGCCTTGTTTAAATTTTTCTCCAAGAGACTGCTTTAAAAGCTGAAGGCCTTTTGTATCCTTTAAAGAAAACTGAGAGGATGATTTAACTTCTATAGCCACAACATCACCATTCATAGCCTCTAAAACAAAATCCACTTCCTCTCCGTTCACAGAACGGAAATGATGTAATTTCACAAATCTCATTTTGTAAGAAAGTTGTTTTACCAATTCAAGCATCACAAAATTTTCTAAGATATGGCCAAAAAATACAGAATCCGTTCGTGTGTCTTTGTTTAAAAGACATTCCACAATGGCCGTGTCATTTAAAAAAGACTTGCCTGATTTGGTAAGCCTTTTGCCAAAATTCTTCTCCCATGGATTAAGGGGGCAAAACAAAAAAGATGATTGGAGCAGACTTAAATATCTTTTTAAGGTTGTATGGGGAATATGCAACGAACGCGATAAGTCGTTTACATTTAATAAAGAACCTGTTCGACTCGCGAGTAAACCTAAGATATTAGGAATTTCTGTCAGTCCTTCGATGTTAGATAAATCACGAATGTCTTTGTTAATTAATTGAGTAATATAGGCATAAATCCATTCTCTTCGAGAATCCGGATCCTTTTCTAACAAAACAAGAGGATATCCACCTCTTTGAATTCTGTTAAAAATATCCACAGAAAAATCAAAAGATGGGATTTGTAATTTTTCTGAAAATAAGCTCTCTAGAAAAGAAGATTGCTTTCCTTGAATTTCTTCTTGAGACAAGGTCCACAAATTATAAACAACCATACGACCCGCAAGAGAGTCCTTTAAATCTTTTAAACCCAACACATTGACAGAACCCGTTAGCACGAAATGCCTGGGTTGTCGCTTTTCATCCACAATCATCTTAATGGCCAATAAGACATCTGGGTAACGTTGGATCTCGTCAATTATTAGGGGCCTGAGTTGATTTTGAACAAAGTTTAAAGGGTTTCTTTTGACCAGAGATAAAGTTTGAGGGTCATCTAATGTCACATAATCGTGCGTATCTCCAAAAAGAGTTTTGACCAGGGTGCTCTTTCCAACTTGACGAGCACCGTTAATCAAAATAACAGGCATGTTTGTTGATAAAATACGTTCACTCAGAAAACGGGGATACATCAATTTTCTCTTATTCAAAGACCTCGTATGTTCTTTTTACCACTTAATGGTGAAAATATCACCACTTAATGGTGAAATTTTCACCACGTGATGGTGAATTTTGCAGATCCTAAAGTTTTTGAATTAAATCTTGAACCGACTCGCCCGTTTTAGGACATAACCAATTGGGGACGATCTCGCATAAAGGCACAAGAACAAATAAACGCTCGTAAAGACGGGGATGGGGAATTTCAATTGTGTCTGTTTTTAAAACAACATCGCCAAAACTTAAAATATCAATGTCAATTTCCCTGGGACCAAACCGCACTGTCTGAGGCGTACGGCCAATCTCTGTTTGAATATTTTGGCAATTCTTTAAAAATTCCAAAGGTTCTAGATCGGTTTTGCCTGAAACTACTTGATTTAAAAATACCGGCTGGTCGGTAACGTATTGAGGATCCGTTTCATAAATGGAAGATTCTTCGATATCCGTTAAAATTCGACTTAAACCCTGAATTGCTGCCTTTAAATAGGCCCTTCGATCGCCAAGATTACTACCCAAACCTAGATATACCGTTACCATTTAAGAACTCACTTTAAGAAGGGTCTATTCGGGAACTTAACAAATCTGGAAATCCCATTCGCCTTCAGGTATACACAAACTCTATTGGAATGAACAGATTTATTGCAAAAAACGTACACTCAGAATATGGTGTTGATAAGTTTTAAGAGGGCATTAAGGTTTTCAGAGTAGTGTTTTATTGTAAGGTGACCAAATTCCCAAACCCATTTAAAAATGGCCTAGGCACCTTTGTAGCAGGGACGACCTTCCCCCCTCACTTCCACCATATATTATAGAACGTAACTGTTGATAAAGTGTTAATGAGAATAAATGCATAACTCATCGCCCCCACTCCATCTTTCCTACAATCTCGCTTTTGAGGATCTTTATACGAACCAGGGTCTTGCCAAGATTGATGAGGCTTTTCAGGATTTTCTTAAGGAAACCTCCGCTGATCTTAGCGCTGCCTTAACAACTGCCCGTAACGTTCCGCTTATGCCGATTGAAGAAAGCAATCTGATTATTGCCCTAGCGCCGATCTTAGAGGATTTTATAGCTAGCCTCTTTAACATCAAAACTGAGATTATGGCCCTTCAAACTGCACACAGCGATCTTGCCCCTCTAATGGCCGTCAAGCGGCAATTCGTGCAACGATATGCGGTTAAGAAATACCCGTCAGTCACTGAAGAAGAAGCAAGTGCTGTCAAAAATAACCTACCCCTATCCTCGGAACTTGAATTTGCAAAGGCTATTACCGTTTGGCAGCAAGACGAAGAAGCTAATAAAGGCATATTGGAACAAGCCGCGATGTATGCCGCCTGGGCAACGCTGACTAGAAAAGGCCAAAGTCTTCATAAAGACAGCGTTCTTTTCAAAACACCGCAAAAACTTGATTTTGATCATTTGATTCATGGCCTCGTTCAAGATTCAAGCGGTAAGTGGCATTTAAACGATTTACGCGAACGGAAAGGATTTGCCCTAACTGATACAGGCGTCAACCGTGAACAAGCGTTGGATCAGGCTAATTACTGCATTTGGTGTCATAAGCAAGGCAAGGATTCCTGTTCCAAAGGCCTTAAATCAAAAATTCCCGAGACAGGGCGTTTTCAAAAGAATTATTTCGGCACCAACCTGACGGGTTGTCCGTTAGAGGAAAAAATCTCTGAGATGAATAAACTCAAATCAGAGGGCTGCAGCCTTGGGGCACTCGCCACAGCCATTATTGATAATCCTATGGTTGCCGGCACAGGTCATCGCATTTGCAATGACTGCATGAAATCATGCATCTATCAAAAACAAGAACCTGTGAATATCCCCGGCATTGAAACACAAATATTAAATGACATCTTGGGCCTGCCTTGGGGATTTGAGATTTACAGCCTCTTGACCCGATGGAATCCATTAAACTTTAAGCGTCCCCTACCCCTGCCCGAAAGCGGTAAAACCGTCCTGGTAGCAGGCATGGGTCCGGCTGGATTTACACTTGCCCATCACCTTATGAATGACGGTCATACGGTGGTGGGAATTGAAGGCTTAAAGATCGAACCTCTTCCAACAGACCTAAGCGGCGTTAACTTAGACGGTTCAAGAACCACTTTTAAACCGATTTATAATCTTGATGAAATCAATGAACCCCTTGATGAACGTATATTGGGCGGCTTTGGTGGTGTTGCTGAATATGGTATCACGGTGCGTTGGAACAAAAATTTCTTGAAAATCATTCGCCTTTTGTTAGAACGCCGTTCTCAATTTAGCCTGATTGGTGGCGTACGATTGGGCGGAACATTGACAATCGATCAGGCTTTTGACTTAGGTTTTGATCATGTGGCCCTTTGTCTTGGCGCAGGCAGTCCGACCTTAATTGATATGGAAAACGCTCTTGCTCCTGGCGTGCGTCAGGCCAGTGATTTTTTAATGGCCCTTCAGCTAACAGGTGCCGCTAAAAAAGATTCTATTGCCAACCTTCAAATTCGCCTGCCAGTCGTTGTCATTGGCGGCGGTCTAACCGCCATTGATACAGCAACCGAAGCCATGGCATATTATCCTGTACAGGTTAAAAAGTTTTCTGATCGTTATCATGAGCTTGCCCTTGAATTGGGCGAAACAAACGTTCGAAACGGGTGGACAGCTTATGAGAATGCCTTGGCCGATGAAATGCTGGAACATGCCCGTGCAATAAATACAGCAGAAAACCCCCTTGAAGTTCAAAAGCTTATTCAAAAGTGGGGAGGCGCTACAATTGCCTATCGTCGCGACATAACGGATGCGCCAAGTTATACGTTGAATCACGAAGAGGTTGCCCTTGCTCTTCAAGAAGGGATCAGCATTTTGGATCATGCCACACCTATCCGGGTTAATGTTGATCCATATGGCTCTGCCGAAAGCTTAACCGTTAAGTACAAGGACAGAGAACTTACTCTATCTGCACACAGCATTTTGGTTGCCGCCGGAACCAAGCCAAATACCAATTTACGCTATGATACACCCGATCAAATCACCCTGAATACAGCCGGTAAAAACCTGACCTTTCAGGCAATTAATGAAAATGGCGAACCTGTGTCCCCTGAGCGCCTCGCAAAACCGCAAGAGGTCCATGTTTTGATGCGCTTTACAAATAATAAGGGCACAAGTTTCTTTGGTGACCTCCACCCTTCCTTCGCTGGAAATGTGGTCAAAGCCATGGGCAGTGCCAAGCAAGGTTATATAGTTATAAGCCGCGTGTTGAAACGCACCCCTGGCCAAAAAGACTTAAGCAGATTCTTAAGCAACATCAATAACCTCCTCCGTGCAAAGGTTGAGGCTATCAACCGCCTAACCCCAAACATTGTCGAAGTTGTGATTAAGGCGCCCTTGGCAGCAAAAGCCTTTAAACCTGGACAATTTTACCGCCTACAAAACTTTGAAACCTTAGCGCCACTTGTAAATAAAACGCGCCTTGCCATGGAAGGTCTGGCCTTAACCGGAGCCTCGGTTGACCCTGAAAAAGGTCTGCTTTCAACAATCGTTCTTGAAATGGGCGGTTCCTCAAACCTTTGCCAACTTTTAAAACCAGGAGAACCTGTGGTGTTGATGGGACCAACGGGTGAACCAACCGAAATTCCAACCAATCAAACTGTTCTGTTAATAGGCGGCGGCCTTGGCAATGCGGTTCTTTTTTCCATAGGGCAAAACCTTAGGGCAAAAGGATGCAGTGTCCTTTATTTTGCAGGGTATAAGAAACTCCAAGATCGCTACAAAATTGCTGAGATTGAAGCAGCTGCTGATCAAATTATTTGGTGCAGCGATGAAACCCCAGGCTTTAGTCCGGGCCGCCCTCAAGATCTTAGCTATGTGGGAAATATCATAAACGCTATAGAGGCTTATGCCAAAGGCGAACTTGGCAAACAGCAAATCGCTTTGAATAAGGTGAATCGCCTGATTGTCATTGGCTCTGACCGCATGATGGCAGCAGTCGCAAAGGCTCGTCATACAGCATTAAGTCCCTATTTAAATCCAAAACACATTGCGATTGGCAGCATCAATTCACCAATGCAATGCATGATGAAAGAAATCTGCGCGCAGTGCCTGCAAATTCATAAAGATCCTGTTACCGGTGAAGAGAAAATCGTTTATTCTTGCGCGAATCAGGACCAACTTCTTGATCTGGTTGACTTTGAATGCCTAAATAAGCGGCTCTCGCAAAATTCTTTACAGGAAAAACTAACACGTCTATGGATAGGCAAATGTTTAGCAATGCATCAAAAGTAATTATGAAAAAATTTTTTCTATATTGCATATGTTTCTTATTTTTATGGGGCTGTGAAAGGAAAAAAGAGAACGTTATCCTCTATACTTCTCAACATAACAAAGACATTGTGGCACTTGTTAATGCTTTTCAAAAGAAATATCCTGATATTCATGTTGAAGTCTTTAGATCCGGCACAACCGAAGTCGTTAATAGATTTTTGTTAGAGACTAAAAACGGTAACTTTGAGGCAGATGTCATCATGATTTCTGACACCTTAGCCATGGAAAACCTAAAGCACAAAGGACTCTTAGGTTCCTTAGATGGAATTGAAATTGCCGAAGACTTAAAAGCGTTTTATGATTCTGATAAAACCTATTGTGGCACTAAAAAAATTAGCATTGGCTTGGTTTTTAATAAGAATTTGGCATCAAAACTTACGTCTTTTTCTGACTTGAATAAACCGGAATTCAAAGACAAAATTGTTATCCCTAGTCCTTTTTATTCAGGAGCAGCCGCCTTAATGTTGGGTATTTTTATTGAAAATCCAGCATTTGGCTGGGATTTTTACACAAAACTTAAATCAAATAACGTAACAATCGTAGAT
>CAIULA010000031.1 GCA_903899945.1 uncultured Alphaproteobacteria bacterium | reverse complement strand
TTGAACGATAAGGGAGAGCCTATCATCAATAAAATTGAGGAGGTATTAAATTTTGCCTTAAGAAAAGGAATCCAAGTAGTTTATCTCAATGGAAAAAGGGTTAAGCTCTTTAACCATCATAAGTATTATCTTAATACTCCTTTTAAAAGAACTTCCTTTTTTAGAAGTACAAAAGTAGAACAAGAGGAAAGCTATAAGCAGGAAAATCCCCATAATATACCATGGGCTCATTTGAGTATATATTGTCGCCTTGATCTATTGCGCACTCATTATGATATTAAAGACTATACGCAAGCAATGGACTTTTACAATATTGCCCAATTCTTATTGGATAATAGATGGCGTGCAGACGGGAGACCAATCCATAACTATTATTTGAAGTTTTATGAGCAGTATATGAGCGTACTATCCTCGCAACTTTCAAATTATAAATATGCGGCGAATAAATAATGATAGGTACTAAGAAGCTTGCTATTTATGGAGGAAAACCTGTTTCTCAAAAAAGGAAATGGCCGAAATGGCCTCAATCTAATCAAAAAACAGAAGCATATATAAAAAAAGTTTTAAAAGGAGAGAGATGGTCTATTGGTAAGTTTGACCCTAAAGATCTATCTTTTAACGAAATATTTTGCGAAAAATTTAGCGAATTTAACTCTTCCAGACATGTATTGACTCTAGATCATGGCTCGAATGCAATATTAGTAGCTTTACAAGCTTTAGGAATTACAAAAGGAGATGAAGTAATAGTTCCCTCTTTAACATGGGTTTCTTGTGCAACTGCTGTTTTGAGAGCAAATGCCACCCCCATTTTAGTGGATGTTGAACCTGCGTCCCAGTGTATGTCTCCTTATCATACAGAACAAGCAATTACATCAAAAACTAAAGCAATATTGATGGTACATTTACATTCATGCATGGCAAATGTAGATGCATTTTTAAGCTTAGCTGAGAAATACAATCTTTTTGTTATTGAAGATTGTTCTCAAGCTCATGGGGCCGAGTGGAACGGAAAAAAAGCTGGTACATTTGGCACTATTGGAGTTTTTAGCACTGAGCAATCAAAACTATTAACATCTGGAGAAGGAGGAATTCTTACTACAGAAGATGGGGCTTTATACGAAAAAATGTTTTTGCTGAATAATGATGGGCGTCGGAAAGGAAAATATTACTTAGAAGAAGATGGGAGTCTAATAGGAGCTAATTTTGCTTTAACTGAATTTCAGTCTGCCATTTTATGTGCAGGACTAGAGGCTCTTCCAGCCCAAAATGCAATAAGAGAAGAAAATGCTTCTTATCTTGCTGCGCTTTTAAAAGAAGTGCCTGGGGTGATGAATATTTCACCCTATAATCAAAATAATAAACGGGCCTATTTTCATTTTAATTTCAGGATAGATAGGAACTTTTTTAATAATAAAAATATATCACAAATTTGTGCTGCTCTTACTGCTGAATTAGGGTTTTGGGTTAAGACAAATCATCAACCAATCAATAATTGTAAACTTTTCCACCCTAAAAGGGATCAAAAATATAATTGGCTTTTATTGCCCAACTATGCATCTAATCACTTTCAAGAAAGCATCAGGCAATTTGAAAGTACCGTCCTTATACACCACTCAATACTTCTGGCAAAGAGAGAAAATATGGAAAAAATTTATCAAGCTGTTTTAAAAGTTCAGCAGCTATCTCTTTATATTGATCAATAAAAAACTTTTTTAAAAGGTAGGTATTTTAACTACTCGTGATCTGAAATCTTGAGGATATTTTTTCCAATATCTTGCAAGCAAAAAACGCCAAGAGGTACCAAGGATAGGCCAATAAGTTCCCCAGAAGCAGACTTTATCAATTTTTGCTTCATTTGCTAACTGTAATGTTTTTTCTAAATGTTTCTTTTTATCATTCCAATTGAAAACAACATATTTCCAGATGATAATAGGCTTTGTTTGCTCTCTTAAGTTTCTAAGTTCTACCAACCTTTTCATGTTACTGTAAGCAAGCTCAAAATTAGAGCCTTTTTGATATTTTACCGTTGTTTGTTGATCACAACCATCTATGGAAAAAACTATTTCATCAAACATTAAGGCAGCTTCATATTTTGCGGGTGTATTAAGCAGAACCCCGTTGGTGGATAAACTAAACGTTATATCAGGCATGTGTGAGCGAAATTCTTTAAGTTCACATAAGATATTATTTGATAAAAATGGCTCCCCTAAGTTGTAATAGCATATATGTTTTATCCCTATTCTTTTTAGGTTTTGCGCTATAATTTCCACCTTTGAAAGTGGGGTTTATATTGCATTAATTTACGTAAGGTCCTGCCACATCCACAATCTAAATTACAACCTCCATTAGTCTCTACCATTATTCCTTTGTAAGGATATTTATATTCACTTATAGCTTTTTTAGCTTCCTCTTTTGAGGTTAACTTTTTTTCATGACAACATACACAGTCAAAAATAGGTAATTTTCCGCTTGCTAGTTTTTTTCTAAAATCATTAGCAACTTCACCTGAAAAAATTTCTTCAAATGTATTGTTATTTAAATTTCCCAGTCTTCCATAACTATTTATATCATAACAATTACACGAAACTGTAAGGTCTGGATTGATGCAAATATTGTAGTCTGATTCACCTGAAAGGGCATTGCAGACAAATCCTTTATTAGTTATTTTGGCTTTTAAATGCAAATACAACCATCGTAGATTTGATATTGAGTTTCTAACAACAGAATCAAACCGAAAAATAAAAGTGCTGAGAGTAGGTCTCTTCTGTTTTTTCATTCTAATTGTCCAAGAAGTAGTTTTAATTGAAACATAATTATATATTTTTTCTTGTTCACAATTAGTTATCTCTCCAAATTTCCTCTCAAAAGTTTAAAAGTGCTTTTTATGTAAGGAAAAGATTTGTTGTTAAATTTGCTGAATAAATGTCATTTTAAATTTTTCTAACAAATACTTTTGCCAGTCCAATTGTATTTTTCGCGAATTTTCATTTAATAAAACAAATTCTAAAGCTTTTACCCATTTCTCTTTTTTCAATCCATTTTTGTATGCTTGTTCTAGAATTTCTATATAATCTTCAATTTGAGTAATATATTGCACTTTCATATTTAAGATTTCATTTTCGGTAACATTTCCAGGAAAACATTCGGGGGGATTAAATAGATTGGCTTTGTAATTTAAGATATTAACGATACATTTTGCGCATTTTCCACAATTACCGATTTTATCATTACGAAGCCAGCATACTTGGAGATATTTATTACTTTCTGGCCAATATTTCGCAAGCTCTGCTATTTTTTCTGTCCTTGTAAAAAAACCTCCATCATTTACAATTTGAAATGAATGACTAGATAATAGCTGATCTGAGATAGCATTAGAACCCCATGGAAAAGCTATAGTGGTTGAGGTGGTGTTAGCTCTACTTCCTCCAATCAGGCCTGTTGAAAATTTTTTTGACAAAAGAGAGAGGCAAGAAGCCAGGCCCCCCATATAGTCATACAGCCAATTTATTGTGAATTCTTGAATATTTGTTTTCATTGGAACGAGATCTATCTTTAAGCTGCTTAATAGAATTTTTGCTCTTTTAAAAGATTCTTGGAATATTGCTTCCTGTTCCAAGGGTACTTCGAAACCATGAATAATAAGCCCAGTGGTTAAGTTTCTATTATATTGGATTCCTTTGTAACTATGCCGTAGCGCAGTAAAACAACTATCAACTCCACCTGAAAAAGCACAAATCGCTTCAGGGGGAGATTTCTGATCTTCCTCAATTTCTTTCTCTACACTTACTTCCACTTTTTTGAAGAGATCAGGATGCCATAATGCCCAATATTGTTGAAAATCCTCCAAATTTCTAAGTAAAGATGAAGATACTTTGCCATGAATATGTATGTTTTGTCCTTTAATCATAGCAAAAAAAATAGTGCCTAGTAGATAAGGATCATGAGTCTCAGTTACATAGTCTGAGAAACACAAGGGTAGGAGATACCACAATTTTTTATTGGGATTATTTGGTACTTCAACTATAGCTGAAAATTCTATGTCTTTGCTCATTGCTTTTGGTTCGTTAATCCATACATTTATTTTCTGAGGCATTTCGCATCTCACAGTTATATTAAATGCCTACATGAATATATAAAAAAAGGTATGAATGCAATAAAATGCTGAAAAAAATAGAACTGCAGTATCAGGATGTAAATATTCCATATTTTTGGGGAGATTTCTGTTTAAATGATATTGTAGAAAAAATTCTCGAGCTACAAGCAGATAAATATTTAATTATTACGGATACAACAGTAGAGAAACTATACGGGAGTACACTCGCAAATCTGCTCTGTACGTGTAATCAAGTAAAACTACTATCCTTTCCGCCTGGTGAAAAAAATAAAACAATTAATACAGTCTCTTATCTTCTTGACGAAAGCTTGAAATGGGGAATAACACGACGGTCGGTAGTTATAGCATTAGGCGGAGGAATACCAGGGAATGTTGGAGGTGTAGTTGCTTCTCTATTATATAGGGGTATTCGATTTATCCAAATACCGACTACATCTATTGCTATGTTTGATTCTGTTTTATCTTTAAAACAAGCTGTTAACTCTAATATGGCTAAAAATACAATCGGCAGTTTTTATACTCCTCTTGCTATTTTTACTGATTTAAGTTTCTTAGAATCATTATCATTACCAGAGGCTAGATCAGGACTTTGCGAAACAATAAAAAATATTTTAGCCATTACACCAGAAAATTTTAATGAACTGAAGCTCCATCTTAAAAAATCACTTAATGGAGAGTATAAAAGCCTTAATTATATATTTTCTTCAAGTGTTGCAGCAAAAAACGAGGTAATGAAGCTAGACAAATATGAAAAGAATAGGGCGCTTATTCTTGAATACGGACATACAATTGGCCATGCTCTTGAAATGATATTATCTAACAACTCCAGTTTACGCATAACTCACGGAGAGGCAGTAGCGTTAGGAATGATCGTGGAGGCAAAAATATCCAACCAAATGGGATACTTATCAAATGAAGAAGTCAATAAACACTATGAATTATTAGAAGAAATTAATGTTTCAACTAAGATTGATGTGAATGTTAGCGCTGAACATATATGCAACTTCCTAAAGCATGACAATAAAAGAGGTTATTTAAATCCTAAAACTCATGAAGCTACTATGATTTTATTGAGTACATTAGGTTGCCCTCTTGTAACTGATCAGTATCCTTTAATAAACATCCCTTTAAAATTGGTTAAAGACAACTTACACGTTATCACTAAGTAGGAGTTTAATTAATGGAAAAAATATATCCTCAAATAGATACCGTAAACAATATCTCTTTAAAGGAATTTAAGCAGAATTATTTAGGTAAAAAGCCTCTTTTGATAAAAGGAAAAGTAAAAGATTGGATGGCACTCACTAAATGGGATGATATATTTTTTAATGATTTAATTAAAGATAATTATGTTAAAATTAAATCAGGAAACATACAAGATGAAGAATTTAAATATATTAAATTTAAGGAATATTTAAAGCATTTTAATACAATGGATAGAAAGCAAGAAATACCCGAAATTAAAGAAACTCTTTACTTGCATGACATACCAATATTCAGTTGTTTCGCTAAGTTACGAGAAGATGTAGCGCCTTTCCCTCTCGAGTTCTTTCCTAGTTGGTACAGATACAATTGGTGGCAAAATATAATATTTTACTATGGAGGCAAGCATAGCGTTACCCCCCTGCATATTGATAGTTTATGTACTCATAATATTTTTTTCCAGATTAAAGGAAAAAAAAGATTTATTTTTATCTTAAAAAATGAAGAAAAGTATTGTTATGTCAGAAACTACAAATATTATAAAGTGGATCCTGAAAACCCAGATTATGAAACCTATCCTAAATTTAAAAATGTGAACCCAATGGAGTGCATAATTGAACCTGGGGATATGCTATACTTTCCCCCTGTTTGTTTACATCAAGTAAGAAGCCTGGAATCTTCAATCTCCATAAATATGGATTGGCATAATAAAAAGTCTGTTGTTCAGGCTATACCTAGATTTTTTGGAAAAATGGCGAGAAGCGATATTTATTATAACTGTATCTGTATGTTAGGGTTGTTATTCAATGTATCACCAAAATTCTTACATAGATTTTATAGGCCTTATTTAGGGATTTCTGATGCCTTTATATCGGAGCAGGCTTTTAAAGAACTTATTTTAAAAGAGCCATGAAAAATTAGCAGAACCTATAGTTTTCTAATTTATTAGAAAAAAGCTAGCAAATTTCTCCGCTTGTTGAAAAAAGCATCTATATTAAATTAAAAAGTAAAGCCGATAAATAATGCTAAATTTATCTCAGTTTTGGAATTCTTGTCTCAATTTTTTTTGGTAAAATTCTCCTTACTGCGGCTTAATATATAAGCTGAGGTTATAATCTTTAAAGAAATTCAACTATATAGAGATAACTAAAAAAATCTCTACTTGCTCCTTTTTGTTATCTGGTGGACTGTATGGCAATAATATCAGGGCCACTTCATAAAGAAGGGACTATACATGAAAGCTTCTTCATCTTCTTATCAACTCTTACCTCCTGATGAAATTCATAAGGAATGGAAATTAATTCGAGAAAATTACGAATCAGCACTCATGAGAGAGTACACATCAGATGAATATTTGCGTCCCAAGCAGAATATTAATTTTCTAAGTGATTATAGGGATTTACAGTTAGAATTGGCGCGTCTTTTAGTAGGATGGATTCCCAATATTCCTTGGCTAAAGCTTAAAATGGATCTTGGTCGTCAGGCCTATTTAATGATTCAAATTATTGAAATTTTTGAATTACGTCTTCGTGAGCTGCCAGGTAGTAAAAAACAGATTGGCGCTAATGAACGCTTTAAAAGTCTACAAAAAATCTTAGCAAAAGCCTTGAATATTGAAGATTTTTTAATTGGTGTATTTAAAGTTGTTCAAATTAATTTCTTTCAACGGCTTGAGGATCATTTAAAGGAATGCGATCCTATTGCTGACTTACCTACCATTGACAGGATAGAAACTGTACTAAGTATTCTTAAAAAACAAATTGAATGGGTAGATATATGGGTATCTTCTTATACTGTGCAAAATCCTGAGGGAGCTAGTTTAAGAAAAGATTATATCCAAAATGTTTTTGAAAGTTTGGGAGGATTTCATAGTAATCAAGTAAAGCAGTTACCTCTTTCTCCTTATCAAGACAATAAATTACAAGATGCGGGCATTGAACCTGCCCAATTAGAACAGGGTTTTAGCATTGTAGAAGAGTTTAAGTTTATTGCTCCACGCATCACGCACGGAAAGCTTTCTGATTTGCTTTATCAAAATTTTGCGGAAATGTTTGTTCCTGATTCTTTAGGGTATATGGTTTTTGATATGGATGGAATGCCATATGAATTTTATAGAGATTTTATTAAGCAGCTTTGGGACGAATGTAGGCATATAGCCATGGGAATGCGGGAGTTAGAGAAGCTTGGCATTCCTTTAAACACTCTCCCACTTAATGAAGTAAAAAGGGAAAAACCCTATACATGGTATTTGGCTCGGCTATGTTATACAGGTGAAGGGTGCTCGTTTCCCAGGAAACTAAGTGCAGCTGATGCATTCTTTAGATTAGGATTTCCGTCTGCTGCTACAATAACAGAATATGATATTGCTGATGAAAGTCATCATGTTAAATATATTGAAAGGTGGTTACCTTTGCTGCACCAAAAAGAAGAATGTAAAGAAAGCTTGGCAGAAATAATAGAAGAAGTTCAACGTCAAAGTTTAAGTTGGGTAAAAAATAAATCAAAGCTGGATGTAAAAAATGTAAAAGGAAAATTTGGTGCATTTTGCAAAGCCATCGATTTCGACATAGACTTTACAGCAGTTTAGAATTTTTAAAAAGTAGAATAAGAACAAATTATCATGCTTCCTAAACATATAATTTTTGATTGGGATGATACGCTTGCAGATTCATCTTTAGCAATGAAAGATGTAATGGATAAAACTTTACTTATTCTTGAAAAATACGGAGCTCAAATAGAAAGAGAACATCGTAACTACTGGAATTTATCTTTATGTGAAGTTGTAAAAAATCTTCCTCTTTATTTAAAAAAAATAGGAGAAGTTCTTTACTTTTATTATTATCAGAAGATTGATCTTAAAAATATAAAATTATTTACTAACTCAATTATACTCTTAAAATACCTAAAAAAGAAAAATGTAAAATTATATATTATAAGTAATAAGAAGAGCTATATTTTACATAAAGAAGTTACATATTTGAAAGTAAGTAAATTTTTTGAAAGAATCCATGGAAGTGGGGATTCGGAACATAGCAAGCCTTCTAAAGAAGTTATATTAAATATTTTAGGGGATAAAAAACCAAGAAGCAGCGTTTTTTTTGTTGGAGATAGCCATGCGGATTGGATGAGTGCTAAATTGTATAAATGTAAATTTATCCTACTCAATCATTATAAAAATGCCAGAAAAGAAAAAAGGCATTTTTTTGATTTAAATCTTTTAAATGCGAATGATAAAAATAAAATAGTAGAGCTAAATAGCTTAAATTCACTTCTAGAATATATCAAGCAACTTGATATTCCCTACAAAAGGGGAAATTTATGAATGTGTTAATTGTTTACGCCCATCATGAAGAATCTTCGTTTAACGCGGCTTTAAAAGATGTTGCTATCGATACCCTTAAAAAACTTGGCCATACAGTTACTGTCTCTGATCTGTATGCGGAAGAGTTTCAACCTGTTGGGGATGAGAGAGACTTTACTCATCAATTAAAAAAGGATTCATTTCACTATAGAAAAGAACAGCAGCATGCTTATAAAAACAATACTTTTGCAGCTGATATTATCAGAGAACAGCAAAGAGTCATAAAAAGTGGAGTAATTATATTTCAATGTCCCATGTGGTGTTTCTCTGTCCCTGCGATTGTAAAAGGATGGTTTGATAGAGTTTTAACCAAGGACTTTGCTTATGGAAAAGATATGGAATATAAAACTGGAGGTTTAAATCAAAAAACAGCACTCCTGGTAATGACAACTGGAGGTCCAGAGCGCATCTATAAAAAGAACGGAAAGCATGGGTCAATGAATAGAATATTATATCCAATTACTAGGGGAATGTTGGCTTATTGTGGTTTTAAGGTATTAGATCCTTTTATTGCTTATGAAGTGGAAAATATTTCGGCTCAAGAACGTCAACAATATCTAACAAGATATGCAAAAAAGTTAAAAAGACTTTTTCCTGCAGGTTTTTAATTTAATAGTATGGGAATGATAAAATGATAGGAATGGAAAGCAAAATTATAAAAGAACAAATTAAAGAAGGAATTATTGCAACTGTATTTGGTAGTTCTGTTCTTAGCGAAGAACTTTTAAGTCAGGGATATTTAGAAGATAAAAATTGGTTAAGCTTCATTCCACTACTTTCAGTAAATAACATTGCAATTCTTAATGGTGGTTATCAAGCTTCCATGAGCATGATTTCCAATCAAATGATCAAGCACAATGGGCAGTGTTACGGGATTGTTTCTTCTTCATTTTCAGATCCATGCATTAAAGAACATTACACCAATTTATTTTTTGTTAAAGACGCTTTTGAACGCTTAAAAACTTTAATTTGGTTAGGTGACTTTTACATTTTTCTTCCAGGTGGGATCGGTTCTCTTCAAGAAATTACAGCTACTCTTTGGTGTATAGATAGAGGGTTTATTGCTCCAAGAAAATTATACTTCTTAGGAGAATACTGGGCTCCTATTTTAAACTCAGTTTCCTCGTATTCATTAATGTTTAAAGCCTTGAAAGAAGATAACATCATTCAACAACCAAAGAGTTCAGAGGAATTTATAAACTCTTTAATAGCTCATATAGCTTATTTAAAGAATAGTGATGAAAATGAATAAGGATATTAATAGAGCTTGGTGGGAAAATGCTACACCTCAGCATTTTAGCTCAGATTTTTATGATGTAAGCGGTTTTCTAGAAGATAATAATAAGACTACTTTAGGCAAACTTGAGATAAATGAACTTGGCGATATAAAAGGGAAGTCCTTATTACATTTGCAATGTCATTTGGGCTTAGATACTCTTTCATGGCAGCGTTTAGGGGCTGTGTGTACAGGGGTTGATTTCTGTCAATCGGCAATTACATTTGCTCAAAAAATAAACGAAATTTCGGGATTATCTGCAAAGTTTATCTGTTCAGATATTTACAAGATTCCAACTAATATTAAAGAAAAATTTGATATTTTGTTTACATCTTATGGAGTACTGAGCTGGTTAGATAACTTAAATGCATATGCTTCAATCATATATAATTCATTGAAAGAAGGAGGGGTCTATTATTTGGTGGAAATTCATCCTTTCTTCAGCATTTTTGATATAGAAGATCAGATAACCAAAAGACCCTACATTACTAATCAGCCAATTAAAAGTGTTGTAAAATCGTATATTAGTACAGAAAAATCTAATGAAAAACTACAAGTGTGTTTTGCTTATACATTAAGCGATATTATCAATGCACTGCTTAAAGCTGGGCTAAAAATTACTAGCTTTAATGAATTTGATTATTCTACTTACAAATTTCATCATAAGTTAACAAGAAATGATAAGGGGTTTGTGTTTAAAAATCATTCGAATATACCCTTAATTTTTTCTCTTAAAGCTTACAAGTAATACCAATGACTCCGATTAATCCTAAAAAGATTTTAATAACATGGTGGGGTGCCTTAGAGAGGGGGGGAGAAACTGCTGGGGACTTAATGGCTGTTATAGGAGTAAGTAAGGAAATAGAAAAAACTGACCTAAGCTATGAAATAGCGAGTATTTATCCTTATGAGGGGCTAAAAGCTATTGTTAACTGGAGAGAAATTAATGCACTTGACTATAGTGTGTTAGTATTTGTTTGTGGTCCTTTGATTGCGGATAGCGAACCTTTCCAAGAGTTAGTAAAAAAATTCTCACATTGTAAAACTATTGCAGTGGGGGTAAGTATTTTACCAAAAACTAGTCTTAGTTATTTTAACAAATTTGATTATATATTAGCGAGAGACGGCATAGAAGAAACATATTTTGATGTCGCGTTAGCACAAGCTCCTAATACTCAAAACACAATTAAACAATTTAGACATAGAGAAGGAGAGAGGCCTCTTTCCATTGGCCTTTGTTTCAGAGGGCTGCAACGCGAATACATGGAGGAGAACTGTCTAAGTAATAAAGTTGAGGATATTGTTCTTAGCTATATAAAATCAAGAGCATATCATTTTAAGTTTATTGATACAAAGCTTAATGATTCTTGCAGGAACCCATATGAAATATATAATTATTTTTCAAATATAGATATAATTGTTACAACAAGATTGCATGGTTCTTTATTTTGTATAGGAAATCGCACCCCTTTTATAGCTATTGATCAAGTCAAAGGAGGTGCTAAATTGTCTTATCAATTAAATAAACTAAAATACCCACTTATTATTAAAGCTGAAGAGCTTGACTATGAGAAAATAGATAATCTTTTTATTGTCGCTATAAATGATAACATTATTGCTGATACTCTATCTAACGCTAGGAAAATGGCTATCTTCTATGTGGAAAACACTCTAAACATCTTCATTAAAACTCTTTATGAGGCAATAAATGCATAATGACGTTGAGATTGTTACAAAATCAGATAAAAACTTTTTTAAAGGATTAAAAGCACTACTAGAAAGCTTAGAAATTTTTGCTCCAACTGTTAAAAGGTCGGTTATTGATTGCGGATTAACAAAGGAGCAGCTTCTATACTGTAAAGAGATGAATTGTGATATTCAGAAAGGTAATATTTCTGGCTACCAAATACAAGAAAGCATGCAACATTATTATACGCCTGCGATTTATGGTTTTATTAACTCAAGGATAAAGCGTAATAAAATAATAATTCATATTGACGCAGATGCTATTCTGCTAGGAGATCTGGAAACATTAATTACTAATGCAAAAGAACATGGGCTTTCTGCTGTGCCTGATTATCCTAATTTATGCCTATCAGATCAAATCAAAAATGAGTCATGCATTGCGAGTATCAAAGATAACATTCCTAAGCTAGATTTAAAGTCTGTAACATTTAATGCTGGAGTTTTTGCCGTAAGATCAGAGTATTATTTGGATAAAATGTTACCTATAATTAAAAAGTTAATTCCCTTACATAATAAGTTATGGAGTAATGATCAGGCACTATTAAATTTGTCTGCTTTCGCGGTAAATCCTCATGAGCCATTCAGAAATGCGGGCTACAAATTCAATACTCGACCTCGATACTCTCGTAGCCCAAATACCCCTCCTTTAAAATTGATAAAATCTAAAGGTGGATTGCAGGTTGAAGGAATTGATGGCCTTGCACATGTTCTTCATTATGTTAGTAAGCCTAAACCATGGGAGGAGGATTACGATAAAGCGTGTCCTGGTTATTTGGTGTGGAGTTTTTATTATGGTCTTGGTAAAAAAATTATTTAAATAAATGTACTTTTTGATGGTGTAACTTAGTTAGGTTTATATAATAAAAGAAATCTATTAACGATTATGATAAACAGGGGGGTATAAAAATTAACGGTTAGTTAGACTGTTAATTTTTTTTACTTATAAGGAGCTAAAAAAAGGGTTATATTTTTGCTTAAAAATCATAGACTTGTTTGTACAAGCAACTCTCGTCATGGTTATTTTATGCTGGGCTTGCCTAAAATTTTCTTTTCCCTTTGGGAATCCAAGAACTAAAGATTTTTCTGCTAAATAGAAGTTTGGAAGCAGAGAAACATCGACCGTTTTGCCTAGAATATTTTCTGGAAGTTTGGGGTGCTGCCCGAAACCTTTTTCATACAAGCAATTAGCAAAAAAAATTTTAACTTTGGGTAATGATTGATCCCAAAGTAAATATCCTTGTTGTTTAATCTTTCTTGCCCAAAACTCTTCTCCTATAATATTTTTAAACTCTCTATTAGCATGAAAGAGTTTTAATTGGTCAAAGCAATCTAAAAAGCTCGCAACCTCTAAAACTATATCTGTTGGTAAGGCGAATGTTAGATTGATATTACTGATGCTTCTTAGTCTCTTTATTATTAAAATACTTCATCATTCGAGATAATAACTTAGGGGGTAAAAAAGAGTGATAGGATGAAATGCTAGTAATTGATGACACGGGGTTACTTTGCTTCTCTTGCCAAACATGAGTCGCTAATGGTCTACTTTTTTTCTTTATTACTGCTTCATCATCTATATTTTCTTCTGTAGCGACTACAGCTGTAGAACAGGATATAAATATCAACACATAAATTAAAAAGCTAACCGTATAATTTACTTTGCTGTTCATATTTTTGAGGAATTTTATAGATTTTATTTAATTAAGCAGAAAATAATTTCATATTCAAAACGTATTAAAGCTATATTTTCAAACTTCGGTAGAAAATTTAAATCTTTCTATATTTTTGAAAAATAAACGCATGATGTATATTTTTTATTGAACAATAGGCAATAAAAGAATTAAAGCTCCAGTAATTATAAGAAGTAGGCATATCATCGATTAAGTATCTTTTATTAGCTTATTGCCTAGTAAAACACTGCCTATTCCCAAAAAGCTAATAAAGATAATATAAATGCAAGGTATAGCATCGCTATGAGTCATTTTGATTAGAAGTGTTGAAACGTAAGGAGCAGTTCCTCCAAATAACGCCATGCCAATGCAATACCTTAAAGCTGTTCCTTTATAACGTAATGATGTAGGGAATAATTTAGAAATAAAAGCATTAATAGGAGCAACATAGAACTGCGATATTCCTAAAAGAATTAATTCTGCTGACAAGACTGTTGAAAAAGGGCTTAGAAAAATTATTTTAAAAAAAGATAAGCATAGCATAAGGTGTGTAACACCAGAGATAACCATAATTCTGATATAACCTATCTTGCCTGCAATATATCCTGCTAAGGGTAATGTAAAGGCACAAAGAGTTAATAATATGATATTTAAGGTTACTCTTTCTTCAAGGGTTATAATACCTATGTCTTTTAAATAGATATTCAAAAATCCTGTGATGAGATAAAAAGGGATTGTTCCAAGTGCCCCAACTGCAGCTGCGTCTATTAAAGATAGAGGGGTTTTTTGTAAAAACAAAGGGCTTTCTGACATGGTTTTTCTAAAATAAAATCCAATTAGCCCTAAAAACAATGCAGCAATAAAAGGATATCTTCAGCATTCAGAAGCCAGATGATATTTAGTTAGAAGGTAAACAATGCTCCTAATGTACCAAATGCTGCAGGTATAGACCCTAGGAAAGATACGTTTGAATCTTTTCTCGTATGTTCGACAACGAGGACACCAGCCTCAATAGCCTTACCTCCTGTGCAAATTCCTTGAATAATATGGCATAAAGAAAGTGCAAGAGGAGAAAGGTAACCAAGTTATTAGTATGGTGGTATAATCCCTATTAAACAGGTAGTAATGGCCATTAAGCTAATTGAAAGCAATAAGGCAGTTTTGCGACCATATTTATCTCCTATATATCCAAACAAAAGAGAGCCAAAGGGATAGGCCAGAAAACCTATAGCCAAGAATAGATAACCTAACAATAAAGATGCAAAGTAACTATCTGCAGGAAAAAAACAGTGAGTAGAATTGGTAAAAACAAAGAAAAAAGTGTGAAATTATAAAATTCCAACATATTGCCTAATGCAGCAGCGATAGTTGTTTTCTTTAAGAAACATTTTTCATAAATTGGGAGTTTATTAAATATTTTTATTAGTACTTTATGTTTAAAAAAGACTCCATGATGGTTTAATTATGAATATTTTCCCCCGTCTCTAGACGTTAAATGTAAAAAATTAAAAAGAAGACGTTGAGCTTTAATAAAAAGTGATTGCTATGTGAACTAGCAGTTATGAATCCTTTAGAAAGGTTAGTTATAAATTTGTTTTATAGTGACTTTGAATGCTTATAAGTTCAGGAGCTCTCCTTTAAACTGTTGAAAAATATGCTGCTGAAGGCAGGAATCGAACCACCGGGGTCTACTGATTACGAATCTTGTGTAATTGGGGTGCAGTACCAACGCTGAAGCAATCTACTATAAATTCAATTATTCCCACTTCTAGTGTGGAAGTAACTGAATTTGACGTTTGGATAATATCACATAGATTAGGGCTTTTGAAATTATGGAGCAAAAGCTGCGAGTATTTCTATTGAAGATTTATTTAATATGAATATGAGGAAATGCTTATATATATAACACAAGAAAAGTTATTAACATTTTCTCAATCTTTGCAGTCTTTTTTAGCTTGTTTCTGGTAAGAGAAACGTGCTTCCATCGTGCACAAACTCCCGTAATCCCCATTGATATGCACGATCTTCTGCCTCCTTTCTGTGAAAATCATTCGCATTCAAAAATACCTGCACGCTCTTCAAAGATAACTTTCATTTCCGGTATGGAAACAGCTAGAGACAGTGGAGACATTAGGTTTTTATTGGTTTGTTTATTTCCTATTTTAAAACAAATATAGCGACAGGGGACGACAATGTTTTGATGTCTCCACTGTCTCTACTTGCAATTATATCGGTGGAGACATTCTTTAATCCCATCAAAGCCATAGAATTGTTAGGGTTTGTATGTTTGTCTCCACTGTCGCTAGTGTCTCTTGAGGGTTTTAATAATATCTGCACAATATCCTTTCATTCATGGCTTCCTGTTAAAATAGCAGAAAGGAAGTGATATATATTTTTCTTTCCGATAGGAAGCCGTTGATCTTTGGTACCACGAAAAGATAAAAACCTTTTGATACTCAATTCTTGTATTGTTGCACAATAATCGGATCCTTTACAGATCTCATTATAAAATGCCTGTGGAAGAGTAGGTCTGCATTTACTCTCTTATTTTTTATGGTGCGAAAATCAGAAACATAAACTCTGTATTGACCTATTTGGCTCGCATCCGTTGTAACTGGATTCTTTCTTTACGAAGAACACCTCTACATAATCATGTAGGAGAGGCTCTTTCTTTAGCTGCTTAAGAATTTTGTTGCGATTTTATGGCCCGTAAAAGCAAGGTTCTCCCAATTGATAAGATTGTCCGTCAATGGAAAACGATCTTGAATCATTTCTGTTAAGGGGTAATGTCTTTAACAGGCAAAGGGATTAAGGAAAACTGCCCCTCCTTGAAAATGGGGGCTTGCTGAAATGTAGTTTGGCAACTTGGATTAAGGCCTATTATGAAAACATATATAGATCAGCCATCAAAGCCTAAAACTTGGCACGCAGCATTTCTATGCTAATAAATGCTCCATACACTAACATAGTATAATCACACGAGACGGAAAAAACCTCAGTTTATAAGGAGCAACAGTGGAATCGTGAGCGTAATCAAGAAAATAGTGAACGCTAATCCTATTGATACAAATTACTAACTGTTTTTCTGTTTTATGCTACCTATTTGCTACCTGGAGTTTTTCTTGAAAAAATCAAACCTTCAACAAACCCTTGATTTAATTGGCGCGCCCGAGAAGAGTCGAACTCCTAACCTTCAGATCCGTAGTCTGACGCTCTATCCAATTGAGCTACGGGCGCATAAAACACTTTTGAAACTAGAATGTAAGGTTAATTAATACAGAAAAGTTATGAAGTTTTCAATCATTTTCTGACAATAAAAAAGGGCGGAGAAATAATTTTCTCAGCCCCTTTAATTTTTTGTGCTTTTCTAATAAAACTTAGTGAGCAGCTGGAGCAGCAACTGAGGCTGCAGCTGCGGCCTCTACATGAGCAACTGCTGCTGCGACTGGAGTCGCAACTGACGCTGCAACAGCGTGTGCTTCTACATGAGCAACTTCTGCGACTGGAGCTGGAACTGAAGCAACATACGCACCACTTTGCTTGTTCAAAGCTTCTGTTGCCGCACTAGCAGCTTTCATATCGACTTTACCATGATGGTGGTGATGATGATGTTTTCCGCCTTTTTTCACATCAGCAGCCGGTGCAACAGGCTTGGTATCCTTTGCATCAGCAGGTTTAGCTGCTTCGGCTGGCTTAGCTGCATCAGCAGGTTTTGCATCCTTTACATCAGCAGGTTTAGCTGCTTCGGCTGGCTTAACTGCATCAGCAGGTTTAGCTGCTTCTGCGGTTACAGGAGCTGCAGGTTTTGCATCTTCAGCTGTTGCGATTGCCGTTGTAACAAACAAGGCTAAAGCACTTGTTAATAGTGTCTTCTTCATAATAAAGGTATCTCCCTTCCTATTTAATAAATTAACCGTCTCTTAAAAATCGACGAGATGATCTACCTAGACTATACAGAAAACATTTAACATACCGTTAAAATTTTAGGTGTAATCAATGTAAGTCATAACACATGTGTGACTATTTAGTCATAATCCCACATGAATTTGCTAACAGAGGATATGATTTTGCATTGAAAAGTTGATAATGCCACCATTCATTATGGTAAAAATCCCATCCCGCCGACATCATAATGCCTAGCAAAATATAACGATTCTCACTTTCTTGTCTGGAAAGAGCGGCTCCGTGATGGGATTTTTCTGTAAAATCATCAAAGGGAGTTCCCATATCAAGCTCTGTTCCATCCTCGTTGATTAAAGTCAGATCAATTGCAACACCCCGTGTGTGATTCGATCCGGAAGTAGGGGGCGCTACGTACATCGGATTTGGGCAAATCTCCCACAATTTTTCCTGGGCGGCCTGCGGCCTATAAGCATCAAATATTTTAAAACGCAGTCCTTGCTGTCTTGCTAAGACAATGGCTTTTTCAAAGCAGTTTTTTGCATCGTTATGCAAAAAGCACAAGGACTGATCGTAAATTTTTTGATGAGTAAAATTATTAAGAGTGCCATATTTTAAATCAATGACGACATCATGTGATTTCTGTGTGATTTCAAAGACTGGCATTGTATTGTTTCCCGCTTTACGGTGCTCTATTATCTTCGATAAAGTGTAATCATCTTCGCCTCAGTTAGGTATCTTTTTTTAACCAACTTTGGTAATTTTTTTAATCTCTCGATTTTCTGTTTCTAAAAGCATGCAGCCTTCAGCAGAAATACCTATGAAGCTCCCTTTGATCCCGTCTCTCTCAAGAATTTCACCCAGCTGATGGCAATATTTTAACCATTGGGTTTGAATGTTTTCAAACCCATTATTCAGCCAATCTTGATATGTTTCCCATACAGATTTCAAAACAGGCTTCAAAACATCCTCTATCGTTAAGGGATTATAAAAATACTCGTTAAGATGTGTTCCCGTTTCAGGATGAGAGTCAATGTTAATTCCTATTCCAACAATCACATCTTGTCCTTCTATTTCAATCAGGATGCCACTAACTTTCTTGCCATTAATCAAGATATCATTTGGCCATTTTAAAGTTAATGGCAGGGTAGGCAAAAGGGAATGAAGTGCTTTTTGTATACCAACAGCAATCACAAAGGCTAGCTGACTATATTTTGCAATATCCTTATCCCGGGGCTTTAAAATTATTGAGCAATAAAGGCCTCCAACCGGTGAATCCCAGGATTTTCCAAGTCTTCCGGATCCGGATAATTGTTGATCAGCCAGGATCACCGTGCCTTCATCTGCGTCTCCTTCTAAAAGGTAATGCTTCGCTAGGGTTTGAGTGCTATCAACTTCTGAATAATGATGGATACTAAGCTTCAAAAAACTCTCTGTTAGTGTATTAAAAATGGATAACTAAAGAATAAGAAATGAATCAAATTCAAACCGAAATGAGTTATGATTGAGGCTTCAATACGTCCTGTTTTCATATACGCGGCTCCATAAAAAAGCCCTGCAATTGCCGAAAGCCCTATAAAAGCAGGACCTCCTGCTAGATGACGAAAACCAAAGAGAATGGACGCAATAGCCAGAGCTAGAAGCTTTGGAAACTGATACCTGGTACAAAAGCTGGTAAGGTATTTTTGAATGTAACCTCTAAAGAAAGCTTCTTCGGCAATGCAGACCAAAATTAAATTGTTAAGGGCAAATACATAAGTTTGAGGTGGGAATTTCATGTCAAACTTTACATATCCGATATAAGTTGCTGCTGCCATAAGGGCAAATACGCATAAAATCAACCAAAAAGAAGCTGTTTGAAAGATTTGTGTCCAGTCTTTGCCAGACTTCGCTAATGGGATGATTGTTGTTAACAAAAGAAAAGCAATGATTCCCCCTTCAAAATTTAAGTACATGGTAAGAGGGGCGCATGCCCCACATACCTGGGTACCATCAAAGACTTTAAAATTATTAAATCCAGGAATTTTATGAAAGAACAAGCCAAAAGCTAAGGCAGAAAACCCTAAATGCGCCAAGAATCGTAAAGATTTATAAGATGTATATCTGAGAGCTAGAGCAAAGGCTGTAAGAACTGGTAAAGCTAAAAAACATTCTTGTTTGAGGTTCCCAAACCAATAACCGACCCCAAGAGCAGCAGCAAAAAAAACAATCGCCGCTTTCTTTGAAACCCAACACAGTAATAATGATAAACCGAGCAGGATATAAGGAACATAAAAATCAAAGAGGTGAAGATCGGTTAACATAATTTCAAACTCTTTTCCTATTTATCATCAATTACCCAGTAGCATGAAACGTGCAAGTTTAACAAGATTCTATTTTCTTTCCTGCAACACCTCAATCAATGGCCTATCAGCATCCGGCATAAGGTAATTGTTCAGCTCTGAGGGTTTAACCCATTCAAAGCTTTCTTGATTTTCACGTAATGTGATCGTACCAATCCATTTTTTGCACAAGAAAACCAACATGACCAAATGAAATTTTTCATAAAGATGAGAAACAAAAGTCAGTGGACTTAGGTCTGAGGTGGTAACCTGAATACCCAATTCTTCTTTGAGTTCACGAATGAGTGTTTCCTCTGGGTTTTCATCAGCTTCAATTTTACCGCCCGGGATTTCCCAAAGACCTCCCATTTCTTTATGAAGGGGCCTTTGGACCAAAAAGACTGAGCCATCTTCTTGCTCCAAAACCCCTGCGGCTACATAAACAATAGGTAGTCTAGGCTGCATTGGCTTATCGTTTTAGATGAGAAACGGCCTCTTTAATTCTTTTGCAGGCTTCCATCAAATTTTCCATAGAGGTTGCATAAGAAATCCTGAAATAAGGCGATAACCCAAATGCATCACCGCTGACGGCTGTAACGCGCGCTGATTCTAATAAGTATTCGCAAAACTGATTGTCTGTTTCAAGCACTTGTCCACCTGGTGTGGTTTTACCTAAAACCCCGGCGCAGTTTACATACAAATAAAAAGCTCCTTCAGGAATACGGCAACTAAGTCCTTCGATTTTATTCAAAGCCTCTGCTGTTTTATTACGGCGTTCAGCAAAACTTTCACACCATTCAGTCAAAAATCCTTGTGGGCCATTCAGGGCCATTACAGCCGCACCTTGAGCAATCGAACAAGCATTCGAGGTGCTTTGAGATTGAAGCATTGTCATTGATTTAATAAGTTCTTTTGGACCTGCGCCGTAACCGATTCTCCATCCAGTCATGGAGTAGGACTTAGAGACTCCGTTAACAATTAAGGTGCGCATTTTTAGACGCGGCTCAATCTGAACAATGGACGCGAACGTTTGATTGTCATAGACAAGGTGCTCGTAAATATCATCGCTTAGGATATAGACGTGATGGCTTTCAACCAACACCTCTGCCAATGCCCTTAGCTCGGCCTTTGTATACATCGATCCGGTTGGGTTAGACGGAGAGTTTAAAATCAGCCATTTTGTACGCGGCGTAATTGCGGCACGCAGTTGATCCGGTGTTAGTTTAAAAGCATTTTCTTCCGTGCAAGCCACAGGAACGCTAACGCCGCCAAAAAGATTGACCATGTCAGGATAAGACACCCAATAAGGGGCTGGAATGATAACCTCATCCCCATCATTAATCGTTGCCATTAGAGCGTTAAAAATCACTTGTTTTCCGCCCGTGGAAGCCACAATCTGGCCAAGGTCATATTCCAATTGATTGTCGCGCAGGAATTTTTGTTGAATGGCCCTTTTTAAGGTGGGAGTCCCATCAACGGCTGTATATTTTGTCATGCCCTGTTCCATGGACTGAATAGCGGCTTGTTGAATCCAGGTAGGAGTTTCAAAGTCAGGCTCGCCGGCGGCAAGGTTAATCACATCAATTCCCTCAGCCTTAAGGGCTGCTGCACGGGCATTTAACGCAAGAGTTGGAGATGGTTGGATTCGCGCCAGACGGCTAGCTAAAAGAGGCATAACGATACACAAAAATTAAAGATTTAACTTGTGTTTACTATATCGGGTTTTTGCAAAAAGATCCGCAGGAAAATTTAGACAAAAACTACTTTTAGATTTAGAGATGACGATGTAAAGATAGGTTTTGTAAATCATAATCAGTTTATTTTTCTCTCTATTGATCTGACTCTACCTTGTTGGGCTTATCCCTTAAAGACTGCCAATGCTTAAGGCGCTTTAAAAGCGTATCTTCAAAACCTTTTCCTTTAGGATTATAGAAAATGCGCCTGGGCAGCTCTTCGGGGAAGTAATTTTGGCCTGAGAATTCTTCTTCGGCATTGTGATCATAAATATAATCTTTGCCGTAGCCCAAATCCTTCATCAAAGGCGTTGGCGCGTTTAATATGTGTTTGGGGGGTGAAAGTGATCCATGGTTTTTTGCGGTTTTCACAGCGCCCTTATAGGCCATATAGGCTGCATTCGATTTAGGGACGGTTGCCAAATAAATAAGGCATTGAACGATGGCAAGTTCCCCTTCGGGCGAGCCTAGAAATTCATAAGCTTCTTTGGCGGCAATAGCTTGAGTTAATGCACCCGGGTCGGCAAGGCCAATGTCTTCGGACGCTGCTCGTACCAAACGTCTTGCAATGAAAAGTGGGTCTTCCCCTGCCTCTATCATTCGGCAAAACCAATAAAGGGCTGCATCAGGGTCAGATCCACGAATCGATTTATGCAGTGCGCTGATTAAATTGTAATGCCCCTCTTGGGCTTTGTCGTAAATGGGGGCGCGTTTTTGAAGGATTTCTAGCAACCCATGTGAATCTAAGGTTTTATCCTTGGGCAAAATAAATAGCGATTCAGCGAAATTTAATAACGTTCTTCCATCGCCATCTGCCATCTGGATCAACAGAGCTCTGGCCTCAAGCGTTAAGGGAAGGGCAGCAGCATTATAATCCTCTGCTTTTTGTAAAAGTGCTTCGAGATTGTTTTCATTTAACCGATTTAAAACCAAAACGCGGCACCTTGAAAGTAGCGCAGCATTTAGTTCGAAGGATGGATTTTGGGTTGTGGCACCAACGAGGGTGATAATGCCTTCCTCTAAGGATGATAAGAACACATCTTGCTGGGCGCGATTGAAACGGTGAATTTCATCAACAAACAAAAGGGTGCGTTTGCCATGCATCCGGTTGTCTTTGGCAATTTCAAAGACTTTTTTTAAATCCGCAACGCCTCCGACAATGGCTGAAATGGATTCAAACTCTGCTTCGATCTCATGCGCTAATAAATACGCAAGGGTTGTTTTCCCGCATCCAGGAGGACCCCATAAAATTAAAGAGGGCAAGTTTTTTGATTGCAGCAAAAGGGCAAGGGATTTTCCTTCGCCTAGAAGATGTTCTTGCCCCACAATCTCACTAATTACTTTGGGGCGCAATTTGTCCGCCAAAGGGCGTGATTTTAAAGCCATATTTTCAAACAGGCCGACATCTTTAGGCATTTATTATCTCCTGCATTTCTATAAGAAGTAACATTCAAGGCATTAGTGATGTCAAGGGAATAGATAGCATTAAAAAACCCTCTATTAATTCTTTGTTGATCTGTTGTATAAGAACATGCAATGCGAAAAAACAAAAACTTATATATAGTGAGTGTTCCTTGAGTCAAATTATTAGATATCTAATCCCTACTATTGTAGGGATAATCTTGTTTATTTCTCCTGTTCCTGTTGGTCTCGACCCTAAGGGCTGGAAATTGTTCGCAATTTTCGTACCCACTATTTTAGGTATTATTTTTAAACCTCTTCCCATGGGTCCAATTGCTCTTCTGGGATTGTTGATGGCAACGTTAACGGGCGCCCTTAACCTTGGAACAGAAGGATTAACCGGTTTTGCATCGCCTGTTATTTGGTTGATCGTCCTGGTTTTCTTTATTGCAAGGGGCTTTATCAAAACCCAGCTTGGGACCAGAATTGCTTATCACTTTGTTAAACATTTAGGGCACAAAACCTTAGGCCTTGGTTACGGTTTGATTTTTACAGAAACAGTTATTGCCCCTGTTATTCCCAGTAACGTAGCCCGTGCTGGCGGTGTTATGTTCCCGATTTTAAAATCAATCTCAGAATCCTTGGGCAGTAGTCCAGAAAATGGAACCGAACGAAAAGTAGGTAGTTATTTAACCCAAGTTTGTTTTCAAGGCAATTTGATCACAAGCGCGATGTTTTTAACCGCTATGGCAGCAAACCCTATGGTGCAGGATTTTGCAGCCATGCAGGGTATTCAAATCACTTGGGCGAATTGGTTTTTAGCAGCCTTAGTGCCTGGGATTTTAAGTATTATTATTGTGCCCTTCGTCCTTTATTTGATTTATTCACCAGAGGTTAAGGAATTCCCCGAAGCTGTCACGATGGCAAAGCAAAAGCTACATGAAATGGGTCCTATGAGTAAGGCTGAATGGACCATGACGGGTGTATTTTTTTTGATGCTCGGTTTTTGGATTTTTGGTGATAAGTTAGGAATCACAGCGACAACAACGGCTTTGCTGGGGTTATGTTTACTGCTTGTTACAGGCGTCTTGACTTGGAAAGATGTTTTAAATGAACATGACGCTTGGCACACACTGGTTTGGTTGTCGATTTTGGTTATGATGTCGGCCTTTTTGGAAAAATTCGGTTTTATCGGTTGGTTCAGTGGACACATCGGAGCCTTTGTTGCGGGATGGCCTTGGGGAACTGCTTTTTTGGCACTCGTTCTTGTTTATTTCTATAGCCATTATTTCTTTGCCAGCAACACAGCCCATGTTAGTTCTATGTATGCTGCCTTTTTGGCAGTCGCAATTGCAAGCGGCACGCCGCCACTTTTAGCGGCATTGGCTCTTGGGTTTTGTAGCAGTCTCTTTTCCAGCATGACTCATTATGGAACTTCTGCTGCGCCGCCGTTGTTTGGTACAGGTTATGTGCCAATTGCAGCCTGGTGGGGCGTTGGCCTTGTAGTTAGCTTTGTTAACTTAGCAATTTGGATTGGAGCTGGCGGCGTATGGTGGAAGATCTTAGGAATGTGGTAGGGCTTCTTAAAAACAAAAGCTTTTTGACAGTTAATTAAGGAGTTTATTTATGTCACCTCAACCAACTGCGGCCATTATTGTTATTGGTAATGAAATTCTGTCCGGGCGCACTCAAGATACGAATGTTGCCTATATTGGTAAAAAGTTGGCCGCCGCAGGGATCGATTTACTTGAGGTGAGAGTGATCCCTGATGACGAAGAGCGGATTATTAAAACTGTGAATGATGTGCGCCCCAATTATACCTATGTTTTTACAACAGGTGGAATTGGCGCAACGCACGATGATATCACGGCTGGATGTATAGCTAAAGCCTTTGGGCGTAAATTTGTCGAAAATCAAGAAGCCTTGAAAATAATAACCGAACATTACAAGGGTAAATTTTATCAGGACCAAGAGCTGTTGAATAGCAATCGTTCGAGAATGGCGATGATGCCGGAAGGGGTGACGTTGATTGAAAACCCGGTCAGTAAAGCGCCAGCCTTTCAAATCGAAAATGTTTATGTGCTAGCGGGGATGCCGTCTGTGATGCAAGGAATGCTGGAATGTGTTTTGCCGACCCTTGAAAAAGGGGATCCTTTTTATTACAACACAGTGACCAGTAATTTATTAGAAGGGACCATCGCTGAGAGGTTAACCGAGGTTCAAAACGCGTACCCAAAGCTTTCGATTGGTAGCTACCCATTTTATAAGGCGCCAAATATTGGAACCAACCTTGTTATCAGAGGACAAGATAAAACAATGATTCACGAGGCAACCGAAGCTATTATTGAAATGGTGAAATCCTTTGGTGCTACCCCGCAAATTGAACGACAGGTTTAATCAATTAAAAAACAACGATAACTTTCTTAGCATCCCGCCAGTATTGCACCAAAAAAAGCTTCAGGAGTTGAGTTCTGTATTGCAGATGGATTGCTGTTCTTTGCTGTTTCTGAAATTTCTTTGTACAAAGTTTTTCTTGTTGCAGATAAAAATTCTTCATCTCTGTTTGAGTCTGTCGGCGTAACCGGTCCAACTACTTTTTTTCTGCTTCTAATTTGTCACTCAATTCCCTGCTTTCTATTATTGCTCCATATGGCATTCTAAGAATCCTGGTTGAATGGATACCTCTCGTTGTTAAATCTATTACAGGCGTTGCAGACACTACTGACCTTAATCGTACACTTCGGGCTCCTATTTCCCCAAGCCCTTTTGCACATCTAGAAAACATCGCACTTGCAGTATCGTGCGTCATTAACAGTATAGTACCTAAAAATAACGCTTTGTAATAAAATTTCATGATTCTACCTCACAGTGTATATTGAACGGTATTTTTTTTCTAGCAACCAGGCACTTTATTGTCAATAATATAATTAAATTTTTATTAAAATTATTATTAACCGACGCTTATTGATAATAAAACAATGCGGATTAAGGGGGGGGTGAGAACAGAAAGCAAAAGTATCTAAGCTTTCAAAACATACGTAAAAAGGCTAATACCAATGGCGATATAGGTGAGTGTTAGTCCTGCCAAAAAGCTTAAAGCCGGTAGGCCAATGATGCCTTGATCAAGGCCCGAAATCACTAATAAAGAAGGGAGTCCCAAAGGAGCAAGGCACATGGGAAGTGTAAGGTGCATCTCTTGAACTTTGGTAATCAATGCTGAAATACTAAGAGCCCCCCCAAGGGAGATGCTCTGTATACCAATCAATGCCAAAGCCAGACTCATCATAAAAATAGTTTCAAATCCATCTCCTCTAAGGATCCACGTTCCCATAACAACCATCAGTGTTGGAATAAGGGTCATAATACAAAAGGCAGATGCCGTTATTAGAAAATATAAGGCAGGAGCGACTCCTTGGCTGCGTAGCCAAAAAAGGCTCCCATCTTCAAGATCTTCTTTTAAAACTTCATGAAAGGTTTGACTGATAATCAGCGTGAATAGAATAACAACAATAGGCATAAACCAGGCTTTGTAAGTTTCCTCTTTTGATTCTGTCAGAACAAAAGCAACCTGCAGAAAAATAAAAGCTAATAAAAAGGGCAGGCGATACAAGTTTGCTTTTAATACCTTAACTTGAAATTTAAAAAGGGCCCATTTCATTTTTTAAACCCCACTAAAATCACCACACTGTCCCCGCCATCTTAAGGCATGATCAGTAAGTACTAAACTTACCATGGCTTCGACAATAGGGATGGCTCTGATAGCAACGCATGGATCATGCCTTCCTGTAACACTTAGGGTTGTTTCCTTAAGATCTGTGGTTATCGTTTGCCGCGGTTGAAGTGTGGAAGTGGTCGGTTTGACAGCTATTCTGCAAACAATCGGCTGGCCGGTTGAAATGCCTGCTAGAATGCCTCCTGCATGATTGCTCTTAAAGTCAGGACTGCCATTTTCTAAAGCCATTTCATCATAGCTGGTTTGAGCCTCGACGCAGGCAAATCCATCGCCAATCTCAACAGCTTTGACAGCATTAATGCTCATAATGCCCTTGGCAAGATCGGCACTTAATTTATCGAATACAGGTTCACCAAGGCCGGCTGGAAATCCGGTTGCATGGACTTCGATAAGGGCTCCTGCTGATTTCCCCTGATCCTTGATATGGGTTAAATATTGTTCCCATTTTTGGGTTATATCTTTATCAGGACATGAAAAGGCATTTTGATTAACCTCTTTCCAGTCCATCTTAGTAATTTTATGGGGGCCAATTTGAATAATGGCTGCTTTTACTTTTACAGCTTCTCCAAATAAGCTTCTGAGTACAACTTTCCCAATTGCTCCGCCAACGACACGCGCAATCGTTTCTCTGGCTGAGGCCCGTCCACCACCTCTATGATCACGATGACCATATTTTTGCTGATAGACGTAATCTCCATGACCCGGGCGATAAACGGACTTTAAGCCGTCATAATCATTTGAATGATGACCTTCGTTTCGAACCATAAAAGCAATTGGTGTGCCAAGCGTTTTGCCTTCAAACACTCCTGATAAAATCTCAATTTCATCCTTTTCCAGGCGGAGGCTGGTAAGCGCGTGATTTCCTGGTTTTCGCCTGTTCAGGTCTGCTTGAATACATTCAGCTGTCAACGGCAGGCCAGGGGGCACTCCATCCACGATGCCGCCAATAGCAATTCCATGACTTTCGCCCCAAGTCGTTAACCTAAAAATTTGACCAAAAGTATTGCCAGGCATTTTGTAATTTTCTCTACTTTTATTAACGTAGTGTTAACGCTTCCATCTCTACACTAAGCACTACGTTGGTTTTTAAGGAGAGTATCAGGGAAAATGAGAAGATTCTCAAACACTTATTTTTCTGCCGAAGAGTGGCAAGTTCGCTGTGATCTTGCGGCTTCTTATCATCTGGCGGCATTATTTGGGTGGACTGATTTGATATATACCCATATTTCTGCACGCATTCCCGGAGAACAAGGATGCTTTTTGATTAATCCCTTTGGTTTGCATTTCCACGAGGTTACACCTGAAAATTTAGTAAAGATCACATTAGATGGCGAAGTCATCGGCCATTCTGATTACGGAATCAATCCGGCCGGACTTACGGTTCACAGTGCAATACATGCTGCAAGGTCGGATATTGGTGCAATTGTCCATCTTCATACGGTAACTGGGATGGCTGTTGCAGCTTTGCAGGATGGTTTATTGCCCCTAAGTCAGCATGCGTGCCATTTTTATGGAAAAATTGCTTATCATGATTACGAGGGCATTGCCGTCTATGGCGATGAGAAAAAGCGTCTTGTTGAGGATTTAGGAGATAAAGATGTGATGATCTTAAGAAATCATGGCTTTTTAACGGCAGGAAAAACAGTCGCTGAGGCTTTTAGCGCCATGTACACCCTTGAAAAAGCAGCGCATGTGCAGATTACAACTCTTTCCATGGGTTGCCCTGTGACTGTTCCTCCACCAGTGGTTTGTGAGCAGGTTGTCAAAGATACCGGCAAGCGAGGTATTAAAGAGGCCGCAATAGAATGGGAAGCCTTAAAGCGACTTTTACCAAGTCATCAAAGTTCCCAAAGGATGAGGCATTAGAGACCCTATTCGTCATACTCGGACTTGATCCGAGTATCCTTAAGATCTTCGTGTCGCGCAAGAGGATGACGCTATGGTGATTGGGTATGCAAAAGGTCTATCAAATTACAGAACTAAAGAAACACGATTTCCTGGATGACGAGTTAGGAATCCTTGCAGTTCTAATTCTGCCAGAAGGCTCATTAATTCACCTGGAGGATAGTTATAATTATCCAAAAGGTTTTCAATTGCAATTGGAGTGGTCGTAAGATCTTCGAGGATTTGCTTTTTTATATCAGAAGATTTGATAGGATTTGAGGGTACGTATTCTTTGGGTGCAGCACCAGTATCATCTGTTATTTGTGATTGGTTTAGTATGCCAACGATTTCGAGTATATCGGCTGCTGATTGAACAAGGATTGCTCCTTGCTTTAATAAATGATTGCTGCCTTGACACCTAGGATCCAAAGGTGATCCTGGAACAGCAAACACATCGATTCCAAGATCTAAGGCATATTCAGCTGTAATCAGCGATCCTGATTTATGAGCAGCCTCGACAATTACAATGCCCTGACTTAAAGCTGCAATCAAGCGGTTGCGCCTTGGAAACAAAGAAGCATTTGGAGATGTACCCAGAGGCATTTCTGAGATAATCGAACCTTCCCTTAGAATTTCGTTATAAAGAGATTCATGTTCAGGTGGGTAAATATGATCAACGCCACCAGCAAGAACAGCGATCGTCTTTGTTTTAACGGATCCCTTATGGGCTGCCTCATCAATGCCTCTTGCTAAGCCGGAAACAATGATCCACCCTTTTTCCCCTAAACCTTTTGCAAAATGAAAACTGAGTTTGCGTCCTCCGAGCGAGGCATTTCGTGCACCAACAATGGCGATGGTTGGTTTATTAAGGGCGCTTGCATTACCAGCCACGCTAATAAGGGGAGGAAAATCATTAAGGCGCTTGAGTCTGCCAGGGTATTCTTTTTCATAGGCCGCAATCAGATGATATCCGCGCTTTTGATGTTCATGCAACTCAGCCTCGGCCTTAGAATAGGGATATGGGTCTTTTAGAGTCTCGATAGCACTTTCTACATCTTCGTATTTGGATAGCAAGTTCCAAAATTTAATAGGCCCAATACCTTGTGTTCTGATGAGTTGTAGCCATTTTATTTTTCTTTGATCCAAATATGTATTCACTATAGCTTGCCTTTAAAGAATTCCTATTTTACCATTTAATATTAGGGAACCTTTGTTAATAAATCCTTGATAAGGTAGTAATCATGAAACGACTTATTCTTATGCGCCATGCCCAAGCTCAGTTAGAAAGGTTTGGTTTTAATGATCGTGAACGCGCTATTACAATGGCAGGAATGCATGAGTTAGATGCTATTCGTGTTAAAATACAAGGACATTTAGAAGGTATTAATTTGATTTTATGTTCAAATGCTAAACGAACTCGGCAAACCTTAGATGGTTTGAAACCTCTTGTTCCCAGCACAGCGCATATTGTTTACAAAGATGAGCTTTACCATACCAATAGTAAGATACTATGGAATTGTTTGTCGGAAGTTGAGGAAGTCAATCAAGGCGTTATGATTGTTGCGCATAATCCTGGGCTGACTCAGTTTATTCAAGAACTAGAACCTACTATTCCCTTTAAAGAATTCCCAACCTCTGGCGTGGCGATTTATGAAGGCGAGTTTCCGTCCTGGCAAGAGGCGTCACCACGTTATTTAAGATTACGTAAACTTTTGGTAGTTTAGGTAGCTGTCTCTTTGAAAATTTTAAAGAGACAGTTTATTTTAAATTTCTTCCCGATAAACGCGTTCGCGGCGTTCATGACGTTCTTGAGCTTCTAAGCTCAAAGTTGCAATTGGCCTGGCTTCAAGACGCCTTAAGCTGATGGGCTCCCCCGTTTCCTCGCAATAACCATAAGTTCCATTTTCAATGCGACGTAGAGCCTCGTCTATTTTATTGATAAGTTTGCGTTCCCGGTCTCGAGTTCTAAGCTCAATAGCCTGGTTAACGACATTACAGGCAACATCTATTACGTCAGGTTCATTCATAAGATTATCTTGCATTTGATTAATTGTTTGATTGCATTCTTCTAAAAGCTGTTTTCGCCAGTTTTGCAATTTCTTACGAAAATAATCAATTTGCATGGGGTTCATAAAGGATTCTCCATTAAAAGAGAGGTGTATGGTTTCCTGCGCGTTATTTGACATCCCTATTTCTCCTACAAATTCCTTAGATTATTAAATTAAACTAAAAATAATTTAAAATTTCAACAATTAGTAAGAATCAATCTAAATATTTTTGATAGTTTTTTCATTCTCAAAATTTTCTGCGACTCTTACGGGTGGAAATCTTTAATCTCGAGTGTTTTGTATGGCATGAGAAGTAGAGGTCTGTTATAGTGCCAAGGGAAGTTCCCTTATGGGTAAGAGGGTCGCCAATCCGATCAGGTCCGGAAGGAAGCAGTCGTAACGATTTTTTCTTGGGTCGTGGGTGGAGCTTCCACTTTGATTTTTTACCAATAAATACCACAGGACTAATGGGTACCGTTTATCGCGTTCTTGCTCGTAAGTATCGGCCGACCACTCTTAAAGAGCTTGTGGGACAAGAGGTTCTTGCCCAAACCTTAACACAAAGTATTGAAAATAACCGTTTGCCACATGCTTTTTTATTGCATGGCATTAGGGGTGTCGGAAAAACCACAACAGCACGCATTATTGCGCGTGCACTCAATTGTATAGGCAGTGATGGCAAAGGGAACATGACTGCTGACCCCTGCGGCGTTTGCGCATCGTGTGTGGGAATCAGTGAGGACCGCCATCTTGATGTGATTGAAATGGATGCGGCCAGCCGCACAGGTGTTGATGATATTAGGGAAGTTATTGAATCATCACGTTATAAAGCCGTTACGGGCCGTTATAAGATTTTTATTATCGACGAAGTTCACATGCTCTCAAAAAGCGCGTTTAATGCTCTTTTGAAAACTCTTGAGGAACCTCCGCCTCATGTAAAGTTCATTTTTGCAACAACTGAAATTCGTAAAATTCCAGAGACAATTTTGTCGCGTTGTATGCGTTTTGACTTAAAGCGTATTGAGCCTCTTTCGCTTATCGAGCATCTAAAATTTATTGCTGAAAAAGAAGGGTATCGGGTTGAAGAAGAAGGTCTTTCTTTTCTAGCGCGTGCAGCCGATGGATCCTTAAGAGACGCTTTGTCGTTATTAGATCAAGCCATTGCTTTAACCGGACAGGAAGGATCTGATGGCTCAATCTCAGCGCTTACGGTTCGGTCAATGCTGGGTCTATCGGATCGGGGGCGTCTTTTTACGCTTTTAGGTTTTTTATTCAAAGGGAGTATAGAAGAGTCCCTAAAAATCACCCACGAAATGGTAAAAGATGGCGGCGACCCGGTGGTGATCATGCAGGATATATTAGATTTAGTGTATTGGCTGACTTGCCTTAAAACAGTTCCCGGGCTTCAAAATAATGCGATATGGCCCGCTGCGGATAGGGCGCAAGGGATGGAAATTGTAGCCCCCCTTAATGTTCCCATATTGACAAGGTCATGGCAGGTTTTGCTAAAAGGATTTGAAGAAGTCAATCATTCCCCTTCACCGGCGCAAGCCTTAGATATGGTTCTTATTCGTCTTTGTTACATGGCTGAAATGCCTTCTTTAAATGATTTAATTGAATCTTTTAAAGGGGGGGATAAGCAAACCTCAACGCCTTCAGTGCCTCGTCCAATGATGGCGGTTCCTGTTCCTAATGGAAAGCCGCAGACAGCATTCCCTCTGCCCGCAAGTTTTGAAGAAATGGTCAAGCTTTTAGAGCGCTCCGAGCCTCTTTTATCTGGAAATCTTGTACATTATGTTTCCCTTGTTTCTTATAAACCAGGAGATTTAACGATCCGCTTAGCAGAAAATGCACCTCCTTCATTTACACAGCAGCTCCACATGGCACTTAAAAAAATAACGATGCAAGAGTGGAAAATTAGCCTAAGCCAAGAAGAGGGGCAGGGAACACTAAAGCAACAGAAAGAAAAAGAGAGAGATTTAGCGCAGCAGCAAGCCCTAGGACATCCTGTTGTTGCTTTGGTAAAGGAAGCATTCCCTGGAACAACTATAAATTTTATGGAGTAGGAAAATTTTATGAAAAACATCAATCAAATGTTAAAGCAAGCTCAGCAACTTCAAAGCCAAATGGCTGAAATGCAAAAGCGTCTTGAGCAAGAAGAAATTACAGGAACATCCGGTGCTGGTATGGTTACCGTGACAATCAATGGCAAGGCGGAAATGAAAGGAGTCAAAATTGATCCGGCTCTAGCAGATCCTAAAGAAATTGAAATCTTAGAAGATTTGATTGTTGCTGCGTATAACGATGCTAAGGTCAAATTAGATGCTTATACCAGTGAAGAAATGAGCAAAGTGAGTGGAGGATTAAGTCTTCCAGGTGGGTTAAAGTTACCTTTTTAAGGTAAGAAAACCAAAGGCACTTTAAAAACAGTTTGCTGCTTAGGCAAGAATGGTTTAGGTTACAAATAAGGTGCCGCGCTTAATCCCTACAAAAATTAAATGATGCTGAGTATTTTAAGAGCTTCCTAATCATGCCGACCCAAACTGACCCTCACCATAAAAGCGAAAAAAATAATATCCCTCCTATGCCGCGTACGGTTTGGGTTTTGGGGTCTATGATGTTTTTAATCAACCTTTCGTTCGTTATGATTTACAGTTTTTCAGGGATTTATCTGAAAACTCTTGTGGGGGTCACAACTGTTTGGATTGGTTTTTTAGAAGGTATGGTAGAAGCTTCATCCTACGCTATGAAGCTGTTTTCAGGAATGTTTAGTGATTATATCGGAAGACGTAAGCCCATTATGATTTTTGGGTATATGCTTTCGGTATTTAGTCGTCCTCTTTTGGCGGTTGCCTCATCATTTGGATTAGTATTTGTTGCCCGTTTAATGGAACGTTTGGGAAATGGAATTCAGGCAACTCCACGCGACGCGATGGTTGCCGATGTTGCTCATCGCAAACGGATTGGCGCCTCGTATGGATTAAAACGAAGCCTTGGGACTGCCGGGTCTTTTTTTGGGGCTGTGTGCGGTATCCTTGCGATGATATGGACCCATAATAACTATCAGCAAGTTTTTTGGCTTGCAACAATTCCGGCTTTTATCGCTTTTTTTATTCTTCTCTTTTTTGTCAAAGAATCAAAAAACTTTGATCACCCTGCAGTTTCTGCAGAAATTCCTTTGCCTGCCCCAAAAAGACGCCAACCTATTCATTGGTCTAACCTTCGCTTGCTCGGGCAGAGTTTTTGGTTGTTGATGATTGTGAATGCAATTTTTATGCTTTCTCGCATGAGTGAGACTTTTTTAATCCTTCATGCTCATAGTAACTTTGGTCTTGAGAACACCTATGCACCTGCCATTATGATGCTTTTTAATGCAGGTTGGTGCGTTGCTTCTTATCCAGTAGGAGTTTTGGCAGATCGTATGAACCGTTATTGGTTTTTAGCTATCGGCATTATTTTCATTGTTTTGGCGGATTTAATTTTGGCAAGTGCAATGTCTCTTACCGTTGTATTCGTTGGGGTGTTATTCTGGGGAATTCAATATGGTGTAACCCAAAATATTTTTATTTCATTAATTGCAGAAAAAGTTCCTGAGAATTTAAGGGGAACAGGGTTTGGATGCTATTATATTATTAATGCAATTTTTGCCCTATTAGCGGATGTGGGCGCTGGAAATATCGCCCACCACTACGGTGAAGCTTACGCGTTTCTTGGTAGCGGTATTATTGCCCTTATTTCTCTTTTAACTTTAATGATTATTATGGGATATAAGAGAAAAAAATAGATAAACGCTATTGACGATTCAATTTTCCTGGATTATTCATTAACTAAGCTTAGTTCCAAACTAGGTTATGTACTAATAATTTATTTGATTATAGGAGTTTATCGATGAAAAAATTTGCGTTTGCAGTTGTTGCAACTCTCGCTTTTGGTGCTGCACAAGCATCAACTACACCAGCTGCGCCAGATGCGGCTAAAAAGACCCCTGACGTTGCTTTAAAGGCCGCTGAGACAGCTGCTAAAGATGTAGCAAGTTCAGCAGCAAATGTAGCTAATTCAGCAACGACAGCTCCAGCAACAACAGCTCCAGCAACGACAGCTCCAGCAACAACAGCTCCAGCAACAACAGCTCCAGCTAAAACTAATTAAGTTTTTGCCTTTGAGAAATCAGGCGGGATTTATCCCGCCTTTTTTATTGCCCAATTTCTTTTATTTATTCTATCTTGAAGGAAATTCTTATCATTAAAAGGGCACTTTTCAAGAATGGCCAAAATTCAACAGCAATTCGTTTGTCAAGAATGTGGCGGCTGGCACAGTAAGTGGAGTGGCCGCTGCGATACCTGTGGTGCTTGGAACAGTATTGTTGAAGAGTCGATAGCGCCAAAGCAAACGGCACGTCACAAACGAATTGATTCAGGGAATTTTTTCTCAACTCTTGAAACTTCAGAAACAGATGCGCCTCTTGATCGCTCTAGAATCCTAACGGGCATTGCTGAATTCGATCGTGTTTGCGGAGGAGGGCTTGTTCCAGGATCTGTGATTCTTGTTGGTGGAGATCCTGGTATTGGGAAATCCACTCTTCTTTTGCAAGTTGTTGCTTCCTTGTCCCAGTCGGCTGCTTGCGCTTATATCTCAGGCGAAGAGGCTTTGAGCCAGCTAAGGCTCCGAGCCGAACGGCTTAAAGTTAATAAGGCTGCTGTTCACATGGCCTCGTCAACTCAGCTTCAAGACATTCTGGTTGCTGTCGACAAGCTTTCTAACTTGAAACTCGCTATTATTGATTCCATTCAAACCATGATATCAGAAGAGATCACCTCTGCTGCGGGAACTGTTTCACAGGTTCGTGCTTGCACTCAAGATCTTATCGCTTCTGCAAAAAAACAGGGGTACGTGGTTATCCTTGTAGGTCATGTAACGAAAGAAGGTATACTTGCTGGCCCCAGAGTTCTAGAACATATGGTTGATACTGTCCTTTATTTTGAAGGAGAGCGGAATTATGACTATCGGATTTTACGATCTGTTAAGAATCGCTTTGGTGCTACCGATGAAATCGGTGTCTTTGCAATGGGAGATCAGGGCTTAACCGAAGTTCGTAATCCCTCAGAGCTCTTTTTAGCCAATCACCAAAATGAGGTCAGCGGCACAGCCATTTTTGCTGGCATGGAGGGAACAAGACCCATTCTTTTGGAAATTCAAGCACTTGTTGCCCCTTCATACTTAGCGTCGCCAAGGCGTACCGCTGTGGGTTGGGATTCCAACCGCCTTTCCATGATATTGGCGGTTTTAGAGGCGCGTTGCGGCCTTAGCTTTGGCAATAAGGATATTTATCTGAATGTGGCAGGTGGTCTTAAAATCACAGAACCTGCAGTCGATTTAGCTGTTGCAGCGGCACTTATTTCGGCAATAAAAAATCAACCTGTTCCCTCTTCAAGTATTTATTTTGGTGAAATTGGCTTAACCGGAGAAGTCAGGCCTGTCAGTCACAGCGAGCTTAGGTTCAAGGAAGCAGAAAAGCTGGGCTTTACGGAGGCCTTTTGTGCTTCTTCCCCTAGTAAAAAGACTTCTTATAAAAGCACCATTAATATTCATCCCTTAAAGTATCTTTTGGAGCTGGTGAGGTGAATAAGATCTTTCTACCTACCAATACATCTTTTCCATAACATAGGTAGGTTCTGCATTAAACTGCTCTCCTAGCTCTTTTAAAGAAGTAGAAAAACCCTCAGAATCTGAAAGCAGTGGCAACAGTTCACCGCCATGAATACCGCTTAAAACCATCAGAGAATCAATACCATAAGCATTAGCACCTGCGATATCTGTTGCAAGTGAATCGCCTATCATTAAGATTCGATCTTTGGGGATTTGTTTGTTTAAAGATTCCTGGGCTCTGGAGTGCAAAATCTGATAAATTTCTGCATCAGGTTTCCCGTGTTGACGCGTTTTCCCGCCCATTGATTGGTAATGAGCAGCGATTGCACCCGAGCAAAGAACGATTTGATCACCATACATAACGCGTTTATCAGGATTAGCGCACACGAGAGGCAAATTATGCTGCAATGCTTGATCGAGTTCTTTCTGATAAGATTCAAGAGTTCTATCCCAAGCATCTGTTCCGGTTACCAAGACAAAATCGGCCTCTTCAATGCTCTCTACGTCTTTATATTCGTCCAAGGACGTAAAAAGATTACGGTCGCGCTCTGGACCAACGTGATAGAGACGGGTTCCTAAGTCTTGATAAAATGCATCAGAACGGTCCCGCAAATTCTTATGACATTCATAACCTGAAGTCTGAAGGTCATGATATAGATCGCGTGAGAGGCCCATTTCAGAAAGTCTTTTAATAGCTGATTCGGGCATGCGCGGAGCATTCGAAAGAATGAAGACAGGCTTATTTTCCCTTTTTAGATTTTGATAACAGTCCAGCGCTTCAGGAAATGGTGCTTTTCCATTATGAGTTACACCCCATAAATCTATAAAAAAAAGATCATATTGGTTAACGAGTGAAGAAAGGCCGTCCATAAGCTGAGTCATCCTGATAATGTGTTAAGAACTCTTAAATTATGATGTTTTAAGGATCATTGCTAAAATATTTTTTAAAACCGTTCAATGAATTTTTATCATAGTTGGATCGGGAAATGTTAAGAAATAGGTAAATAATTGTATTAAATTATTGACAGACCAAACAAAAATCTCCTAAATCATAGAGGAATGTTGGAAGGATGGCCGAGTGGTTAAAGGCAGCAGACTGTAAATCTGCCGACGGATGTCTACGCAGGTTCGAATCCTGCTCCTTCCACCAAATATGCGGGTGTAGCTTAGTGGTAAAGCTCCAGCCTTCCAAGCTGGCTATGTGGGTTCGATTCCCATCACCCGCTCCAATATAATATTTTATGAACTACTTAAGCATAGCTGATAGGAACAGAGGACATGTCGAAAGCGAAGTATGAGCGGAATAAGCCGCATTGTAACATAGGAACGATCGGTCACGTAGATCACGGAAAGACATCATTGACAGCGGCGATTACGAAAGTATTAGCGGAGCAAGGTGGTGCGAAT
>CAIULA010000030.1 GCA_903899945.1 uncultured Alphaproteobacteria bacterium | reverse complement strand
GCATTATTAAATAAATAAAAGACATTTTATTTTCCCTGTAAATTCATGGAAAGGGGTTAAAAAGCACTTTTATTTGGGGGTTTAGCTTTGATGATTTTCTTTTTATAAACAGTTAAAAGTCGCATAAAAAAGCATTTACTTTAGAAAAGAAAGTAGCCCTTTAGCGGCAATAAATAACAATAATGAGCATAGCAATAAAGGCGGAGAACATCAGTAAAGCCTATCAGATAGGGGAGTTTAGTACGGGTACAATCTCAAATGACATTGATAGGTGGTGGAAATTAATGCGTGGGAAAGAAGATCCATATTTGAAAATCGGAGAAACAAATGACCGTAGTAAAAAAGGTACAAGTGACGTGGTTTGGAGTCTGAAAGACATTAACTTCGAGATAGAACAAGGTGATGCAGTTGGAATTATTGGAAAGAATGGAGCAGGAAAAAGCACCCTCCTTAAAATTTTGAGCAGGGTAACTACCCCAACCACTGGTAGTGTAAAATTAAAAGGGCGTATTGCTAGTTTGCTGGAGGTGGGTACAGGGTTTCACCCGGAGTTGACGGGCAGGGAAAACATTTTTTTAAACGGTGCCATACTAGGTATGCGCAAGCATGAAATAAAGAAACATTTTGATGCCATCGTAGATTTTTCGGGTGTGGAACGTTATGTAGACACGCCTGTAAAGCGATATAGTAGTGGGATGTATGTGCGTTTGGCATTTGCGGTGGCTGCGCATCTGGAAAGTGAAATTCTAATTGTAGATGAGGTGTTGGCAGTAGGTGATGCAGAGTTTCAGAAGAAATGTTTGGGAAAGTTGGGTGATGTAAGTAGGGGTGAGGGAAGAACCATATTGTTTGTAAGCCATAACTTAGCTGCGATAAAACAATTGTGTACCAGAGGGATATTCTTAAAAAATGGGAATATTATCAATTGTGGTAGTATTAATCTAGCCTTAGATTCATACCTGAATTCTGAGAACAAAGATTATAAAAATTTAGACAGGACAGAAACAAATCACTTTAATGACGTCTACTTTACCAACAAACTTGGGCAAAGATTGGAGAATATAGGAGACAATGAACAAGTATTTCTGAATTTTTTGATAACTATAAATGATAGTAATGGTACTAATTTAGGGTTTACGTTGTTGAATAACGAGAATATTCCTATAATATCATCAAGCCTTTTGGATGATTTACGACAAGTTGAAATTGGGAAACTAATTTATAGTATTGAGATACCTGTTGATATTTTAAAATCTGGAGATTATAAAGTTGAGGGGGCTATTTGGAATGCTGAGAAAGTATTTGATCAAAATGATTGTTTATGTAAAGTCTCTATCCTAAAGAAATCAATGTTGCAATCAAAAGGAGCAGATTACCGAGGGATAATTATAAACAACAAAAAATGGAATTGCTTGGTTAAAAGTTAAATTGGTTTTATCCACACTTTTCTGTATTATTATAGAACTAGAAAAATCAGCAAAAACATAAGGTCAGAAATTTAATATATCACTCTAGGTATGCAAAAAACTCTTCTATTTAATAACTATGAATTAAAAACTACTGACGGGGGACCAAGTGGTTTACTTGCCCAAAATTTTGTTAATGCTGATTCTGATTTGTTCTTTGTAAACGAAAGGATGGTTACTATACCTGAGAATCGGGTTACTAAACTAACACGTAAAATAATTTCTATTCCAAAATGTAAGCCTTTATTTTACGATGTAGGTTTAAGTAAAACCAGCAAATTTGCAGATTGGATATATTCAGCACAGTGTATTTACAAGAATGTCAATGCAAGTTACTACCCTAAGATAGTTTTCTTTGACGTATTTCAACTTACTGCTTGCTTGCCCCTAATTCCAAAAAATCAAGTGGTAATTCTAAACCCTGTTACCCCTGAATTGGCATCAAGTGAAACCGCTTTCCAGAAGGATAATTTTACAGAAGATGATATTATTTGGTCTAAGAAAGCGGAGGCTATTGCTTTTGAGAGAGCTGACATATTGATTTTTGCAAATGAAGGGGCAAAAAAAATTAATCAAAGTCTAATTAATAATAAATCCAAGATTTATTACTTGCATCATGGTGCTTTACAAATTACTGAAGATAGAATAATCCCTTTAGATGAGAGTAATATCAACTTGTTGTACATTGGAAGAAGAATACCTATTAAAGGATTTGACATTATACTTGATGCTTTTAAACAGGCAAATTTAATTAACTCGAATATAAATTTAATATTATTGGGAAATGGTCAGAGAATAAATGGAAAAAATATTTATGACCTTGGGTTTAGTAGCACCCCACATCTTTGGATTAAAAGTGTTGATTATGTAATAAATTGCAACAGACAGAGTTATTTTGATTTATCTGTTCTGGAAACTTTGTCTGTTGGGACTCCATTATTGATGTCTGCTACTTTGGGACATGAATTATATAAAAACTTTACCTCTGAGGGCATAATAGACATTGGAGAACCAACTGTTGAAAATCTAAAAAAAATATTGATATCTAAAAATTTGAAAAAGAAAAAAGACAATTGTATCGCTGTGAATTCAAATATCTCACTATTTAATCAATATTTTACAAGAGAACGATCAATCATGCAATTTGAAAATTTCTTAAAAGAGTTATAAAAATCATAGAAATATAGAAAATATGTTTCATTTTAAGCAAGTAATGTATGAAAATCACGTTTGCTACTTTAGATTTTAAAGGTTTTGTGTCTGGTGTTCATTCTTGGATGCAGCGTTTTTCAATAGAACTGCGGAAAAATGGTAATGAGTGTTATTTTCTAATCTTCACATCTGGAGAAGGGGAATTTCCATTTATAAAGTTTTTGGGTGAGAATGACTTTAAATGGACTGAAATTACTTTAGATAAATTTCCTTATACAAATGAGCGTACAAGATGGATAATTGAAGAAGTTAAAAAAGCGGATTCAGATATTTTTTTGCCTGGATTTTCTATAGCTGCATTGTATGCAATTCCTTGGATTAAAGATGCGGGTATAACCACAATCAATTTTATTCATTCGGATGATGCTATTTGTCAGGCCATTACTGAACGTTTCGTATTAAATAAGGATCCTAAGTGGAACTCCCATCTTACATTTTGTGTCTCAGAGTACCTATATAATAAAATTGGTGGGCAGAAAGTCACTAATTTGTACAATTATACGCTTGGAGTGCTTCCATCAATTAAAAAGGCATCTTTTAGCAATGAGCCATTTAGGCTTGTTTATATTGGAAGAATTGAAGAGGAACAAAAACGAATTTTAGATACTGTAAAAGGAGTTGCTTTTGTTATAAAAAACAGTAAGTTGCCAATTGAATTTTATATTTATGGTACAGGAAGTGCTGAAGTGGCAGTCAAAAAGGTAATTGCAGATGAAAACCTTGCCGAGTTCATAAAATATAAGGGGGGAATAGCTGCGAACTTAGTTTATGAAGAGATAACAAAATACCAATGTTTAATCTTACTATCTGATTATGAAGGCTTACCAATCTCACTGTTAGAAGCAATGAGTTGTGGGTTAGTACCAGTTTGTACAAATATTAAAAGTGGTATTTCACAAGTTGTGATTCCAAGTGAAACAGGGTATATTGTAAATAATCGAAATATGGACTTGCTTTCTGTTATAAACGAATTGTCTTCAAGTGCTGAGATATGGGAGCGGTACTCAACAAATGCCATTAAACTTGTTGATGAAAATTTTGATATCCGCAATCAGACTTTTAAGTTTCTTGAAATAATTAGTAATAATAGATATGAAAAAAAGATATTAAAAACGAAAAAAATCCTATTACCTCCTGCCCACCCTCTGTTGCATTTTGGAAGAGAAGATGTAAGGGAGAGAAATATTTCCGAAAAAATTATAAGAAGATTTAAAATAATATTTGCCAGAGTTAATGCAAAGAAATCAGGTCTATTTAACTCTTTAAAAAGATTTATAAGTCAAATTTTTAGATATTGCGATAGAAAAAAAAATCTTACGGAATGTTTTTCTTCCATTGAAACGTGTGAAATTGATGAAACTGTGGAGCTGAATAAGGAAGCAACTTTTAATATTATCGGTAATCCAAAATTATTGAAAATTTGTCGAGGAGTATCATTTAGAGCTGGCTTTCATATTTTGATGTACCCTAATTCTAAATTAATATTGAACGAAGACGTATTCATAAATAATTATTGTTCTATCAATTGTTTAGGTTATATTGAGATAGGCGAAAGAACTTTAATAGGTGAGGGCGTTAAACTTTATGATCATAATCATAAATATGAAATGATAGATTCAAATCTTAAAGTGGCTAGTAACGAGTTCAAGATTGGGAGTATCAAAATTGGTAAAAATTGTTGGATAGGGAGTAATGTAACAATTTTAAAAGATGTTGAGATTGGAGATAATGTAATTATTGGTGCTGGTTGTTTGATACATAAATCAGTACCCAATAATTCAATAGTAAAAGCAAACTCATCTAATGTAATAAGTAACTTGTAATTATGAATATTCTATTTGTCTCATTAATGCAAGGCTCACCCTGGGGTGGAAGTGAGGAACTTTGGGTGAAAGTGGCTTCGGAATTTTTGGCGAATAATCATAAAGTTTTTTTTTGCGTAAAAAAATGGGTAGATATCAATGATAAACTTAGGAAGTTGGAAGAAAGGGGAGGTATAGGACTGTATAGAGAACCACCTGGGTCAAAAAAAAAATCTTTAGTTGAAAGAGTTGCAAGAAAGTTATTAAGAAAAAGAAGAAAGAATGGGACTGAGTGGGATATAATTGAAAATATTGAAGTTGATTATGTCTTCGTAAACTTTGGCGGGAATTATGATATTCTTTGTCATGAGGGATTGGTAACCTTTATAAAAAAAAAAGATTTAAAATATTCTGTTCTTTTACAATTCAATACTGAAAATTCTCCTTTGCCAGATTTAGAGAGATTCATGGTCAAATCTTTTTTTTTAAATGCGGATATTTTATTTTTTGTCTCCAAGCGAAATCTTGAAGTGTATTCAAGGAATTTAGTAGAAAAATTTAACAACGCAATTATTGTGAACAATCCAGTGAATAGTGAATACCTACACTTACTTCCTTTTCCAGAGATTAGCTTGGGATTAAATATGGCTTGTGTTGCAAGGCTAGAAACAAGCATCAAGGGACAAGATTTGCTTATTGAAGCATTAAGTGCCGATGTCTGGAAAAAGAGAAATTGGAGTTTAAATTTTTATGGAACTGGTGTGGATTACAATTATATAAATGATTTAATAAGCTTCTATCAATTGAATGATAAAATTAAGTTATTGGGTTATGAAAAAAACATTGAAAAAATATGGATTGATAACCACATTCTAGTACTGGTTAGCAATTCAGAAGGAACACCATTATCTTTAATAGAAGCAATGTATTGTGGTAGAGGTGCTTTAGTTACTGATGTTGGAGGAAATTCAACTTTGATTAGTGAAAATTATACTGGTTTTTTAGTATCGAGCCAGAATATTACTTTAATAAGAGAAAAGCTTGAAATAATGTGGGAGCAGAAAAAAATGTTAGAAAAGTATGGCCTCAATGCAAATGAGAAAGTGAGACTAGTTAATAAACTAAATGACCATATGGTAATATATAACTCAATTTATAAAAGTAGATGAGAGGAATCTCCGTGATAGTATGTTGTTATAATAGTGCTTTGCGTCTTGAGCAAACATTATTTCATTTAGCTAATCAAAAATTTAGCAAACCAATAAATTGGGAAGTTATACTTGTTAATAATGCATCAACTGACAACACAGTTGAAATAGCTACCATCGGATGGAAAAAACACTTTTGTGAGAGTGCAAATTTTCGGATTGTAGAACAACCCATATCTGGGTTGAGTAATGCCAGGAAGAAAGGTGTGGATGTTGCTAAATTTGACATAATAGTCTTTTGTGATGATGATAATTGGCTACAAGAGGAATATTTAGAAATAGCATATGATATCATGACAGAAAAGCCTGATGTTGGTGCATTGGGTGGGAATGGAATTGGAGTAGCTGATGTAGAATTCCCTGAGTGGTGGGATGATTACAAGGGTGATTACGCAGTAGGTAAACAAGCTGAAGGAAGTGGATATATAAATAGCAGAGGTTATGTGTGGGGAGCTGGGATGGTTACAAGAAAAAAGCTTTTTTTAAAATGTTTTACAGCAATATACCCTAGCTTATTAACTGGTAGAAATGGCGAGATTTTATCTTCCGGAGATGACTCGGAATTTTGCTTCAGACTGTTATTACTAAATTATGATTTATATTACGAAGAGAAACTACTTTTTACACATTATATAACGGAAAATAGACTAACACTTGACTATAATGAAAAGTTGTTAAAAGGTCATCTTGATGCATACTCAATTCTTTATAAGTATAAAAAGATATTAGATTTTAAAAACAAAAATTTTATTCAAAAATGCATACATCTTCTTAAAATATGCAGACAGTTAGTCGAGAAATGTCTAAGTAGAACTGGAGCAAACAAAATGCGGATAATGGAAGAACTTTATTTAAATTTGAAATTTGATTTTATACCATGTGATATTGATTATAAAAAAATATTGAGGTTTAGAAAAGCAGCAATGAAGTCGTAAAATAAACGCTTACTTTACCCCACTGTCTAATAAAGCGTAATGAAAGTTAAGAAATGATGATTTATCTCAATTGTTACCCTTTGTTTTAACATGGAGAATTATATAGAAAAGACTTTGCAATTTGTTCTATCCCAAAATTATCCCAACTTGGAGTATATCATTATGGATAGTGGTAGCACAGATGATAGTATTGAAATTATTAAAAAGTATCAGAGCCTGTTTAAAAATGTTCTTTAAAAGAAGTAAGGGCACATGCTAAAAGAGAGATACATACGTTCTTAGAGTTACCAAGCTTAAAGAAAATATGTATTCGACAGATTTAACAGATGCCCAATGGGACAATATTAAGCGT
>CAIULA010000029.1 GCA_903899945.1 uncultured Alphaproteobacteria bacterium | reverse complement strand
TTGAAAAATGTTTTTTATTTTGATGACGGAAATAAGAAATAACAATCAAAGAAAGAGAAAAAGCCGTAAAGGACGGAATTCAAACCTGAAATTTGTGAATATTTTGTCTCCTCACCCTTGAATATGTAAACAAAATTATGTAAACTGTTTACATAAGTGGTAGAATGTAAACGATTTTAAATGAAAATAGGTCAATTTGTCCTTCAGCCTCAAGGGTATAAAGCCTTTATTCCGGAGGAATTTCCTCCAAAAGATGGGCTGTATCTATCAACAAAGCTGATTCAAAAAGCCAGCATGGCGACTTTATCCTTAGGTAAATTGGATGGTATAACCCAGCTTTTGCCTGATGTTGATTTCTTTCTGTTTATGTACATCTGTAAAGACGCGGCTTCCTCAAGCCAGATTGAAGGCACGCGTGCCACCATGATTGATGCCATCGAAGCAACTGCCAAAACATCTGAAAAATTGCCTGAGGATGTGGACGATATTTTACACTATATACAAGCACTTAATTATGGCCTTGAAAGACTAAAAGATTTCCCTTTAAGTTTGCGACTTATTAAAGAAATTCATAAAGAACTTATGGACGACGCACGAACCAGCCATTTTGCGGACCCTGGGAATTTCAGAACTTCACAAAATTGGATTGGCGGAACAACACCCAGTAATGCTTTGTTTGTGCCGCCACCCGTCCATGAAATGAATCAGGCCTTAAGTGATTTGGAAAAATTCTTTCATATGGAAGATGAGCTTTTGCCCGTTTTAAAAGCAGCACTTATTCATGCTCAATTCGAAACCATTCACCCATTTTTAGATGGTAATGGACGCACCGGCCGTATGCTGATTACGATTACCTTATGTTTGACCAAGCTTTTAGAGCGTCCAGTTTTGTTTTTGTCCTCTTATTTTAAAAGGTATCAGAAAATCTATTATGAACGCCTCGAAGGTTATCATCATGGTAACATAGAAGAATGGATTGATTTCTTTTTAGATGGCATTATCCAAATGTCACAGGAAGCAATCCAAACCGCTAAAAAGATAACAGTGCTTCGTGAAGAGGATATGAAGAAAATCCAAACTTTGGGAAAAACAGCTGCTGCAAGTGCTATTGAGATTTTAATGCAGCTTTATAAACTGCCTGTTGTGAATGTTTCTATTATCCAGGAATGGACAGGCTTTACACGCCAAGGTGCCAGCAAAGTTATTAATCGCTTTATTGATCTGGGTATCTTAGAGCAAAAGGATGAAAACCAGATCTATGGCCGATCCTTTATGTATTGGCGCTATTTAGAAATCTTTAGAGATTAAATCAAGGTTTTAAGCTTTTCTTAAAAAGCACGCTTTTAGCATAAATTGGCCGGCATCCGTTTTGCAATCCACCTCATGATCGCCACCTACCAAGCGAATGCTTTTGATTTTGGTTCCTACCTTAAGAGTAATAGACGAACCTTTGACCTTTAAGTCCTTGATGATTACGACTGAATCACCATCTGAGAGTATATTACCATTGGCATCCTTTATTATCGATTCACTATCATCATTCGTCTGAGATGATTGTTGCGTGAGCCATTCATGCCCACAATCGGCGCAAATAAAGAAGTCTCCATCTGGGTATGTATTTAGTATGCCGCATTGAGGGCAGGGTGGAATCGTTGTTGTCATCGTTTTCTCTTAATTAATGAAAGTCTTTGTACAAAGGACACATGAGTTTTTTGCTAAAGATACTCAAATCTTGAATTTTTTTCCAATTTTGCTTAGGGGCATAGAGCTTAATCAACCACTATATCCTTAAATGGGGGTTTAAACAAATCAGCCGGGACTAAGCGTGGATCATTGTCTTGCATATCAATGAGATCGACGCAAATCAGACCGTGTGAGTCCTCTAATACCCATCCAGCAAGGCCTTTTATGTTGCCATTTGGGTACAAACTAAACATCAACGTCAATGGCGCTGGATCGGTAAGGCGAATGCTTAAAAACTGACCGTCTGGGCTTTTTACCGGTGTTTCGAACACTGCATCTTTTGTTAAATTAATCTCATTTTGCAAAATAAATGCTGCCGGCATATTACCAAGATCTTGGGGTTCTGGTGTTTCGTTGGTATTCAGGTCATAAATATAAAGATTATTTTTAAGCGCAATGATTCGTTGAGGAATTTTTTTCTCGTAATCAATCCTTAGTTTTCCACCTTCAGCGCCTGTACGCTTTAACCAAAGCTTACCGCGGACTTTGTCGCCATCTGGATTGGTCTGAACAAAATCTGAAACAAGGGCTGTAATGCCATTTAGGTAATCTTGGATTTGAATCTGGGTGGCTTTACCAGGCTCAACTGCGACAGCTGGATAAAGAAGTGCTAAAAAGAGAACTAGGAACTTTTTCATATACTTTCTACCTTTGTAAAATTTCTCGTTTACCGACGTGGTTCGCAGAACTGATAATGCCTTCTTTTTCCATCTGCTCAACAATACGAGCTGCCCTGTTGTAACCTATTTGCAAGTGACGTTGAATAAAGCTGGTTGAAACTTTACCTTCGCGCAAAACAAGTTCAAGGGCTTGCCTGTATAATTCATCTCCGCCTCCATCCGATGCAGGAGCAGCCACTTGCTCGTCATCTTCGGTGATGCTTTCAATATAATTAGGTTCGCCTTGAATTTTTAGATATTTAACAATTCGTTCAACTTCGTCATCTTTGACAAAAGGTCCATGGACACGCGAAATACGACCGCCACCCGCCATATATAACATGTCGCCTTGTCCTAGCAATTGTTCTGCTCCTTGCTCACCTAAAATAGTACGGCTATCGATTTTAGAGGTAACCTGAAAACTGATACGGGTTGGAAAGTTTGCTTTGATAGTACCCGTAATAACATCGACTGAGGGTCTTTGTGTTGCCATAATCAAGTGAATTCCAGCAGCACGGGCCATTTGGGCTAGTCTTTGAACGGCTCCTTCAATTTCCTTGCCGGCAACCAGCATCAAATCAGCCATTTCATCAACCACAACAACGATATAAGGAAGAGCTTCAAAATCCAAAGTTTGGTTTTCAAAGATCGGTTTTCCTGTGTCGGGGTCAAAACCGGTTTGAATACGCCTGATTAAAATTTCACCTGTTTGACGGGCCTCGATAAGTCGTGCATTAAATCCATCAATATTACGAACACCAAGCTTAGCCATAGCCCGATAACGATTTTCCATTTCACGAACTGCCCATTTTAAAGCGACTACGGCTTTTTTAGGATCCGTTACGACAGGAGCTAATAAATGGGGGATCTCATCGTATACGGATAATTCCAGCATCTTTGGATCGATCATAATAAATTTGCACTGATCGGGCGAGAATTTAAATAAAAGAGAGAGGATCATCGTGTTAATAGAAACAGATTTACCTGACCCCGTGGTTCCTGCTACCAGTAAATGAGGCATGCGTACTAGATCTGCAATAACGGGTTGACCACCTATGTCTTTACCCAGAATAAGGGGAAGATTTTGCTTTGTTTGCTGATAGTCAGCAGAAGCAAGCAATTCTTTTAGATAAACTGTTTGACGATACGGATTCGGCAATTCAATGCCAATGACATTTTGTCCCGGGATAACCGCAATGCGGGCAGAGAGGGCGCTCATGGAGCGGGCAATATCATCTGCAAGACCAATCACCCTTGACGTTTTAATACCAGGCGCTGGTTTTAATTCGTACATCGTTACAACAGGGCCTGGGCGAATATTTACAATTTCTCCTCGGATTCCAAACTCTTCTAAGACACTCTCAAGTTGTTTAGCTGAGCTTTCTAGAACATCAAGGGGAACTGCTTTAACTGTATTTTTTAAGCTAGCTTGATCCAATAAATCAATTGGAGGAAGATGATATTCACCGCTTAACAAAACAGATTGTGGAACTTCAAATTCTTTTCTTGAGGAAGACTTTTTTGTTCTGCGTGAAGCATTATCGACCTCATCACTATCTTCATATGATGGCGGATCCAAGGTTTCGAAATTTTCTGCGGAAATATTGTCTTCAAAATCGGCATCGACAGGATCATCTGAGAACATTTCGTCAGCAAAAAGGTTGCTTTCTTCAGGTGTTACCGGTTCAAAATTCTCTTCGCTCATAAAGGAATTTTTACTTTTTTTCTTACGCATAAAAATATCTGTAAGATTACAACCCTTTTGAAATCCCTTTCCGCAAGCCATGACAACCCAAATGAAACCTTGGTAAATTATTTTAGTTGCTTTGAAAAGCTGCTTAAAAGATAACCCGGTGCTATACCATGCTAGCGAGAGAGACCCTATCAACATGAAAAAAATAGAAGGCTTCAGAATGCTACTTAGATGAAAGTGATAAAGAAATCTCTGCCAGTTTAATAAGAGTAAATAGCTAAATACTCCTCCTACACAAGGAAGCTTAGACCAGTTAGATGAGCCTTGAATAACTTGAACATCATGGGTGAAAGATGGAATTGCTATTAAAACCATTCCAAAAAGAAAAGTTGCAACAATGCTTAGAAAAAAACGAAATACGCTAAGACTTTTGGTTTGTTTGCGTATCAAACGCCACCCCCAAATACAAGCAATACTCAAGAACATAAAGCTAGCTAAGCCAAAATTTTGCAATAGAAGGTCCGATGCAATTGCTCCTGGAAGTCCCATCCAATTACTAACTTCATTTTGAGTTGCTGTATTCAAAGAAGGGTCAAAGGGGGAATACCCCCAAATTGATAGTGCGAACCATATCGTTAAAATGATAAGACAAAATCCAAAGGATTCTTGAAGGCTACGCTTAAAAAAAGTCTTAGCGCCCTGAGGAAGGAATGGTGTGTTATTAAAAGGGATCATTGATGCGATAAAAAGAGGTGAAAATTTCTAAAATAACTTAAGAATTATCCTATCTATATCATAAACGGCGAGTATACCCAAACAACTTCGGTTTGAGGGTTGAATAAACTTGATTGCATAAGGATGTAGAAGATAACATCAATAAATAGTTTGTGATCTAAGCTGAGTGAGACAGTGATAACTGCATCGTGCATTGCACTTGGAGGTGCGTTTGGCGCCTTATTTCGTTATTCTTTATGTCATGCGGTCAATATGGCATGTTCCATAACCTTCCCAATTGCGACTTTAATTGTAAACTTGATTGGAGGGTTTGCTATGGGGCTTTTAACGGGATATATGACATATAAGGGAATGCTTCCATTTAACCTTAAAGCTTTCCTTATTACGGGGTTTTTAGGAGGATTTACAACATTCTCAGCATTTTCGTTGGATTTTGTTCTTTTGGTCGAGCAGGGAAAATGGGCTCATGCTTTTTTGTATGCTTTTGCCTCAATTAGCCTGTCAGTCTTGGCTTTAGTAGGTGGGATGGAATTAATGAGGCATTGATTAAAACATTCAAACAGTCCCAATTTCTTGGGAGTTTAATATAAAAATCACAAGCAACAAATACGGTTTATGTCACTTCGAAGAGCATAAGTGACGTGATCCAAAGGAATACGGTTAACGTTTTTTTGTGGATCGCTTCGTCTTGCACTCGCGATGACGATGATCACATATCTTCTTAGTTCTTACGGTGCCAAACAACTTGATAAAGTTCTTTCGGCATGACCTCACTCATAATAGGATTTTTTTGTTGATTTAAGAGATTTAAGCATCCCAAAGTAAAGGTCTTTTCTGTGTCTCCTTGATAAACGATTCGAACAACCTGAGACCCATCCTCTAATATCACAATGTAGATTTTTCCAAAGTCACTAGATTTTAAGGTTAGATTTTGCCTGATTCCTCCTACATAATCTCCTCTTTCAAATTGTGGAAGCATTGAGTTGTCTGAGACCTGCATCACAAATGATTCCGGATTATAGCGTTGAAAAACTGCAGACTCTACAAGGACTGGACTCACTAAAGAGGGTTTATCAGGCATATCATCAGTAACTTTTTCAAGCTCACGATTGATAGTTTCGACTGCAAAAAGCGGCGGGGTTCCTTCGCCATGCAACAGCCAATTTGTCGTGCACAAGATGTTTTCTCTTTCAAATGCCTTAATCAATTTTTGAAGATGAGTCGGGCTTATAGAGTAGAGAGAAAGTTCCCACGCGCGCAGTGTGGGTTCGGGAATTCCATGCCTACTGCAGAATTCCTTACGAGTCATTGATAAATACCCTCTTAGAGCTTTGATACGCTCAGCGAAGGTTTGGTGTTCTTTTCTAATAGTGGCAACCAAGGGAAATATCCTTCTTTAGCTCAATTACATCCAAACGTTACACAATTTTTGAAACGAATCCTACTGAGTTTTTGCAAATTAGAAGGAAAACCTTCATTAATCCGAGAGAAAAAACACATTATTTTCCACAAATACTAAGAATTTGTTTATAAAAGGTATAACTGTAAGAATTAATACCAGCTATGTAAAAAAAGTGCAAGGGGATGATAATATTTATTGAGTATGTAAACTTTAAATTAAATTTTTAATGTTGAAATATTCTAAAATGTACTCAACAAAAAGATTTTTTTATTTATTTTTTTTAGTATAAAGTCTTTTTTTGCTTTATTTCTCATCAAATTGTTGCAACAAAAACAATGTAATTTTGTGTTTCTTTTCATGAAGCTTTTTAATTTTTTGTTTAACATTTTGATTTTATTTACTTTATAATAAAATTATCGATTGCACATTGACTTTTGGTGAGATTTACAGTAAGTCCCTTCGATGTGGTTTTTGTTTTAGCACTTTCTGCTTAAAACATTGCGCGAAAAAACCAAATGGCGCCATACTCCGGCTTTACCTACGTATCCTTTAAGAACGTGTTTGTCACATGGATGCGTTTACAGTACCGAGGTACGCAAAATATTCAATTTACACAGTCATATAAAAACAAAAACCGCCTCTTTCTAAAAGAAAGGGCGGTTTTGTTGTTGAATCTTAAGATATTAATTAACGGCGATCGCCAAACAAATACAACAATGAGATAAACAAATTTACGAAGTCTAGATAAAGCTGCAAAGCGCCAAGAATGGCTTTTTTACCTGCCAATTCATAACCATCTGCCTCATAATAGCTTTCCTTGATTTGCTGCGTATCATAAGCAGTAAGCCCTGTAAATACTAAGACTCCGATGACTGAAATCATCATCTGCATAGCACTACTCTGAAGGAACAGATTGACAAGGCTTGCAATAACCAGTCCCATAACCCCCATTAGTAAAAAAGAACCAAAAGCTGTCAAATCTTTACGAGTGGTGTAACCATAAAGACTCATAGCCCCGAATACAGAGGCCGAAACAAAGAACAACTGGGCAATGCTTTGTCCGGTAAAGACCAAGAAAATACTTGAAAGCGATAAGCCCATTAAACCAGCGTAAATCCAAAAGGACATTTGCGCTGCGCTAAAGGACATGCTTCCAATACGAGCACTTAGGAACATCACCATGCCAAACGGTGCGAACATAACAACCCATTTTAAGGGGCTCGTGAAAATTGCCATCATTAAAGCAGGTGAACTCGCTGCAAAAAAGGCAACCAATCCTGTTAAACCAAGACCCATCGCCATGTAACCATATACGCGAACCATATAGTTACGTAAGCCCACGTCAATATCAAGCTCCGCTCCCGCAGTTCTCCAAATTGGATGATTATCAGATTTTTGTGACATAACTAACCTCCTTCACAATTAACACGACATTTAATTTATCTTATACCACATAATATAGAACAATAACTAGATTCTTAAAGTAGGCAGCCATATATCACCACATTAAGCAGCTAAAAAGATGAACTTTCAGCTTTTTCCAGAATTTTTATGTACACTTTTGTTAACATTTTTAAATCTTCAATTCGAACTTTTTCATCGATTTGATGAGCTTCGGCATTAATTAAGCCAAACTCTACAACGGGACAAATATCTTTTAAAAACCGCGCGTCGGATGTCCCGCCCGAGGTGCTAAATTCTGGGATCTTGCCGGTTATTTCATGAACTGCATCGCCAACCAATTTTCTTAAAATAGGATGATGGGTTAAAAATGCTTCGCCGCTTATTTTCGTGTCCAATAACCATTGGGATTTATGTTTCGATTTTACTTTTTCCAAAATAGTTTCTAAATATGCCGTCAAAGATTGACCTGTGTAAATTGGGTTAAACCTTACATTAAGCTGAGCTATGGCTGTATCTGGAATCACATTTGTTGTAGGATTTCCGACATCCACACTCGTGATTTCCAAATGAGAAGGATCGAAATCTTGCATTCCTTCATCCAAAGGCTTTTCAAGCAAGTGTTGCAAATAGTCAAGAAGGGCAGGAATCGGATTAATTGCAAAATGTGGGTAAGCAACATGCCCAGAACGCCCAACTGCAGTTATTTTAGCATTTAAGCTTCCTCTACGGCCGACTTTAACCATTTGGCCTAATTCTTTAGGGTTTGTAGGTTCTCCAACCAAACAGGCTGATATTTTCTCACCCTTTGATTTCAACCATTCAATAACCTTAATGGTGCCATCACGGGCTGGCCCTTCTTCGTCACTAGTTAACAATAAACTGATGGACCCTTTAAAAGAACCTTTAGCCAAAAACTCAGAAACAGCTGCAACAAAGCAGGCAACCGCGCCTTTCATATCAACAGCACCTCTGCCATAGACGTAACCGTCTTTAATGATTCCACCAAAAGGGTCCACCGACCATCTGGAAAGGTCGCCTACCGGCACCACATCCGTGTGACCTGCAAAGCAAAAATTAGGTTCTGTTGTCCCAAGACGTGCGTACAAATTATCAACGTCACCAAAAGGTAAACGATGGCAATTAAACCCCATTTCTTGCAAATGTTCGGTGACCAAGTCCAAACATCCTTCATCATTTGGTGTAACGCTGGGCCTTTGTATTAGATTTTGGGTGAGGGCAACAGGATCTAAAAGCATCTTTTAGTCTCGCAGTAAATCATTGAGGGATGTTTTGCTTCGTGTCTGAGCGTCCACACGTTTCACAATGACAGCACAAGAAAGAGACGGGCCTGAACCATTAACAGGCGGCAAAGATCCGGGCACTACTACTGAATAAGAAGGCACTCTTCCTTTGAAAACTTTGCCTGTTTGGCGGTCGATAATTTTGGTCGAAGCCCCTAAAAAAACACCCATCGAAATAACGGCCCCTTCTTCGACAATCACGCCTTCGGCAATTTCACTACGTGCCCCAATAAAACAATTATCTTCGATAATTACCGGATTGGCTTGAATGGGTTCCAGAACGCCGCCTATACCAACGCCCCCGGAAATATGGCAGTTAGCCCCAATTTGAGCGCACGACCCAATGGTAACCCAGGTGTCAACCATGGTTCCTTTTCCTACATAAGCGCCCACATTAACAAAACTGGGCATTAGGATAACATCCGGCGCAATATAGGCTGATTCTCTGACAATGGACCCCGGAACGGAACGGAATTTAGCGTCTTGGAAATCTTTTTCTTCCCAATTAGCACATTTCAAAGGAATCTTATCATACCACTTATTCACGCCTCGATCGATGCCCATCATTACATTAGGGCGTAAACGAAACGATAGCAGAACAGCTTTTTTTATCCATTGGTTCGTCTGCCATTCATTATTTACCTTTTCAGCTACCCTTAAAGTTCCTTGACCCAAGAGTGTCAGAACGTGCTCTACACTTTGTATAAGTTCAGATGTCACTTCTAAATTGGCTCTATTTTCCCATGCTTGATCGATTGTTTTTTGAAGATTATCTTGCATACAATTGTGCCCTGAAAGTGAATTTTAAAATGAGTATAAAGAGTTATGGGGGGAGAATAAAGCTCCCCTCCTTATGTTTTGAATTTTATTTAGTTATAAAAAGAATATACCCAAATGAACTCAGAAAGCGGATTTTAGAATCTGGAAATTGTCATTGATTCGATCCACCATTGAGTGTGCGATTTTAGGCCAAGTTATTTCGAAGAAGTCCATGATCTCAAGGCGGAATTGTTTAGCACTTTCAAAAAACCGATTGTTTCTGACAGATTCATTCATTACCTTCCACAATCGTTCAATGGGATTAAGATTGGGGCTATAAGGGGGAAGATGGTGCAAAATGATACCTCGTTTTAAGGCCGCCTCTTTCGTGGCAAAGCTTGTATTATAAGGCCCCCTGTCAACAATAAGATGAATTTTAGGAGCCTTTGGGTAAGAGAATTTGAGTTCATCAAAATACTGCTCCATCGCCGCACTGTCGAGCGTTTCATAAGAACTTATGGTGACGCCCATTGTCTCAAGATTAAGCGCTCCCATTAAATTAAGGCGTGTTCTTGATGCAACCGTTGGAATCGGCTTGCGGCTTCCTCGCCTGATCCAACCATAAGTTATCTTAGTTGCCATGGTTGGATGAACACCATCACCAAATAAAATAGGCTCCTCTTCAGGTGTTTTCTTCTTTAACTCCTCGTAAGATTCAATAAAAGCTTCCTGTCTTTTGATATCTGCTTTAAGCGGAACACCGGCCGGTTTCTTATACGAAAACTTATTTTTCTGAAGCCAAGATCTCATCCCTGAAACCGTATACCGAATTCCGTAAGTTTCCCTGACATAAGCACAAATGTTGCTGACTTTTAAATAAGTGTTCTCTTCTATATGACAAATCAGCTCTTCACTCCGGGCCTTATTTAGCTTGTTTCTGAGCCGCCGGTTGCAATCGAAACTTTCTTTTCTTTAACATAAGCTTCAACATGATTGCTGACTGTTTCTTCATCTAACAACAAAACCTCAGCTATGGCTTTAAAACTCCAGCCCTTATCCGAAAGCAAAACAGCCTTAATCCGATCCAGCGTCCGACCATCTTTTTCTGATCGGTGCCGTCGTCTTAAGCGTTCCCGCTCTTCTGTACTTAAAAATTCTTTCATGCACTCTTCTTACCAAAAATTTAAATTAAATCCAACCTTTCATTCACGAGGGGTATACTCTTCTCTAGGATGATCGCTGACATGATCTTCAAAAGTATAAGGCTTTGCTGCCTTTTTTCTAGGCTCAACTTTAGGAAGATTAGCTTCTGCAAAAGCTTTGTTCACCGTAAACGTCGTTCCTGTTAGCTCTTGGCTTCGGCGAATGAGAGGATCAACAGCAGTATTCACCATAGTTGCAAGGCCTCTGACACCTGCCTGCATAGCATATCCTCTCTCAGCTATGAGTCTCATGGCGTCTTCATCAAATTTAACGTCAATTCCATAACCCATTTGTAAAAGCAATAAATTTTGGGTAATAGGCGAAGCTTCTTCAGAATGAAGGATTCTTACAAATTTTTCTTGAGTCATGCCTTCAAAGAAAATTCTTCGACCAAAACGTCCCAAGACTTGTTCGCTAAATCCGGCTTCAACAAATGCATCTGGACCAATTGACTCTCCGCCTTTTCTTTCAATGGATGAAAAAGCTCCACCTGCAATAAAGAGAATATTGGTTGTATCAATGGTATATATCTCGCCATCAACCTTTACGCTTATTTTCTTTCCTTCCATTAATTTCAAGAGTTCAGATTGAACATCTTTTCCTGCTATATCTCTCTCACTTGCACCAGACTTTTTAGCGCCGATTTTGTCAAATTCATCTAAAAACACGATGCCCTTTTGAGCAAGCTCTACAACCTTTTTCTTGTATTCGGGTGATCCTATAACAAGGTCTGTAATTTGATTTTTTGCTTCATTGATAAGGCCGGTAATAACTGAAGAGGCGCTATCTCCTACATATCCAGTTCTTGTAAATCCACTGGTATCAGCCTCATAAAAAGTTCTGCCTAGTTTTTTAGCTGCAACTTTTACAGAGGCTGTTTTGCCGCATCCTGTCGGTCCACACATAAAAATATTTTGTTTAGGAATTCGAACAGATCGTCCAAGAGCCTCAAGTGTACTATTAACATCTTGAATCGTATAATGAACATGCAGGCCCGTTGCAAGCGATGCCATTGCTGGTTCTTCGCCGATGATTCGTCGATTTAATTCATCTTCAAGCGCAGGGATTGAAGGAAGAAAAGTTACAGGCGGAATATTTGATTCCACAAAAGCAACAGATTCAGGTATAGGCGGTAATGCTAACCGTGGCAACCTTCTGGTGGAAGATTCCGCCATATAGCCAAAAACTATAGGCCTGGGTTCCCTTCGAAGAAGTGGCGGAGGGGGGAAAGGCATGGCTCCATCAACTATATTGGTTATGTCCCCCAGAACTGTTCTAGGAGTTTTTGACGAAGTGCTCAAAGTTAAGGCTCTTGAAAAAGAGTCCCCTTCATCATCACCGCCATAGGATGTCTCGCTTGGTTGTGTCTCTAGCTGTGTAGCATAGAGAGGTAGAAGTGTTTTCGTGATATGATCATAGACGGAAGGGATGACACAATCGCGCGATCTTGCGAGCTGCTGCCTAAATTCAATTAGTCCTTTTAGATCGATGCCGCTCGGATAGGTTTCTCTAATAAATTTTCTGACTTCTCTATTAATTCCAAGGTGGTTTGTCATGCTGCCAATCGTGCTAAAAAGAGATGGATAAGTTAATAATCTAGCTGCGGTTCTGGGAGTATTGGGCGTTGTGTTCTCATCCCCTCCCTCACCACTTTCGGTTGCAAAGGCAGATCCTGTCAACATTAATGAACCGCATAGCACAAGAATTTGTTTGGTTTTCTGGGTAATAGTCGTCATCTTCTTACTCCTTTTTCTGAAAGAGCAATGAAAAGACTTTGCTAAGAAAAAATTTTAGCACCGTTAAATATAGTATATTTTTTATACTTATTTAAAATAAAGACACCATTAAGTCGTGTTATATGGAAACAAATCTTCTCATAGCTAGTAATTCATGCATCTTTATTTCCCATGAAGAGTTATTCTCCACTTTTGAGCATGTCAGAATTTAATTAAAAATCTATTAAGAAAAATATTTTTAGATTAAATAATTTAATCTATAATTTAAATATGTGTTTTTAAACCGATAACAAAAATAACAAGCACAACATAAAATAAGAATAATTATCACCATCCAACATAACTAATGCATAGGCCTGACGTTTTTGATACCTTAGGGCAAGATTTAACCTATTGTTATAAGTTATGAGCTACACACCCCCACTTTCTCAATCAGGAAAACAGCTAGCGCTTCGCCTGTTAAAAGAACACGTTAAACCGTATAAAAAACTTTTTGCCTTAGCCTGCTTTTTCATGATACTAGCTGCGATGGCAACGGCAGCGCTCCCTTATTTATTGCAACCTGTCTTTGACGATGTCTTTACCAAAGCCGATGTTAGCCTTTTGGTAATTTTTTGTGGCGCTGTTTTATTGGCCTTTATTGTCAAAGGTGCTTCTTCTTACGGTGAATCGATTGTTATGACCTATGTTGGACAGAAAATTATCTCTGACATTCAAAATCGATTGTTTGCGCATTTGATGAAGTCTGATTTAGCCTTTTTCCACAACACCACCAGCGGTGAATTACTTTCCCGGTTCACAAACGATGTGAACATGATGCGAAATGCCATGGCCAATACCATTATAGGTTTCGGTAAAGACTCGTTTACACTTTTATTTTTAATCGGTGTCATGTTTTACAGGGACGCCACTTTGGCTGCAATTGCGTTTATCGTTTTTCCCATAGCTATTCTGCCAATTGCCAAAATAGGCCGGCGGATGCGCAAAGTTACCTATAATACTCAAGAGGAACTAGGAAGCTTTACAACTCAGCTCACCCAGGTCTTTCAAGGAATTCGGGTTGTCAAAGCCTATGGCATGGAGCAAGTTGAAGCAGGTCGTGCTGAATCCATGATTAAAAAAATCTTTAAACTTATTTACAAATCAGCCAGGGTAAGATCCGCTGCGCATCCGATTGTTGAAAGTTTGGGCGGTGTTGCGATTATCTCTGTCATTGCCTATGGCGGCTGGCAAGTTATGCATCATGCGCGAACGACGGGTGAATTCATTTCTTTCATTGGCGCCATGCTTTTAATTTACGAGCCCTTAAAACGCCTTAGCAATCTGAATGCCAATGTTCAAGAAGGCCTTGCTGCTTCCTCGCGCGTGTTTATGATTATTGACACTCCTCCGCACATTACGAACCTTCCCGATTGCAGCAGGATCGAAAGAGCAAAAGGCAAGATCACCTTTGACCACATGACTTTTCAGTACATGGACGGAAAAGAAGCCTTATCAAATATTAATCTTTCGATTGAGCCTGGACAAACTGTTGCTTTAGTTGGTTCTAGCGGTGCTGGAAAATCAACATTTATTAACTTGCTTCCAAGATTTTATGACGTCACTAAAGGGGCTATTTTAGTAGATGGAATTGATATTAGACATTTAGAGCTTGCAAATTTAAGGGACCAAATTGCTCTCGTCAGTCAGGAAATTGCTCTTTTTGACATGTCAGTTAGGGACAATATTGCTTACGGCAGTCCAAAAGCTTCTGAAATCCAGATTATCCAAGCGGCAAAGGCTGCGGCTGCTGATGGATTTATCATGAAGCTTCCAAAAGGATACGAGACCGTCGTTGGAGAAAATGGCGTGAAATTATCGGGTGGACAACGTCAACGACTGGCGATTGCCCGCGCTATGCTTAAAGATGCACCTATTTTGTTGTTAGATGAGGCCACCTCTGCCCTTGATACGGATTCAGAGCGCCAGGTTCAATCGGCCTTAAAGGTTTTAATGAAAGGACGAACAACATTGATGGTGGCACATCGCCTTTCAACAGTTGTTGAAGCGGATATCATTTACGTTCTGGATCATGGACGAATTGTTGAAAAAGGCAACCATGCCGAGCTTTTGGCGCACAATGGAATATATGCCCATCTCTGGCAAGCTCAGTCGCAGGCGTAAAGATTAAAGAAGTTCATTTTTAACGAATCGTTAAGAAATTACGCCTTATCGTTGCAGCAGGAGAAACTCTATAGGGTTACTTGCCGATGCAACTTGTGTCTTTTTTATTCACAATACCGGTATTGTTGTTTTTCAGTTTGCGCTTACAGGCCGCTGAACTGACCGAGGCGAATATTACGGCGAAAATAGCCACTAATCAGGGAGAACGCTACCATGCTGTCCCCTCCATTACTCGAAAAGCTGATTTCTTCAAATTGCTCGATCTCATAAAAAATGGCAGCTCTCCGGCAACTGAAGATGGGAAAAGGGACTTGATTACAAAACTGAGAGATTGCCTTAATCATCAATACCTTCCAGAGAATTTAGAACAGGCTGACGAAAAAGCTGTCGATCAGATTAAAAACAGACTCATGAAAGAAGAAATTAATTTCTTTAGAGTGTCTGGAATTGCAGGGTTAAATTTTATGCCTACAAATTACACAGAGCTTGACCTAGCTACACTAACCGGCGGTCTAAGCACAATGGTCGGCAAACTTGTAATAGGGGACGAACATGGTACCTGAACATTAATTGCCATCCCTCATGGACATGGTCATAAATGGGCTGTTTTAACTTGCGGCCATATTATCGACAGTGTGGGGTGTGATAAAGATGAAGACGATGAGGATCGATTGATTTTCGAATTAAAGCAACCAGGCGGGACTATTGTTCCGTTACCAATTAAACAGATAAAAGTTTTTAAAAGGGCCAATCAGTCGTTTTCCATAACAGATATAGGATATCCATCTGCAAATCCGGAAAATTCGGTGATTTTGCCCGATCACATCAGGGCTCTTCCTCGCTATGATTCAAAGAGTGATTTGGCTTTATATTTTTTTGATGAAACCCAGATGATAAGAACGCAAACTGTACCAGCGTATCTTGATACGCAATTTCCAGTCGTTGTTCAACCTAATTTTCATCTGGGAGCAGTTCATGGATTAAATTTTCTTAGTTTCAGCATTAACCATTCAGGTCAACATATCAACTATACTTTTCCGTTTGTTGCCGACGATCAGAATCCTTTGATAACAGATATAAACGCCAAGGCTAAAACAAAAATGTTCGCATTAGGTTATGCTGCTTTTGAAACCGAAGAGCTTCCTACATTATCAGGAGCAAGAGATATTCACCGTAATCATATATATGACGGCAGAACTATCAATCAAGATGCAGGTCAATCCACAGTCTATAATTTCTTTCATGATATTCCAACCTATTCTGGAATGAGTGGCGGCCCAATTTTTCACGTTGATGACACGGCTAATACTGTAACCATTTTTGGTGTTGTTTTAGGCCATAATGACGAAGACGGGGCAAATATTGCAAATGTTGCAGAAAAATCTCGATGTGAAGGTACCTTTTTAAAGCAAAGTTTGCTACAGTAGACCGAAATAAAAGGTAAGAGGATGCAAAGATGGTCAAAAACTATAAATCAATAATAAAAAGTATCGTTTATGTGTTGGCTGGGGTTTTATTTTTGCAGTGTGCAGCGTTTCCCATGGATAAAACAGATCCTGATGGATTGCCAAAATCAGGAAAATTAAAAAGATTAGAAAAAGCAGCTTTAGAAAAACCAGCTGTGCAAAAAAAAGCAAAGAATCCGGCCGGTTCACATATCCCCAAAGTTGAAAGTGATACAGAAGAAACCGGTGATGACGAATCAGATGCTGATAGCGGAACAGGCGATATTGCGGCAGCATCAGCTCCTCCTTTAGCCGTAGAATCTGAAACACATTGGCCTTCCGGTGCTAGTCAAGAATGGAAAGACGCTTTTACCAGAGGCGCAACAGCATGGGAAATGTCAGTGAATGATTATTTGCAAGAAGCAAGAGATTTTCTTAAAAGGTATAAAGCTAGACACAGAAAGACAAGAAGTATCTGGGAATTAAGACCTCAGCCAAGAACACTGGGAGATAGTGTGGCAAGCAAAAAGTTTATATTTAATACTGGAATCTAACAACTAAAAGTCCTTCTCTGGCAGTTAGCACATTAGCGTAAGGAGAATTCTCCTGAAATAAAGACCAGTAAAAAACAAAAAAATGAAGATGGTCAAAAACTGTAAATCAATAATAAAAAGTATCGTTTATGTGTTGGCCGGGGTTTTATTTTCTCCGTGTACAGCGTTTTCGATGGATAAAACAAGTCATAAATTTTCATTTAGAGTCAGTCACCAAGAATTATAAAACAAATCACAAAAAAGCTTGCAAAAAATAACGGAATGGCTAATATGTCCTAGGAGTCGCTGAATTAAGCGGGCGTAGCTCAGGGGTAGAGCACAACCTTGCCAAGGTTGGGGTCGAGGGTTCGAATCCCTTCGCCCGCTCCAATTTCCTTTTAATCACAATTTGTTTTAGAAATATATTGAAAAGCTTGTTGGTAATTTGATAGGATAACAACAAGTTTTTAAATGAAAGTTTGTAAAAATGGCAAAATCCGCAGTAATTAAAATTAAACTTCTTAGCACAGCTGACACTGGGTTTTTCTACGTTACGAAAAAAAACCCACGTAAAAAGCCAGAAAAGATGGAATTAAAAAAATACGACCCTGTTGTTCGTAAGCATGTTGCGTTTAAAGAAACAAAGATAAAATAGTATCTAGATTTTTCTCCTTAAAACGGGGTACTTGTAGACAAAGCGTATTTCTCAAAAGGAAACTTAGTTACAAATGCTCCGTTTTTTTGTGCTCTTTTCGTGCTCTTTTTTGTTTATGTCCGCCTCTCTGCAGGCAGTGACCCAAGACCAGGTCACTATTTCTCGTCCCTATATTGTTAGTATCAAGACGCGTTCCACGGTTGCTGCCTATAATTCAGAAGGCACAACGTCTGGCACAGGAAGCATTATCGATAAAAAAAACGGGATTCTTTTAACCAATGCCCATGTTGTTGGCGTTGATAAAGTCGTTCCTTATTATGAAATCACTCTTTTTAACGGACGTGAAATTAGGGCCAATCTTTTGTATGTTGATCCTTGGCACGACTTTGCTTTCTTAAAGGTACGCGAAGAAGATATCTATAAATTACCCGCAGAAATTCCAATTGATAATCGTGAAGTTGCAGTCGGTGAGCAGGTTTATATGATTGGTAAAAATGAAAATAAACCTTTTTCACCGCAATCCGGCATGATTGCTAATCCTTTTGAAGCCATGGATTTACTGCCCAATCAGGTTTTTAGAATCAGTTTAAATGCACAAGGAGGGGCCAGTGGGTCTCCGGTATTTACGCAATCTAATCAAGCTATTGGACTTGTTCATGCTTCGGATGGCGTCACCAGCGCTTTTGCTCTGCCTATTTCGTATGCAGTTGATGCTCTCAAAGCCATTCATGAAGGAAAGATACCAAGCAGGCATTCATGTGGTATTATTTTAAAATATTCGTCTCTTGATGATTATGTGCGTTTTTATAATTTTCCAAATGACATCGCGGATAAATACAGACAAAAATTCCCTAACTCTTTTAATAGAATCCTTGTAATTACCAGTATCTTGGTCTCCTCGCCAGCAGAGACGGTATTTGAGGTTGGTGATGTGGTGACACATGTGAATGACGCAGAAATTGGTCCTAACCTTTACCTTTTTGATAAAATTATCAATGAAGCTGCTCTTACAAAGCAAAATGAAGAAATTGAGATTACAGTTATACGTCGCGGAAAAGTTATGGCCTTAAAGGTCAAAACATATGATCTTCATCAGCGTAAAATTAAAAAGATTCTTCAGTTTGGAGGGGCATTTTTCTACGAAGCTGATGATGCCATCATAAGACGCACCGGAGCGCGCGACCATCGTGTTTTCATTACTAATATCAGGCCGGGTAGTAGTTTCTTTGAGAGCTTACCCATGTTGCCCAGATCTTCGTCAACTCTTGTTTGTTTAACAAAAATCAATGAAAAAAATATTTCATCCTTACAAGATTTAATCGATCTAATTCCCACTTTGATGGAACAAAAAGACTTCTCGCTTGTTTTTAAAAACTATGGAGTTGAGTTTGGCATTGATTCTTTGCCGATCTTTGCTCAGGTTCCGCAAACTCAATCTATTTCTTACAGTCGTCACGATGGTTTGCCTGAGGTTTATACTTTTAATCCAGAAAAAAGGGCTTGGAGTGTTGAAGCGATCAGCACTCAAAATTCATTGGCGCCTACAACGCAACCCGTGACATCGCTGTCGGATCTACCTCAAGTTTCCAAAAGCTAATGCCAGAATGACCGTAAATCCTATGTTCAAGCTGGTTAAACAAAGGAATAGAAACGGGTATATTTTTCGAGGCGGATTCAATACAAAGCAATGTTTTTTTCTGAACCCAGCCTTGCTTGTATAAATGAAGACAGACAGGTTGTATAAGGTCTGATTTATATGGCGGGTCCAGAAAAACCAAATCAACTGGATTCGAAGCTTTCCCTAATTTTAAAACATCCATTTTAAAAATTGTTGTTTGTTTCTCGCTCAAAATAAGCTCTATATTCTTTTGCAAAACTGTTCTTACATTTACGTCTTGTTCTACAAAATAAATATACTTTGCACCCCTGGACAAACTTTCAAGGCCCATGGCCCCTGAACCTGCAAAGGCATCAAGGACTGTGATTTGATCAAAATGGATATGATATTGATGCAATAAGATATTGAATATTGCCTCTCTTACTCTATCCATTGTCGGACGAGTTGTTTTTTCATTGGGCAAATAAAGCCGCTTTTGCCGAAAACGGCCTGAGATAATCTTAAGCATATGTTAGTGACCAAAGTTAAATTATAGAGTTACTATTCTATTTTAGACCTCACGATATCTTTGACGTTGTATGACGATTACTGGATCAATCAGCACATTTAGGGTTTAAAAAAACTCCCCTTCAGTTTCCAAGAATATTAGCCCACAAAGGGGATTTGAGTTGCGAAAGAAATTCTCGATGTTTAGATTTTTCTTCTTCACTAATCTCAAAAACTCGAACAGGATAAACTGTTGTGATCTCTTCAATTTCAATTAAAGTTTCCTCTTGAGTTTCAATTAATCCCAAGGAACGCTGCCTACCTCCTAAAAGTTCTAAATACACTTGGGCTAAAAGTTCAGAGTCAAGTAAAGCTCCGTGTTTGTCACGTTTTGATAGATCTACATTAAACCTTTTGCATAAAGCATCTAAACTGGCGGGTGAGCCTGGGAATTTTTGACGTGCCATATAAAGAGTATCAATGGCTCTCGATTTGGGCAGAACTGGTAATTTGACACGTTCCAATTCGGCATTTAGAAATGCCATGTCAAAATCAGCATTATGAATAACCAGTGGGTCCTCGCCAATAAATGCTAGAAAGTCATGAACTACCTTTTCAAAAATCGGATGAGATTTTAAAAACTCAGTAGTCAATCCCGTAATTTTTGTTGAAATTTCCGGCACATCACGTTCCGGATTGATATAGGCGTGAAAGGATTTTCCGGTTGGAAGATGATTAAAAAGCTCAATACAACCAATTTCAATAATGCGATGCCCTTGAGCTGGGCTCAGGCCGGTTGTTTCCGTATCCAGAATAATTTCGCGCATGACGTGTATATGTAAGATTGTAACTTACTCTTTTGTATCTTTTTATTGTTTTAATTTCAATGAAATCCCTTTGCCTGCATGGACAGTCAATATATAATCAAACTTAGTTTCTTTTTACGTATGTAGGTCCTATGCAGATTTCATTTCAAAAGATTCTTGGAGAATCCAACGGCACATTGGTGCTTGGTGTTTTTGAGGAAAAGGTCTTAACCAGATCAGCCCAGATCATTGATTCACAAATTCAAGGAACACTTAAGAGAGCTATTGAAAAGAGCTCATTTACTGGAAAAAAGGATGAAATTCTTTCGATTCTTGCTCCACATGGCATTTCAAACAGTCAAGTTTTACTTGTCGGTCTTGGAAATCCAAAAGGATCATCACCGCTTGATTTTCAGCAATTAGGCGGCAAGATTATAGCAGCACTGAGCAAATGCCAAGATGTTCAAGTAATTGTTGACATTATGGATGATAAAATAAGGCAGTTGCCCGAGATGGTGGCTAATGTTGCGGCCGGAATGAATCTTCGATCTTGGAAATTTGACAAATACAAAACCAAGAAAAAAGAAGAATCTTCATTAAAAGAACTTATTTTTATAACGCCGGAACCTGCGGCTTCGGAAAAAGCATTTGAACCCTTGAAGCACGTTGCCGAAGGCGTTGCTCTGACTCGTCACGTCGTTTCTGAGCCGCCAAATATTCTTTATCCTGAATCAATGGCTGAAATCGCCTCTGAGCTTAAGCGTCTCAAAGTGGGCGTTGAGGTTCTTGATGAGAAACACATGAAAAAGCTGGGAATGGGCGCACTTTTGGGCGTGGGGCAAGGCAGCATTCGGGAATCAAAATTGATTGTCTTGGAATGGATGCATGGCCCAAAGGGCGAGCCGCCTGTTGCCTTTGTTGGTAAAGGCGTAACGTTTGACACCGGTGGTATTTCCATAAAACCCTCAAATGGTATGGAGGATATGAAATATGACATGGCAGGATCTGGTGTTGTGCTGGGATTGTTCAAAGCGCTTGCGCTTCGTGGTGCCAAAGTCAATGCGGTTGGTATCATGGGCATGGTTGAAAACATGCCATCTGGGTCAGCTCAGCGCCCAGCCGATGTTGTGACATCCATGTCTGGCCAAACGATCGAAGTTATCAATACCGATGCCGAAGGGCGATTGGTTTTGGCAGATGCCTTATGGTACGCTCAAGATCGTTTTAAACCTCAAGCGATGATTGACCTTGCAACCTTAACAGGGGCAATCTCCGTAGCGCTTGGCTGGGAATACGCGGGTTTGTTTTCCAATAATGACGAGCTTTCCCGTAAATTAACAGATGCCGGTAATAGCGTTGGTGAAAAACTGTGGCGTTTACCGATGGGTGATTCTTATGACAAGGACATCGATTCAGACATTGCGGATGTTAAAAATACAGGCTCAGGCCGCGGTGCTGGCAGTATTACTGCAGCCCAATTCTTGCAACGATTTGTCAATAACGTTCCTTGGGCGCATTTGGATATAGCAGGTATGGCCTGGGAAAAGAAAGACAAACCATTAGTTGGCAAAGGCGCCTCTGCTTTTGGCGTCAGACTATTAAATGAATTTTTGATGAAATATTACGAAGATAGATTTTAATAGATTTCTTTCATAACACATCACCATAGCGTCATCTTCGTGCGCGAAACGAGGGTCTGATACTCGGATCACAGAAAGGTCCGAGTATGACGAATAGAGTTTATGCGGTAGATCTAATGAGTTTTCAAGGCCCCATCCGGACCCAGTTTGATGTATTTCACCATTAAGAATACATCAACAATGGCAAGAGTTGTGTAAAAAACAACAAAACCAATCAAGGTAAACCATACAGAACTGGCATTCACAGCAGAAGCCGCGCAGAATGTCGGAAGGACTCCTTCAATCGCCCAAGGTTGACGACCGTGCTCTGCCACAAACCATCCCAGTTCCGCGGCTATCCATGGAAAGGGTAAACTAATAATAGCAAGCCTTAAGAACCACCGATGCTTTTCAAAGCGCCTGCGAGCAGAAAGGTAAAAGGCAAATGCAAAGAAGCCTATAAAGAAAAGGCCAAACCCAACCATCAAACGGAACGACCAAAATAACCAGGGGACATTCGGGATGGTTGAATTTGCAGCCATTTTGATCTGCTCATCATTCGCCCCTAAAACAGGGTCATGATATCGTTTTAATAAAAGAGCATAACCTAGATCCTTTGAATGCTCCTGGAAAACTTGACGAGCACTTTGATTGTGAAGATCACTTCGAAGGTCCTTTAGAGCTTTATAGGCCAAAAGGCCTGTGCGAATTCGCTGTTCGGCAATTTTTACCAAATCTTGGATGCCTGGAATTTCTTGATCTAAGGAACGTGTAGCGATTAACCCTAATACCCATGGAACCTTGACCTCATAATGAGTTTTGTGATGATCAATATCAGGAATTCCAAAAACCACAAAACCTGCAGGGGCGGGTTCCGTTTCCCACATGGCTTCGATAGCGGCTACCTTCATTTTCTGGTTTTGGGAGGCTGTATAACCGCTTTCATCGCCTAAGACAACAACTGATAAAGCAGCAGCTAATCCAAAACTTGCGGCAACCGTCATGGACCGTTTAGCAAGTTCAAGATGACGCCCCCTTAATAGGTAAAATGCACTGACACCAAACACAAAGATGGCCCCAGTGACATAGCCGGCGCTAACCGTATGAACGACTTTGGATTGAGCAACGGGATTAAAAAATATTTCGTAAAACGAAGTTAATTCCATTCGCATGGTATAAGGATTAAAGGCTGCACCGACTGGATTTTGCATCCAGGCATTAGCAATTAAAATCCATAAGGCTGAAAAATTACTGCCAATGGCAACCATCCACGTCGCAGTTAAGTGCCCAATTTTAGATAATTTATTCCAGCCAAAGAAAAATAAACCAATAAAAGTAGCCTCTAAGAAAAAGGCCATTAACCCCTCGATTGCAAGCAGAGAACCGAAAATGTCACCAACATAATGCGAATAATAGGCCCAGTTGGTGCCAAATTGAAATTCAAGGGTAATGCCTGTTGCAACCCCCATAGCAAAATTAATACCAAACAAAAGTCCCCAGAATTTAGTCATTTGTTTCCAAATGGGACGATTGGTCATCACATAGACACTTTCCATGATCGCAATCAAAAGCGAAAGACCAAGGGTCAATGGCACAAATAAAAAGTGGTACATGGCTGTTAAGCCAAATTGTAGACGGGACAAAAGAACAACGGTTGGATCAATCATGATTTACCAATTTTTGTGACAAGGCAGTTGGAGTTATAGTTTGTTTTTGAACAGGGGCAAGACGGAAAAAAACCCAAAGAATTATTATTTTGGCAAGGATCAGAATGGCTAATTTACGTCCTAATGGATGCCAATTCTGAAAGAATAATAATTTGCTTAACACAATTAACGCTCAAACAAGGTGAGAATAATAATTCTTCCGGATTCCTGCGTTGATTTTGGCTTCTCGCGATGACGGTGAACGACGTCACCGCGGGCGCAGCGTGGTGACCCGGTTTTTGAAATACAACAGGTAAAAAAAAGAATCTTTTTCATTACGTTAACCTTACGTCCTTATTTTGCGAAGGGCAATGGGGTTTATAAATTTCTTTTTCTCAATAAATAATTTTTTAATAATTACTGCCTAACATAATTAAGTGATGCAAGTATCAAGCAAGGGCTGAGTCGATGAAGATAGGACGCTTTTTTCTATTGTGGATCTTTTACCTTTTTCTGATGAATTCCTCACAAGGTATGGAGAAGGATTTAGAAAAAGGAGACGGGACACTTTCATTGTCCCCTATGCATTCTGTTCGAGCAACAGATGTAGAAACTAATATAACCTCAACTTCTCCTGTCGTTACTTCTGCTCCTAAAGTTAGCAAGTGCCTGTCATGCCTTCCTATATATGAAACATTGTTAGGGTCATTTTTATCTCTTGCTGGATATGGAATGATAACAGCAGGAAGTATTGTGGCTGTAGAGTTAGGTTCATCGCATGTCAGCGCCCCTCTTTTAGGAATTGGCGGTGCCGCTAAACAAGCAGGCGCAATATTTTTTAGTTCTTCTCAACAAAGAGCTGCGCTTATTGAACAAAAGCTTGACGATCATGTCACAAAAGCTAAGTCAGAAAATCTAAGTACTGCTGAAATACAAGCATTAAGTGATGAATTTTTTGCAACTAGTGAACTTTATCAAAGTTATTTAAAATATGGTTCATGTTTGGATGGTTTCTTTGCAAAAACTTTTAATTTTATAGGTATTCCTTTAGCTCTTGTCGGTATGGGCTTTACAGTTTCAGGTGAGCATACCATGGGACCAATATTGGTTGCGTCTGGCACGGCGGTTCATGAGTTATCAGGTTGGCTCCAAGGCAGAGCGGAGGCGTTAACGGCGCAAAAAACACGAATTGACACTATTAATGTAGCCAAAACAAAGGCAGGGGTGCGCTAATTGCATCCCTGTTAATCTAAGTTAATTGACTTTTTGTTGGGCACCGGCTTTTTGTTGTTGATAGAGATAGGCAAAATCCACAGGCGCTAACATGAGTGGGGCAAATCCACCATCACGAACGGCGTCAGCAATTATATTGCGCGCAAATGGGAACAACAGAGACGGGCAGTGAATCATTAATAAGGGTTCTATATGTTCTTCGGAAACATTTCCAAGAGTGACGATGCCGGCATAACTCAGCTCTACTAAAAACATTTGTTCATCATCGCGTTTTGCATCGATTTGAATTTCCAAAACAACTTCAAACGTATTTTCCCCAATGTTTCCTGCTTTAGCTTGAATGTCGACCGAGATATTCGGTTTTTTATCGGTTTCTTCTGTAAGGTGCTTTAATGGATTAGGATTTTCAAAGGAAAGGTCTTTTATATACTGACCTCTGATAACAAACGGCAAAACGCCATCTTGATCTTGGGATTGGCTCATTATTATGACTCCTGATTATTATAGAATTTCCTGAATCTAACAGGGTTTCCATAGATTCGTCTATATGGAACTTTGCTGATCAAGTTGAAGGGAATCTAATTTTCAGTTGACCTTTGTTAATATTATTTTTATTTTTAAACTATGATACAAAGTTTATATTTAAAGACTCCTTGTTTCCTTTACAAACGACCGTGGTAACGTATCACGCTCCAACCATTGATCTATTGAGCTTGGTTAGTTTAATAAGTTTCTTATTGTTAATAAAATTACCACGTGCGTTTTTGTAGCCAGGAGTACCTAGTGGTGTCCTTTGTTTCATTGTCACCCAATCAAACTAAAAACTTAAGAACAGGATATGTTGCCTGGGCAATTTTATCCTTGTTCTTTTTCTATCAATACATTCTTCGGGTTTTTCCTGGAGTTATGGTTAATGAGCTTCGCGGCGATTTTTCAATCAATGCTGAACAGTTTTCATATTTTGGTGCTTTTTATCTTTATGCTTATTCTCTTTTGCAAATTCCAGTGGGTCTGCTTGTTGATAAAATAGGCGTTAAAAAAACAGTCATTCTTTCTATTTTAATATGCTTAGCAGGAACCGGGTTAATTGTTTTTACTCATAATTTATACCTAGCCTATCTTAGCCGTATTTTGATGGGCATAGGATCCGCTTGTGCATTCATGTGCACTTTAAAAATTGTCGCTGATTTTTTGCCTCCCGGAAAACGGGGATTTTTAAATGGAGCCACTCTAACACTGGGGGTTGTTGGCGCCTTAGTCGCCGGTAAACCGCTCAGTATTGCCATGGATCTTTTTGGTTGGAGGCATGCCCTTCTTTTGACGCTTATTGTTGGGATTGGTGTTCTGCTATTAACAATTTTTCTTTTAAAATCTCCCACCATTTCCCATAAAACTGAAAGTATTCATGAGGAAAAACCAAGTATCATTCAGGTTATGAAAGAAATTCTTTCGACGCCGATGGTGATTGTCTATGCCATTTTGGCGGTGGGTCTTTATACCCCTTTATCTGTTCTTGCTGATTTATGGGGTGTTGCTTATCTAATGGCGAAATATGGCTTTGCTAGAGGAGATGCTGCTGAGGTGAGCATGACCATGTATATTGGGCTTTGTATTGGCAGCCTGTTGCTGCCTTGGCTCAGTGAAAAATACAATGTCTTGAACCGCTCAATTCGTGTATGTACCTACGGAATCTTTTTCGCATTCGCCTGTATTCTTATGGCTCCTCAATTGCCAGTTATGGGCATTACCGTTTTAATTTTATTGCTTGGTGCTTTTGGCGGAGCTGAGATGCTTTGTTTTACAGGTGTTATCTTATACGCTCCAAAGGGAAGAACAGGAATAACCCTTGGTATCACCAATACTGTCAATATGATTGGTGGGGCCTTAGCGCAGCAAAGCGTTGGTTTAATTTTAGATCGTTTCTTGTGGAAAGGAGATCTTGATGTTCATGGTAATCACCTTTACAAAAGTGAAGATTACGCGCTAGCCTTTTCATTCCTAGCAGTTATGATTGCACTTTGTTGTTTGGTGACTCGGAATTTAAAGAAAAATACTCCGTGTACCAAAATAGCGGAGTGCATGACTTGATGTATAGCTTGGCTAAGAACCAAAAATTCTTTTCCTCTTTACTTTAATAATTTCTTAATGAACAATATCATTATATTGATCAAATTTTAATAAAATTGGAGAAGATAATGAGTGCTAATCCCCTTACACGTTATTTGTCAGAATTTATTGGTACGTGCCTTTTGGTATTAATGGGCTGCGGTTGTGCGGTCTTTGCTGGCGCAGATGTTGGTTTTGTAGGTGTTGCGCTTGCCTTTGGAACAGCGTTGCTTTTCTTAGCTTACTGTCTTGGCCCTATTTCCGGTTGTCATCTAAACCCGGCTGTGACGCTATGCCTGGCGTTTAGTAACAAATTTCCATCTTCAAATGTTATAGGCTATATCGTTGCCCAATGCTTTGGGGCTATTTTGGGTGGTTTTATTATTTATATGATTGCAAGCGGTAAAGCAGGGTTTGATATTCATCAAGGTTTTGCATTGAACGGCTTTGCTGAACATTCTCCAAAAGGATACAATATGATTTCTTGCCTAATAACCGAGGTGGTTATGACGGCAGTGTTGTTGTTTGTGATTCTTTCAACAACCCAAAAAAATTTCCCGGCACAATTTACCGGTGTCACCGTTGGTCTGACTTTAACAGCAATTCACTTGGTCAGCATTCCTGTAACCAATACTTCTGTAAACATCGCTAGAAGCCTTGGCGTTGCTGTTTTCCATGGCGGCTGGGCTGTTGAACAATTATGGCTTTTCGCGGTTGCGCATCTTATCGCTGTTGTTTTGGCAATTGTTGTTCACAGATGCACTTGCTGCCAAAATTAACTTTTTTAAGAACAATTAGCGTTTGTTTAAAAAGGCGCTAATTGCTTCTTGATAACTGCCTTCATGGCAAGCTTTCCAAAATAACTCCCTTTCTATTTTCAGTCCTTCTTTTAAGCGCATTTCCATTCCGCTGGTAATTGCCTTTTTAATCATTTTTAAAATGGCCAGCGAATGAACTGAAATTTTCTCAGCCATTTTTAGAGCAGTTCGCATAAGATCCGCATGCTCAGCAACTGCGTTCACAAGTCCGCATTTTAAGGCCTCTTCAGCAGATATGGATTCTCCTGTTAGACAAAGTTCCATGGTTTTCGCTTTTCCAATTAAACGTGTTAAACGCTGAGTTCCGCCACCACCTGGCAGTAAGGATAGCTTAACTTCCGGCTGTCCAAATTGGGCGCTTTTTGAAGCAATGATTAAATCTGCCATCAAGGCTAATTCAAGCCCTCCGCCCAAAGCATAACCGTTAACAGCAGCAATGACTGGCTTGGTTATCAAAGACAAACGCTGCCAGGGTTCAATAAAGTCATTTTCCAATTTTCCGTCTAAAGGTGCATTTTGTAATTCTTTTAAATCCGCCCCCCCAGAAAATACCTCGCCAGTCCCAGTTATAATGATGCATTTTATTGCCTCATTATTTTCTAAATTATCCAAAGAGGTATTTAATTCGGTAATAAGCATTTTTGATAAAACGTTCAAACGCTCAGGATTTTCTAATCTAACAACAGCAATATTAGAGCGTAGGACTTGAGTTTGAACAAGTGACATTGTTTTTTATAAACTCCGTCTCTCCATAAAGGCTGTTGATAGCGTTCCATCATCTAGGTAGTCCAGTTCACCGCCAATCGGTACGCCATGGGCAAGAGATGAGATTTTTACATGAAAGGACTGCAATCTTTCGGCTAAATAATAAAGGGTTGTTTGGCCGTCAACAGTTGCATTTAATGCAATCACGACCTCTTGGATTTTATGTTGTTCAACGCGGCGAAGTAATGGTTCGATGGTTAGTTGACCGGGCCCTATTCCTTCAAGTGCCGACAAGACACCGCCCAAGATATGGTATCGCCCTCTAAACACCTGAGATCGTTCCAAGGCCCATAAATCAGCTACATCTGCAACCACACATAATTGGGTTTGTTCGCGTTTAAAATCTTCACAAATACTGCAGGGATCACAAGTGTCTAAGTTAAAGCATTCATGGCATGTTTTGATTTTTGAATTTGCATCATCTAAGGCCTCGATAAGTGGTTTTAAAAGCAGCTCTCTCTTTTTTAAAAGATGCAACGCCACTCTTCGGCCTGATCTTGGACCCAGTCCGGGCAAGCGGCTTAAAAGCTGGATCATTCGTTGAATTTCAGGCCCTTGCATTTTAAGTTTTTCCTTTTTTTACATTATTGTGATAATAACGACCTCGTTTCCAAAGGTCTATATACTTTCGGTTTACAAACCGAGAAAGCCATTTTCCATGAAATATGTCTTTTAGAAGTGCAAATTTCATGGAATTAGGTTTTTTATTAGATTAGGTGATTAATCGCCATCTGTTGTCTTTTCAAGCACAAACTGAATCCCTTCTGCTATAGTGGGAGAGAGTCCATAAGAGAGAGATTGAATTTTTGAAACTTTTTAGCAGAGCCATTCTTGGTCTAATCTTTTGCATTAGCCTTTTGCTTTTGGCTCTCCAAATTCCTCTTGTTAAAAAAATGATCCTCGAGAAAACTCTTGAGTATGCCCTGAATGAGCCTAAGCATAAGATTGTTGCAGAGAGAATAAAAGGTTTCTTCCCTTTTTCATTGAAAGCCCAAAAAATCTCTTTTAAGGACTCTGAAGGATCTTGGCTTGAGCTAGACGACTTAAAGGTCTCAGTTAAATTTTTACCTTTTAAGGTTAAGTTTTTTAACCTAAAGACATTAAATTTGCAGCGGATTCCTTCATTTGAAAATACGATAGATATTTCTTTGCCAGAAATTCTGCCACTCGTTATTACACAAACTCTTGTTCAGTCCTTTAAAGTTGGTCAAATTTTAATTGCTCCTCAGATTCTTGGACGCCCTTACGAAGGAAGTCTAAAGTTGCAGCCTAATACCCAAGGCGGACAGGACCTAGAACTTTCAAGCTCAACGGATGGAAAGGTTTCAACAACTTTTGTTTCACAAGTGCAAACCTATAAAAAAGGAATCTCTGTTCATTTTAGGGGAAATGAAATTCCTTCCGGGATATTCTCAGCTTTGTTAAAAGAGAAAACTTCTATCCCCGAGGGCAATATTCAGATAGAAGGCGACATTAAAACCGATTCATTAAAAGCTGAAACAGATGGAAACTTAAGCTTTCTTTTTGCGCATAGTGAATGGGGTAAAATTGGTGTTCAGGCTGAGCAAAAAGAAAAAATTGCCAAAATAAACGCGCAATTATTTCTTACCAACCAAAAACCATATACGTTAGAAGCAACGGTTGATAATAAAAAGAAAGATGGTTTTTTGGTCACTTTCTTTAGATTATTTCAAGAGGGTTCCTTCCACGTTCAAGGGGATGCTTTGATTGCCCCCAAAGTTCTTTCTGTTCCAGATCAATTGGCTATCAATACAAACTTATCTATTTTTTCTGATCAAGGTGCAAACGATAAACCTTTGATCAGCTTTTCAAGTACAGCTGAAGTTAATCTCAAACAAAAAACTGTAGAATGCAAGGGAGCAACCAAAGATCTCCAAGGGATTTCCTGGCTAGAAGATAGATTGGGTAAACAATTTGAATGGACAATCAAGGCTAATTTTGAAAAGCCAGAGGATATTCTTTTGGAGAAGATAACTCTTGCAACTGACAAAGGCCATCATCTTGAAGGGGCGGCTCAGATCTCCAAGGCTGAATTAAAGGGAAAATTTACAGCTTCTCTTTCCAATATGTCTGTTCTAGATGGCAAACAAGCTCCTGTTTTGCTTGAAACAACACTTTCTGGTTCTTTGCAAAAACCAACTCTTTTAACGAAAATTACTTCTTCATCGCCTGTTCCCCTTCATATTAAAGAGGTACTTATTAAGGGAAATCTCGAGTCTCACGATCTGTGGTTATTTAATGCGGATCTGAAGGGAGGGGAGAACAGAATCGGGGCAAAAGTCCGTTATTATACAAATTCGAAGACTGCCGATATCAACCTTATTGCCGATCTTAAAGACTTGTATCCTTGCCAAGATGTGGGAACGCCTCTTCATCTTGAGGCAAATTTAGATCACACTCTTTCCGGAAAAATAACAGGTTCGGTAAAAGATTTGAAACTGGGTGGTCTTTATTTTTCAGGGGCTGATCTTTCCGTTACTTTAATTTCAGGTAAGGGTGAGTATCAATTGCAAGCTACCGGTCGAAAGCGGCTAAAAAATAATAAACCTCCACATAAAATTCTGTCTTCACGAGGGCAAATTGATCTTGTGAATACTATTGTAACTTTGAAAGAGTTTAATTTCACCCCCGAAAACCACAAAATAACCCTTAAAAATCCATGTACAGTTGATTTTGCGACAGGAAAGTTAGAATCATTTGCATTAGCGCTAAATGAAGGAAAGATAATAGCCCAGAAACTTCAATGGCAAACGTCCTCGACAACTTCATCACCATGGAAAGGACACGTTTCTTTCGATAACATTCCATTTTCTTTGATTCAAATGTTTGATAATGGGTCGTCTCTGCATGGAGGGCTATCGGGCCGCATTGACGTTAGTGGAGATCAATCATTCCCCACTTTAATGGGTCAGATAAACGTTTCATCACTTTCTTATTCATCTTTTACCGAACAACAAATCAAGGGTTTTGAAGCCCTTAACGCTGAGATAAATTTTGATTGGAGAATGGATGCCCTAAAATGGAAATTGGAATGTCACGGCGGGCCAACATTAACTCTTCTTGCTGATGGTAAAATTAATACTCAAAATGGTTATATTCTGCCAACCAGTGAAATTCAGGTCACAACAAAAGGTTCTTTATATTTAGGAGTTTTTTCTGCCTTTTTAACCAACGGCGATCGAATTAATGGCGTTTTAACGACAGACCTTGGAATTCATGGAACAATTGAAAAACCTAATTTAAATGGAACCTTAAATATTAATAGTGGTCTTTATGAACTTTCTGATTATGGAACGTTAATTCACGATATAAATTTAAACATGAAGGCAAAAGGATCAGACCTTGTTGTAACCTCTCTGACGGCTCACGATGGAAATTATGATTCTTCTGAAAAAGGGATTTTAACGGGGAAAGGATCAATTCATTTAAAATCATGGGCAGTTCCTTATGTGGATATTGGATTAGATTTGAAAGATTTTAAAATTGCCCAAAGCGATAGCTTTGTTGGAAAAGCCTCTGGATCTTTGTATTTAAAGGGTGAAGGAGAAAAAGCCAAAATCACAGGAGATGTAACGCTTGTATCTGCAAGTCTATTTTTGGAAGAAGCTGCAAGTTCAGAAATTCCAACTATTCTCATTATGAACCCAAATCACCAAGAAACATCCAAAGAAACGAGCAATCAAGAAGAAAAACCTAAAGAGATTTTGCCCATAGAGCTAAAATTAATCACACCAAGCGATTTTAATATTATTGGTTTTGGCCTTGAAAGCAGCTGGAAGGGCGGGATGACTGTGGTTGGAAGTTTGTTGGATACTCAGCTTACCGGAATCATTACACTTGAAAACGGTAAACTTGATATTTTTGGTAAAACCCTAAAACTTAAAGAAGGAAAGATTGTTTATGATACTCATGTTAAAAACGATCCCCTTCTTTTTATAAAAGCCGTTCGTGAAGTGGATGGTGATACAACCGTAACCTTGGTTATTGAGGGACGAGCTTCTAATCCAAGATTTACCTTTATGTCAATACCAGCTTATCCCGAAGAAGAGATCTTGTCCCGCTTATTATTTGGAAAATCTGTTGGTAGTATCTCAATTAGTCAAAGCTTGCAACTCGCAAGTGCTGCAGCAACCATGAATGGGCAAAAAGGACTGAACGTTATGGATAAGATTCGTTCTTCTTTTGGTTTGGATACGTTGGAACTTAAAGAAAGCAAAAAATATGACTCTTATGATACATCCGGTGGACAAGCGTTAAGTATTGGCAAAGAGTTCGGCAATGTAAGAGTATCTATTGATCAAGGAGTTAGCACCGGCACTAGTAAGGCAACTCTTGAGGCAGGTATTGGCAATAACTTGAATGTAGATGTTGACGTTGGAGGTGATCAAAGCTCTGGTATAGGACTGAATTGGGTTAAGCGATATTAATTTTGAAAATTTCGAGTTTTCTATCTTCTCTTACGTAAAATGAACTTACTTCATGCAGAGAACCCTATTCTCTTTCCTCTTGCCACAAATCCTTGAATGGAGGTACAGTAACTTCAAACACCTTATGGGGTCGTAGCTCAGTTGGGAGAGCGCTACAATGGCATTGTAGAGGTCAGGGGTTCGATTCCCCTCGGCTCCACCATCCGCTTTAAGTTGGATAAAATGAAAGTAATTAGCCCCTCTTATCAAGTGCAAGCCTCTAAAACGATGGAATCGATTGCTGGCGCCTTAGAGGCTCTAGACGAACTTGATTTTGAAATTGATTACGATGGTAAGGCCCTAGAAATCTATCTGTCTGATGGTCAGCAATATTTGATAAATTTTCACGGTGTTACAAATCAGCTTTGGCTATCCTCTCCATTTTCAGGGGCTCATCATTTTGACTATAAAGAAGAAAATTGGCAATCTACCCGTATGGATATAAATTTAAAGATGTTACTCAAAACCGAGTTTAAAGATCAGCTTGGTTATCGTGTGGATTTCTAATGCGTGAAAAAAGTGAATATGATTCTCTTGTTCAAGAGAAAAGGCCGGCGGCAAATACATCATCTTGGCAGGCGATTCGAGAGTTTAAGCTTCTTAAGCATTACTTAGCCCCCTATCGATTTCAGATTTTCTTGGCGTTTTTTTCGCTGATTTTAGCATCATCGATGGTTTTGATGTTTGGAACTGGTCTTCGGTATTTAATCGATCAAGGATTTATTCATCAATCACCTGACCAATCCATAATTATGCTGTTAGGACTTTTGATTGCTGTTGTGCTACTTGCGATTGGTAGTTTTGGCCGAGTTTATTATGTTTCTTGGCTTGGTGAACGGGTTGCGACGGATTTGCGTAAAGATGTTTTTGCGCATGTTCTTACCCTTGACATTAGCTTTTATGAACAAATCAGAGTGGGGGAGCTGATATCCAGGCTTACAACCGATACAAGCCTGATTCAGATTCTGGTAGGGACGTCGGTTGCTATTGCTATCCGTAATATTTTATTACTGACGGGTGGTCTTGTGATGATGATTACCATCTCAGCGAAACTCAGCCTTTACTGCTTGGCAGTGGTGCCGATTGTTATTGTTCCGATTATTCTGCTCGGCCGAAAAGTGCGTACCCATTCTAAGGTTTCTCAGGATCGCCTCGCTGATATTGGCGGGTATATTGATGAATGTTTGAATCAAATTCGAACGGTTCAAGCTTTTACGCATGAACCGATTGATCGGTTGATGTTTAGGAATTATTCAGAAAACGCATTTATAGCGGCCGCTCGGCGTAGCAAAGCGCGAGCTTTAATGGCTGCAGTTGTTATGATTCTTGTTTTTTCAGCCATCAGCATTGTTTTATGGCTGGGGACCGAAGAAGTTGCTGATCATTATATGAGTGTTGGTGATTTATCTGCATTTATATTTTATGCGGTTGTCGTTGCGGGATCGGCTGGCTCCTTTAGTGAGCTTTTAGGGGATTTGCAGCGCGCAGGCGGGGCTGCAGAAAGATTGATGGAGCTGCTTTCTCTTCGTCCTAGTCTTCAGTCTTCCACGTATTCTCGGTCCTTGCCAAGTCATTCGCGGGGCATTTTGGCAATGCACAATGTATCCTTTGCTTATCCTAGTTATTCAGATCGTTCCGTTTTAAATAAATTCACATTATCCATAGCGCCGGGTGAAAATCTGGCGATTGTTGGGCCATCAGGCGCTGGTAAAAGCACAGTCTTTTCACTGTTGCTGCGTTTTTATGATCCTCAATCAGGATCAATTTACGTTGATGGCATGGATATAAAAGATGTTCCTGTTCAAGAATTAAGAGAACGTATAGGCGTTGTTTCTCAGGAATCTGTTCTATTTTCGACCACCATTTATGAGAATATTTTATACGGTCGCCCAGATGCCACAGAAGAAGAAGTCTGGAGAGCAGCTGAAGTTGTAAGGATTCAAGACTTTTTACCAACATTGCTCCATGGAATTCACACTCTGGTTGGAACGCGTGGGGTCCGTTTGTCAGGCGGGCAAAAACAACGCATTGCCATTGCTCGGGCAATCTTAAGGGACCCTAGTATTTTATTGCTGGATGAAGCAACCAATGCTCTTGACGCTGAAAGCGAACAAGCGGTTCAAAGTGGCCTGAAGCATCTGATGGCAACACGAACAACACTGGTTATCGCGCATCGCTTGGCAACAGTTTTAAATGCAGATCGAATCGTTGTGCTTGATCAAGGTGAGATTAAGGCTGTTGGAACGCACGCCGAATTAATTTGCCAAGATGGTCTTTATCGTCGTTTGGCAATGCTGCAATTTGCCGACTCATTAGCGCTTTCTGAGTTTGGCAATTAATTTTTGAGTGAATAAAAAGATACTTATGCTGCCTAAGATAGCCACAGATCGCTTGATTTTAAGGCCTGTTACTTTAGAGGATGCAGATTCTATCTTTTCTTACTCTGTTAATCCTAATGTCGCGCGTTATCTAACGTGGCAGCCGCATAAGACGACCCAAGATACAAAAGACGTTATCATAAATTTCTTTTTGAAAAATTACGAAGAGGGGATCCCTGAGCCTTGGGCGATTACTTTTTTGGGGAGTCCAGATTGGGTCGTTGGTTTGGTCGGATGCAGGCCTTTTGAGGCAGATTCAAAAACGATGGAGATTTCTTATGTTTTGGCTGAAGAATATTGGGGAAAGGGAATAACTGTCGAAGCAGTTCGATGCATTTTACCCTATATTTTTCAAAATTATCCAATCGAGAGGATTATTGGCCGTTACACGGCGCTAAACCTAGCATCCGGAAGAGTAATGGAAAAACTTGGCATGAAATTTGTCAAAAGTTATCAAGGAGAACGAAAAGGAAAATCTGAAACAATGTATTTCTATGTCCTTGAACGAAGTGATTTGAAATGAACATACTGGGCGCGTTTATTGTTTATCAAATGATTTGGTGGGTAATGTTCATGGCTGTTTTGCCATTGGGTATTAAGGTTGAAGAAAATCCACAAACTGGCTTTGCAACAAGCGCGCCTATAAAGCCAAACTTGAAAAAGAAAATTATCCTGACCACAAAAATCACGACAATTCTTTGGATCATTGTGTGTGCCGTGATTATGTCGGGGTTGATAAGTTTTGATTAACAGTGGGTCGCTTACATAGCTCAAGTTTGTCATACTTAATCTTAATTCAAAGATCCATGTGTTTTTAAGATAACTTATTATTCTTATTAAATTTTCTCAATTTACAGTCCATCTTGTTACAAAATTATTTATCATAAGAATATTTTCAGATATTTGTTTACTAATTATAAACATATTTATAATAATATTATCTTTAGGGGCCTTTTATTAAGTTGGAATCATTAATGAAAACACTTCTCCTTATCTCTCTTTTTTTGATATCTAGTTCTTGTGGATTTGCAAGTTCTAAGGTTTATCCAGTCAATGGGGAAGATGATCTGTTATCTGCCAAGGGAAACTTTCGTCGGCATCAGAATTCGGCTTCGGCTGATGGTGCTGCAGTGAATATAGATTCTGCTCCTTCTCTTTCAAGGCGTGCCACTTCTCTCATTTCTCATTTTTTAGAATCTCTTTATTCTTACGTTGCTAGTCATTCTTTGCCTCCGGATAGAGGGCCAGGAAGATATCCAGACCATTTCGCAGAATACATTCATGGTTCACAGAAGAGTGAATTTGTTGATTCAGGTAAGGATGTTCTTTTTGAATCACCCAGGGGTGGCTCTGTTTCTTTAGATAAGAGTTGTTCTGTTGATTCAAGAGACGATGTCCTTATTGATTTAGAAAAATAAATACCAGTCGTATGGTTTTCTCAGGAAAATATTTGGCGCATGATGCGATATGCCCAAAAAAAATCAAGATGCCTGTTTTTTTCCTTAGTTTCCCCACGGCCCCACCGTGGGGTCCATAGCATGGATCCTCGTGTCTCAAGCACGAGGAAAACTGTTTAAGAGATGAAATAGAAAAAAGATATCTTCAAGTGCGAGCAGTATATAAGAAAAATTATCCAGTAACCTTTTGTTAATATTTGTTGTGATAATCTGATCCCAGGATAAGTTATATCTGGGGAAGTATGATGGTTGCTAATGTTGGAAAAATTGTATTGGCGCTAGGCTTGTTTTCTTTTTTTCTAAATGAAAACGTCCATGCAGATGCGTGGAGCAGCGATCATGATGACCACACTGCGATACACTCATATCCAGCTTACGTAAGGATCTCTTACTCTCCAGAAGACGAAAAATCTGAAAATCAGATGCAAGATCCTAAAATGTCATATACTCCCAACTATTACGTTATAAATGAGGCGGGAAAAGTTCGTGTTTTCAGAACAAAGGCACCTCATCGTTCGGGTCGGCTTTTTGTAAATCCACTTCATCCCACTGATGCTTCTGCGCATACAGATAGCAATGAGGATTCCATATTTCAAGTGGATGAATCACAAAAAGAAAATAATTCTGAAATAAGTGAAGAAGATAGATTTTCTTTAGAGACTATTGGCTATACAACCGAACTCTTAAGGCAAGAAGGCCCTTATTCACTTGTTTCTTATATCCAATAGACTTCTTACATAATCCCTGCCATGTTCGGACTTATACCTAAGTATCCTTAAGATCTTCTCTTTACTGCGAGGATGACGGTATAGTGACGGATTATGCAAGAAATCTATTATGACCATAATTGCTATCATAAACTCCATTAGGGGTGTGGCAATCCAGATAACTTGAAATGTCTTGAGTATAAATATTATTTTATCCAAAAATATTAAAAATTAGTTAAAATTAATGTAAAAAGATTGTACAATGACATAAGATAGGATGATGTCGGGCTGATGTCATTGGCATTGTAAGGAGCTTATGTGATTTTAAAATCAAAGGCAGCGCACCAATCTTCATGGAAAGAAGAAGACCGTTATGGTCATTATGAGCAATTTAGGCCGGAGTGGTTTAATTTTCAGGCAAAGCCCACAGAAGATTCTTCAAGCTCTCATTTGTATAAGGAAAAAGATCCAGTTATAGAGTTGCATCCTGTTCGAGATGGAGGAAAACGGACCTATCAGTCGTTTTCTACATCCCTTAAACGTACAAAATCAAGACAATCCTATTTTCAGGATAGTTTTTCTTTTTTAACTATATTTAAGCGCCAATGGATTGATCAGGAGTTATTTTTTGCTATGAATAAACTATCTTTATTGGGTCTTGTTATTACATTAATGTTTTTAGGTACGTTGTTTTTCTTAAGCGGATTTTTGATGGCTGTTAACTTATATGGGATTGGGGACCCAAAAGGACAAGCACAAATGGCAAGCCTTAACCCATCCCATATGCCCACACCCGGCTTCGTGCAGGGCCATCATCAGCCAACCGTTGTGAAGGGAACTCAAGGAATCGTTTCTCCTCAGTATGCAACAATGGGTGGGGTGGCTATGGTTCCGCAGCCTCGTATGCCAAGTAATTTACAGCATAAGAATGCTCATCGCGCAGCTTATTCGCCTCAAAGGCCTGCTGCTGCGCCTGTATACCCTACTCAACAATATGTTCAGCAGCATAATCCTTATCCGGCTCAAATGCCTGCTTCTCAAGTGAATGGATACGCCTCCTATCCGGCGCACCTCCCGGCTGTGGCAGCTCCGGGTTACAATCCTGCTTATGCAAGTTCTGAGCCGCCTATGATTGTTCCAACTTCAGCTCCTGTTTATAGAGGTCCCTATTAAATCTATGACCATTCATCATCAAGAGGCAATGCAACAAGCCGTTCGCCTATCCCATGAAAAGATGTTAGCAGGTGCTGGCGGGCCTTTTGGAGCGGTTGTTGTTTTAGATAACAAAATCATTGGTTCTGGCTGGAATCAGGTGACATCATTAAATGATCCAACGGCACATGCTGAGGTTATTGCTATTAGAGAAGCTTGTAAGCACGTTTCTTCGTTTCATCTTAAAAATGCTATTTTATATACAAGCTGTGAGCCATGTCCTATGTGTTTGGCGGCAGCTTTTTGGGCGAGAATTGATAAGATTTATTATGCCAATACGCGGCAAGATGCTGCTTCTATTGGCTTTGATGATGAGTTTTTTTACCAAGAACTTGCCAAGCCATTTCATCATCGCCAAGTTTCCATGGAACAAATGGGGCGTGACGAGGCCATCAAGGTTTTTGAAGCTTGGATGAAAAAAATGGATAAGATTCATTATTGAGTAGTGGTTTTAAGAGTCTTTTATAATATTCACATTTTTTAAGGAATCTATTTAAAAATAACCCACAATGTATTATCTTTGTGAAAATTTCTCACTTTAAAAAGGCGAACAATGGATACTTTCTCAATTTTTACCTGGTGCTTAACAGCTGTTACGATTTATGGAACCCTTTTAAACAGTCAACGTAAGAAAATTGGGTTTCTGATCTGGGGTTTGTGCAATATGGCTTGGCTATGCGTTGATGCAAGCCGTGGTATATGGGCGCAATGCGGTCTTTATACTATTTTTATAGCTTTTAACATATATGGTTGGCTCAATTGGACGGCTCAAGAAAAAGAATCAGCCTAGAAAAAGACAAATGAAAAAATGGTAGCTTGGCGCTTTTTCCTATGACTTAAAAAAGCACCTCAACGGGTGCTTTTTTTATAGTGTTATTTCTAGCCTTGACCTTTTCCCCCTATAGAGTATATTTCTAAGCCTGTATAGTTTACCTTTATTTAGGGCTTGAGGGTTGTTGATGTTCTTACGTTTTTTCTTAAAGTACGCGCAAATTTTCTCTTTAGCTGGGATTGCTTTGGCAGGAATAGGGGGCTATTTTCTTTTTCCTAAGGCCCCTAAAGAAATTCATTTCAGGCATTCTTTGGTTGGATTTTTAGAAGAAACCCTGATCAAGATAGTCGATGACTTTAACAAGAATTCTTCACACAAAGTCATCCTAGAGTATGGCGGAAATTATACTGAGAGCTTTCATAACACCTTTAAAGTTTCAGACCGTTCAAAAAGACCCCATTTGCTCATGGTTTCTGAATATAACACACCAACAATATATAATCAAAAAGATGATTACGTTCCATTATATCAATTGATAGATATTGAGGCAGCAAAATTTGTACCCGTTATTAAGGAGTTTTATTCCTTTAAAGAATCAAATGAAGAAAAAGAGAATCTTTATTCTTTACCATTTAATTGTTCGACCGCAATTCTATTTTACAATAAAGACATTTTTAAAAAAGCAGGTCTTCCTGACAAGGCTCCTGGAACCTGGGAAGAAATGGAAGTTTACGCCGAGAAATTGAGACAGGCTGGTTATACCGCTTTCACAACGGCTTGGCCTGCAGCTTATCTTTTGGAGCATTTTTCGGTTGTTCATAATATACCTTATGCGACTCATAAAAATGGTTTTTATGGTAAAAACCCCAAACTTTTGATTAACACAAAGCCATTTGTTGATCAGCTTAATAAGTTTCTAGAATGGGAGAAAAAAGGTTTTTATGCTTATTCAGGAAGAGTAGCTGAAAAAGCAGAAGAAAAATTTGTTAAGCAAGAATGCGCTATGCTTCTTCAGGGGGCAAATCGTCTAGGTTATATAAAGGACAAAGGGTTTGATGTTGGTTTTGGAGTGTACCCTTACTGGGCGAAAATGGTGCCGAATGGTCCTTATGCTTTAAACGTTGGCGGCACGTCTATATGGATATTGGATGGACATCCTTCATATGGCGGAGTTATTGAATTTATAAGTTACTTAGCTAGCGAAAAAGTTCAACAAAAATGGCATGAAACAACAGGATACTTGCCAACAACGATAGGTGCTTATGAGAAAACCAAGGCTGGGCGTTATTACAAAGAAAATCCGGTGTCTAGGCTTGCCGTAGAGCAAGTTATAGAGCGCGCCAATCAAGACCTTCCTAATGGGATGCGCATTACAAATTATGGCCCAGTCCGTGAAAAAATTATTGATTCTATAGAGTCAATTTTAGTTCAAAAGAAACCAACAGAAGAGGCCCTTAATTTGGCTGTCAAAGAGGCTCAGCTTATTATTGATCAGAAACCGTGAGAAAAAATTACTAGCCAATATTGATTTTTTCCATCTCTCCTGGTTGAGACTTTTGATTCAAAGCAGCTTCTGCTAATAAGGGGATGATATTTTGTGATAAATACATCTCAATGGCTCTGATGCCTCTTTTGTGTCCAATAAATTCCTGAGCAATTTTTTTGATGAATTCCTCTGAGTAAATAAGGCCATACTTATGTTTTTCTTTTAGTCTTTGTTCAATATTGGCTAATTTTTGACGAATAATACCTTCGATCTCGGTTATGCCTAACGGAAGGTAAGGAATAGTGGTTGTTCTGGCAATAAAGGGAGTTCCAAAAACTTTGATAAGTTCATCCGTTACCTTTGCGTTAAGCTGTTGAAACACAATTGTTTTATCTTCGGTTTCTTTTAATGAATGGCACCGTTCTTGAATGATTTCTGCGCCTTGATTGGTTGTCAAAACAAAAAGAGTATTGGAGAAATCAACCTCTACACCTTCGCTGTCTTCTAAGATTCCTTTGTCAAAGATTTGAGCAAACAAACTGATGATATCTTCATGGGCTTTATCAACTTCGTCTACTAAGATGACGCTGTAGGGATTTTGACGAACGGCCTCTGTTAAGGTTCCCCCTTTTCCGTACCCAATATACCCAGGGGGCGCACCTTTAAGGATAGAAATGGAATGGGATTCTTGAAATTCACCCATATTTAATCTGACAAGATGACGGTGGCTTCCTGTCAAAATTTCAGCAAGTGCAAGGGCAGTTTCTGTTTTTCCAACACCGCTTGGACCAGCAAGCATAAAGATGCCAATAGGTTTATTTGTGTCAGTGAGCCCAACATGATAATTGACTATGCTTTGCGCAAGTATGCTAAGGGCCGCCTCTTGACCAACAATTCTTGTTTTTAAAACATTCAGTAAATAACCCAAAGACATACGATTGCCTTGCGCAAGAATCGTCCCAAGGGGAATACCTGTCCAATTGGCTATAACTCTTGCAACGGCAACTTGATCGACTGCTTGACTTACCAAAACATTCTCAGGGGGAAGTTCAACAAAAGATTGCTGTAATTGAATCAATTGGTGTTGCAGAAGAGTAATTTTTACAGAAGAAACTTCTGCTGAATCAAGATTTTGGACTTGCCTTCGTAGGCTCTCTACTTGTCTAACAGCTTGATCTTGCTCCTCCCATTTTTTTAGAAGCTCTTCGCACTTATTATGCGCGATATTTAATTCAGTTTCCAAATCTAAAGTACGTTTTTGAATAGGATTTGATTGATCAAGAGATGAGGGTAAAACCTGATGTTCTTCATTTTTAAGCATCTTAAGTTCTATACCCAGAAGGTTAATATGACTTAAGCATGTTTGTAATTCTTCAGGTTTCCCGGATCTTGAGAGAGAGACTTGAGCGCATGCAGTATCTAAAACAGTAAGCGCTTTATCAGGTAAACGCCGCTCTGGTAAAAAACGATGAGAAAGACGAGCAGCAGCTTCAATGGCTTCATTTAAAATAGGAACTTTATGATGTTGCTGATACTTTTCTGCAATCAAACGAAGCATGGAGATTGCTTGCTCAGGGGTTGGCTCTTTAACTTTGACTTTTTCAAACCGCCTGACAAGAGCAGAATCTTTTTCAAAATAACGTTTGTATTCCGACCAGGTGGTTGCAGCGATTGTACGGAGCTCACCCCGTGCAAGGCTTGGTTTTAATAAGTTCGCTGCGTCTCCCAATCCTTGGGTGCCACCGGCTCCCATAAGAGAATGCGCTTCATCTATAAACAAGACGATTGGATGGGGAGAGTTTTTGATTTCTTGCAAAAGTCTATTAAGACGTTCCTCGAATTGGCCTTTTGCACTGGCCCCCGCCTGTAATAAACCTAAATCAAGTTTGTGGATATGAACATCTTGCAAAGAGGGCGGAACGTCATTTTGGCAAATTCTTTGAGCAAGCCCTTCGACAATCGCTGTTTTTCCAACACCCGCTTCGCCGACAAGAATGGGGTTATTTTGACGTCTTCTAGTTAATACATCAATGACTTGTCTTATTTCTGATTCTCGTCCAAAGATTGGGTCTAATTTTCCATTTTTTGCAGCTAGTGTTAAGTTTTCAGTATATTCTTCCAAGGCACTATCGCTAGAAGAATTAGAATTCGTTAAAGAGTCAACTTTGGTGATATTTTCTGAATCTTGAGGAAGAGTATTTGAAGAAGAATCTTCATGACTTGCTTTTAAAAGTTCTACAATGTCTTTTGCAAAAGCGAGACGAGGAATTCTGAGAAGAAGAGGGCAGTTTTCCAAAATAATCCCTCTTAAGGGGTCAACGTCAATTAATGCATTTAAGATACTGCCTGAACGTATTCTTTGCCCTCCTAATTTTAAGGAAGATATCAACCAGGCCTGCTCTAAGACATTTAATATATGTCTTGATATGACGGGGCTTGACTTATTGCCGGTTGATAATTTCTCGATTGCGGAAAGCAATTGTCTTGAGACAGTTTGAAGGTCAATTTCATAATAGCGTAAAATGGCCTGAATATCAGAATCTGCTGGTTCAAGAAGCTTTATAAGGAAATGTTCTAGTTCGATATTGTAATTTCCTTTGGTAACACACAGTGCTACAGCAGCTTCGAGAGCTTTTTTACAAGTAGGATTTAATTTAGCAATGAGCATCTTCATGGCTTTAAAAAGAGCTCCTTAGTTTTATGAGATACAGAAACAATCTTATAACATTTAAATAAAATTTTAAATAAATTACTTTATGCTTTAAATGTGCTTTTTAGACCGTAGAAAAAAAGAATAAGAAAAGCTATACTCTGAAAATGACTGAAGGAAGAGTTTTATTATATGTATCAGTCAGATTAATACGAGAAAGAGAGATTTCTTATTCTATCATTTCAAGATTTATATACTCGGTTTTTAAAGTTTTCGCGTATTTATAATTTATCGCGCAAGCTTCCCTTTGCTTTGAGTTTAGCTGCCCTTTTATCAGGGATTGCTACTTATTGTGCCATTACCCAGAGCACAACTCTGACGGATAAAACACATACTGTTTTGCCTTTCATTTACCTCGATTTGACCCTTCTTCTTTTATTGGCAGTTATTATTGCCAAAAGATTAGTTGAGCTATGGCTTGAAAGACGCCGAGGTTTAATGGGGGCAAAATTACATGTTCATATCGTAGCTTTATTTTCGTTGGTGGCGGTAACTCCTGCAATTTGTGTTGTCGTATTTTCTGCTTTATTTTTTAATGTGGGTGAAAAAACTTGGTTTGGTCAACCAGTCAGAGATGCCTTAGATGAGGGGCGTGTTGTAGCTGAAGCTTATTTAAAGGAACATAAGAAAACTATTAAAATCGATGCTCATGCGCTTGTGGGTAAGTTAAGGCCACAAATGGCGTTTTTTATCGAAAACCCTCAGGCTTTATCACAGGCTCTTAATGAAGAGACGGATCAAGGAGAGCTGGGCGAAATCTTGGTATTTAATGGAAATAGTCAGGTTATTGCGCGTTCATATCTTACATTTTCTTTGGAACTTGAGAAGATTTTATATACCGATTTTGAAAAAGTACGAGCTGGTGAAATTGTTGTAAAAGAATCAGACGACAGAGTCAGGGCTTTGATTAGGCTTGATCCTCTGACGGATACATACTTATTTGTTGGAAAATTAATTGATCCGGATGTTTTGCAACATATAAGCCGCACACAAGGGGCAATCCAAGATTATGTAAGGTTAGTAGCGCAGCATTCTGGAATTCAGATTACATTTATTGCGTTTTTCTCATTAGTTGCCTTGCTTCTTCTTTTGGCAGCGATTTGGGTGGGTTTAACATTTGCCAACGTTTTGGTGCGGCCAATTAGTCGCTTGATTACCGCTGCTGAAGCTGTCAGTCAGGGAAATCTATCCATAAAAATCGAGGAAGAACCTTTAGGAAATGAATTGGATAATTTGACGCAGTCATTTAATCGCATGACATATAGACTTCAGCAGCAAAACCAAGCCTTGATTTTGAGTCAACGTAAAGCAGCGTGGGCCGATGTTGCTCGGAAAATTGCGCATGAAATTAAAAATCCGCTTACGCCAATTCAGCTGTCAGCAGAAAGGCTAAAGAGACGTTATTTAAAAGAGATTACTTCCGATCCGGAAACTTTTCAGGCTTGTGTCGATACAATTGTTCGTCAGGTGAGTCATATTGGGAACTTGGTAAATGAGTTTTCCTCATTTGCCCGCATGCCCGAACCAAAAATTGAGTCCGTTGATATTGTAGAGTTATGTCAGCAAGCTTTATTTCTGCAACGTCAACCATGGCCAAGCCTCGAATTTACTTATCATACGCCTGGAACGCCTGTTATCTTTGATTGCGACGCTCAACAATTGAGTCAGGTTTTGACAAACTTATTGCAAAATGCCATAAATGCAGTGACTGAATCCGGTAAAGATGAGACTGGTAAGGTGTCTTTAAAAGTCGAAGTTCAGGATGATCATCTCCTCATTACCGTTGAAGATAATGGTCCCGGTTTTCCAAAGAATGGACGAGACCGTTTATTAGAGCCTTATTATACAACACGCACAAAAGGAACGGGTTTAGGATTGGCTATTGTTTCAAAAATAGTTTCTGACCATAATGGTCATATGCAATTGAATGATAGTGAATTAGGTGGAGCTAGTATAGAATTAGCTTTTCCGTTTCAAAATCGCGATAAATAGGAGAGTGATTTAGCATGGCGCAGGATATTTTAATTGTCGATGACGAAGCAGATATCCGTGATCTGATCTCTGGTATTTTATCTGATGAAGGATATACAGCTCGTACTGCCAGCGATGGATTAGCCGCATTGGATATGATTAAAGCACGACAACCCAATTTAGTCATTTTAGATGTTTGGCTAGGTGATAGCGAACGCGATGGACTCAAAATTCTAGATATTATCAAACGTGACCATCCTTATGTCCCTGTTGTAATGATTAGTGGACATGGAACGATTGAAACGGCTGTATCAGCAATTAAAAAAGGTGCATATGATTTCATAGAAAAACCTTTTCAAACAGAGCGTCTGTTTGTTGTTGTAGAAAGAGCTATAGAGTCGTCTCGTTTAAAACGTGAAAATGATGAACTTAGAGTTAAAGCCCGCGTTAGTTCTTCTTTAATTGGTAATTCATCTGTAATTCAACAGTTAAGGCAGACTTTAGAAAAGGTCGTTGGAACGAATGGCAGGATCTTCATAAGTGGACCAAATGGAGCCGATAAAGAAGCATTGGCCAGAGAAATTCACGTCCGTTCAAAAAGGGAACGCGCACCATTTGTTAGTATTAATTGCGGGGCGTATCATCCTCAACAATTAGAAGCGGAACTATTTGGAACGGAGATTTTTGGTCTTTCGGCTGACACACCACGAAAAATAGGTCTTTTAGAGAAAGCACACACCGGAACTGTTTTTCTTGATGAAATCACTCAGCTTCCACTTCCTGTGCAATCGAAAATTGTAAAAGTTTTACAAGAGCAAGCATTTTCTCGTATTGGTAGCGATCAAAAGATTGATATTGATATTCGTTTTTTAGCAGGCACTTCTGATGATATTCAAAAAATGATTCAAGAGGGTAACTTCAGAGAAGATCTTTTTTACAGATTAAGTGTTTCTCATATTCATTTACCGACTTTAGTAGAGCGGGTGACGGATATTCCTTTATTGGCGCAGAGCTTTATGGAACAAGCGGCAGCGGCTCAGGGTGTTTTACCCAGGGCGTTTAGTCAAGAAGCTTTGGTGATGCTCCAATCTTATTCATGGCCAGGTGATTTGCATCAGTTAAAAAATGTTGTCGATTGGTTGCTGATTATGGCTGGGGGTGATCCTCGTGAACCAATACAAAGTACGCAACTTCCAACAGAAATCGTTAATGGTAATAATTTTGCTAATAGTTGGCAGCAAAAAAGTGCAGACATTGTTGTTCTTCCTTTGCGAGAGGCTAGAGAAGCTTTTGAAAGGGAATATCTTTTAACGCAAGTTCAGCGTTTTTCTGGAAATATCTCGCAAACTGCTCGTTTTATCGGGATGGAACGTTCAGCTTTGCATCGTAAGCTACGCGCCCTTGGAGTTCATGAAGGAAAAAGTAGTGAATTTTCCGATGAGGAATCAAGTCGAATTGCTTGAGGCTGAAATGACAAAAACTTCCCTCAAGAACATATACGGAAAAGAGCGCGAATGAAAGTTATTATTCTGGGTGCAGGTCAGGTCGGTTATAGTATTGCTCGCTACTTAGCGTTTGAAGAGAACGATATAACGATAGTTGATCATTCAGCAGACCTTTTAAAGCGAATTAGTGACAAATTAGATGTTCAGCCGGTTGTAGGATTTGCATCGCACCCTGATGTTTTAAAACAAGCCGGCGCTGAAGAAGCGGATTTGTTAATTGCGGTGACAGCATCTGATGAAGTGAACATGATCGCATGTGAAGCAGCGCAGTCCTTATTTCAAGTTGAAACAAAAATTGCTCGTATCCGTCATCAAAGCTATCTAAAGCCAGCTTGGTCCAATATGTTTAGTCCAGATCGGCTAGCAATTGATGTTATTATTTCTCCTGAAATTGAGGTTGCGAGAGCCCTAGATCGTAGCACACAAATCCCGGGGGCGTTCGAAGTCATCCCACTCGTTTTAAATCAAATCAAAGTTATTGGGGTTAGGTGCCATGCTCAATCCCCCATTATCAATACTCCCTTACGTTTATTGCCTGGTCTTTTTTCATCTTTGGATATTGTAATTGTTTGTATTTCTAGAGAAGACAAAGCTTTTTTTCCGGATGAAAACTCTGTTCTTGAAGTTAATGATGAAGTTCATTTTATAGTCAAGCATGACGATATCTCTCAAGCAATGGAAGCCTTTGGTTATTATGGGTCTGATAGTCGACGTATGGTCATTATCGGTGGGGGAAGTATTGGAAAAACTTTGGCGATGGAAATAGAGCTTAATCAACCGGATATTGTAGCAAAACTTATTGAAAAAGATCAGGGAAGATCAGAAGTAGCCGCGAGACTTTTGAAAAATATAGAGGTTTTGCACGGGGATGCTCTTGATTACGAAGTCTTGGCTGAAGCCAATGTGCAAAATGCTGAAACCGTGGTGGCTGTGACAGATGATGATAAGGTTAATATCCTATCATCCTTGCTTGCAAAAAGATGCGGGGCAGGGCGTGCATTAACTCTTCTTAATAACCTCACTTATTCTTCGCTCGTTACCTCTTTAGGGGTTGATGCGGTTATTAATCCCAGAGCCATTACCGTTTCAACGATCTTACAGCACGTGAGACAGGCCCGTCTTCGGTCTGTTCATACTTTGGGAGATAACTACGCTGAAGTCATTGAAGCAGAAGCTCGAGAGACCAGTCATATTATTGGTTTGACGGTTGATGATGTCACAATTAAAGGTTCGGTTATGATTGCAGCTGTTGTCCGAAATAATCAAGTTATTCTCTTGCCTAAGAAACTTATTATTAGTGTAGGAGACCGTTTGGTAATTATTGCCAAAAAAGAAACGGTCAGAAAAATTGAAAAACTGTTTTCAATTAGACCTTCATATTTGTAGATTTTAGCTATTTTTATTAGATTCAATCTTTACACTGTTAAGAGAAATATCCTAACGTGTGTTGATTAGCTTTTTCTGCGAGGAGTCCTTCGTGAACTTTTCTTTCAATATAGATAACGTAATTATTGTTTTATATTTTTTGACGGTTTTAAGTGTAGGTCTTTGGGCAAGTCGCAGTGTAAAAACACTTGATGATTACGCTACTGGAAATCGTTCTTATAGTTCTCTGTTCATTTTTGCAACCTTATCTTCATCTTTTATTGGTGGAGGGTTCACCTCTGGTTTGGCAGAGAAAGTATATCGTATGGGGCTTTTTTATGTAATTGGCCTATGGGGGTTTAGTGTTAAGGAAATTTTAATAGCAAAATATGTTGCCCCTCGTATGACAAACTTCAGGGATGCTGTTTCTGTTGGTGATATTATGGGCAGACTCTATGGTGAAAATTCACGTATTTTTACAGGAATTGCTTCTGTTTTGGTTTGCGCAGGTATTGCAGGCGCTCAATTCGGAGCCTTTGGATACATGATGAATGTGCTTCTTGGAATTCCGCAGCTTTGGGGAATTCTCATAGGAGCAAGTGTTGTGATCATTTACTCTTCGCTTGGAGGTATGAAAGCAGTTGTGGCTAATGATATGCTTCATTTCTGCGTTCTTATTGTTGCCCTTCCTCTTGTATTCTTGTTGGGCTTAAATCAGGCCGGTGGAATAGAGGCTATTCTTAGTACACCTAATTTTGACACGATTGGACGTGATATCCCTTGGTTCGCACTTTTGGGAATTTTTATAAGCTTTTTCTGCGGAGAAACTTTGGTTCCTCCTTATGTCCAGCGTCTGTTAATCGGAAAGGATAATCGTAGCACAGTCCAAGGGACTCTTTGGAGTGGCCTCCTTTCTTTCCCATTTTTCTTGATGATTGGCTTGATAGGCCTTATTGCCCATAAATTGAGCCCTAATATTAATCCTAATTTGGCTTTGCCGCATGTGATTATGACGGTTATGCCTGTTGGTTTAAAAGGTCTGGCGATTGCCGGTATCATTGCTGTTGTGATGTCCTCTGCAGATTCTTTTTTGAATGCTGCTGGCATTGCAGCTTCTCATGATGTTATTAAACCCTTGAGATCTATCACCGAAAAGCATCAAGAGCTTATCATTTCTCGTTTTACAACACTTACGGTTGGTGTGATGGGAGCCGTCTTTGCTGCTAGTACAGAAAGTGTTTTGGATATCCTTTTATATGCTTATAATTTCTGGACACCGTTTATTTTAGTTCCGTTGGTTGCAGGAATAATGGGTTATGTAAGGCCGGCACAGGTATTTTGGGTTAGTTCAATTGCCGGAATTTTAGCTGTCTTTGTCATGAATCAATTCAGTTCGATGTCTGCATCGACTTTTGATGGAACACTGGTTGGCGTTGTTATCAATGCACTTGTATTCTTTACTTATCGTCCTAAGAAGCAATTAGTTGGGATTTAAGAACCTATTGCTTTTGAAAAGCCTTTAAGAGTATATTCTAAGCTATTCGGAACGTAGCGCAGCCTGGTAGCGCACTATTCTGGGGGGATAGGGGTCGTGGGTTCGAATCCCGCCGTTCCGACCAATTTTTCATACCGCCTTTAATGATTCTTCTTGTTCTAAACGCGTCATTTCATTTTTGACACGTCTAAAGGATCTAACACTAAAGGGGATTAACCCCAGATAAACAAACCCAATCATCGAAAGACTGAGCCACGGATGGCTATAAACGGCAGACGCGGTTAATACGGCTAACAGCATGATGGGAAGAACTAAGCGCTGAGGTACTTTTACTTTTTTTAAGGAAAATGTAGGGACTCTACTTACCATTAGCCCACCTGTAACAATCATAACAATAGCATACAAAAGGGGAGCCTCGAAAAACGGAGCGCTCCAAAATTGTTGAATCATAATTGGCATTAAAGCAAGATAACCGGCAGCTGGAGCCGGAACGCCCGTAAAGAAGCCTTGAGACCAGGTTGGGGAATCGCCTTCAATACTACGTGTGTTAAACCGAGCCAGACGTAAAGTCATGCAGACGGTGAAAAACAGAACAATGCACCAGCCTGTTTCACCCCATTTATGAAGTCCTTTCATGTACATAACAATGGCAGGGGCAGCACCAAAGCTAATAAGATCAGAGAAAGAATCAAGCTCGGCGCCAAAACGACTTGTGCTGCCTAAAAGACGTGCAAGCCTTCCATCCATGCCATCTAAAAAGGCGGCAACAAGCAAGGCAACAACCGCAAGTTCCCATTTTTCTAGCATTGCCATTCTTATAGCTGTCATACCCGAGCATAAGGCTAAAAGAGTTGCAATATTCGGGATAACTGCAGAAATTGACAAAACCTTAAGGCGTTGGTTTTTTAAGTGCGCTGGAAAAGAATTCCTAAGGCTTTTACGTCCACCTTCTCGGCGTTTTTCCCTAGGCTTCAACATCAAACAACACTCCCATGGCGAGCCATCTCATTACTTTCGAGATCAGCAATAACAGTTTCCCCGCCAAGAACACGTTGACCTTCAATAACAAGAGGCGCTGCGCCGATGGGAAGGTAAATGTCTGTACGGCTGCCAAATCTGATAATGCCATATTGGCTTCCTGTAATAACGGCATCCTCGCGGGTGACGTCACAGCGAATACGTCTGGCAATCAATCCTGCGATTTGCACAACAGCTAGATCGCCACCATTTTGCAAATCAATAACAAGAGTATTGCGTTCATTAAACTCACTTGCCTTGTCTAATGATGCGTTAAAAAATTTCCCCGGATGATAAATAGCTTTTCGAATGCGACCGGAGATTGGGATACGATTAATGTGAACATCAAAAACGTTTAAAAAGATACTAATGCGGACACGGGGTTCATCTCCCATTTCCCATTCTGAAGGAGGAATGATTTCCTTAATGGCAACAATCTTGCCATCAGCCGGACTAATTACTAAACCCTCACGTGTGGGGGTTACACGTACGGGATTTCGAAAAAAGTAAAAACACCAAGCTGTTAGAATTCCACCGATCCATCCGAGAGTGTGAGAGAACAAGGTAAAAAGAAGAGATATACCTGCAAAAATGGCTACAAATCGCCATCCTTCAGGATGAATAAGCTTCGAAAAAGGCAACATATAATTAACTTGGTTAGAGGTTCAAACTTTTTGTATCGTACTGCAATTTACGAAAAGATGCTACTCTGCTCAAGCGAAATTGATTTTGTCAGGAATAATACGTTAATTTTTTGAAAGAACCTTAATAAATGTTAAAAGCTGGGTGCGGATTTTTTTACTTTTAATTTGTTTAAGGGCATAAAGAAATTCTGTTATTTCTGAGGAGAGTAGGGATGAATCAGCATTTCCATTTGGCGATTCTTCCGTGATTTCTAGTTTTTCTAACCCTTCAAAAAAATATTGAACGGGAATTTTTAGAATTTGGCTGGCTTGAAGCAGACGGCTTCCACCCATCCGGTTTATTCCGTTTTCATATTTTTGAACTTGTTGAGCCGTAACTCCGAAAGCCTCGGCTAACTTTTCCTGAGTTAATCCTATCATGATACGCCTTAGTCTTAGACGATTTCCTATATAACGATCAATTTCATCGACTCTCTGTTTTTGACTCTTGATCTCTGACATGATTCTCCCTTGCGCGAATCAGATAACTTAGCAGTAAAGCGACTATTATCATAAACGAGAAAGGAATTTCACGCAAATAGCTAAAAATTGTATTGTAAGGTAAATTTTTTGGCAAGGCGAAATCTATGAATCCTATCGCATCTAGGTTGAGTCGGTATAATATCTTTCCATACGCATCAACAACCGCAGATATGCCATTATTTGCGGTCCTTACGAGTGGAAGCCCTTCTTCAATGGCTCTTACCCTGACAATGCTTAAATGTTGATAAGGTCCATTTGTGTGACCATACCAAGCATCGTTTGTTAGATTTAATAAAAATTGTGGTTTTGATGTTGGATCGATAACGTTTCCAGGGAAAATAGCTTCGTAACATATTAAAGGGCTAAAAGGAGGAATGCCTTGGATGTTGATCGTTTTTATTCCGTTACCCTTACTATAATCAATTGTCCCTGGGGTCAACTTTTCGACAGGGAGAATTTCTCGAAAAGGAACATATTCACCAAAGGGAACAAGATGAGATTTGTCATATATTGCTAAAATCTCACCTTTTTCATTTAAAGCAAATAAACTGTTCCATACATGCGCGGGTATTGCGTTATCTTGAGTTTTTTCCTGCCTTGGAGCCCCGGTTAATAGAACGGCGCCTTCGGGGATAGCTCCGCGCACAGCTTCAAATAATCCGGGATGATTTTCAAAAAAACATGGGATTGCTGCTTCTGGCCAGATAATCGCTTTAAGAGGTTTCTCAGCTTCTAACCCTGACAAGGCAATATGTAAATTAACAGTCTTGCTTAAATGTTCAGGCGACCATTTTTTTTCTTGCTGGATACTAGGTTGAACAAGGCGCATGTTAATTCCCGTATCTCCTAAAGAATGACCTTGCTCAGCTCTATGAGACCCCAAGATCCAAAGAGTAAAGGCAGCAAGAAGAGAGATAGAAATAATTTTTCGAGATTTACTTACCCATATGGTTGCTAAAAAAATAGTTAAAAAAGATAGGCCGTAAATACCTACCCAGGCACAAACTTGCAGCATGGGAAGATCCCAAGCATATCCGACTAAGTTCCATGGAAATCCAGTCAAAATATGCCCGCGTAACCATTCAGTTAACGACCAAATGCCGCAGAATAAAAGGACTTGTTGAATCGGATTTCTTTGCCATAAGCAAGTTAATGCACAGGCTAGGGCTGGAAAAATCCCAAGAAGAAGAGAAAATCCAACAACAACCAGGGGCATCAAGTAGCCGAGCCCAACTTTTGAAAAGGAAACAGAAACCCAAAAAACGCCACTTGTGAAGTAACTAAACCCAAAAGCCCAACCTAAAAGAAAGGCACGTTTTAAAGAAGATATACGTCCTAGTAAGAGAAGGAGACCAGAGAAAATAGGGATAAGTATAAGGTAAAAATTAAAAGGAGCAAATGCTAGACCGCCTAGGCTTCCTAAAAAAAGTGCTGTATAGAATTGATAACTTTGAGGACCATTTATGATTTGATTCCAGAACTTTTTTGAGCTGGATAGGATCACAGCGCCAGCATTTTTCATAAATTGATCCTTATTTTTTGCCTATTGCAGGATATATTGGCGTTAGCTTAAACAAAAAAGATGCAAAACAAAACAGCAATTTTGGGAAACTAGGGAACTGGGTAAATGTGTGGTATGTTATTTTCGTCTTTCTTGATGTGTACCGTTCCTATTTTCAGAAACAAGAAAATTTAAAGGCTTTTTATGTCTATGCTTCTTTCGCCAACCTTGGGTAAGTTATGGAGAATTTCCCTACCTTTAATGCTGACCACGTTGTCGGCAAACATGATGTTCTTACTCGATCGTTTGATTCTGGTTCGCTATTCTATCGAAGCGATGAATGCAGTCGCGGTTGCCGCTATGAGCTGCGCCATTTTCCAGTTTGGCGGAGTTGCCATTGCCTCAATTGCTGAGGTCTTTGTTGGGCAATATAACGGTGCAGGCCAGCATGAAAAAACCTCTCAGCCTGTTTGGCAAATGATTTGGTTTTCACTTTCGTTATTTATTATTTGTTGGCCGATTGCACTCTGGGTAGGGCCTTATGTGATACCTGAACCTCTTCATAAAGAGGGGGTTCCTTTTTTTCAATTAGTTATGTTTTTTTCACCCTTGATCGCAATCATCGCCTCTTTATCAGCGTTTTTTATTGGGCGAGGTTTTGTAAGGCTTGTAACTTGGTGCACTTTAATTTGCAACCTTGTGAATGCAGCTCTTAATATTGTTTTGGTTTTTGGAATTGAGGGTTACATTTCAAGTATGGGGACAAAAGGTTCGGCTATTGCAACGATTGCTGCTCAAAGTATCCAAATTCTGCTACTTGGAAGTGTCTTTTTAAATAAATATAATCGAAAACATTTTAAAACTGGCAACTATCAATTTAATTCTACATTATTCTGGGATTGTTTAAAGGTTGGAACGCCTTCCTCTATAAGTCACATGATAGAAATTGCTGCTTGGGCAACATTATTTCGAATCGCAGCTACTGTTAATTTGGATTATGTAACCATTCAAACAGTTGGAAATAGTATGCTTGTTTTCTTCGCATTTGTTACCGAAGGAATACAAAAAGGAGTCATTGCAATTGCTTCAAATTTGATTGGCGCAAGAAAGGATCATCTGATTCAAACGCTCTTTAAATCGGGTTGCATGATGCATCTTGTTTTTATTTTTCTGTTTTCAATCCCGTTGATTTTTTACCCCAGTATAATAATTTGTCAGTTTTTACCAGGCGTTCAAGATCCAACTTTGCCTCTTTATAGCGAATGTGTGGCTGTTTTAAGGTTGGTTTGGGTTTATTTTATTTTTGATGGAATCGTTTGGATCCTGAGTGGAATCTTAACAGCAGGCGGCGACACACGTTTTATTATGTTTATGAATGCCTCAGCGGCTTGGCTTTTTGCAATTTTGCCCATTTATGTTGCGGTTCACTATTTTCATGTTCATTCTTCCACAGCGTGGGGACTTTGCACGATTTATGGCGCCGCGAATCTTATTGCTTTTTTCCTTCGCTATCGTTCAAACGAGTGGAAAAAATTAATCTTGAGCCGATCTTGAACTGGTATCGGCTCATAAATCTCAAACCTTATTAAGAATTCATTGTTTGGAAGAAATCAGCATTTGTTTTGCTGTACTTCATTTTATCAAGTAAGAATTCCATTGATTCCGTTGTACCCATAGGGTTCAGAATACGTCTTAAGACCCACATTTTTGAAAGCTCTGATTTATCAGTAATCAATAGTTCTTCTTTGCGTGTTCCTGATTTATTAATATCAATGGCTGGGAAGACACGTTTATCAGAAAGTTTACGGTCCATAACAATTTCAGAGTTACCTGTTCCTTTGAATTCTTCAAAGATAACTTCGTCCATACGGGATCCTGTATCAATCAAAGCCGAAGCAATAATAGTCAAAGATCCGCCTTCTTCGATATTACGAGCTGCACCAAAAAAACGCTTTGGTCGTTGCAGGGCATTGGCATCAACGCCGCCTGTTAAAACCTTTCCAGATGACGGAACCACTGTATTATAGGCACGGGCAAGGCGGGTAATTGAGTCTAAAAGAATCACAACGTCACGTTTTTGTTCAACCAATCGCTTTGCTTTTTCAATAACCATTTCAGCGACCTGAACGTGGCGGGAAGCTGGTTCATCAAAAGTAGAGCTGACGACTTCTCCTTTAACGGAACGCGCCATATCAGTGACTTCTTCAGGGCGCTCATCAATTAAAAGGACAATCAGATAAATTTCCGGGTGATTGGTTGTAATGGAATGAGCAATGTTTTGCAGCATAACCGTTTTACCTGTACGAGGCGGCGCTACTAATAAAGCGCGTTGGCCTTTGCCGAGAGGGGAAACCAAATCAATAATTCTTTGGGTGTTGTCTTTTCCTGTTTGATCATTCTCAATTTCTAATTTGAGTTTTTCATCAGGATATAATGGCGTTAAGTTATCAAAATTAATGCGGTATTTAATGTTTTCAGGGTCTTCGAAATTAATTTTATTAACCTTTAATAAAGCAAAATATCTTTCTCCATCTTTGGGGGCTCTAATTTGCCCTTCAACTGTATCGCCGGTGCGAAGACCAAAACGACGGACTTGGCTGGGTGATACATAAATATCGTCAGGACCAGGCAGATAATTCGATTCAGGTGATCTTAAAAATCCAAATCCATCTTGCAAAATTTCGATAACCCCATCACCAAAAATGGGCATATCTTTTTCAGCCAATTTTTTCAAAATGGCAAACATAAGATCTTGCTTGCGAAGAGAGCTTGCGTTTTCAATTTCGTGCTCTTCTGCAAATGTAAGTAATTCGGCAGGGGATTTGCGTTTTAGTTCTTGCAAATTCATGATGTATATTTCCTGAGGGGGTCTTTAAGGTTAATGAGAATTAGAAGGGTTTAACAATGACACAAACGACAATTATGATTAAAAGAACTATTGGTAATTCGTTGATTATTCGAAAAAAACGAGAAGTTTTTGAGTTTTTACCTTGCGCCAACTGTAAGCGGCAATGATTTAAGTAGAATTGAAACATAATTAGCAAAAAAACGCAAAGGATTTTTAAGTGAATATATCCGCTTGATAAGGTTCCCGGGATGAATAGAAGCAATCCTCCCAGAATAACAGATAGATACATAGAAGGCGTCATAATGCCGCGATACAATTTTCTTTCCATTATCTCAAAAGTTTTTTTTGTTTCTGAGTGATTTGTTTCAACATGATAGACAAACAATCTAGGTAAATAAAAGATTCCTGCCATCCAGCAAGTCACAAAAATGACATGAAAAGCTTTTATCCATAAATAATAATCGCTTACAAATCCGATCATCTTATAACTTTACTTTGGTAGACATAAAGAAACTTTGGATTCCGCTTGGATAAAATCAAGTAAACTTTTTAACGTTAAGTCATTGCTTGCATTCGATTTTACCATTTGTATGCGTTCGGATAATGGGGCATCTTGATGTTGTTCAAAAAGATTTTGGTAAACATTCATAAGCTGGTGAATGGTCTCTGTAGAGAAGCCATGCCTTTTAAGTCCGACTAAGTTAAGGCCGTTTAGATAGGCTCTTTCTCCCTTGACCATACCATAGGGTATGACGTCTTTCTCAACACCTGACATTCCGCCGATAATTGCATGAGCTCCAATCCTTACAAATTGCCGAACTGCTGACAGGCCGCCAACAATAACATAATCCTCAATTTCGACATGTCCTGCCAACGTGGCATTATTTGCCATAATAACATGATTTCCAACGATGCAATCGTGTGCCACATGAGAACCAACCATTAACAAGCAGTGATTTCCTACTTTGGTAAGCATCTTATCGCCTACAGTTCCAGGCTGAATCGTTACATACTCGCGGATGGTTGTATCGCTGCCAATAAGGGTTTTTGAAGCTTCGCCTTTGTATTTTAAATCTTGGGGGGGATGTCCTAATGAGGCAAAAGGGTAAACCTTGGTGCGTTCACCAATCGTAATATCGCCTGATATGGAAACATGGGAAATAAGATGAACATTTGCTTTAAGTTTTGCTTGATGCCCAATGCAACAATAAGGCCCAATAACGACATTTTCTTCTATCACGGCTCCTTCTTCAATAATAGCAGTCGGATGGATTTGTGCAGTTGAATGAATCATAAGAGATTGTTTTTTCTGTGGTAAGTTAGACATGGTCATTTGTTTATTTGTCAACGATCATCGCAGTAAAGACAGCTTCATCTGTCATTGTGTCACCAACCCAAGCTTCGCCTCTAAATTTCCATACTTGTCCGCGATTGCGCTCTTTTACAACCTTTAGACGCAAAACATCACCAGGAACAACTGGTTTTCGGAATTTTGCTTCTTCAACAGACATAAAGTAAACCAGCTTATCCTCAGAAGGGGTAGCAACAGAACCTGCTCCCTTTTGCATGAGTAGGCTTTTTATAACCAAAGCCCCGGCTGTTTGAGCCATTGCTTCTATAATAAGCACGCCGGGTAAAATTGGATGGCTTGGAAAATGTCCTTGGAAATACCATTCATTTATGGAAACATTTTTGATTCCCACAGCGCTATGACCGGGCTTAACGTCAACAATTCTATCTATCAATAAAAAAGGATAACGATGAGGGATCAGCTGCATAATCTCTTCGATCTCAATTTCGAGACCTTCGTGTGAATTGGCTTCAAAATTGTGAGTTATGATATTTGTAGTGACCACTGAGTTAGACATTCTATTTTCCTTTTATGAGTCTTTGTAAAGCGATTGTTTGCTTATGCCAGTCACGAACCGGAATGGCCGGCGATCCGGCGATTATTTCTCCCTTTTCGACGTCTCTCATTATGCCGCTTTGAGCTGCAATTTTTACACCATCTCCGACAGTTAGATGGCCAGAAATTCCAACTTGACCGGCAACTATGACAAATCGACCGAGTTTTGTACTTCCGGCAATCCCTGCCTGAGCAACAAGAACGCTATTGTCTCCGACTTCAACGTTATGTGCAATTTGAACAAGATTATCGATGCGAACACCATTTCCAATTTTTGTATCGGTCAAACTGCCACGATCAATCGTTGTGTTTGATCCTATTTGTACATCATTTCCAATAATAACGCGACCTAATTGGGGTATATTAAAGTGCCCCAGAACATCCATATGAAAACCGAATCCCGGCTGCCCAATACGTGCTCCCGGTTTCATGTAGACCAGATCTCCTATCAAAGCATGACTGATGACAACATGAGATTCAATTATACATTTTTGCCCAAGGATTGTCCCAGCTTTAATAACAACATGGGGACCAATTATAGAGTTGTCACCAATGACGGTATTTTCTTCAATAACTGCAAAAGGATGAATAGTGCAATTATTGCCGATGTTTGCGCTTGGATGAATTGAAGCAAGGGGCGAAATAGAATCAGCCGCTGATGTAGGGGGGTAAAACATTGTAGCAACTATCCCAAAACATCTATAAGGATTTTTTGTTACCAAGGCTATTGTATTTGAGGGTACATATTTAAGGGCATCAGGCGTTATAAAACAAATCCCAGCCTTTGTTTTTTGAAGGCTTGAAAGATATTTAGTGTGATGATAGGAGCTAATATCTTTCGATGTGGCTTCATCTAAAAAACAGACGTTGTCAAATTCTGTTGACGGATCTGCGTTTTCTGGAATTTGTATTTTTGTTTGATTACAAATTTGAGCAAGAGTAAAAGGGCCGAATTTTTTAAAAAAGCGAGAATCAGTCATAGTATCAACCTTCAAGGGTTGGCAATGTGAGATTTGGAAGTTTATGATCTAGCCGTTTAATGACTTCATCCGTAACATCCAATGAGGGTTCAGCATAGAGAATAGCATGCGTTTCTTGAATGGTTGTATTTAAAACAAGATTAAAACCAAATTCTCTCGCGATTTCTTTAATGATTTCATTTAGTTTGGTTTCGAGATTTTCAGTTAAAAACGAAAACTGCTTTGTAAGTTTTTCTTGCCTTTTTTGAACACTTTGCTGTAGCTCAGCTACCTTTTTGTCTAGAACTTGTTTCGTTTTTTGTTTTTCAGAATTGGGTACTGAGTTTTTTTTTAATTCTTCATATTGCTCTCGTATAACTGATTCTTGTTCCAAAATCTCTTTTTGTGCCGTCGCATGTTGCTCTTCAAGCAATTGACGAACCTTTATGAATGGAAGCGACTGAGTTTTTATACGGACACTGTCAATTATTGCAACTCTTGAGATTCCCGCTTCAACAGAAGGCTTTTTTACAAAAAAATAAGTTACAACCAGTCCAGCAATGACCAGGAAACCAATAATAAAAAGAATTTTGGTTAATTGATTGTTCAAAATATCTTCCTAAAAGCGTGTAGAGAATCCAAATAGAATTCTTTGTACGCGATCACTTTTTTGTTTTCTAATTGGAATTGCATAGTCAATGCGCAAAGGACCAAAAGGAGAGGTCCATGCGATACCGAAGCCGGCAGAGCTTCTAAGGGACTTATTGTCAACGACAGTACTTGATGTTTGGCCTGGCTTCCAGGTTGTACCTGCATCAGTGAAGACGGCGCCCTTTACTCCAAACTCTGTTGGAAGTCCGATTGGAAACATCATTTCAGCTGTTGATGTCCAGTATCTGGTGCCACCGAGAGAGTCTCCTGTTGCCATATCACGTGGTCCAAGTCCACCGTATTCAAATCCACGAAGAGAGTCACCACCCAGCATAATACTGTCGACGACGCGAATGGGTTTTTGTGTCTTTTGAATAAGTCCTGTATTTCCTTTTAAGCCCAAAACAACATCTTCTATAACAGGATGATACCAACTTGCGCCTAGGTCATGTCTTAAATAACCAACAGTTCCTCCAAGGCCTGCAAAAGTATTTGATAGGGTAAGAAGATAACCTGACGTTGGATTAACCCGGCTATCCCTTCTATCGTAAGAAAGGCTATGTGTTAACGAAGAAATAAGAGAATTTCCAGCTTGCTGACGGATAATCGAAGAAGCTAAGGGAGAAATGTGCCCCACATGATCTTGACGAATACCATAAGTCCAGCCTTGTCCCCAGTGGTCACTTAAGCGATAACCCAATCCTAAATTTACACCCTTTGTAACCTGATGATAAGCACTAAAGCGCGTAGATCTTATGCTGAACAAATCCGCACTTGCTTGTAGGCGTCTATCTAAGAAGTAAGGTTCGATAATTCCCACATCAAAGTCTTGACGTTTCTTTGCAATTGTCAAATCAGAATGGAGAACTTGTCCTGTTCCTCTAAAGTTACGCTCAACAACACGAATGTTAGCGAGCGGCCCATCCATGGTTGAATATCCACCAGCTAACCCAAGCTCACCTGTTGGCTGTTCTTCAACTTTCACAATCAAACGAGCTTGATCGGGAGCCGTGCCTTGTTCAGTTTCTACGTTCACTGTTTTAAAGTATTGTAAATCTTTTAGATTTCTTTCTGATTGTTTGATTTTTGCTGAGTTGTAAGCATCCCCTTCATGAAGCGGCAGTTCGCGGCGGATAACTTCGTCTCTTGTTCTATCGTTTCCAACAATAACAATTTTTTCAATATAAACTCTAGGACCTTCTTTGATCTCAAAAGTGATGTTTGCCGTTTTATTCTCTCTATTTTTTTCAATCTTGGGTTCAATAGAGACGAATGCATATCCCTGCGTTCCAACCGCCTCAGTGATGGTATTTACGGTTTTTTCAATAAGCCTACCACTGAAGACATCATTTTCATGGAATTGTATTTTGTCTTTTAAGTTGTCTGCTTTTACGGAAGGGATATGAGAGATAACATCAATCTTACCAAAGTGATAAAGTGAGCCTTCCTCAATTGTAAATGTTAGGAAGAAATCTTTTTGGTCGGTACTTAACTCAGCAACAGCTGAAAGTATGCGGAAATCTGGATAACCATTATCATAGTAAAACTTGCGAATGGCTTGTTGATCGCCTATAAAACGATCTGGATCATACACATCATCCACAGCAAAGAAGCGATACCAACGAGCTTTCTTGGTCAAAAGTTGCTCTTCTAACTTGGAACTTGCGAAATGTTTGTTTCCAATAAAGTTAACCTTACGAACATAGGTAACAGTTCCTTCGTTAATTTCAAAAACTAAATCAACTCGGTTCTCAGGAAGCTTAATTATTTTAGGGTCAACCTTGGCTCCGAATCGCCCCATACGTCTGTATATTTCCAAGATACGCTGTTGAGCTTCTTGAATACGTGTTCTAGACAGCACTTCACGAGGACGCAGCTTGACTTCTTGATGGATAATATCATCTTTTAGCTTATTGTTCCCCTCATAAGCAACTCGATTGATAATGGGATTTTCTTCAACAACAATGACTAAAGCATCTTTTTCTTGCCTTACATGAACATCAGTAAAGTAACCAGTAGCAAAAAGATCTTTTAACCCTTGATCCATCTTTGCATGATCAAATTTCTCGCCAACTTTCAAAGGGAGATAGGAATAAATGGTTTCTGATTCAATACGCTGATTCCCAATAATTTTGATCTCTTTTATTGTGGCTTCAGTTTGCGCCTGGCTTGGCTGCTTGATATTAGTTAAAGGCTGTTGGGGCTGAACAGCCTTTGACTCAATTGGTTGATTTTCAGCTGGTTTTGCATCGATTACTTGTGTTGGACCCAGTGTACCTCCATCTTTTAAAGATGAAGAAGGTTGAACGGGTGTCAATCCAATAGATTGACTCTGAGCAGTTTTTGGTTCTATTGCCGTGATTTCGGCTAAGCAGTGCGTCGTCCAAAATAGAATAGAAAATAAAATAACTCTTTTATGCATAGCCTAGAACCAATTTTTTATTATTTGAAAAATTTTATATCGCATTAAATCATTCCATGTCGCAAACAACATAGTCCCAATGACAATAAGAAATCCAGTTAAAAAGATGTATTCTTGTATTTTTTGGCCAAGCGGTTTTCCTCTTACCCATTCAATGGCGCTCAAAAGGATATGGCCACCATCCAGAACAGGAATAGGAAGAAGATTAATAAGGCCTAAATTAATAGATAAAATTGCCATGAAAAATAAAACAGTCGGAAGGCCATTTTTTGTACTTTGGGCGGCCATATCTCCTATAGACAAGATTCCTCCGATTTCTCCAGAGCCTTTTTTAGCAGTAATCATAGAACCAATGCCTTTAAGGGTATCGACAGACATTTTCCAGCAAAAAGCACCGGCATAGGCAAATGCAGTTATAGGATTTTGTTTTACATACAAAGGGTCACCTGGCGCGATACCTAATTTTGCTATAGGTTCTTTTTCCCCAGTGGAGGCGTTTACTGTGTAAAGCGCAAAATTTTTGTGAAGAGTTTCCCCATTTCTATTGAGCTCAATTTGTACATCTCTGCCTATATTTTCTTTGATCAAAGCTCGCAATTGATCAAAATCCTCAACATTAGTTTTGTTGATTCTTAAGATTTTATCTCCTGAGATAATTCCAGCTTGATGGGCAAGCATTTCAGGCTCCACTTTTCCGACTGTGGCAGGAAGAACCGGCATTCCCTTAACGGCAATTAAAGCGGTTAGAAGGACGATTGCTAGAATATAATTTGCAACAGGCCCCGCAATAGACACAGCGATGCGTTGAAGGGGCGTTTTACTGTGAAGAGTTTGCTGCTTTTCTTCCTCGGTGAAACTTTGGACAGATTCATCGGCTCTTGCGCTGCTAGCATCCGCATCACCCAGCATCTTTACATAACCACCCAGAGGAATAAGGCTAAAACACCAACGAGTTCCCTGTGAATCAGTCCATCCAAACAGTTCGGGTCCAAAGCCTATAGAAAAAGTTGTGACTTTCACTTTATTTCGTCTTGCAATTAGAAAATGCCCTAATTCGTGAACAAAAACCAAAATTGTTAATACAACAACAAACGGAACGAAATAGTCAATAATCCAATTCACTAAAAATGCCCCAACTTTTATACTCAAAAATACGATAAATGAACGTTAGCATCTTCTTAAAAGAAACGCCATATAGAAGGGAATAATTTTCAGAATTTATACCAGATTTCAAATTAATAAAGAGCATTCGAAATCTTTTAGCGCGAATTCGTTCTTAAAGAACCTCATAAGTATTATCTTTTTCTTAGATCCTAGACTCAAGTTTCCCTTCGACTTGATCAAAGGGGGCCATAATGTCTAACTAATCCTTATCATTTTCTTGAATCAAAGGATTCGTATAGAATATCCCAATTGCTGTAAGGCCAGCAATAAACATTAACCAAAAAGCCGGAGCAAGGCGGGTGCCCATGAAGTCTGTCAAAAATGAGGCAATTAAAGGAGTTGTTCCTCCCAAGAGCGCATGACCAACAGTAATACTTAAGGCAAGCCCTGTATATCGGCAACGAATTGGAAACAGGCGCCCCACATATGGAAACGTGGAACCGTTAATCACACAACCAAAAGAGGCCAGAATAAAGATATAAAAATAAATGTTGAGTGTCGAGATATTAGACGGCAGAACTAAAACGAATGAGGGGAGAGCAATCACCATGATAACAATAGCTCCCAAAATTGTCTGCTTTTTAAACCCTACTCTGTCAGCCATTTTTCCACAAACAGTTACAAAAACGGCATCTAAAAACATAGCAAACATATTTAAAAACATACTCTCAGATTGACTAAATCCTATTTCTTTAAATAGCCTGTTGCCAAAAATGGTAGCAAGATACAAGGGCATAATTGTAAGGCCTGTGGCTAGGCATGAAACGCCCAAGACAAATTTATGTTTTAACAAAACTTCTTTCCATGGAGAGGCAAGCATAGATTGACTGACATTCTCTTTGATAAAATCCTGAGTTTCTGAGACTTTTTTTCTGAACAAATAGACGCAAAATGCGGATAATCCACCCAGCAAGAATGGAACTCTCCATCCCCAATCGGGTATAAAATCCATGGTTATCATGGCCCCAAATCCGGTGGCTAAGATGGCGCCAAAAATGCCAGAAGAAATCAGATAGCCTGTATTTGTTCCAAGGCTTTTTTTCTGCTGTCCTTCGAGTAAATAGATGTTAACTCCCGCAAATTCACCACCCATAAAGAGTCCCTGTAGCAGACGACAGAGTATCAAAAGAATAGGAGCCATGATTCCAATAGTTTCATACGAAGGTAATAAGCCAATACCAATAGTTGGGATGCCTACAAAGCCCATTGTGTATAGAAGCGGCTTTCTTCTTCCTGTTTTATCGCCTACTCCGCCAAATATAATAGCCCCAACAGGGCGCGCTAAAAAACCTGCAGCGAATGCGCCATAAGACCCCAGGATTTGTACGGCATATGAAGTGGACGGGAAAAAGAGTGGAGCCAGAATAACCGCAAAGAACCCATAAAGAGTGTTATCAAAACACTCTATTACATGCCCACCCATAAGCGCCCAAGAAGAGCTTGATTTATTTCTTAGAAAGGGATTCATGATGTTCTTTTTTGCAAGACAAACATTGATGGGTGATCCTTCGAAGTTTTGAAGGATACGAAAGAGAGCTGAGTATATAAATGTGACATTGCTTTAATAATTATTATTCTGAACCTTAAGTAATTTAGGGGAAAACTGCACTCTATTTTCTGTTGATTCCTAAAGAATCATCGAATGGGATATTTATATTCATAAATACAAAAAATTCCAAGGAAATAATATTCCTAAGATTAAGAAAATTAGATATTCTTTCAATAGCATAAGGAAACGTTAACTATTTTAATGCCTTTATTAGAATATTAAAATTAGGTTTTGTGTTTAATATCTTACCCTCCACAGAAGTAATTATTTGTGTGCCAATTAAGCTGTTAGTAATAAAAACGGCTTCAGCGTTTTCTAGATCTCTTATTGTTAACGATTGAATCTTTACATCTTTATGCTGCCGGATTATTTTCCCACGCATAATCCCCGGAAGAGCACCATCCGTTATGGGCGGGGTCAATATTTTTCCGTGAGTGACTAAAAATAGATTTCCTGCTGTACTACATACAAGGTTGTCGGATGAATTGAGCATCAAGGCGTCATCAAATCTTTTTTCTAGGGCTTCCAGTCTCGCTAAGATAGAAAGTTGATAACCGAGATGTTTGATCTGAGATAATGGATACATCTTATCGCGTTTTATCGAAGAAATCATCACCTTTAAGGGGGATTTAGGTCTTTCGTAAGGATCGGTTGTTATAAAAATTGTAGGAGACATTGTTTTTAAAGGGGCTATGCCTCGTTCTCCAATCCCTCTGGTGATTGTAATGCGAACAGCTGCAAGTCCTTGGGTTAATTGATTAATTTCAAGAAGTTTTAGAATTTGAGATTGAAGATCAAGTGGTGGCTCAGGAAGGAAAAAGATTTTGGTAGATTGTTTTAAGCGTTTTAAATGCGCCTCAAAGCATTCAAGTTGCCCCTGATTGGCTAAAAGAGTTGTAAAAACACCGTCACCTAATAAAAATCCTCGATCAAAGGGAGATATTGTTGCAGCTTCCTTTGAAATAAGCTCGCCATTTAAAAGCACATGCATTAACGATAATCACCATTTAAGAAATTCCTTAATATATCATAACCGTAATGCGTTAAAATTGCTTCAGGATGAAATTGAACACCCACAATTGGCAGTTCTTTATGGGAAAAAGCCATAATTTCATCATCTATGCTAGTCGCTGTTACTTCCAAACAAGCCGGTAGATTATCATTTGAAACCACCAGTGAATGATACCGAGTCACCTTAAGAGGATCCGGCAAATCACGGAAAATACCGGTTGCTTTATGTATAATCATGCTTGTTTTGCCATGCATAGGATTTTGGGCCCTAATAACATCGCCACCAAAAGATTTTCCAATGCATTGATGCCCTAAACAGACTCCCAAAATAGGAATTTTTCCCCCAAAATATTGAGCTATTTGGTTAGATACACCAGCTTCATCCGGTGTGCAAGGACCAGGTGAAATCACAATCTGATCAGGCTTTAGTTTTTCAATCTGTTTTAGCGTTAGACAATCATTGCGGTACACAGCAACTTCATGCCCTAACTCTTGCCCATAGCGTGCCAGGTTATACACAAATGAGTCATAATTATCGATAAGTAATATCATATAATCCACTAGTTAGAATTAAAAGAACACACAAACTTTACAAGCTTAAGTGCCTATAATTCTAACTATGAAGGTTTATAGGTAAACATTTGGTAAAAATTTTAAAAAAACTCATGACTTTGGTAAATTTGGAAGCGCTAAGCATGCCGGACATCCAGGTATGCTGGCCGGAATTGTGGATGCTAAAGTTGGACTTTGCTCAGTCAGTGTTGTTCTGTGGAATTTTAATACCTGATTTATCGCAGCCATTTGAAGGCTTTCTCCAATTTCTTCCTCAATCCCTGCTTTTTCTACCAAGGCGCTTGCAAATAGCATTTTACTCGCCAGACATTGTAGTCCTTCAGTAAGGTGCCTTGCATCATGTTTAGGAGGCTTCCCACTTGCAAAAAGTGCTCTGATTCCTGCCTCATAGTGGGCGGCAGCAGTTGGGTAGCAAAGGCTTGCAATGCGTGAAACCATTTCCTCTTCATCATAGGGAAGAATCTCGGGTGCCATTTCGACTGTTACAGGAGAACGCGATGACAAATCCTCCTCTAATTCTTCGTCTGAAGAACATCCTGCTGCCGCTTTTGGAGAGGGATGTCCTATGGAGACTTCTTTAAAAGGAATGATCTGTTTTGCACGGTCTTTAAAATATTGTGGCCTTGCGCCCAATAAACCAAGCTGATCACCTAAAGAACTGCTGGCTGTAAGCGGATATCTCGTTAGCAGTGTTCTCAATTCCTCTTTATCTACAGCAGCCTCTGCCATTCCTACCCATAACAAACTCAAGAACACTAGAACCAATACTCTATTTTTCATAAACGTCTCCTTATTAAATGAATTATACGATCGCTAATAAAGATGCATTACCGCCGGCTGCGGTTGTATCTTGGGTAAAGGTGCGTTCAGTCATAAAACGCAACAAATAATTAGGACCGCCGGCTTTTGGGCCGGTTCCAGACAGGCCTTCACCGCCAAAGGGCTGAACGCCAACAACAGCGCCAATCATGTTGCGGTTTACATATAAATTGCCGACTTTCGCACGCGCATAGACTTGCTGAATTGTGGATTCTAGACGACTGTGAATTCCCATTGTCAGGCCGTATCCAAGAGAATTGATGTCATCCAAAACTCGGTCCAAATATTCGCCTTTGTACCTGACAATATGTAAAATCGGACCAAAGACTTCTTGCGATAAATCATGAACAGAAGATAATTGCCAAACCTGAGGGGCAATAAAATTTTCCTCATTCAATGATTCAGACAGTTCACATTTGTATAAAAGTCTTGCCTGAGCAGGGCTTTGTCCCAGTTCATCTAAGTATTCTAATAAACCTTGTTTTGCGTCTTTATCGATGACAGGGCCAATATCGGTTGAAAGAAGCTCTGGATTGCCGACGACAAGTTCTTCCATGGCTCCCTTTAACATCTCTAACAAGGTATCGGCGATATCGTCCTGGACTAATAATAATCGTAACGCCGAACATCGTTGTCCTGCGCTTTGGAAAGCTGAACTGATTACGTCTTTTACCACTTGTTCAGGAAGGGCTGATGAATCAACGATCATTGCGTTAATTCCGCCAGTTTCAGCGATTAACGGAACAATTGGGCCTTTTCTTGTCGCTAGCGTCAAGTTAATAGCATGAGCAGTTTCATTAGATCCAGTGAAGACAACGCCAGCTATACGACTATCTTTGATGATAATATCTGAAAATTGGCTGCCGGATGTTATTAACAGCTGTAAAACGCCCTTTGGAATACCAGCCTTATAAGCTAGGTTGATAGCCATTTGTGCTACATGAGGCGTGGATGCGGCCGGTTTAGCAATAACGCAATTCCCTGTTCCTATTGCGGCAGCAATTTGACCTATAAAAATAGCCAATGGAAAGTTCCAGGGACTGATGCAGGCAAAAACGCCGCGTCCGTGATAAGAAAGTTGATTTAATTCCCCCGTTGGTCCTGGCAGAACTAAGGGCTGACCTTGGTAATGACGAACTTGCTGCGCGTAATAATAGCAAAAATCAACGGCTTCTCTGACTTCAGACACTGCATCATTTATGGTCTTTTTACCTTCTATAATAAGCAGATGGATAAACGGAACCATATGATGCTGAATAATATTTCCTAAATGCTCAAGGCACTGGGCTCTTTCTTCGGGAGAAGTTTTGTTCCATTTTTCAAAATGAGAGTTTGCTATTTCAACGGCATTATAAAGAGTTGATTCACTGGCTAAAGGAATATCTTGAAGAATTTGCGGTAAATGGGAAAGTTCTAGATTTAAATTTTCTATTGCAATTTCATCCGATAAATCAACGCCATCAGAATTATTACGTTCAGGCGATAATAGAGCTTTTGGAATAGGGATCTGAGGATGCGATTTTCCTTCAAGTTTTGCTGCTTCTTGAAATGGGTTTGCAGCAAGCGAAGAAGAGGAGCGTTTTGTGTCATGAATTTGATTCACAAAGGAACTGTTTGCGCCATTTTCAAGCAAACGTCTAACTAAGTAACTCAAAAGATCTCTATGTTCACCAACAGGAGCATAAATACGACAAGGGATTCCATACTCAGTATTTTCAGTGATTTGATGGTAAAGGCTTTCACCCATGCCGTGGAGACGTTGGAATTCATAATCGGTGATGCTTTTGGCCTTAGCGATTTCATAAATAGCACTTAAAGTATAGGCATTATGCGTTGCAAATTGAGGATAGATCCACTCAGCGGACTCTAGCATTTTTGCTGCGCAATAGATGTAAGAAACATCCGTATATGGTTTTTGAGTATAGACAGGGTAATCTTTTAAGCCTTGCTCTTGGGTACGTTTGATCTCTGAATCCCAATACGCTCCTTTTACGAGGCGAATGTTAATACGTTTACCATGATGCTGCGCAAGTTTCGTTAGCCAATCAATAACGTAAGGTGCGCGTTTTTGGTATGCTTGCACGGCAAGTCCTAAACCGTTCCAATCCTTAAGGTCTGGATGCGCTAAGACTTCTTGAGCAATTTCAAGGGAAAGCGTAAGGCGTTCTGATTCTTCTGCATCAATAGTCAGTCCAACATTAAATTCTGATGCTTTTTTAGCTAGTTCAATAACCTTTGGTGCTAATTCTTTTAAGACTCGTTCCCGTTTGGCAATTTCATAGCGCGGGTGCAAAGCTGATAATTTTACCGATAAACTGGGCATTTCAAAAACGGATGATTTTTTAGGAGCAGCTCCCCCAATGGCAATGACAGCCTTTAGGTAAGCATCATAATATCGATTTGCATCTTTCTCTGTTCGCGCACCTTCGCCCAGCATATCAAACGAATGTCTATATCCTTTTTTCTGATCTTCTCCAGCCCGATCAATGGCTTTTTCGATGGTTTCGCCCATGACAAATTGGTGGCCCATGATTTTCATAGCTTGAGTCATAATCTGACGAATCAACGGCTCACCAAAGCGACGAATCAACGAGGGAATAACCGAAAATAGATTTTTAGAGTTTATTCCCCAATTTAAAACTTTGCTTGTGGTCAAAAGCCCCAGATTGGTAATCTTGGCCAAGAAATTGTCTTCGTCTTGACTATTCCACTCACTTGACCCTAATTTATCGTGAATAAACTTTGTTTTTGTTTTTGAGTCTGGAATGCGTAACAAAGCCTCGGCCAAACACATCATCGCAAGGCCTTCTTGACTGCTAAGCTGATGGGTCTGGAGGAAATTTTCAATGCTTAAGGCTTTTGGTTTTTGACCACGGACACCTTCAATCAGTTGAATAGTAAAGGCTTCTATTCGCAACGCTTGCTCTTCGGAAAACGGCGCTTTCATTAAAAGGGATTGAATGGCTTCTTGTTCAGGTGTTCGGTAGTGCTGCTGTAGGATTTTCCATAATGACATCAGTTCTTTTGTTGGAAGAGAGGGATGGTTTTTTTCATTCGAACATAAAATCATATTTAAAGCGCTCAAGATCTAAGTGACATTATTTTTTAACATTGAAACTGATCATACTTAAAAAAAATAAATTGATACAGTTTTTAATAAAAATGCAAATCACCTTTCTTTTCTACAGTCTGATCGTTCGGTCGGCAGTGTATTTGTGTCGCACCCTTCATGTTCTTGCTAAAGGTCTAGTGATTTATTTCTTGACGCTTAAGTATAATTTAGGCTTTGATCGACGCATAATTTTATCAAAGTGTATGCATGCCTTTGCCTGAGACCTTACTTTCTTCTGCTATACCAACGCACGTTGCTATTATTATGGATGGCAATGGTAGATGGGCAAAATCTCGGAACCTTCCAACCATCGCAGGTCATAAGGCGGGCGCTGAAATGGCCAGAAAAATTACCGAATGTGCTTCTAAAATGGGGATTAAGTACCTGACGCTTTACACTTTTTCCTCAGAAAATTGGCTTAGAGAAAAAAGTTGGGTTGATGATTTTATGGGTTTATTGCGTTGGTATTTGCGCAACGAGCTCAAAGCGTTAATGGATAAAGGTGTCCGTATTCAGGTTATTGGTGATCGGACTCTTTTTGCAAAAGATATTCAAGAACTTATTGCCGAAACCGAGGAAAAAACAAAAAACAATACGACGATTACTGTTGTGTTGGCTCTCAGCTACGGTAGTCGTGATGAAATTGTGCGTACCTTTAAAAAATTGGTTCAGAAAGTAAAGGCAGGGGATTTAGATCCATCAGAGATTACAACCGAAGATATTTCAAAAAACCTAGATACAGCTGATTTTCCAGACCCTGATCTTTTGATCAGAACAAGTGGTGAACAACGCATCAGTAATTTCTTACTGTGGCAAATGGCGTATGCAGAGTTTGTTTTCGTGCCCAATTTATGGCCAGATTTTAGTGAAGATGGTTTTGAAAAAGCAATTTATGAATACCAGCAAAGAAGCAGGCGCTATGGATTGTATACTTCCTCATAAAAAAATTAACGAAATTTGGATTCGAACTTTAAGTGGCTTTTTTGGCATTTTATTTACTGTAACGGCGATCTACGTAGGCTTTCCCTATTTTGATATTCTGGGTACTGTCGTGTTGATAGGCCTTCTTCGTGAATGGTCAAGGTTGGCGATTCTTTCTGTATTTCATCCTATATGCTCGGTTGCGGCGATTCTGACTCTTTTCACCTTGTATGTAGAGGCGCCAATTTGGATACATCTTAGCTTGATAGTCGCGTCTGTTCTTTTTTGTTTTCAGTGGTTAATGCGCTCACATCCTTTTCATCGCGTTTTGTTATTTTTAGCGGGATGTTTTTATATTTGCATTCCAACCTTTGTCTTGATGGCTTTAAGTCACAAGGGGACGGATTATCGTTTCTTTTTATTGTGGATGTTCTCTTTAATCTGGGCTACGGATTCCGGGGCTTATTTTATGGGCCGTATGCTAAAAGGGCCAAAATTAGCCCCAAAAATTAGCCCTAACAAGACATGGTCTGGTTTTTTTGGTGGGATTCTTTGGGCTGTGGCTTTGGGCATTTACCTTAATCAATACTTTCATGTTGAATCTCTATTAACCATATCTTTCTTTGTTGTTTTATTGGCAATTCCTCTTGCCGCTCACTTGGGTGATTTGCTAGAGTCCTACATCAAACGTCACTTTGGCGTAAAAGATGCTGGTGGTTTAATACCAGGACATGGCGGGCTTTTGGATCGTTTGGATGGCTTGCTTTTAGTTGGTCTGGTTGCAGGGATCTTTATCCTTTTGGGGTGGATCCAGTAGAGGTCTAAAAAATGGCAAGAAAAAAGGTTACGGTCCTTGGAGCAACAGGATCCATTGGATGCAGTACGGTTGACTTGCTCAATCATCATTCAGATTCTTTTCAAGTTGTTGCCTTAACAGGTGGAAGTAATGTTCAAGATCTTGTTCAAAAATCATTGCTGCTCAAACCGCAGCTAGCAGTCATCAAAGACTCTAGGCTTTATAAGGATCTTAAAGAAGGCTTATCGGGTGAAAACATTCAGGTTGCGGCTGGTGACGCTGCTATTGTCGAGGCCGCTGAAATGCCGACTGATACGATTGTTTCCTCAATCCTAGGCACGGCAGGCCTTTTGCCGACTTTAGCGGCAATCAAACAAGGAACAACAGTAGCGCTCGCTAATAAGGAATCTCTAGTCGCTGCAGGGTCTCTTATGACAGCAGCCGTCAAAGAATACGGAGCGACCTTATTGCCGGTGGACTCCGAACATAGCGCTATTTTTCAATGCTTTGAAAATCATAACCGTAAATCTGTTGAAACAATCATTTTAACAGCATCAGGCGGCATGTTTTTAAACAAACAACTTCATGAACTTTCAGAAATTACACCAGAGCAAGCAACAAAACACCCAAATTGGAATATGGGCGCTAAGATTACGGTTGATAGTGCGACTCTGGTCAATAAAGGTTTAGAGCTTATTGAGGCGCATTATTTGTTTGATATCCCAGAACCTCAAATAGATGTGGTCATTCATCCGCAATCTATAATCCATTCCATGGTTACCTATCATGATGGATCTGTATTGGCGCAATTGGGGACTCCTGATATGCGAACGCCGATTGCCTATAGTCTCGCTTGGCCGAATCGTATAACGACACCTGTTAAAAGATTATCTTTGGCCGAGATTGGAAGTCTGACATTCTTCCCTGTCGATCTTGAACGTTTTCCAGCGTTGCGTCTGGCAAGGCAAGCGCTTCTAGAGGGAAGAGAGCTTGTTTTCAATGCGGCTAATGAAATTGCCGTAGAGGCTTTTTTGAAGTCTCAAATCACTTTTTTGAATATTGTAGACGTGATTGAGGAAATGTTAGAACGCACTCAATTCACCCGGCCGACGACCTTAGAAGACGTCCTAGAGCAAGATCGGTTGGTGAGGCGAGAAACGAAAGAGTGTCTTGCTAAAAGGGGCGAATCATCTTAAATATAGGATATGCAAAATCTCCCTTTTATTCATCTTCGGCTGCATAGTGCCTATTCCCTAGCAGAGGGGGCGATACATACGAAAAATATATCAAAATTGTGTAAAATCAACGGAATGCCGGCTGTTGGCATAACGGATACTAGCAATTTATTTGGCGCGCTTGAAATTGCGATGGCCTGCGCTGAGCAAGGAGTTCAACCGATCATTGGCTGTCAGGTCAATCTTTCATTTGCTGATAAGATTCCTTTTGCCCCGATTGTATTGCTAGCGCAAAGCGAAGAAGGGTATTTAAATTTATTGAAACTGGTTAGCCATTCTTATTTGCGTGGTGAAGGGAATGAAGGGCCTTATTTAAGCTTAACCGAGCTTACTGAAAAAAATGAAGGTTTGATTGCTTTAACAGGTGGACATATGGGGCCAGTTGGTCGTTTACTGTTAACGCAGGAACGGGAAAGAGCAGTTCAGCTTTTAAAAACCTTTCAAGAAATTTTTAAAGATCGCCTTTATATTGAATTGATGCGCCATGGTCTTGCTGATCAAAAACGTCTAGAGCCCCAATTTCTTGAGCTTGCCTTAGAGCATAGTATTCCCCTTGTAGCAACCAATGACGTGTTTTTTGATAAACCGGATATGTTTGAGGCTCATGATACCCTTTTATGTGTTGCTGAGGGCAGCTACGTCAGTCAAGACGCAAGGCGTAAGGCAACCCCACATCACTACTTTAAATCAAGTGATGAGATGAAAAAACTCTTTCAGGACTTACCCGAAGCTGTTCAAAATACAGTTATCATTGCGCAGCGGTGTCATTTTATGCCGCGTCCACACAAACCCATTCTTCCTCCTTTTCCAACGGAATCAGGACTCAGCGAAACAGAAGAGCTCCGTCTACAAGCCAAAGCAGGATTGGAAAAACGATTAGAACACGAAGTTTATCCACTCCACAGTGATGCATCAACCCATGCTGACTTGATCGAGACTTACTTAAAGCGTCTTGAGTATGAGCTTGGTATTATCGAAAGGATGGGCTTCCCCGGTTATTTTTTGGTGGTTTCCGATTTTATAAAATGGGCAAAGGACCAAGGAATTCCGGTGGGACCAGGACGCGGTTCTGGGGCAGGGTCATTAGTTGCTTGGGTTTTAACCATTACCGACATGGATCCTATTCGGTTTAACTTGTTGTTTGAGCGTTTTTTAAATCCAGAACGTGTTTCAATGCCGGACTTTGACGTGGACTTTTGCCAAGATCGGCGTGATGAAGTCATCCAATATGTACGGCGTAAATACGGGGAAGATCGAGTTGCGCATATTATTACCTTTGGTAAATTACAGGCACGCGCGGTTTTAAGGGACGTGGGGCGTGTTTTGCAGATGCCTTATGGGCAAGTTGATCGTATTAGTAAATTGATCCCCAATAACCCGGCAAATCCTGTGACTCTTGAACAAGCCCTTGAGCTGGAACCGGCGTTAAATCAACAGCGGCAAGAAGATGAAACTGTTGCAAGATTGATCAGTATTGGCATGAAGCTAGAAGGGCTTTATCGTCATGCTTCAACCCATGCGGCGGGAGTTGTGATTGGTGATCGTTCTTTGCATGATTTAGTGCCGCTTTATAAGGACGAAAAGTCAATTCTTCCGGCAACTCAATTCAATATGAAATACGTTGAGGCCGCCGGACTTTTAAAGTTTGACTTTTTAGGTCTTAAAACTTTGACAGTGATTGAAAAATGCTGCCAAATGGTTCGTGCTAAGGGGATAGATTTTCAAATCGGAACGATTCCCCTGGATGATCCAAAAACCTTTGAACTTCTTTGCAAAGTTGAGGTTGTCGGTGTGTTCCAGTTGGAAAGTGCCGGCATGCGTGATGTTTTACGGAAATTAAAGCCAGATCGATTCGAAGACCTTATTGCTCTTGTGGCTTTATACCGTCCAGGGCCCATGGATGATATCCCACGTTATCTTGCCTGTAAACACGGTGAAGAAAAGGTGAGTTATCTTCACCCCTCTCTTGAACCAATTTTACAGCCAACTTATGGCGTTATGGTCTATCAAGAACAGGTTATGCAGATCGCTCAGGTTTTGGGTCGATATACCTTAGGAAGCGCAGATCTTTTAAGGCGCGCTATGGGTAAGAAAATCAAATCGGAAATGGATGCTCAGCGGGCGTTATTTACCGAAGGAGCTATTAAAAATGGCGTTGAACCTGCTGTTGCAAGTCAGATTTTTGATCAAATGGCAAAATTCGCAGGCTATGGATTTAACAAATCGCACTCGGCTCCTTATGCATTGCTTGCCTATCAAACCGCGTACTTAAAGGCCAATTATCCGCTTGAGTTTTTTGCAGCCACCATGACCTATGATATGCACAACACAGATAAGATCAATGTTTATAGACAAGATCTTGAGCGGGCCAATATTCCCTTATTCCCCCCTGATTTAAATTGTTCGGACGTTGAATATACAGTCGAAGGAAACGCAGTTCGTTACGCTTTGGCAGCTATAAAAAACGTTGGGGCTCAGGCAATGGAAACTGTGATTCTTGAACGAAAAACAAATGGCCCTTATAAGACATTGAGTGACTTGGCGGCGCGCCTTGATCCAAGGGCTGTGAATAAACGTCAGTTAGAGAATCTAGTTGCTGCCGGAGCATTAGATAGCATTCATAAAAACCGTCAGCAAACCTTTATGGCAATCGATATGATTTTGGCACAGGCGCAGTTGACACGCCAGGAAAAGCAAAACAAACAAGCATTGCTTTTTGGAGGCGGCAAAGGAGAGGGTAAGACTACAGCAATTACTGTTCCGTCCTGTGATGAATGGAACATGCTCGAAAAACTACAAAAGGAATTTGATGCTCTTGGGTTTTATTTAAGCGCACACCCTTTGGATATGTATCGAGATGTTTTAGCAAACTTAGGTCTTACAAAAAGTCAAAATCTTCTCGGAAAGGCAAGTTCAACTCAAACGAATGTTAACTTGGCTGGTATTATTCTTTCAAAACAAGAACGAACTTCTAAGACGGGGCAGAAATTTGCTTTTGTTTCGCTTTCAGATGCTGATGGAGTTTATGAAGTCGCTTTTTTTTCTGAAACCTATGCACAAATTAGGGACAAACTGATTCCTGGAAAAGCCGTTTTTGTCAGTGCTGCTTTAAGGGCTGATGGAGAGGGCTATCGCTTAACGGGGCAGGGTTTGGAATTTCTTGACCAAAAGACTCAAAATCAAAATATATTTTTATGGGCCGATGAAAATTTGGATGTTAAGGCATTAAAGACTATTTTGGCGAGTTGCTCTAAGGGATCGGCGGCTGTTCATATAGGAATTATGATTTCGAACCTTCCTCGTCTTCGGATGATTTTGCCAGACCGATACGAAATTACAGCTGATCATCGTTCTCGTTTAATGAGTGTTTCCGGAATAAAAAGCAGTGAGAGGGAAAACTTTAAGAGGTACTAACGTATAGAACTGCTCTTGCTTTGGATCATGCTCATAATTTCTTTGCGCAGATTATTGTCTGATTTTAAAAGCCCAGTGACTTGGCAGGTTATCATGCTCGATCCTGGTTTATTAATACCCCTAGATGTCATACAATGATGATTAGCCTCTATGACGACAATCACGCCTTGAGGTTGAAGGATACGATCGATCGTATTAGCAATTTCTGCTGTCATCTTTTCTTGAATTTGAAGACGTTTGGCAAAAATTTCAACAATTCTGGCAAGCTTGCTAATCCCAACAACGCGTTTGTTTGGAAGATATGCAACATGTGCAACGCCAATGATTGGAGCGAGATGATGTTCACAATGAGATTCAAAACGAATATCGCGTAGCAGAACAATTTCATCATAGCCAGCGACTTCTTCAAAAGTTTTGGCAAGATAGTTGGCGGGGTCTGTTTCATAGCCGCTAAAGTATTCTTCAAAGGCCTTGACGACTCTAGAGGGCGTTTCCTTGAGCCCCTCGCGGTTCGGTGAGTCTCCTGCCCATGAAATTAACGTGCGGACTGCTTCTTCGGCTTCTTTTCTTGTTGGACGCATAATGCTCTCTTAAGTTTAAAGTAGGCTAATTAATAGAGGTTGATTCGAAAGGACTATCGAGCGAAAAAGCAGGGACTTCAACTTGAAACCGATCGCCATTTTCTTTTTCCATAACATAAAAACCAACCATAATTCCTGAAGGCGTTGCCAATGGAGTTCCGCTTGTGTATTCAAAAGTATCTCCGGGCTTCAGAAATGGTTCTTCTCCCACAACTCCATCTCCCCAGACTTCTTGAATTCTTCCAAAGCTGTCTGTAATTTTCCAGTATCGTTTTCTTAATTGAAAGCGCTCTTCCCCTAGATTCTCAATACGAATGTGGTAGGCCCATAAGAATTCATTACTTTCTGGGAGAGATTGATCATCTAGGTAAACTGGATACACTGTAATGCGAACAGTCTCAGTTGTCTGAGTATAGGAAAGGAGTTGTTGCATTTTTGTCTTCCCCGAATTTTGGCATTCTTTTTATGGTGTGAACAATAAATCAGGTAACTTTTTTATACTGAAAATGCGCAAGTGTTGCTATAGTACGTTATTATATCAATTTTTTGCCCCCCATGACACCAAGATTTTGAGGTTTTTTAAGTATGGCTGATAAATTCGATGAATTTTTAGAAGAAGTAGAACAAGATATTAGGCATGAACGGTTGGAAAAATTGTGGAAAGAGTATGGTAAAACTCTAATCATTGCCGTCGTTGGTGTAGTGGCTTTAACGGCTGGGTTTATGGCTTGGAAGAATCACCAGCATAAACAATATTTAGTTTTTTCCGAGCAATTCGTAGGGGCGCAAAATTTTATTGCTCAAGGAAAAATTCCAGAAGCAGTTGGAGTTTTGCAATCTCTTTCTAAGGAATCCCATCACGGATACGCAATTTTGGCAAAATTCTTAGAGGCTTCTCTTTTAACTCAGGAAGGGGCACAGCATGATATAAAGCGTGCACAGGAAATTTATGCCTCTATCGCGCAAGATAAAAATGCTGATAAGCATTTACAGGATTTAGCTACCTTTTTTAATGTGAATCTTGAGATCGATCGTCTTCCAAGCGTTCCAGACGAAGCAGCCATTAAAAAACTTTTAGAAACTCTTGAGCCTATAACGCAACAAGATAATCCTTGGCATTCTATAGCAAAAGAATTAAAAGGACTGCTCTTGTATAAGCAAAATAAAATGGCGGAAGCTTCGGAGATTTTTATTTCGCTGATACAGGATGCAAAGTCTCCGGCAGAACTTAGAATGCGTGCCCAGCTTATGAGTCAGGTTCTCGTGGAGCATTTATCTGGAAATAAAGAGGCCAAGAAAGATTAAGGGACCTTATGAAAAGAATTAATAAACTCACTGTTTTAGTCCTTGGTGCTGCCTTTATCTTATCAGGATGCGATGCGAAAGATACGACCCCACTTCCAGGAGAGAGAGAATCTTTTATTGTTTTGAATCAATCTTTGTTACCTGACCCTACGATTGTTCAGCAGTCTGTTATAATTGCAAACCCGGTGGTTAACCAAAATTGGTCCCAAGTCGGAGGAAATACCGCGCATGCGATGCCGCCTTTAGCCTTTGCTGATAAGCCACAAAAAGTTTGGGAAGTGAGTATGGGCTATGGTTCAAATGATGAACAACGTCTGGTTGCGGGCATTGTTGTTGATCAGGGAGTCGTGTACGGAATGGATTCATCGGGAACAGTGTATGCGATCAATGCAGTCTCTGGTGAATCTTTGTGGAATCAGTCAACAAATCCAGAAGATGAACGCGCTCAACCTTTTGGGGGGGGTGTTTCTGTTGATGCCGGTGTTTTGTATGCTGCGACTTCATTTGGCGAAGTTTTGGCAATGGATCCCAAAGATGGAAAAATTCTATGGCGATCCAGTGCTATGTCACCGATCAGATCAGCCCCAACGGTTAAAGACGGGCGAGTTTACATCGTAACCATTAGTAATGAAACTTATGCTTTTGATGCCAAAACAGGGGCTACTATATGGACTCATTCAGGGATTGTCGAACAAGCCACGTTACTGGGGTCTGCGAGTCCAGCAGTTGTTGATAACGTTGTGATTGTTGCCTATTCCTCTGGCGAAGTTACAGCTTTGCAGGCAGAGAATGGACATGTGCTGTGGGCAGACATGCTGACCTCTGCTGTCAGAATTGATACCGTTTCAAGTATCCCTCACATCAGAGCGCGTCCTGTTGTTTATGACAATCAAGTGATCGCTATTAGCCATGGAGGTCGTATGACTGCCATTGATCTAAAATCTGGGGTGCGTCAGTGGCAAAAAGAAGTCGGCGGTGTTAGAACGCCTGCAGTTAGCGGAGATTGGGTCTTTATTCTGATTGAGCAAGGTGAAGTTTTATGTCTTCATCGTCAAACGGGACAAGTTCGTTGGGCAGCAAATTTGCCTAAACTTACAAAAGAGGACAAAAAAGCTATCTATTGGGCAGGACCCGTTATTGTTGGTTCTGAGCTGGTATTCTGTGGAACAAACGGACAGGCGCAGTTCTTATCAACGGCAGATGGCAAACCAACCAAAACATTGGAATTTGATGGCGAGAGTATTTTCTCTGCGGTTGTTGCTGATAAAACCCTCTATGTGTTGACGGATCAGGCACAATTATATGCATGGAGATAATAAAGATTTGCCGCTTGTGGCGCTGGTTGGACGTCCAAATGTAGGAAAATCGACACTTTTTAATCGGCTTGTGGGAAAACGCTTAGCGCTTGTTCATAATCAACCGGGTGTAACGCGTGACAGAAAAGAAGCCGTTGCTGATTTTATTGGGCTTAGTTTCAGGGTGATTGATACGCCAGGTCTAATGGATCCAAGCGCTAAGGAACTCACTAAAGAGTTGTCAGAGGGAATGCGTCAGCAAACCTTATCGGCAATTAAGGCAGCTAAGGTTGTTTTGTTTGTGATCGATGGCATCGAAGGGTGCACGCCTTATGACCTGGAGCTTTCCAGATTTCTAAGACAGCAAAATAAACCTATTATTGTTCTTGTCAATAAATCTGAGGGAAAACATAGCATTCAAGGGATTTCCGATGCAGCGTCCTTGGGGCTGGGTGAACCCATCGCCATTTCCGCAGAGCATGGACTTGGAATGTCGGACCTAGAGCTTGCGCTAAGGCCCTTTGTTGATACACCTGAAATAGCCGAAGAGTTTGACGAAGAAGACGAAACGACAAGAGAAAAACGTCCCTTAAATTTAGCCATTATGGGACGTCCCAATGTTGGAAAATCAACGCTTGTTAATACTCTTTTAGGCGAAAAACGCCAGTTAACAGCAGACATGCCAGGGGTGACGCGTGATGCAATTGCTCTGCCTTGGGAATTTGAAGGTAGATCCATTCAGCTTGTTGATACGGCAGGTATTAGACGTCAAAGCCGTGTGCAAGAACCTGTTGAGCGCTTGGCCGTTATGGATGCCCAAAGAACTCTTAGGTTTGCTGATGTTGTTGTATTGGTTATTGATGGTTCATTGCCGATGCGAGAGCTGATTGAAAAACAAGATTTGGCTTTGGCTGCAGAAGTCATTGAAGAAGGAAGAGCTTTAATCTTAGCTATTAATAAATGGGACATGGTTCAAAAAAAGGAGCAGCTTTTAAAGCATTTAAGAGAACAGCTTGATGTCCATTTTGCCCAAGCCAGAGGGATTGCATGCGTGCCTATTTCCGCTTTGAAAGAGCAAAATATTGAACCTTTGATGAAGGCTGTATTTAAAGTTGAGAAAGCCTGGAACCGACGTTTACCAACGGCTGAGCTTAATAGGTGGTTGCAGTTTAAAATAGACAACCATCCAGCGCCGATTGTTGCGGGTAAAAGGATACGTCCTAAATACATAACACAGATTAAGTCTCGTCCGCCTACTTTTATGGTTTTCACAACCAAAGCAGGTGACATGCCGGATTCTTACAAACGTTATCTAATCAATGGTCTTAGAGATGACTTTGATATGCCCGGCATTCCCATTCGTGTCAATTTCAAGAGCAGCAAAAATCCATATGCGGATTAAGGGTTATTGCCTTTAAGTTCCTTAATATCCCATTCAAGGGTTTTCCTATTAAAGGAAAAAGCTTTTGGGTTATCAAACTTTGAATCATATTTTAGAATCAAAAAGCGTTCTTGGCGATCGGCTGAAACCGTTTGTCCAAAACTTTGCTGCCCTAAAAAGTCGATGAATTTAATACTAAACATCTTCTTCGTCAAAAGCTCTGGGATTAATTTCTCAAGATCGGCCAAATTTTGAATGGCTTTGCCACTAATGTGGGTAATCTTCATGGGGCGACTGACTCCAAAAAAGTTTTCTTTAAACAAATTTTTAAAGGGAGAAGTAACATCTGCTGACGAGATGAAGACCCCTGGTCCTTTGTCGCCTGTCATCAATCTGATTTTTTCGTTATAATCAAACCAGGTTGCGCCACTAAATTGTATGAATTTTTCAGCTCCGTCGTTGGTTAGAGCATAAGGTTTTGCTTCAATTGAAATAAGCTTTCCTTCTCTGTATATTTCTAGGGAAATAGCTTTATCTGATTTTAAGTCAATAATTTCATCAAACCTTGCAAGTTCTGGACCAATTAGTTCACCTTGGATTTTCCAGATAATGTCCCCGGCCATGAACTGGCTACTGGCTGGTGAATCAACAAGGCGTGTATCAACGACCAAAATCTTATTGTGGGCTGTTGGAAATGCCTTATTGTATTCAGTCTGTGCTTCGGCTGGTAAAGCACCAACATTCACAGCATCTTTTAAGTCATCGTAACGCAAAACCAATCCTAAACTTTGACGGCTTGGCAGTTCTCCTTTACTTAAGCTTTGTAGGGCACGAGCAACATAACTAATTGGAAGGGCGGCTCCTGACACAAATTTACCGCCATAAATAATACCAACAACTTTACCATCTTCATCAAAAACAGGAGAACCGCTAGCGCCCCCTACAGTTAATCCTGAAAATCTAAAAGATTGTTCCGAAAAAGATCCTAAACTTTCATAAATTCCAAAAACAGTTCCCTTATAGGTGGAAAACTCATCGCCGGCAGAATTACCCATTGAATAAATCGTATCGTTCACTTTAACGGGGTTTTTGCTAAATTCTAGGGCCATACTCGATGTTGGAAAATCTTTTGGATCAATGGTTAGAAATGCAAAATCTAATAAGGGATCAAAAAAGTTTAACTTTGCTGTTGTGGTTGTCCCATCTGAAAATTTAATTTCATAGGTGCATACGGCCATATCGCCCGTTACATGATGATTAGTTGCAATAAGGCCTTTTTCTAGATTGACGATGAATCCAGTTCCCGACCATGCTTTAGCATTTAGATCATTTTGCGTTGATGCATATGATTTAACTTTTATGATCACGACACCTTTTCTTACCTGATCAAGTAGTTTTTTGCGGGTCAGTTCTTTATTAGATGCATCTGCTGCAGGATTTTGATTTTTGTTATCTGCTACAGGGGAGAGGGCATTGCTTTTTTCTTCGCTATTCGTTTTATTTTCGGACTCGATTTTTTTTGGTTCAGTTTTATCAGACGGAATTCTGTCATCAATAAGTCCACTGTCTATGGCAATAGCTCTATCTATAGCTTCCGATTCTTCTAGAGTATCCGTGTGCTTGTGGAATGAAAGAAGTTTTTTGGCGTCTTCTTTGATAGCTGTCAAAACGGGTTCATGTTTTATGTAAGAAATATAAAGCGTGAGGCAAACGATGATAAGAGCGAAAAATACAAGGTAGCCTGTAATTTTTTTTAAAAGATGCTTCATGAATAACTCCAAAGAAGAATTTAAAATAGCATTCTTTGTATAATAATCATTATGTCTTAATAATTAGTTAAAATATGTTAATAATATTGTCAATATTTCGGTAATAAAAAACCCTATAAGGAAAGTCTTATAGGGTTCTAATCTAATTTATGATTAACTGAGTTTACTAAGCTTTAGCTGGTTCAGCTGGCTTTGCATCGCCTGCTGGTGCGATAGTTGCAGCTGGTGCTGCTGTCATCGCCATTTTTGATGCATCAGCTGCTTTGTGTTCAGCGTGATGAAGAATGCCTTTCAGCGAATCAATTCCGTACTTTATAGCATTGATATAAAGTGGGGCTAATGTTGTATCTTTGGCTTTTTCTGCATCAGAAAATAGACCTTCCACGTTAGCAACTTGCGCGTCAGCTACAGATTTTGTGTCGCCTGTTAGTTTTGATACATCGGCTTTAAGAGCTTCAAAGTCAGTTTTCCATTTTGCAATTTTCTCAGCTGGGAAACCGTCTTTATGATGAGCAATTGATTTAGCCAATCTTAATTCGTGTTTCGCACGCTTAGCTGAAAGGTGTGGATTTGTATCGGATTCACTAAATTTACTAATTACATCAACCCATTTATTAAAGCGAGCTAAAGCTGAACTGAATAAGTCTTTTTCTGCCCCTGATAAAGATGCTCCTAACTTTTCTACTTCTTGGCCTTTGCTTTTCAATTTGGCAATGATCTCATCTTTTGACATATGGGCCATTCCATGATGACCGCCTTTGTGATGGTCTTCAGAAGCCATTACTGGAGCTGCAGATACAGTTACATCTGCTTTTACTGGAACCGCCGCTGCATCAGTCTTTGGAGCTTCTGCTGGGGCCATTGAGCTTGCAGCCATAACGGTTGCTGCGGATGAGGCTAATAAGAGAACTGCTGAGAATAAAACTTTTTTCATTTTTCCTACCTTTTTTTGAAAACATGGACACTTACATGTAAAAGATACCATAAAAAAGCATCTTTAACTTATAAATTTTATCTAAAATTTATTAGATCAAATGTTTTGTTAAGTCGCAATGGGGAAATTAAGAAAAAGTTAGATTAATTTTGAAATGTGATTATCGAAGCAGCCTTATGCATGAAGGTTTGTGCAGAGTTTTTTCTTCTGAGTTTCGGTATTATTAGAATGTTTAGTTTTTTTGACATTACATAAAGGCAATAGTAGCTTAACTAAAAACTTGCAATGATATGTGGTCGTGGGCTATCGAAGAAGATATGGTATATTTTTTTTGAAAAAAGGAAAAATTCATGACTGATGCCCCCCTCGTTATAAAAAGTGGCCTGAATCTTTTAAAGATATTAATTTTCTTACCCCTCAAATTAAAAGAGGGCAGATTTTAGATTGCTTTGGAGGAGTGACCAGAGCAAGTTATATGCATTAATTAATTGAGGGAGTTGTTTCGAATCAAAATGGTTATCTTCCATTTTATGTTGGTAAGCCGGACAGTTGATACGGCCAATCTATAGCTCAGAACGTTATAGACTATGGTGCTCCAGTGGAGAGTTTTTTTGAAAAAATCAAAAGAAAAATACTAAGAAAACATAATGCAACCCCTCCTTAGGTTTTTATGTGCATTGCCGTTGTTAAGCTTAAGATAGAGTTACACAAAGCAATAGCCAGCTTCTGGAGCCAGCTTCTGGTTATAGCGGAGGGCTCAAGTGTTTGACTTATAAAGAATTTTGCTGAAAACTTTACAATCCCCAAAATGGGTTAGTCCAAGATTTTTCCAGTTCGATGGCTATTTTACACCATTTGTATCATTCATGAAACGAGAACCAGGTTTGATAATAGAATCCAATAACCTGTGAATTTGTCCTGTTAGATAAAAAGGGATAGATAAAAGTGTATATGAAACTTTTGTTCCGTCGTTAAGTGTTGTATTCACAGGCGTAATGCTAGGAAGATCATCATTGATACGTGTGGCAAGTGATAGTTTTTTTGTATGCATAAAAAGATGGAGTGATTTTAGGCTGCCAGTGTTTCCAGCCTTGACCTCAATTGGAATGACACGCCCATTATGTTCTATTATATAATCAATTTCTGCATTCGATCCTTTTGCTTCACGATTCCAGTAATAAAGAGAAGGTTCGATGAAAGGTGGAAATAGACAGCGAAGTATTTGCCCTACAAGTTGCTCTGCTATGCCCCCGGTTATAGGATGGACCTCAAAGCTACCTAATATGCGATTTGCAAGCCCTACATCCAGAAAAATTTGTTTAAATGATTTATCTTTGGTTTCTGCTGCTAAGGGAACTTTGTTGCCGGCTGAATGCTTCACTATATGAGCAATACGAGCCTTATTAAACAAAGATAAAATATGTTTTGCCGCAGCTGATTGTATGGCCTTATCCGTTTTCGAGTATACAAACTTTTCGCCAAGTTGTGATGGTATAGCCTTAAATAATGTATCAAGCTTTTGAACATCGATACGGCCTTTGTATTTGAAAAAATCATCACGGTAGGTTGTTAAAAGATCCTCTTGAATGTTCAAGGCATGATTTGCTCCCTGATGAATCCATGCAAGAATAGCGGCCGGCATCCCACCAATCTGAAGATAATTTCTCATGCGGTCTTGAAGCTTATGATGAATCGCAATTGGAATCTTATTATGTGAGTCATCGGGGGTTGATGGTAAAGTTAAGTTTTGCAAGAATTGTAAGGTTTGCTCTTCGTTGATGGCTTTCAAAAACTCTTCAAAAGAAAGGGGTTCAAGGTGCAAGTAAGTGATGCGTCCGACAGGCATACTAAAGCTGTGATCTTGAAGAATGAATTCGAGTAATGATCCTGCGGCTATGACAGGCAAGGTTGGCATTTCCTCATAAAACCACCTTAACTTAGCAAGAATTTCTGGAGCATCTTGGATTTCATCAAGAAAAAGCATACTTGAAAAAGGGTCAATATTTTTACCCAAATAAATCTCTAGATTTTGCAAGATGACTTTTGGATTGTTGGTTTCAAACAGCGATTTAATTTGGGGGTCCCGTTCGAAATTAATTTCGATCATTTGCTTTTTTGTACTTTTTGCAAGCTCTCTTATAAGCCATGTTTTTCCGACTTGTCTTGCGCCTCTTACAACGAGAGGCTTTCGGTCCTTAAGATGGATCCAATTTTTTTCCAAATAGGTTAAGGCATAACGAAACATTGTTTTGACCATTTTGAATAATTTTTAAGAAAGAGTACCATAAAATAATGACTTGCTCAAGAAAAGAACCGTCTCTTTTCGTTAGTAACTCATGAAAAGACAGGTCTGTTTTGATGAGTTTATAAAAAGCGATAGCCAACTTCAGGATAAGATTTGTTGTGTTTTAAAGCCTATTTTTTATAGGCTGCCTATCTATAAATTATATTTTTTAATTTAACACTGGTAATTTTATCCCCGAGAGAGTACATATTACCTATAGGTCATATTTTCAGACATTTTGACCTTATAAATACCTTAAAAAGATTCAAGGCGGGGTAATCACCCAGCGCTGGAATCCTAAAAGGAAAGGTTTCAGTGACAAGCGGTGTGTTAACAAGTACTGGTTTTGTCATTGCCATACTTAATACATCACTCGTTACATAAAAGGAACGTTCCATTGACCGATTTTAATGCACTCAATCTCATTTCGCCTATTTTGAAAAATTTAGCAGAACAAGAATATAATATGCCGACTCCAGTCCAGGCTGAGGCAATTCCTTACCTTTTGGCGGGTAGGGATTTGTTGGCCTGTGCGCAAACAGGAACAGGAAAGACAGCAGCTTTTGCTCTTCCGATCTTACAAAGACTTTTTGCTCAAGGCGGGGAAGAGAATTCCTCGCCTCGTGGTCGCAGGGTCACTAGAGCTTTAGTCCTATCCCCAACCCGTGAATTAGCTTCCCAGATTGGTGATAGCTTCCGCATTTATGGACGGTCCTTGGGGCTTTCTCAGGCTGTGATTTTTGGAGGTGTTTCTTATCGCACTCAAATTCAATCTCTTTACAGAGGTGTTGATATTTTGGTTGCTACACCTGGACGCCTGCTTGATCTTATTAAACAAGGTATTATTTCCTTAAAGCATGTGGAAACATTCGTCATTGACGAAGCGGATCAAATGTTTGATATGGGCTTTTTAAAAGAGGTTCAAAAAATTGTTGCAGAGCTACCAGAGGAAAGACAGACCGTTCTTTTCTCGGCAACAATGCCGCAAGCAATCGCTAAGCTTGCTGATAAGATTCTTAGAAATCCAGAACAATTGAGGATTTCGCCTCAATCTTCTTCGTCTGAGAAAATTACACAACAGGTCTTGTTTGTTGATCGTAATAACAAATCTCAGGCACTTAATGCCATTATTCAGGATGCAGCAACAAAACGGACTATCGTGTTCAGTCGTACAAAGCATGGGGCTGACCGGATTGTTGAGCATTTGTTAGATCAAAATATTGAATCCGAAGCGATTCATGGCGACAAAAAACAGGCTGTCCGTCGCCGTATTTTAGAAAACTTTAAACGTGGTAAATTTGATGTGCTTGTTGCAACGGATGTTGCAGCGCGTGGAATTGACGTTGATGGAATTACGCACGTTATCAACTATGATTTACCGCATGTTCCTGAAAATTATGTTCACCGTATTGGAAGAACGGGCAGAGCCGGCGCTGATGGTGTTGCAATTTCCTTTTGTGACCGTGAAGAAAGAGCTTTTTTAAACAGCATCGAAAGATTAACAAAAAAACGCTTAATGGTTGCAAGCAATGCAGACTTTGGTCTCCCTGAGACAATGCCTTTTGTAAGAAGCACTTCTGTAGACAAAAAAACACCTTTTAAGCAAAGGTTTGGTTCTTCCGGTTCACGTTTTGCTGATAAACCAAGGGGTGAGCGTTCTGATTCAAGGTTTGCTCCTAAACCAAGAAGCGAGGGTGGCGAGTCAAGATTCAGCGACAAGCCAAGAGGGGAACGTTCTGATTCAAGGTTTGCTCCTAAACCAAGAAGCGAAGGCGGCGAATCAAGATTCAGCGACAAGCCAAGAGGGGAAAGGTCAGAGTCACGTTTTAGTGCAAAGCCAAAAAGTGAAGGACCACGTAAACCTTTTGGTGAAAAAAAAGGCCGCAAAAATTCCTTTAAGGTTGCAGGAAAATCAGCCGCCCCTAAGCGCAAAGCATTTACTTCATAAAGGGCTAACGCTTAACATTTTACTCAGAACTTGAGTGTGTTGGAACCTGTCTTTTATCTCATTTGTTTGAAGAGTCACTCTTTAGGTAAATTTTTATAAGGACAGGTTTTTACATTTTTATTTTCTTTTTTAAAGAAATGTGACTTAATCAGAAAATGATCCGGAGGGGTGCCAGAGTGGCCGATTGGGGCGGTCTCGAAAACCGTTGTACATGCAAATGTACCGTGGGTTCGAATCCCACCCCCTCCGCCATTTTATCATTCAACAAAATTCCAGATAGTTTAATAAACCCATACAAATAGCCAGTTTAAAGGCTTTTTTAGACCAACGATGGCCATTTTTAAACGAAACTAGCACTAAGCTTCTACTTTTAATATTTGTGAGAACAACTGAGTTACGAGCCGCACAATGGACAGAGATTAACTTTGAAGCGGGCGGAATGGCGCATACTAGTAGGATGCATGAAATGGGGCGATTACACATTGTTCCGTTATCCAGGCAAGTTATTTTGGCACTTGAAGAGTTAAAAAAACTTAATTCAAATTCTCCTTTCTTATTCCCTAATCAAGCCAATCCTCAAAAATGCATGAGTGAGAATACAATTTTATATGCACTTTATCGCATGGGATATCACTCAAGGGCAATGTGGCATGGCTTTATTAGATCAACTGCTTCAACCATCCTTAACGAGAAAGGCTTTTCGCTCTGATGTGATTGAATGCCAGCTTGCCCACAGTGAACGTAACAAGGTGCGTGCCAGCTATAAACAAAGGGTTAAAGAAGAGGAAATCAAGCACACATTCATATTGTGCTAATACCCCTTCTATGTAGTTTTTTGAATATCATACCCTTTTAGATACTAGTAAAGATATATATGATCAATGTGCCGCTCAGTGTTGTTGAAAACGAATGTAAGAAGATTGCTAGTGCAGTTAGTAAATTAATTACACTCGTAACAAATCGTGACGGTAGTCCTCGTCATAAAAATTTGGATGATATATCTGATGATGCATGGAAGATCGGAACGAATAAATACATCTCTGCTTCGATTTTTAAATGCGCTAGAGTTTAAAAAACAAATCTCCCTTTGTCATAACATAACATCAATTCCTCTATTCTCTTCAGGATACGCTGGGGAATATGCATCATGCTCCCAATTTCGTAATGGAAGTCAAAAGCAAGAGTGAGGTTAGTCCAACAGGTCATTTATTGTTATGGCTGTTTCAGCATATGTTGGAGGAAAACTTAACGGAAGGCCTTTATCATACTCTTTTTTACGAGAAGAGGCTTTTGGATCGCTTTCTAGAATCGTCATGCTGCGAGGGAGGGAGGGGGTAGAGTTATTCGGAATATGAGTATGGTGAATAAATTCTATAGGAACTTTGTGCTAAACAAAGACATGAATGCAACCCCTCGGCGCCGAGGTTGTAATATATACAGCGTCTTCATCATCAGGGTCTTTGATGGGTGACCTCAAGATTAACCCAGCATCTTAATACAAACTGGTAACTCCTCATATTTTAAATCAATATTTTCCCAGGGTTTCGGTTTATGGATTAATTCATACATTTTCATTACGTGCTCAGTATAGCGAAGAACTGCGTCCCATTTTGAGGTAAAATATAATTTTCCCTTCGAGGTATTTACAAAATGCTCGGCATTGATATGGGGAGAGTGAGAGTTTTTATAAAGCTGAGAAGCCCATTTTTACTATCAGTAAGAATTAACCCGTTCTGTTTAATATTGTCTAAGTTCTCCATTTTAGTTACGTGGTAATAAAATATTTTTTATCTTTTATTGTTCGAATACTTAGAGAGGGCAACAATACATAAATATAATTAACTTAAATCCTCAGAAAAAGTTTAATCGATCTTTGCTTTTCTTAATTCCATATAAGCTTTTTTATTTGACATAAACATACTCAAATATTGCAGTAGAGTAAGAACGAGCACGCGAATATTTCTTAAGAGAATTATTTTACTGAATGAACAGATGTTGATATTGTTAGCATACAAGAAAAGTCAAACGATCGCCCGTCAAAATCATTAGGTTATGCAATGCCGAATGAGATATGTGATTGAGGAAAACTCCATGCGCATTGCGGTTTCTGGTGCCCATTTTATTGGTAAAAGCACACTTATTGAAGATTTTATTGCAAAGCGCCCCAGCTATAGATATGAGGTTGAGCCGTATTATAAATTACAAGATGAGGAATCAACGGAAATGTCATTAAAGCCCTGCCTTGATAGTTTTCTAGAACAATTAGATTATAGTATCAATCAACTGAATGAATGTGCAAATGAACAAAATATTATTTTTGATAGATGTCCGGTTGATTTTTTAGCTTATGCCATGTGTGAGCTAGATCAAGATTCCATCGACATTAACGATAGTGAAGTTTTTGAAAGATTTTCTGATGTGAAAGCGGCATTAAATCATCTGGATTTAATTGTATTTCTACCTATCTCAAAAGAAAACTATATTGAATATAACGAAGAAAATCCCCTGTATCGTAAAGCTGTTGATAAATGGTTTAAAAAGCTATACCGAGATGCTATCTGTGATATATTTCCCGAGTATAATCATCCAAAAATAATAGAAATTTCTGGCGATCGGATGACTCGTCTAAAAAAATTAGAAAGTTATTTAATTGGGTAATATTAAAAAAATCTCAAGTGTATCAATCTGTCTCAGGTGAAATGAACTGAAAAAGGTTCTTAATCTCGATGATAAGGATGATTATTTTTGATTTGCTGGCATCTGTATAGCTGCTCTACCAAAAGAGCGCGAACGAGCATATGAGGCCAGGTCATTTTGCCAAAGCTGATCAGCATTTGGCAGCGATTTTTTACAGCCTCGCTGAGTCCATCAGCTCCGCCGATAATAAAAGTACAAACTTTAATCTGATTACCTTGATTTTCCAAAAGATCAAAAAATGATCGCGTTGAAAGATCCTTGCCTTTTTCGTCTAGAGCTATGACATAATCATTTGGGGAAAGGTGACTTAAGATTAACGTCCCTTCTTCTTCTTTTGTATGATGTTTTTTGGAAATAAGCTCTTGAATCGAAAAATCTAAGCTTAGTCGCCCCAGGTAATGATCAAGCAGTTGCTTTTCAGGGCTTGCTTTAAGCACGCCTAGAGCCAGCAACTTGTATTTCATAAAGGCAAGACTTGACTAACTTCATCAACAGGCTCTTTAGAGCTCCACATTTTCTCTAAATTGTAAAACAGACGTGAATCCGGCTTAAAGATATGTACCAAAACGTCGCCTGCGTCAATCAAAGCCCAATCGCACTGAGGGATTCCTTCAACAGCAACAGGGTATCCACGTTGCTTTAAGTCTTGTGAAACGTAATCGGCTAGAGCATTGACTTGACGACCCGATGTTCCTGTTGCAATGACCATGTAATCAACAATAGCCCCTTTTTTAACAAGATCGATTACGACAATATTTTCAGCTTTTTTTTCATCTAATAAATGTTTTACTAACTGAGCAAGTTCAAGAGAAGTCATGTGATTTCTAAAATTATCCTAATAAGGTGCTGGTATTGTACTCAGCGTTTATATCGATTTCAATGTTTAAGTTTTGAGGTTTTATTTAAGGATGCTGTTCCTTTGATAGGTCTAAAAGAATAACAGCCTTTAACATAAACGCTGGTGTAAACCCACCAAAACCAAGAACTCTCTCATCATTATGCTGTAATGATGAATCAAAATATTTCTTTTTTGAAGGAAGAGGGCGATCTTCGTTTTTTTCTACCTCTTTCTTGGGAGCAACTTTTGGTTTTTCAGCTGTTTTTTTAACAGGCTTTTCTTCCTTTGGAAGCTCAAAAGCAGAAATCGATTGCCCTATAAATTTCTCAACTGCATTCCAAAGTTTCTTATCTGGTTCAGTGACAAAAGTGAATGCTTTGCCTTCTTTACCAGCTCTGCCTGTGCGTCCAATTCTATGCACATAATCTTCGGCATTAATTGGAACATCAAAGTTGATGACTAGGCCCAGTTTGTCAACATCAAGTCCTCTTGCAGCGACGTCGCTGGCAACTAAGATTTGAACCTCTTTCTCTTTGAATTCTTTTAATGTTTGATTACGAAGTTCTTGGGCTAAGTCACCATGAAGTCCTGCGACCTTGAATCCATGACGTTTTAAAGATGAAACCAAAGTGGAGATGTCCCGCTTGCGGTTGCAAAAAAGAATGCTAGGCATATCTTTGCCAAATTTTTCCAATAAAAACCTGGCTGTTTCACGTTTTTGTTTTAGATCAAGCGCAATGTAATGCTGCTCAATTGTTGTCGCTGTTTTATCACCGGGTGCAATTGTAATTTCTTTTGGTTGAAAAAGATATGTGTCCGCAAGTTTTCTGATCTCATCCGAAAGAGTCGCGCTAAATAAAAGCGTTTGCCTTCTTTTAGGAAGCATCGCCATAAGGCGATTTACATCTGGTATAAATCCCATATCAAGCATGCGATCAGCTTCATCGATCACAATATACTTTGTCTCCAGCAGCATGATTTTGCCGCGTTCAAGGAAATCTAACAAGCGACCTGGCGTTGCAATTAAAACATCAACGCCACGTTGTAAAGTTTTATCTTGCTCTGTTAAGGATTCTCCGCCTACCAAAAGAGCTGCCTTAAGGTTAGAGCCATTGGTATACGCTTTGAAGTTTTGAATAACCTGCATAGCAAGTTCACGAGTCGGCTCTAAAATAATTGCTCTTGGAAGCCTAGCTTTGGCACGCGATGTGTTGAGAATCTCAATAAGCGGTAATAAAAACCCAGCTGTTTTCCCCGTTCCTGTTTGTGCACAAGCAAGGACATCCTGACCTTTCAGGGCCGGAGGAATAGCTTGTTTTTGGACAGGTGTAGGAGAATGATAACCAAGCGACGTGATTGTATCACATAAGACGGAAGACAGGCCTAATTCAGAAAATTCCATGAAACTCTTGTTAACTATAAATGAGTACGCTATATAGATAGGATTAATATAGAAAATTGTCAATAAGTCATTCAGGAAAGATTGATGTTTCTTTTATTTGTGTGACATTTTGGTTGAAACATAGTCAGTCACGGAAACGAATGTTTGCCCTTTCAGAAAAGCTATTTTGTGGTCTATAATGCAAAAAGCATGGTAACAAATGTAATTGATTTACGCGACTTTTACGCATCTTCTTTGGGACGCATTGTAAAAAGTGACCTTAAGCGGCTGATAGGGGAGCTTTGGCCTTGTAAGGTTGGCGAAGTTATAGTTGGCCTTGGTTATGCGGCACCTTTCCTTGATTTTTTTGACGCAGAAAGAAACACTATTATTGCTTTTATGCCGGCCCAACAAGGTGTTTTGGGATGGCCGTCTCAAAAGGTTATTCGATCTTCTCTAGTGGAGGAAGATATGTTACCTCTTAAAGATAAATCTATTGATAAGCTTTTGCTAATTCATGCACTAGAGAATTGCCACAATGTTCAGTATCTATTAAGGGAAGCATGGAGGGTGCTGGCACCTGATGGAAAGATTCTTTTAATAACTCCCAATAGACGAGGCTTGTGGGCGCGATCAGACCAAACGCCCTTTGGACACGGGCAACCCTATACAATGACGCAATTATCCAGTTTGCTTAGAACGTACTTGTTTACGCCAACTTCATTCTTGAGAGGACTATACGCTCTTCCAAGTTCTTCAAGATTTGTGCAAACTATTATTAGCCCAGTTGCTGAAAAAGCTGGTCGAACTTGTTTGCAAAAATTTAGTGGTATTGTGTGTATTGAGGCTGTTAAACAAGTTTACGCTGGGATGACTGCTCCTAAGATTCGCAAGCAGATACCCTTAACTTTAATTCCAACTCCCTCAAGAAGGCCTATGGGTGCTTGAACTCTCTTCGTTGTTTAATAGTTCTTTTATTCTTTTAACTATGTTTTTGGTTGCTTCCTTTGGAATTCCAATATCTTTTATAGGCGATTGATTCCGGTTTGCTGTGGCTAGATGCGTTTGACAGCTTCAATGAGCTCTAAAATATCATCAATCTCAAGAGCTAACCCCTTCTTAATCGCAAAGTTATTAAGTTCGCCTTTTTTAACAACATAAATAACAGGCAGCCCGGCATAAAGTGCCTGAATCCCAACACTTGATTTATGGCAGCAGAGTATATTAGTAGTGGTGGCAATTTCTGCTGTCGAGGGGCCGTCTTTTTCAATTATTTTTATATTGTCAGCTTTTTCTTCTTCAATTATGGATCTTTCCAAAGAACCATCTGTCTTTGGGTGGTAGGTAACAAGAATCTTGATATCCGAACTACCTTTAAAGGCTTTCATAGCTTTTACAAAAAGCTGAAAATACTCTTTGTAGGTATCATCATAACCGCCAACAAAAAGAATAACTTGATCCGAGGGTTGCAGTCCTAATTTCTGTTTAAGGTCATTTTTGTTTGTTTTTGAAAAGATATCATCCCAATCTTCTAGAACAGGTTGACCTAAGACGCTTAATTTAGCATACCTTGTCTTATCCAAATTTTGAAACCCTGGAAGAGTCGTTTGCGAAGGTAGAAAATACTCATCAATTTGATTAACTTGTTTTAAAAAATCTTGTACGTATTCTTTGCCTTCTACCGAATCAAAGTTGTCGTAGAGCGCAACTGTATAAGTTTTCTCATCTTTAAAAACGTTTAAAACCTGAGCCTGAATGGCTGATGCCATGCCTGCAATGACTATTTTTGATTTTACCTTATTTTTAATAAGGGTAATCTGTTCTGTTTCTAAGGTTTTTCCCCTGTCCCATTTAACGTCTGAAAAATCATATTGTACAAGATGATGGCTGTTTTCAAAAACTTCTTTAGCTTTACCAAAGGGAAGAACTTTGTAGGCAATGCCTTGCTTTTCACATTCTTGCATTATTTTTTTTATAGGATTTGAATCACCCATGTCGTATGGACAAAACAAAACATCAATTTGCGGTTGATCAGCAAAATGAATTTTTGCAAATAAAAAGGTGCCTAAAATGGCCAATATCCCTAGAAATTTTAAAACCAATTTATGACCTCAATCACAATAATCCCTATTCCAATCAAAAATGCAATCCCTAATATGATAATGTTACTTTTAACCTGATAAGTTGACCAAGGCAAATAACGAAGTCGTATAGAAATCGCAATTGGTACCAAAACAGCCAAAACACTTAAAGCAATTGCGGCATAACCCAACGCTAGAATAAAGCCATCAGGATAAAACAATGCGAAAAATAAAGGAGGTAAAAATGTAATCAGAGAGGTTTGAAATCTGTTTTTTGGAGTGTTGTTTTTTTTAAGCGTTTCAGCCGTATAGTCAAACAAACCAATTGCAACACCGAGAAAAGAAGTTGCGATAGCCAAAAAAGCAAAAATATTAGTGAGCCAATCTAACGTATCTGTTTGGGTGATCGCATTTAAATGCTGAATAAAAACAGCTGCATTATTTTCTTGCCCAAAAGATTGAATAGTGGAAAGGGAAAGAATACCTAACGTAACAGTCTGCCACAATAGATAAACCCCAAGCGGTATTAAGCTGCCAACAATAATGACAGATCGCAGAGCTTTTGGATCAGGTCCAATGTAATTAATAAGGCTTGGAATGTTTCCATGAAATCCAAAAGAAGTAAAAAAGATAGGAACAGCAAGCCATATGGATGATAAATTTCCCTGATTTTCCGAGAGATTCTCAGTTTTAACAAACGGGATAAGAAGGGCGACCATGGCAATAAAAGCGATTATTTTAAAAAGAAAGATAAAACGATTCGCATAATCAACAGATTGAGTGCAGGAATTCACAAAAACTCCAAGACCTATTGTGAAAGGAAAAGCCATAAGAAAAAAAGGAATGGATGTGCCTGTGTAACTCTCAATCCCAGCTTTTAAAAAAGAGCTACCGCCTGTGATATAAGCAGCCAATAAAGCGTAAAACAAGAGAAGTAAGCTTGCAGAGGCAATCCATTTACCAAATTTTCCAAAGACTTTTTCCGCCAGTATTGCAATGCTTGCGCCCTCACCAAAGTAAAGATTGATTTCAAGCGTAACAAGGGCTGTAAAGCACATGAAAGCCCACATACCTATTAAAAGAAGGGTGCTGCTTGTAAAGCCTGCTGTCGCAGATGTCATTGGTAATGCTAACATCCCAGCGCCAATTGTTGTGCCGGCCACAATTAGTGTGGCCCCTAGAAAACGATTGAAAGAACACGGTTTTGTTCCGGCTGCAACCAATATTGTCTCTATAATTTTAACTCTTTCGGCACGCACTGGGAAATTATCCTAAACCATTACTTTAATTTTTACGTTTATAATGTAAAATGAAATAGGTTTTGTTTCTATATAAAAATGATTTTGGATGATGAAAGCACGATATTGGGTTCTCTTTTTTGGGATTGTTCTTTTTTCCCAATTATTGTTGGCTTCGTCTCTTTATCCATCTCATGTTGAAATTAAGCTAGCAAGTTCAGTAAAAACACCCCTGGCGAAAGAACCTTTTTGGTTGGTTGTTCAATTTAAGATGGAGCCAGGTTGGCATATTAACGGCCCTGAGGCAGTTGAGGCTGGCAATCCCTTAACTTTGAATTGGTCTTTACCAACAGGAGTAAGGATTTTAGAGACAGTATGGCCCGAACCAAAAATGGTTCAACATGGATCTATTGTAAGTCGCATTTATGAAAAAGAAGTCTGGGTTTTGGTTAAGTTGGAGGCAGATGTTCCTTTGCATCAGGGTAAAGTTGGACTGGATATAAAATATGTTACTTGCGGCGATAGTTGTATGCTTGGTAATTCTCATCTTGACCTCAATTTTCCTGTTGATACAGCGCTTATATCAGAGCCTGATCTTTATTATTGGTTGCAAGAAGGCCGTCTTCATCAAGATGTGAATATGGATTTTTCATGGGTATTAGCAATTGTTTTCGCGTTCATAAGCGGTATTTTGCTGAACTTAATGCCTTGTGTTTTGCCTGTGCTCTCGCTGAAATTATTAAGCTTATTGCACTATAAGGGATTAATGCAGAATCAACTTATTAAGCATGCTACATTTTTTGCATGCGGAGTTTTATCAAGCTTTTGGGCTGTTGCCGGGATTTTAGCAATCCTAAAAAGCCAAGGTCAGCAACTGGGTTGGGGATTTCAGTTGCAATCCTCAACCTTTGTTGCCTTTTTAAGTGTTACTTTCCTTTTGTTAGCCATGAACATGTGGGGTGTTTTTGAAATTGGGACAAGCCTTGTTGGGTTAGATGAGAAAAAACTGGGATCCCAACGTGATTTTTCTTATTTATCTTCTTTTCTAAGTGGGGTCTTGGCTTGCGTCGTCGCATCTCCTTGTTCTGCTCCTTTTATGGGTACAGCTCTTGGGGTTGCTGCTATTCAACCATTCTTTATTTCCTTTTTGATTTTTAGCAGTTTAGCCATTGGTTTGGCCTTTCCCTTTATTATGGTTTGCGTGTTTCCAAAAACTATTAACTGGCTTCCAAAGCCAGGACGATGGATGGAAACTTTAAAGCAGATTCTAGGATTTGCCTTGCTTGCAACTGTTTTTTGGTTGGTGTGGATTTTTGGTCATCAAAAGAACATCGATGACGTGGGAGAGCTTTTTGGCATCTTATTGATAAGTGCAATAGGGGCTTGGATTTATGGAAGATGGTCAAATATTAATAACTCTAGGTTAACCAGAAAATTAGCAACTGCATGTATGGTGCTAAGTTTGGGAATGTCTTCATTCTTAATTGTTAATGTGACCCCAGGCACATCAATTAAGTATTTACCGGTTCAATGGGAAACTTATTCACCCGAAAGACTTCAAGTTTTAAGGGAACAAGGGAAAAGCGTTTTTATTGATTTTACAGCCACATGGTGCCTAACTTGTCAGATGAATAAAAAGGTTGCTTTAGAATCAGAGGACTTTCTTAAAAAAGTCAATCAGCTTGGCATTGTTGTTATGCGTGCAGACTGGACCAATCAAGATCCAAAGATTACAGTGGCTTTGGCAGATTATGGCCGCAACAGTGTTCCTTTGTATGTTTTGCATCAGGGAGGCGAAAAATCATCCCCAATAATTTTGCCGCAGATCTTAACGCCTAAAATTCTGGTTAATGAGTTAGATAAATCATTAAAAAATAAAGTTTTATCTTGAAAATTTAAGATTAACCCACAAATACCTCTAGTGTGCCCATTAAAAATTGTGTACAAATACAAAATTAAAAATGTGTGTTTTTACGGATATGAATATTATGTAGAATGCCTTTTTATAATCACGTTAATAAAACTGCTCAGTGCGAGGAGAAAAAATGAGATTTATTTTTTAGGGGCTGTCCCAGATAATTAATTGTACTAGTTCAGACAAGGTATGACAGTTAGCCGTTTTGCGAGAGAGCGGTTACTGTCAGTTTAAGTTGAGGCTATCAACTTTTTGCTGCCAGATAGGTTTTCCATCTAAGAAAGTTTG
>CAIULA010000028.1 GCA_903899945.1 uncultured Alphaproteobacteria bacterium | reverse complement strand
TAAAAAACCTTCTTTTCATAAGAAAAGAAGGTTGGTTTATGAGAGCACTTACGCTTGACTTGGATCTGCTACTTTTGGCTTTGGGTGTCATAGCAGCACCAATCGCATTTTGTACTCCACTAACTACTACATCTGTTGCAACTCCTTATGCTCCGGTTAAAGAACACCATCTGCAGCATAAGAACTACCAGCAACCACCGTTGACATCATCGCGATTGTTAAAAATAATTTTGAAATTTTCCTCATTAAACTTCCCCTATTTAAAAAACCTTTGAATATCCAATAAAAGAATTGAAAATTTGACAAAAGACCTTCCCCCAAAGTGAGAGAAGGTCAGTTTTTATAGATTTGCTCCAAAAATTAATTAATTAGCAGGAAGTCTCTTGGCAGCAAGCTTGACTCTTAATCCTTTTGTGGCTTTTTCCACAGCAGCTGCTCCTTTTACATCCGTTCCCAGGTTGCCAGCAACTTGCTCTTGTAATTTCTTATTTGCAGCCTTATGTGACGCTATGATATCCAAGGCGATCTGGCCTTGCTTTGCTTTCATATCATCAATTATTCCATGTAAGTCTACAATCTTTGCATAATGCAAAAAAAATAGATTCATTCTTAATAAAAACAAAAAAACCCCTCAATAAAAATTGAGGGGCTGCAAATTTTTAAACTTTATGTTTTAAAGTTTAACGTTCGTCTTTATTTGCTTTTACAGGGCTATTGGCCTCTGCTGGAGCTGTTGTTGGGCCCCCTTTAAAGGAGTCAATCATTTTATTGAACCCATCAATATCCATCGGGGGAACAATAACTAACTTTCCATCTTTTTGAAGTCCAAATATAGTCGGTACACCTGGAATTTTCATTTGTTCAGCTAATTGAGTTAATGAGACGAGTGTCTTTTCCGTTGCTTCGGCAAGCTCATCCTTTTCCATTTTCACAACATCAATACCCGAATCTTTTGCCATTTGTAGCAACTTGGCCCGATCAATTTCAGCAGTCTTATTAATAAACTTCAAGAAAAATGTGTTCATCTTGTCAACGCCCTGCTGTGATGTTGCGAGCAGAATTTTGGCCATTGCAACAGAATTTGGCCCCAAAATCGCTACAGGGATAATATGAATTGCTAAGTCACGGCGCTTCTCAACCAAATCTGCTGCTAAACGATAGAAGTCGTGACAATGCGGGCACATAGGGTCAAAAAATGCAATCAAATGAGCGTCAGGCTTTGCAGAACCTAAGGTAATGCCTGAGGTCATCAACTTATCCTTCATATCCGTTGCTGCTTTTTCCATATCGGAACGCATCTTATCTTGTTGCGCTTGCATTGCATCATTAACCGCGCCAATGAATAAATCTGGCTTTTCACGAATCATTTGCAAGAAAATATCTTGGATCTCTTGACGGTCATCATTATTAAAACGACCTTTTGCTGCTGGCTTCGAATCTGAGGAAGCTGAAGGTTGAGTCTGGCTTGATGAAGCCTCTTCTTTCTTCACTTCTTGTTTTGTTTCCTGCTTAGCTTCTGAGCTAGACTCGGTTTCTTTTTTGTGTTGCGAGTATGAATAAAAACCAAATCCTAAAATGGCAACAGCTACAACGCCTGCTATTAATCCTTTGGATGCAGTTGGTTTTGAAGATTTGTCCATAATTATACCTATTTAAAAATTACATAAAATTGATTCTAAGCATTAATTTCTAAAAAAGAAAGAATTTTCTTAATTTTTTAAGGTATGGGTTGACTTATTACCACAAAGATCCAATCTAAATAATTAACAATTATGTTTTTTAGGGGCTTTGGTTGATAAAGAAAATATTCTTTGCTCTGTTGTGTTTTATCCAGCCTAGTATTGCTATGGTAAGTGACGGTACTCATAATCAACAAGCCTATATAAATTTGGCAAAAGAGAGATCGTCTTTTGAATCAACATGTAGCGTTCATGATAATAAAACACTAATTTCGCAAACTGGCGTTTTAATAGCCCCCAATGTTGTTGCAACGGCTGCGCATGGGATTGCTTCAATCCTTGCGTCGAAAGACTCAACACTTAAATCTCCCACAACCATTGTCCCTGTAAATGATCTTAATATAACGTTTGATACAAATGGATGGTGTTCAGTGTATCACGCCGAAAGCGTTCTGATAGACAGTCGTTATTTAAATAACCTTCCAGGAGTTGAAGCAAAATATGATATCGCTTTTATCAAATTAAAAGAAGACGTTAGGGGCATTCAACCGGCAAAAATTTTCCCAAACGCAGAGGTCCCCTTAAACAGTCCACTTTATGTCGTAACTTTTGGAAGCGCTGATTTATCAAAAAATTCCCTTTTAAAGAGGGCTTTTAAACTTTATGAAACGGATACATATTTTTCTCACCCATTTGATGAAGAAGCTTTAGCACTGAATCGTTCCGTGCTTGTTTCATCTTTGTTTTTCAAGCCAGATGAAAGTCTAAAAAAACCATCTTTAAGCAGTGACGAAATTGCCATTAGAACCTATGAAGCAACTCAAAATTGGTTGAAAGACGGGAAAGGACCTTATGCCCTTGCCCTACCGGGAACAAGCGGGGCCCCTGTTTTTATAACCCTCACAATTAATGGCAAAAAGCAAGATTACCTGTTCGGCATAGTAACAAGTTTTTCTCATCTATCAGGACATCACCAGGCTCCAAAGGGACAGCCAGAATACCAATATATTCTAGAGAATCGAGAAAAAATATTTGGACAGTATCAAACCATTTTTGCACTTTTCTATGAAGAAGATAATTTATATTCAAAGGCAAATAGTAAACGTTATAGCAAAGATAAATATTTATCGGGTCTTCTTTTAAAAATCCAGAGCGGTTCATGACAATAAACGCTGATCAAAAAGGCCGTCTTGCCGAAGAAAAAGCACGCCTTTTTTTAGAGAATAAAGGATACAAAACTGCCTTTCATCGGTACAAGACTCCTTATGGGGAGATTGATTTTTTGATGACTAAAGAAAAAACCTTAATTGCAGTCGAAGTAAAATATCGAAATGGACCTGTCTCAAATGCTGCAGCATCGATTACTCTTTATCAAAAACAACGCATCCAAAATGCATTACTTCATTTTCTTCAAGGTCAGCCGTCTTATGCAGTCGAATATCCTTTTATTCAATTCGATGTTGTTTTATTATGCAGCTCAAAAGCTATTGTCCATATTCCAAATGCCTGGCAAATTGAAGGTGAATTTTTATGAAGTTTAAAAGTCAGTACTTAATCCTTGTAAGCGCAGCTATCATGTTATCTTCATGCGTTGCTCCTTTGGTTATCGGAGGGGGGGCTGCCGTTGGAACCCTTGCTACCAGGGAAAAAGGTGTTATGGGAACTGTGGACGACAGCCAGATCTCTGTTGTAATCAAGGCCAAACTCTATCAAATTGACCCGGATCTTTATGCTAAGGTCACTGTCAACGTCCAAAACGGAGAGGTATTACTGGTTGGATCGGTGCCGAAACCCGAATGGCAAGTTGAAGCTGAAAGGGTCGCTTGGGAAGCTAAGGGTGTTAAGCAAGTGGTCAATCACATCGAAGCTTCAGAAGGAGAAGGGGTCGGCACTATGCTTCACGATGGTGTCATTACAACCCAAGTCAAAGCCAATCTTTTCTGTGATGGAGACATCAGATCTTTGAATTACAGCGTTAAAACTGTAAATGGTGTCGTTTATATAATGGGCATCGCACAAAACCAAGAAGAGTTAGACAAAGTCGGCAAATATGCAAGCTCAGTAAAAGGCGTTCAAAAAGTTGTGAGCTATGCAAAAATCAAGGATGAAATCCCAGCTGAAGGCTAATTTATATGAATTTTGCAACCGAGCTGGTCAAGAGAGCTCTAATCCAGATAAAGGGCCCTGACAAAGTTTTATTTTTACAAGGGTTGATTACCAATGATGTGGCAACGCTTGAACAAAGAAAACTTATCTATGCCGCTTTGTTAACCCCTCAAGGTAAGTTTCTTTTTGATCTATTTATCTTTCAAATTGAAGACGTTTTTTTGATCGATTGTGAACGTGAACGCACATCGGAACTGATTAAACGTTTATCCATGTACAAATTAAGATCCAAGGTTGAAATTACTGACTTAAGCGACACTTACAAGGTGTTTGCCGTTAGCAATAAACAGCTAATGCCCAATGAAATTCAAATTGCTGATCCTAGATTAAAAGAGCTTGGATATCGCCTTTACACAAAGAATCCATCGATAGACTTAGAACTTTCAAACAATTATGAAAACCATCGCATCTCCTTAGGTGTTCCTGATGGCAGCCGCGATATTCCAATCGATAAAGGTGTTATCTTGGAATATGGCTTTGATGAACTGCAAGCCATTGATTGGAAAAAAGGATGCTATATGGGGCAGGAACTAACTGCTCGTACCCGCTACCGAGGACTTGTTAGAAAGCGCTTATTACCTGTTAAAATTGAAGGTGAGTCACCACCTCCCTTTATGCCTATATTTCTAGGAGATACAGAGGTAGGAGAAATGCGCTCTAGCGCATCTGAATGTGGCCTTGCCTTACTGAGGCTGGGCTTTATAAGGGATTCTCTTCCTAAACTAACATGCGGAAATTCCCAATTAACGCCTTATATTCCAAATTGGGTGAAATTACCTGCCGTAGAAGAATAATACATGCTCAACGATACGCCGCGTCCTCTTCTAGAGCACCTCATTGAACTTAGAAAAAGACTGATTTATATCCTAATCGTCTTTTTCATAGTTTTTGCAGTTTGTTACTTTTTTTCCGAAGCAATCTTTCAGTTCTTAGTAAAACCCTTAGCAACTCTATTGCAAACCAAAGGAGAAGGGCGGCGATTAATTTATACAGGCCTTACTGAGGCTTTTTTAACCTACATCAAGGTTGCTGCCTTTGCTGCCGGTTTTATCGCTTTCCCTTTAATCGCCAGCCAAATATGGTTATTTATAGCCCCAGGTCTTTACCGTCATGAGCGTAAATTATTTGTCGGACTATTAATAGCCACGCCTATTTTATTCTTTTTAGGGGCTGCATTTGCTTATACGGTTATCTTTCCAGCTGCTTATCAATTTTTCTTAAGTTTTGAATCTTCTGCAGCAGCAGGCAGTCTTCCTATTCAACTAGAAGCCAAAGTCAATGAATATCTATCTTTTGTCATGCGTCTGATTTTTGCATTTGGAGTTTGTTTTGAAATGCCGGTTGTTTTAACCCTTCTTGCCAGCATTGATTTGGTAACGCGTCAGGGGCTTATTCAAAAATGGCGGATTGCTATTTTATTGATATTTATTATAGCAGCAATTATCACGCCACCTGATATCTTAAGCATGCTAGGACTGGCATTACCGCTTATTATCCTTTATGGTTTATCTATTGTTATGGTTACATTCTTAGAAAACTATCGCCAAAGGAAAAATTGAGCCCCATGTTTGATTTACGCGCTATTCGAAACAACCCAGAACATTTTGATCACGGATTAATTCGCCGAGGAAAAGAACCTCTATCACCAGTTATCTTGAAACTTGATGAACAGCACCGCGAAGCCTTAACTGAACTTCAATCGCTTCAATCGCAGCGAAATCAAATTGCTAAGGATTTTGCAGCATTTAAGCGTGAAGGCAAAGATACCGGCGAATTAACAAAGAAAAATGATCTAATCAAACAAAAAACACCAGAACTTGACGCCTTATCTAAAAAACTTGAGGCAGAGCTTCATGAAATCCTATCCGGTATTTCTAACACTCCCGCCGAAGATTGCCCAGACGGCAAAAGTGAAGAGGATAATGTTGAGGTCCGCAAGGTGGGCATTATACCAACCTTTGATTTTACCCCAAAGCAGCATTATGAGTTAGGTGAATCTTTAGGTGAAATGGATTTTGAACGATCAGCAAAGCTATCAGGTGCACGGTTTGTCGTTCTTTATAATGGACTCGCTCGTCTAGAGCGTGCTTTAGCTGCGCTTATGCTGGATATTCATACCCAAGAATTTGGTTATCAAGAGGTATATCCACCCCTTTTGGTAAATGATGCGACCATGTACGGCACGGGACAATTACCTAAATTCAGAGACGATCAATTTCAAACCAATTCAGGGCATTGGCTTATTCCAACAGCTGAAGTGGTTCTAACTAACCTGGTTGCGGGGGAAATTCTAGCCGAAACTGAGCTTCCTCTTCGTTATACTGCCTATACGCCTTGTTTTCGCCTAGAGGCGGGCGCAGCCGGTAAAGATACCCGCGGCATGATCCGTCAACATCAGTTCAGTAAAGTTGAGCTGGTTACTATTACAACCCCTGAACAAGCTGCAGAAGAACATGAACGAATGACAACAGCGGCTGAGACGATTTTAAAACGCCTTGGTCTTGCTTACCGTGTCGTCAATTTATGCACAGCTGATATTGGTAATGCCGCTGAAAAAACCTATGACCTTGAAGTTTGGCTGCCCGGACAAAATGCATATCGGGAAATATCCAGCTGCTCAAGGTGTAATACGTTTCAAGCGCGCCGTATGAATGCGCGTTATAGGCCAAGCCAAGGTGACGAAAAACCACAGTTTGTCCATACTCTTAATGGTTCGGGTGTCGCTGTCGGGCGTGCTTTGATTGCGGTGATGGAAAACTATCAACAAGCGGATGGATCCATTGTTATTCCAGATGCTTTGATCCCTTATATGGGTGGCATAAAGAAAATTGAACAATGTGTGTAAATAGAATATGATCAGCTTGATTGATATAAGATTTTGATAATTATGAAAAAAATAGCCGTTCTACTCCTTTTGACTTTAAACTACACATGCATAAGTGCAGAAGGAAATGACCCTACAGTATTCTCCCCTGTAAGCAGCGCTCAATATGAAATACCAAAAGTTTCTCCACAAATAGCGCCTCTTTCTGGGGAAAATAAAAAAGCATCTAATGTCATTGAACTGATTCCCCATCGCGCAGAATATTCTGTAAAGCATATTAAAAGCGAAGGTGGAAATGTGACTGATGTCAGGGGCAGACTTTCTGTCCAGTTGATGGATACTGGAGATGGTTGGACCTTTGAGCAACGTTCTGAATTATTGGTTTATTACGCGACAGGAATCTCTCAGCAATACATAACATCCATCGCTTCTTTTGAATCTAAAGATGGTGGACGTTATCATTTCACGGTACGCACTCTAAGAAATGGAGCTGAAGAAGGGATTATGAAGGGAGAGGGATACATTACTCCTTCAAGCCCAGGAAAAGTCATTTATAAAGAACCCATTCCAAAGGAACTTATTTTGCCAACAGGGTGTTTGTTCCCGCTTCAACATTTAAAGCAATCCTTAGAAGCTGCAAACGCTGGTGAAACTGTTTTCTCAAACAAAATTGTGTTTGATGGCAGCAGCGATACAACCGAACCCGTTGATGTTAATGTCGTCATCAATCCTATTAAAAATCCTAAACTTGTTATCAACGATCCTCGATTATTATCTGTTGATAAGCTTTGGTCTTTGCAAATGGCTATCTTTGCCCGAGGTAACAATAACCCAGATCCAGACTACGAAATCACTCAAGATGTTCTGCCTTCTGGTATTATTACAGCGATGACTATGGGGTATGGTGAGGCCGGTTTTAGTGTTAAATTAGTCTTAGAAAAAGTTGATATTTTCCCAAGTTCAGCTGACAAACCTCTACCTCCGCCAACACAATAGGAAATTTATTATTTCCTGACTATTGCTTTTTAACCTAAAAGGTTATAATCCTTCCAACAATCTGCTTTTGTCTAGGTTTTATTCGGGTGATTGACTTACGATCTGTTCTCTTTTTAACAGGGGCTCTTCTCTCGGGTCTGACCTTGACGATGGTAATTCCTCTTTTAACAGAGCTTCTTATTTACCAGTCACAATTTTGGTCGGGATTTTTAGTCTCCATATTTATTTGCGGTTTCTTTGGAGTCGCACTGACACTTGCTAACCGTCCTTATGGAAAAATTGTCTTAGGCATGCGAGAAGCCTTTTTAATGACATCCTTAAGTTGGGTTATCCTCTCTATTTTTGCAGGTCTTCCCTTTTACTATTCAACTCTAAATCTTAATTTCACCAACGCTTGTTTTGAGGCTGTTTCTTCGCTAACAACAACAGGTTCCACAGTTATTGAACATCTTGATGTCACCCCAAAGGGTATCCTTCTTTGGCGCGCCCTTCTTCAATGGCTAGGGGGCACTGGTATTATTGTCATGGCCATGACAATTTTTCCCACTCTTCGGATTGGCGGAATGCAGCTCTTTCGCAGTGAGTTCTCTGATCGTTCAGAAAAAATTTTACCTCGCGTGTCCCAGATAGCCACAGCTATTTTAGCAGCATATGCATTCTTTACTATTCTTTGCGCGATTTTTTTATACTGGGCGGGAATGCCTTCTTTTGATGCGATTTGCCACGCAATGGCGACCGTATCGACAGGTGGACTTTCAACTCAAGATACGTCAATTGGTGCTTACAATAGTCCTTTAATTGAATTCATCATCATTATCTTTATGATTTTGGGTGGCAGTACGTTAATTCTTTATGTGCGCTTGTGGAATGGTGATAGCAAAACCATTTGCCGAGATAGTCAGTTGAGGGCCTATCTTGTAACTCTATTAATAGCTTCTATAGCAATTTGTCTATGGAATTGGGGAATTAATAAAATTGATTTTCTGACCAGCCTTCGCCAAGGGGCCTTTTCAACAATTTCAACTATTACCACAACAGGTTTTGTGACCGCAGATTATGGAAGATGGGGAAAATTTCCACTCATGTTCTTTTTTATTCTTAGTTTGATTGGCGGATGTACAGGGTCCACAACAGGAGGCATTAAAGTTTTTCGATTTCAGATACTGTTTGCTTTAACCAAAGCTCATCTTATGCAACTTAGGCGCCCACACGGAGTTTACGTTCCCCTTTATCAAGATCAAAAAGTAAGTGATACCGTAGCTTTTTCCGTCTATACATTTTTAACTCTCTATTGTTTTTGCTTAGTCGTTTTAGCACTTATTTTTTCTGGTATGGGTATGGATTTTCTAGCAAGTCTGTCAGGGGCTGCGTCTTGTATCGGTAACATTGGACCTGGACTTGGTGAACATATTGGACCGCATACATGCTTTGCTGGTCTGTCCGAAGGTCCTAAGATTGCCATGATGCTAGGAATGATTTTAGGACGCCTAGAGCTGTTAACAGTCCTTGTCCTGTTTATGCCCTCGTTCTGGCGGGATTGAGAAGTTTGAAACTTTTCAAATTATTGTTTAAGAAAAGATGAATTTCTAGGATTTTTATAAAAAGCATTTCAAAAATTCAGACATTTTCCCAAAATGTTAGAAGAAAATTAATACTTCCAAAGATAAAATATGATATTAAAGTGTTGAGGTTTCATGTTTTAAAACGTGGTGTTATGTTTTTAAAAAATTATTTTAAAGAAAATCGTAATATAGGGTTAATGGTTATATTAGGAATTGTCGCAGGTCTTCTTGCCATGTGGTTAGCCTTGAAAACATTAAAACCTGTTGTCCGTTCCATTTGTACTTATGTTCTTGAATCCGATGAAGAAAAGGGCCCGAATAAACAAAGCAGAGTAGCCACTATTGAGGCTGCAACCGTTGAAATGGGTGTCATGACAAAAAGGATCGCAACTGTTGGTAAAATGCGAGCCAACGCTTCGGTTACCTTACGTGCTGAAATGAATGGACGTATAAAGGAACTATCCTTTACAGAAGGATCCAGTGTTAAGGAAGGCGATCCAATCATTAAATTCGAGGATGCTGATGCTCAGGCTGAACTTAAGCAAGCTGAAGCTGAGGTCATGTTACGCAAAGCAGATTTCGAAAGATCTTCGAAACTTTTCGATCAAAAAATTGGTAGCACCAAAGATTATGATAAGGCTAAGGCTGAATTAGCTATGGCTGAGGGAAGATTGGATGCTGCAAAAGCAAAATTGGATAAAACAATCATTCATGCTCCTTTTTCAGGGACTATTGGGCTTATTGATGTTAGCGTTGGTGCTTACATTCAGGCCGCACAAGATTTGGTGACAATTGTTGATAGCACTCCTATTAAAGTGGAATTTAAAGTTCCTGAAAAACATGTTCATGATATTGGTGTAGGTCAAACTGTCGAAGTTCGTATTGATGCCTTTAAGGACCAAATCTTTCATGGCGTTGTTGAGGCCGTTGATGCACAGGTTGAAGCTGAAAGCCATAGTATTGCTTTAAAGGCCTCGGTTCCGAATGAAAATGGACTTTTAAAGCCTGGGCTCTTTACCAGTGTTAGCCTTATTATCGGTGAGCAAGGTGAAACGATTATGGTGGATGAAGCTGCCGTTGACCGGGAAGGCGAAATTGAATTTGTCTGGATTGTTGAAAAAGGAAAAGCTAGACGTAATCGCGTCTTAACAGGCAGCCGTGAAAATGGAAAAATTGAGATAGTAGCAGGAATAAGAACAGGACAAATCATTGTCACTGCAGGTCAATTAAAATTGGGTGATGGTGTGAAGGTGAAAATAACCAACATGCCAGAAACCGATGGCCAAGAAAAAACTCCCTTGGGTGAAAATGAAAAAGAAGGGCAAAAGAATAAAAAAGAAAATTCTGAAGCTGTAGTTCCGAAAGCAGAAAACTCTAAGGAAGAACCTGCTGTTAAAGCTAGTGAATCTCATCCGCAAGAACCTAAAAAGGAACATACAGAGCCAACTTTGAAACCGGAAGAAATAAAACCTGATCAACATAATAAAACAGAGAATCAACCTGTCTCTTCTGAGACAAAACCAACACATCAAGGTTGAGGGCGAGTCGTCGTAATATGAAATTATCTGAAGTCTGTATACAACGTCCTGTTTTTGCTTGGGTGATGACTTTTATCCTAGTTTTGGTTGGAGTCGTCGGAGCTTACCGTTTGCCTTTGCAGCAGTATCCAAAAATAGAACGTCCTTACATAACGATTGAAACGAGTATTCCTGGTGCTGGCCCTGAGATTGTTGAAGCTCAGGTGACAAGAGTTATTGAAGATGCTGTTTCGGGTATCGAAGGCGTTGAAAATATTACTTCAATCAGCAGTACGGAAGAAAGCAAGGTTACAATTGAATTTCGTCCAGAGCGAGGTGTTGATAATGCGACGAACGACATTCGAGACCGCCTAGCAAAGTCGAAAAATAAAATTCCTGAAGAAGCAACGGAACCTGTTTTGGTTAAATCCCGTGCAGAAGAACGGCCGATTATTACCATTGCATTAACTAGCGAGACCATTCCTCCGAGTGAATTACACGATTTTGCTCAACGTGAAATTGAAAAAGATTTGGAATCGGTGGCTGGTGTAGCCCGAGTTGATGTGCTGGGTGCGGGACAATATGAAATGAATTTGTACCTTAACCCTATTCGTCTTGCAGCTTATGGCATTACGGTGTCCGAGGTTATCACAGCGATTAAACGTCAAAGCATAGAAAAGCCAGCAGGAAAGCTTATCAGCCAGAATCGTGAATATTTGGTCACAACAGTTGCTAACCTAGAAAAGCCTGAAGAATTTGAAAATCTGGTTGTAGCAACAAAGAATAAGCACCTTGTTCGTCTGAGAGATATTGGGCGGGCTGAAATTACATCTAACGATAAAAAAACAAGAACACGCTATAACGGAAAAGCAGGAATCAGCATCGGTGTTATCAAGCAATCCACTTCGAATCCGGTTGAGGTTGCTAGAAATGTTAAGGAAGAAATGGAAAAAATCCAAAAGCATCTTCCGCCTGAAATTATAATGCATATTGGAAGCGATAAAACGATTTTTATTGAACGATCTATTTCTGAAGTTTATAAAACCATTCTTGAGGCCACAGTTCTTGTAATTTTGGTGGTCTTTTTATTCCTTCGTTCGGCGAGGGCGTCGCTAATTCCTTTAGTCACGATTCCTGTATCGTTAATCGGTGCTTTGTTTATAATGTATCTTTTAAATTTTAGCATCAACATGTTCACTTTGATGGCTATGGTTCTTGCAATCGGTCTTGTGGTCGATGATGCAATTGTTATTTTGGAAAACATTTATCGCTACATGGAAGAAGGATACTCTGCGCTTGAAGCATCGATTAAGGGCGTGAATGAGATCAGCTTCGCAGTCATTGCCATGACTTTGACGTTAGCAGCGGTTTATACCCCCGTCTCGCTGGCGCAGGGAATGACCGGAAAGCTTTTGACTGAGTTCTCAATCACGCTTGCAGGCGCTGTTATTGTATCTGGGTTTGCAGCTTTGACACTTTCGCCTATGATGTGTGCCCGTTTGCTTGTCTTAAATCATTCTCATAAAAAAGAAGACAATGACAAACTAAGCAAGCTTGAAACCAAAGTTCTCAACTTAAAAGGAAAATACCAGTCAAAATTAGACATACTTAAAGAAAACGGACAAACCTTTAAGGGATCTGTTTTTAAATTTGGTTTTAGAGGACTCATTATTGGGTCAAAGCTTGTGAAAAATTTTTCAAACGGTATTTGGCTTGATAAAACTGAAGAAAAGTATGAACAAAAGCTGCGTCAGATTTTGAATTACCGCCTTCATGTCGTCGGAATTGCTATCGCATTCTCATTGTTTGGTTATATAATCTATCGAAATTTACCATCTGAATTCACGCCTCGTGAAGATCAAGGCACGATTACGATTGAAGGTCAATCTCCACAGACGGCAACGCTTGAGTATACCGAAAGATACGTTGAAATGATTGATAATATCTTAGGATCCATTCCAGAAATTGATCGCCGTGTTACTCAGATTATTAACCCAACATTTGATGTATCTCTTCAACTTAAAAATGACCGCAAGCGCTCTACTGAGGAAATTTCCAATGAAATTAGGAAAAAGGCTGAAGAAATTACAGGTGTAGAAGCTAAGGTGAGTAGTGGTTCAACGGGTATTAGTGGTGACGATAATCGCGCGGTTCAATTCGTTGTCCGTGGAAACAAAACTTACCGAGAACTTAAGGATATTACCCAAAACCTAACCTCTAATCTGTATGCATCCGGTATGATTATGGGGGTAACATCAGAAATTCATGGGGATACCGAAGATTTTACCGTTACCATTATTCGTGACAAAGTCTCATCTCTTAATATTGAACCGGCAACAATTGCGGAAACAATTGATGCTCTTATCAGAGGTCGAAGAGCAAATTCCTTTAAAAAAGAAAACAAGCTATATGATGTCAAAGTAGAGGTTGAAAACAGTGCCCGTCGTTCGCCTGATGATATTACCAACTTGTTTGTGAAAGCAGGCGATAAGGAAGGCACTCTTGTACCTCTTTCAGAGCTTGTCAAAGTGCATTCACGCGCCGGCCCTGTTGAAGTTCATCACCACAATCGTATGCGTGCTGTGACCATGAATGCTTTCTTAAAACCAGGATTTAGCCTTGGAGAAGCCATTGCCAAAGTTACAGAGATTGCTCAAGAGGCAATCCCATCAGATGCGCGCTTGGACTATATTGGTGATACCAAACGGTACTTATCGGAAAATAAAACAATGCTGCTTATCTTTGGTCTATCAATATGTTTTATTTATTTGGTTATGGCAGCACAGTTCGAAAGCTGGCGTGACCCATTTATTATTTTGCTAAGCGTTCCTTTGTCATTAGCGGGTGCCGTTTTGACGCTGGGTATTATTGATGGGGGAAGCCTTAATCTTTATTCGAACATTGGTTTGATTACCTTGATCGGGTTGATTACGAAGCATGGTATTTTAATGGTCGACTTTTCCAATAAACTGAGAAACGAAGGGAAAGAACTTTTTACGGCCATTATAGAAGCTTCAAAACTTCGCTTACGTCCTATTTTGATGACAACTTTTGCCATGGTTTTAGGAGCCTTGCCTCTTGCATTTTCAAGCGGCGCTGGTTCGGAAAGTCGTCGTCAATTGGGTTGGGTTATCGTTGGAGGTATGAGTATCGGAACAATTTTCACTCTTTTTGTAATTCCTGTGTTCTATACCTATCTATCTGCTAAAAAACGTAAAAGTCTTTTGTCGTTAGAGAAGTCAATTTCACTGGATGCAACCAATCCTAGCCCTCTTTGATCGTAGCCTTTTAAGGAAACGCCGCCGGAAACTTGATGTAGATTCTGAGGCGTTTCCTTTCTTATGCAAAGAGGTGTCTGAACGATTGCTTGACCGTTTGAACACTTTTAAAAGAGATTTTGATATCTGCTTTCAAATAGGAAATGACGGCGGCCATTTAGCGAGAGATCTGGTTAAAACTTCAAAATTTTTCATTCTTTCTGATCTTGGTTGCCTTCTTTCACAAAATAAATCTATCTCTTGTGTAATTGCTGACGAAGAATTCTTTCCGGTTTCGAAAAACAGCCTTGATCTTATTATTAGTTTTTTGAGTTTGAATTCCGTAAATGACATTCCTGGAGCCCTAACACAATATTTGAACAGCTTAAAACCGGATGGTCTTTTTATGGCAGCTTTTATTGGTGGGGATAGCCTTTATGAACTAAGGTCAGTATTTCAGCAAATCGAAATTGAGCGCTATAAAGGTATCAGCAATCGGTTTATGCCGTTGATTGCAACAAAGGATGCCGGGTACCTTTTAGGGCGTGCTGGTTTTGCCCTCCCAGTTACGGACATGGACCGTGTTGTTGTCAGGTATCCATCAATTACAAAACTACTGCAGGATCTCAAAATAACGGGTAATACAAGCATATTGATGAATAGATCTCATCCACCCCTTTCCAAAGGGTTTTTAAAGGATGCAGAAACCCTTTATCAACAGAAATTTCCCCATCCAGAAGGCGGCATCCAAGTAACCTTTGATCTTGTCTATATGACTGGATGGCGCCCTGCCCCCAATCAACAACAACCCCTTAAACGCGGCAGTGCTCAGCAGAGTTTGAGAGATGTTTTGTAAATATGTTCTAATTCTGAATTAATAAATCCTTAAAAATTATAAGAAATAAAAATCATTCACTCATGTGAGAGAAGGAAGCCTGTTGTCAGGCTAGAAAAGTAAAAAAAGAAACAAACAAATAAACTCTAATTAAATATTAGATAAATGACGGATATCGTTAACAAAATCTTAATTTTAGATCCCTATACTGATCCTATAAAGATCATACTAAATGGGGAATTTAATGGAATATCTCAATTCACTTTCACATCAAGCTGATTTAGCATTTGTTCGAGAAGTCATGAAAAAACCCATTTTAGAGCGCGAAGCCGAATTGGATTTAGCAAAAGCATGGCACGAGAATAAAGATGAGAAGGCTCTTCACGAACTTATTGAATCCTATACGCGCCTTGTTATCAGCTTGGCTGTGAAATATAAAGGCTACGGACTTGCCCTTTCTGATTTGATACAAGAGGGTAATTTGGGTCTTTTACAAGCGGCTAATCGATTTGATCCCGAGAGAGGCGTTCGGTTTTCAACTTATGCGAAATGGTGGATTCGCGCTCACATTCAGGACTTTGTTCTTAGGAATTGGTCTATCGTAAGGACTGGCTCGACTACGGTTCAGAAAAATCTATTTTTTAATCTTAATCGCCTGCGCAGTAAACTTATTTCTATTTCAACTGAAATGATGTCCCCTGAAGATCAGAAAATGATTGCTCAGTATCTTGACATAAGTATTCAAGAAGTAGAACAAATGGAGGCTAGGCTTGCAAGCCATGACCTTTCCTTAAGCAATCCGATTAGTGAAAATGCAGATAATGATTGGCAAGATCTTATTTTAGATACTCGCTTAAACCCTGAAGAGACTAGCTTTCAAGAACATGCGGAACAAAGTAGGCATAATTGGATAGAAGGAGCCATGCTTTGCCTTGCTCCAAGAGAGCAATTTATTATCACTCAAAGACGTCTTTCTGATCCCGCGCAAACCCTTGAGAATCTAGGAAAAGAACTTTCTATCACAAAAGAGCGTGTTCGCCAAATAGAAGCAAGAGCCCTTAGGAAAATGCGTTATTATTTTATGGAAAGTATGCATGAGGTCCGTCAAGCTCTATAAAATGGTTAGGGTACTCTGGTTCATTTTCTGAAAGTTTTGAGCAAGCATTGGTTTTATATGGCTTTAAGAGCAGATTTGCTGGGATTTTCCAAAGGGTACAAAGTTTCCAAACGATTGTTAAAGTCATAGGCTTGTCTCGATTTAATATGTCAGTCATTTTAAAGAAATCTTCTGAAATTAGATTCGATAGCTCGGTAACTGTTAAATCATTTTTTTCCATATAAAATTGAATGGCTTCTACCGGATCAGAAAATTCTGATAAGCAATTTTCTCTTTCATAAATTTCTATCAAGGTTAATAGAACTTCAAATTGCCGGTATTGTTCTGAATTTTCGTTGAGCGTTAAAATTTTTGGCCAGCTATTATCTATGAGTTGGCTGACTGTGCTAACTGTTTCAATAAAGTCTTGATGATTTCGAAGGGGTTTAATCTGCATTATTTATCTCCGAATTATTATGAATGACTGATTGATTAAGGTCTGGATTATTAGAAGAAAGATCGTAAGGTTTGATTAAAGAATCGGCAGGAATTTTTAAGACTTGGCTAAGTTTCCAAATCATTGATAACGTTAGTGGGGTTTTTTTATTCAAAATCTTTACAGTTTCTTTTTCAGATCCAAAAATTTCATTAAATTCTCTGTCATCAATATCGAATTGATTTTTATAGAATTTAAGGGCCTCAATTGGGTCAGGAAATTTAGCAGGAGAAAGATTTTGCTCATAGAAATCAATTAAGGCAATAAGCACTTCAAGTTGATTGTGCTCGTAGGTACCTTTCTCAGCATGCCAAAGCGAATCAATTTGATAAATAGCGGCTAAATAATCTTCCTCATTGCGAATAGGATTAACACACATAAAGATTTTCTCCTCTAAGCATACATCATGACAAATTTGGATATTGATAAAATGATCCAATCCACTTAATAGAAGCTGCCTGAGCTGAATAATGGATAGCCATAACTAAATAACAGTGCCCAGGCTCAATAACAAAGCAGACCCGATTAAAAAACTGCGGTTTGGCATTCGGAAAGGTTTTAAGAACATCTTCAGGACTCTCCCAGATTTCGTTTCTAACTTTGCGAAGCCAAGCTTCTAAAAAACTTTCTAGTTTTGGATGTTTTTTTGAAAAATCCGATAATATCGGTTTATTAATAATTTTCATTTTCCCTCACAAAAAAATTTGTTTCTTCTATAAAAGGTTTCTTGCTTAAAGACGAGAAAACTAATTTGCATATCAAACGATTTTGAAACTGATAAAAATATATATATTATATAGATGTGTGTAAAGATTATTTTTTAAGAAGAGACAAGCAATAACCTTATACTCGGATCAAGTCCGAGTATGACGAATAATAGTTATGCTAGAAATCTATACCCCTCGTGTTTCAAATTCCGGGTTCATTGTTTTTCGGAGTCTGCGGTACTCATCACTCCGTTCCTTGACCCTCAAACGCCTGCCCGGCTTTTTGAAACACCTTGGGTATAACGATCTGTATATAAAATTTAAACTAGGACGCTAGAATTTAAGCTCTTTTTTTCTCTAGCTCTTCCAAATGTTCATAAAGATGCATGGGTCTTTTACTAGTGTGCCAGGGGTTATCAACATCACCTAATTGACAATGAATCGATTCAACTTCCAGGCGAATTTCCCTGTCACCTGAAAATAATAGATGAATAGTTTGATACTTTTCTTTGGGTTCATCAACTGTAATCATTAACAAATTTAAAACGCGTTCATTACGCCTGTGATCAAAGTTTCGCCTATGAACATTTTGTACATTAGCAACAGAAAACCCTGAATGGACTCGGTAATACAGCTCTTCGTTTGGGTGAGTATTGAGGTGTTCCCAGCAGAAACGGTTTAGCAAGCATGTAAATATTTTGGTGTCTTTGTCAAAATGAATAGAGGTCAAAGGAAGAAGGCCATCTTGGAGATGAGCTGATAAGATATGAATTTCTTCTTTATCTTTTGCGAGTAAACGAAGAGGGGGAAAATTAAGCTCAGCCATTATGAATCTCCTATGATTGATTGCAAGTATTAAATTTAAATTTTGTAAAGTCTTCAAAGACCCAGTTATTTTTGAGGGTGTAGAAGATGGTATTAAGGAACTTTCTAGCTGTTGCAATAATAGCTTTTCCGCTTCCTCTTCTGGCCTTGACGCTTTCATAAAACCCATGCAAATAAGGACTGTATCGTTTGGCAATGAGAGTACATTGTACAAGGGTTTTCCTTGCTATTTTAGATCCTCTCTTTGTAATGCGCCCAACTAGATGCTGGTCATTTGATTGAGAAACGCGAGGAACAATTCCAAGATAAGATGCTAAATTCCCTGTTTTTTCAAAGTCAGAAATATCCCCAATCGTAGAGATCAAGATAGCAGCTGAAAGAGGCCCAATTCCTTTAATACTCATGAGGTTTTTAAATCCTGGAAGAGTTTCTCCAAACGAAGTAATTTCCTTTTCAAGCTTACGAAGACTGTTTTTGAGCGATTCTAGTTGCTCTGTAATAACGTCTATTTCCACCTTCTCTAAAGAATCCCAAGCAAGAGTTTTGATAGAGCTCGCAAATCCCTTTTTCGTTGTCAGTTTTTCTTTCTTGACTTTAAAACCATGGCGCGTAAAAAGACCGTGGACTTTGTTAATCAAAGAAACGCGAAGCCTGACTAATTGATCACGTGTCTGAATAAGAGAAGCCAGTTGAGTGTGTTCTGTTTTTCTGATTCGGGATTCTGGCAACATGTCTTTACTAAGAAAAAAAGCAATAGCACGAGCATCGTGTTTATCTGTTTTCTTCACAGAGCGCCGAATTACTTCAAACTGCCAAGGGGCAATGACAACAACACGAGAAACATACGGCAAGATCTGATCTCGAAAAAAGCAACTATTTCCTGTCGCTTCCAATGCAACTTCATCTTCTTCCGCAAGGGTTTCTATAAACCTTTCTAAACCAGGTTCTTGTAAGCGAAACGTTTCAATCCTTTCCGGCTTCCCTTCTTCCAAATAACAAGCTGTAAAGCTATTGGTATGTAAATCAATTCCAATATATTTCATCTTAATTTCCTCTTCTCAAAAGAATGGTTCTGAGAGTAAAATTTATTCGGCTGTTCCATACTCCTATTCGAGATCATCTTCATTTCTTTAAAGAGCCTCATGACGGCCGTTCGGTGACAGGGGCGAATAGTCTCCTTGACGAGGTCTGATCTTTCTGCTCTTGTTACCAAAAACAAAAAGGCCTCAAAACAAAATTCAACCTGCCACCTATTTACTCTTGGCTCATACTTTGATCCAAAAGTGTCAACCGAACAATCCATTCATACCGTCTCCTTTATGCAGTGCTTGGTATCCTTTCAATGATAGCACCACAATTTCTGAATTTCTCTTCTAATCGTTCATAGCCACGATCAAGATGATAAATACGGCTTAAAGTGGTTTCACCAGATGCAGCAAGTCCAGCCAAAACCAGACAAACCGAAGCTCTTAGATCCGTTGCCATCACCTGAGCACCACTTAAGTATTTAACGCCGCGTACCAAAGCTGAGGAGTGATGAACCGTGATGTTCGCTCCCATACGGCATAACTCAGGAACATGCATAAAGCGATTTTCGAAAATTGTTTCAGTAATCATGGATGCACCTTGGCAAATTGTCATAACTGCCATTATCTGGGCCTGAAGGTCTGTTGCAAATCCAGGAAAAGGTTCGGTCATAACATCAACGCCCAACAATGGTGTCAAAGGCGATTTAACGTATATGCCATTCTCTGTTTCTTTAAGATCAGCCCCTGCTTGTTGCAGAATGGAGGCGATACTTGGAATTAAGGAAAGAGAGGTATGAGTTAATTCAAGCTCACCTTGAGTAATAATAGCAGCCATGGCATAGGTACCGGTTTCGATGCGATCCGGTAAGACATTGTAAGCAGCGTTTTGTAACTGATCAACGCCTTCAATGATAATTGTGTCTGTTCCAGCCCCTGTAATTTTAGCACCCATTGCATTTAGACAATTAGCAAGATCAATAATTTCTGGTTCTCTGGCAGCATTAATGAGTTTTGTTTCACCCTTGGCAAGGCTTGCCGCCATCATAAGATTTTCAGTGGCCGTTACACTGACAATCGGCATGGAAATCTGAGCACCTGTCAGCCCTTTAGGAGCTGAAGCGTGAATATACCCTTCAGTTAGTTCAATCTGCGCTCCTAATTGTCTTAGGCCATTCAAGTGAATGTCGACGGGACGTGTTCCAATCGCACACCCACCTGGAAGAGATACCTTAGCTTCTCTGCACCTTGCTAAAAGAGGCCCAAGGACAAGGATAGAGGCACGCATCTTGCTAACTAAATCGTAAGGGGCTGTTGTATTGGTAATATCCGTTGCTTTAAGTTCGTATGAATAACTATCCGGTTTATGGTTGATTTGAACGCCATGTTGAGCCAAAAGCTCAGCCATTGTATGAATGTCAGTTAACTGAGGAACATTAGTTAAAGTTAATCCTTTGTCGGTTAAAAGAGATGCGGTCATCAGCGGCAAAGCAGCATTTTTTGCGCCACGGATTTGAATTTTTCCCTTAAGGGGATTGCCCCCGACGATTCTAATTTTATGAGACATATAAACTCTTTTTTATATCTTAGGAAGGGTTACACCGGTTTGACCCATATATTTACCATGACGATCTTTATATGAAACTTCACAAGTTTGTTCAGATCGGAAAAAAAGGAACTGACAAACTCCTTCATTTGCATAAATTTTAGCGGGAAGCGGTGTTGTATTTGAAAATTCCAATGTGACGTGTCCTTCCCATTCCGGCTCAAGCGGGGTGACATTCACGATAATACCGCACCTGGCATATGTTGATTTTCCAAGGCAAATAACCAAAGTGTCACGGGGGATCTTAAAATATTCAACCGTTCGGCCCAAAACAAAACTATTGGGCGGGATAATACAAACGTCGCTTTCTCGGTGCACCAAACTATTCGGAGAAAACTTCTTAGGATCGACAACAGCGCTGTCAACGTTCGTGAAAATTTTAAATTCGTTGGCAACCCTAGCGTCGTAGCCATAAGAGGATAAGCCGTAAGAAATAACCCCTTCTCTTTTTTGAGACTCAACAAAGGGAGCGATCATCCCATGCTCAGTGGCTTGCTTTCGGATCCAGTGATCAGGTTGTATGGACATGAAGTAAACTTAGTTTTTAATTATGAATTGATGACTGTATCTTAGCTGTTTATTTGCGTTTTGCAAAGTTAATGGTGATCAGATAATTTTGCGTCAATTTCTTAAGCAAAAAACTAACAGTTAAAAGTGATTTTTAGCTTGCGAATGGAGGCACAGGCTATGCGCCCGAAGCTATATTAAGACTGATTGGTGGGCCCTGAAGGATTCGAACCTTCGACCCCCTGATTAAAAGTCACCAGCCCAACGGTTTTACCAGCTTTAACAAACATCAATAAACCTTTATATTGACTAGCTTATATGATATTGTTACATTAATCAATATTAATCAAAATCCATCGTTTTTTATCAAAAAGGTAGCACCAGGGTAGCACCAGAATGCAAATGAATAAACTTAATTTCACCAAAAAAGTTTTGGAAACTTTACATTTGCCATCAAATGGAAAACGAACTTATTACTATGATACCAAAGTTAGGGGGCTTGGAGTTTCTTTAACTGACAAAGGCAGCATTACCTTTATTGTTTATCGTAAGGTTGGCGGCAAACCAGAACGTATTACTCTTGGCAGATATCCTGATCTTTCTATTGAGAATGCAAGAGCTAAAGCATTTGAAATTAACTCACAAATTGCACAAGGAAAAAACCCCAACCATGAAAAGAATAAACTAAGATCTGAACTAACATTTAAAGAGTTATTTAATTGTTATTTGGAAAGACACGCAAAACTTCACAAAAAGTCATGGAAAAATGATGAAGATCAATACAGGCTTTATTTATATTCTTGGGATAAAAAGAAAATCTCCAGTGTTAAAAGATCCGATATAGAAGCCCTACATGCAAAGGTAGGAAAAGAGCATGGTACTTATGCTGCTAACCGAATGCTTTCGTTGTTAGGGGTTATGTTTAATAAGGCTATCGATTGGGGATGGGAAGGTATTAATCCAGCACAGGGTGTTAAGAAATTTAAAGAAATTAGTCGTGAACGATTTCTAGCTGGTGATGAATTACCCAGATTCTTTAAAGCTTTAGAAGAAGAGAATAATAGAACGCTTGCGGATTTCTTCATGCTGGGGATTTTAACTGGTGCTCGCAAAGGTAATTTATTGTCTATGAGATGGCAAGATATCAATTTTAATCAAGCCACATGGAGAATTCCTGAAACCAAAAATGGATCATCACATCTTGTGCCTTTATCTCCTGAGGCAATCCATATTTTGAAGAAGCGTTTCACGCTTAAAGAAAATGACTGGGCATTCCCAAGTGCCACCAGTAAATCAGGTCATTTAGAGGAACCTAAATCTGCTTGGAAACGAATTTTAAAGAGGGCTGAGTTACAAGATTTACGCCTTCATGATTTGCGTAGAACTTTGGGCAGTTGGCAAGCCGCAACAGGCGCCAACAGTTATGTCATCGGAAAATCCTTAGGCCACAAAACTCAACAAGCAACGGCCATTTATGCACGCCTTAATATTGATCCAGTGAGAGAATCAATGGAGAAAGCGACGAGCGCGATGATGAGCTTTAGGAAAAACATACTGCTTTAAATCAATTACGCTCTAGGAGATTCCCATAACAATCCAAATTTAACTCCAAACAAAATCGTTCGCTAGTGGCAGGCTAGTTGGCGGACAAGGGTAGATTTCTCTACTTGTCTGACTCCGCGAATAACCAACGGTTTTCTATTTGGTTTGTTGAGGCATTTGGATAAAAGATTTAATTCAAGGCGATATAACTTCATTGCTTCCCAGAATTACCCTTTATTTTGGATCTATAAGGAAATAATAAGGCCTTATTTTGGGAAAATCAGTGTATTTGGAGGTGGGGCCTTTTTTAGTGCATTTTGAAAGGTGAATTAAAGTTTTGTTGGGTAAAGGCTTGTTCTAAATAAACTAATAACGAAAACTGTTTTATAATTTTGCATCTCCAATTCTTTTCTAAGTAAATTGAGTTGCTTCTGACACAGTCTTGATTTCTTAAAGAGTTAATATGTTTATAGCCAGCCCTGTAAAATCAAGATCAACTCAAGAAAAGAGATGTCTCTTTTTTAAGTTGATTTAGGGTTTGGTCAATAAAAATTTTTGTGAGGTAGATAAGTTATTGATTTTGAATATTTCTTTCTATGTTCAAATTACCTCATAGCGGCTTGAAAAAATTAACTCTCTTATCTTCTTTTGGACAATGAAATTGACTATTCAAAGTGTTAAGTCTTCCGAAGCAATATTTAAAAGGCTTGTTTTCTTTCTTAAACTCCACATAAATATGTGGCATTCTAGCGCTATCATCTCCTATTTCATCTATAGCTATTATGTTTTCGTAAGGTATGAATCCTAATATTTCTAAATATGCTTTGGTTGATTCCTCCTGTTGAAGCCATAATTCTACATATGGCTCTCTTTTTTGAGCATGCTCTTGCCCATAAACTTTATCCCATGGGTCACAATAAGAAACTTTTCTATCTTTATATCCCTCTAAGTAATCCCATTCTTTTGTCTCTTTGTTAAAGTACGCAAAATATTCTCCAATTAAGAAGATAAGCCCTCCAGAATCATGATGTCCTCGATATTGATATATTTTCCATTTTCTTTCATAGCTTAAATCGTTGTTACTATAAGGATAGTCACTTGCATTAGGATCTCGAAGAAGAACCTCATTATTTTCTATAAGAAAGTTTTTGGCTTTTTTCTTAATAGCTAGCTTTGCATTAATTTTTGTTTTCAAGGTACGTCGACGTATTATTAAAGAAATACCAAAATAGGCAAATAGGAGGCGATCATTCTTGGGTTGAAATAATAAATCTTCCAGTTCTGCTTTACCAAGCAGATGAAATCCTTGAACCTGATGCTCTCGGCAAATTGCGAGGAATTTTTTCCTGGCTGCTTCAGAGAAATTACAAGCTGCAACAAAAATAATACCGAATATAGCATTCTTATTTTTTTTAAGGATTTCTTCTACATATCCTACTAATTTTTTAGGTGTGATTTGCTTCTCGCGCTTACATTGTATTAGCCATATATTGTCATTAAAAAAGCTATCTTTTAAGTCTTCATCTTCTTCAACAATATCTTCTTGAGAACCAGTAATTTCCCATCCTCTTATATCAAAACCTCCGTCATTTCCAGATCGCCCACATGGTTCTAATTGTCGCCAATTTTTAAAGTCATAGATAATATTTCGGACAAGGTCTTCAAACCGTTTGGGTTCTAGATCTTCAAAATGTAAGGGGTTAATGGTTCTTGTCGCTAAGATCATAAATTTAAAACTTTTTTGATAGATTCAATATCGATTTGGAATTCAATCAATTTACGTTCAGTCATAACTTGATTGAAATATACAGCCATCCATCGCCATTTACCGAATGGGCTAGTATTTGGGTTTAAGTGTTTCAAATTATTTTCTATAGTATGTTTTATTTCATTTATCGAGTTAAAGTTAGGTCGAAAACTAATTATTGGAATACCATCTAGTAGACCTTCCTCAACCATTTGCCCAATATGCCAATGAAGCCAGTGCAAATAAGAATAGCCGTCATCAGATATTCTGATGGAAAGAGTTGAGGCGTAATTTTGAGTGATTTCTATTGTGCCCAGATCGCCCTTAATACTAGAAGCAATTCCATGGATCTTTGAAGGAGCATTATTTCTATTTATTAGCTCTTCAATTTCTTTGCTTAAAATAATGCGAGGATAGAAAGCAATTTTGGTCTCCATCTCATAGGCATCTACTAATGCTTGTCCTATAATAGTGTTTCCCTTATGATATAGATCTCCAATTGTAATACTTCCTCGCAGCAAGATTCCTTTCAGAAAGAGTCGTGCACAAAGACTAAGAGTTATATCAAGAATCAAACTTCTAAGATTTTTTAAATTCTCTTTGTCATCCTCAGATAAGAGAAACGAAATGACAATACTATCTGAAAAAAAGGTGCTTTCAAAGTTTGGTTTTTCAGATGTTTGATAATCTGAAAGAATAGAAACAATCTCAAAAATCCTTGGGTCTTTCTCTTTAAGAAGCTCTTTTACTCCTAAGATATCAAGAAAAGCGATTACCCTTCTTTCGTAAGCATATTTTTCTTCTTTCATTTCACATACCAGTTCTTATTTTCCCTAAGGCAGTTGCTATTTTTTTATCCATGGTTTATCATTTATGTAAATCATGAATTATATTTTACGATTTGCATAATATGAGTTATCCGCGTTTTTGTCAAGAAACTATTCGAGAATCCTTGAAAGACACGCCTATAACAATAGTTACAGGAGCTCGTCAAACAGGGAAAAGCACCCTTGTTTCAATCTTCTCTAAATCCACTTTTACATTCGATGATTGGGCAACACTGCATTCTGCTAAAGCAGATCCAGAAGGGTTTATTCAGCAGGCTCTTAAGAATCCATGGCCTATTATTCTCGATGAAATTCAACATGCACCAGAGCTCTTTTTATCTATAAAAAAGGCAGTAGATCAAAACAGACAACCAGGGATGTTTCTTCTGACGGGGTCAGCCAACTTACTTAATTGGGTTCAGTTACCAGATTCTTTAGCAGGACGCGTTGAATACATTAACTTATATCCCCTATCCCTCGCAGAAATTATGGGACATCAAACAAATTGGATTGATAATTTATTTAAGCAAGAGATAAGTGATGTCTTTTCTCGATCCTCTTCAGCCCCCTCCTTAGATCAAGTAGAGCAAATGATAACAAAAGGGGGATATCCTGAAGCTTTTAAAAGAGAGCAATCTTCAAGGCGAGAAGCATGGTATGCATCTTATGTTAAAACCTTAATTGAACGAGATATCCTTACCCTTGATACCGTCGAAAATCCCTTAAACGTCCATCAACTTATGATGCATTTAGCTATCAGTGTAGGGAGCCTTTTAAACTTCACGAATCTTGCTCTTAAATTACAAATATCCCTTCCTACCGTGCGCAAATATGTCCATCTCTTAGAGCTTTTATGTTTATGCTACAGACTTCAACCTTGGCACAAAAATCTTGGAAAAAGGCTTATTAAAACGCCAAAAATTTATTTTAACGATACAGGCATTTTGCAGCATCTTGTTCATTTAAACCCTGAGACACAAACAGGCATATTAATGGAAAACTTCATTTTTAATGAGTTGCAAAAGCAAATAAACTGGAGCGAAACGAAGCCTCAGCTTTATTTCTGGCGAACAAGCAATGGTCGGGAGATTGATTTTCTTCTAGAAGACAGACAAGGAAAAATTGTTGGAATAGAAGTCAAAGCATCAGCCACAGTTACATCTTCTGATTTTGCACACTTAAAAGCTTTGCAAGAAGATATTCCGCAACAGTTCTTAGCAGGGTATGTGGTTTATAAAGGAGAAAATTTTCTATCTTTTGGCCAAAATCTTTATGCTGTGCCTGTTACTTGGCTATTTTAATAAATTAAAACAAAAGCGTTTTATCATTTTTTAGTTTCTGTTCAATTTGTAACCTCTCCCGCTGCTCCCTCACCATCCTTTCCTGCTTCTCAATTTCAGGCGTGTATTTCTTAACCTCTTGGTTGTGGTCAGGGCTTTGTTGCTTTTCTAAGGATTTAGGATCAGAGGCCAGTGTTGATTCCTGGTGCTGCGCATGAATGCGGTCCAGGCGAACAACGGCATGATGTTCATCTCTTTGGGTAGGGGGCAGTTTGTAAAAGGCGTCGTTTTGATAAAGGCTGTCTTTTATCTTAACGGATAGCTCTTGGCCAAGGCTTTGCAATTTATCTTTCAGGGTGTGCTTGATAAAGAACGAAAGGGGGCTTAGGTTTTGCTCTGCATTCTTTAGGTGGCTTTGCTTTTCAAGCTGCTCTCTTTTTGTTTGAATATCATCAACACTTACATAGTTTAAGGAAGCTGTTTTTTCTTGGTTTGCGCTCATCTGCCAAACAAGCTCTTTAAAGTCTTTGGTTTTCTCTGTTGAGACAAACAGGTGCAGATCGTTTTTCTGACGGGTGAGGGAGACATAAGAAAGGGGCTTTGAGCTTCTGCCATCATGGTAAACAAAAACAGAGGGTTTGGTCTTGCCTTGCGCTTTGTAAACGGTGGAGGCATAGCCTAAGGTAAAGCCATGGAATTTGGCTGGATCAAAGGTGACTTCCTTGCCGTTATCTTGTTTAACTGTGAATTCAAACGAATTGTTTTCTTTTTCCCTAACTTCGATTAGGGTCCCTAAGATACCATTGCTGATACCTAAATTTGATTTGGTTTGGGTAAACTGAATGCGATCGCCAATACCAGTGCGTATTTTAAGCCATTTATTGGCTCTGACAGTCATACATTCGTATTCAGTCCTTGAGAGAGTTCCTGTTTCTTTTAAGTGATGACGGATGGCTTTATTAAAGCTTTCAACCATATGGTTGGTGTGCGTGATAATCAACTTTTGCTCGGTAGGATTTTCTAGATGTGCCTTTTTCCAAGCATTCACCAATTCATGAGCAGCCTGTTCCTTTTTATCTGACCAATGGATACGATTGTTGTCTTGAAGGATTTGCAAGGCTTCTTTAGTTCTGCCTTGGCTTAAGTGTTTAGAAACTTCCTTTTGCCAGTCAATATCTTGTCTTTTGATGTCATGAAGCTCGGGTGATCCATATTTATCAGCAAGATAGGCAAACATACCGCTTCTGGTAACAGAGGGCAATTGCCTTTCATCGCCTATAAGAATCACTTTTGATTTTGTTGATTTGGCAACCTGCAATAATTCATTCAAGGCGTCGTTTGGAATCATGCCGGCTTCATCAACAACAAGAACACTACCTCTGGGTAATAGTTCTCTCTCACTTTTATGGTTAAACAGCATTTTATGAACGGTCTTGGCATCAGAAAATCCAGCCTCTCTACCTAGGTCCCCGGCAACCGTGTTGGTAGGCGCTAGGCCGATGATGCGAATACCATCCTGTTCATAAGCCTCTCGAATGGCCTGAAGGGTATAACTTTTACCCGTACCCGCCCTTCCTTGAACAATAACCAGGCCCTTATCTTCGTAATCCTTATTATTACCTGTTGCTGCTAAAAAGACCTGCTTTTGATCTTCTGTTAAGGAGTGTTTGGCTAGAACTTTGTTGGTTATCCTTTTGTGAACGTCAATGCCATTTTTGACGTTAACAGTTTCTGAGATACGAACAATCCTGAGCTCTTCTTCTCTGACCGTTCTTGTGGTGAATAGATCTTTCTCAGCACTGACTCCTAAGGGATGAGAACTATCTTTCTCCCAAAGCTGAAGAAGGCTGAGGCTTTTAAAGACTGCTTCTTTAACCACTTGCCTGTCTTTCTCCTCAACATGCTTATCCAAAAAACGATTCAGGTGCGCTTCTTTAAAGGTGGCATGATGTCGTGTTAGATAAGCCAGTATGGATTCTGGGTCTTTGGCAAGCTCTTCATTGGCCTCTTGGACAAGGTCTGATCTGAGGCCAATTTCCGTATCCCCCATAAAGCGCCGCATCCGAATAGGCCCAAGGTGTTCTTGGGGAATAATACCGTTTTCATCAACGGCAAGATCGTATCCTTTTTCCTGAAAGTAAGTATTTTGCACTTCACGCCATTTCTCACCCCAAATATCCCCTTCCATCACCTGACCCTTATAGAAGGTTGGGTTAAGGTCACGGGCCTTTTCACCTAGGTCTTGACCGTCTTTTGTAAATCTTCTGGTTGTTATCAAAGCATGGGCGTGCCAGTTTCGCTCGTTCTCATGAGGGGAGTGAATGTCTAGTTGGACAGCAAGACCTTTGCTTACAAAATTCTCACCCAGAAAACGACGCGCTAAAGCAATTTTATCTTCAAGCGTGATTTGCTTATCGTCAGGAAGGGCAATCACCATGTCATAGGCAACTTGGCTATCACTGCGCTTTTCTGCTTTCTCCACTGCATTCCATAAAATCTTTGCTTGATTGAATTTAGGGTCAGCTCCTTGGGGTAAAAGAACTTCGTGATGAACGTTGCCATCTCGGTGGCCAAAAAAGAAGGTTTGGCCTGTGCGCTCACAACTAATTTTAGCCCGTTCATTGTACGCTGCCTTTAAGCACGCATTAGACCCTTTTGAACGGGAAACAACTTCTAAACGGGCGAATGCAATTGCCAATTTTAAAAACTCACAACTAAAAACAAAATCTGAAATCCTGCTATTTATAAGCCTAACATACTTTTTTCAAAACGCAACAGCACACATTCACCGAATGTATATTGCGTCTGCACGAATTCTGCAGAAGCATGGTCATGATTTCTTCTGTACAAATCTCAAGAAACAAATTCAAACATCCGTTTTTTTATCAGCAAATTTGCATGCAAAGTATTTTAATAAAATGCCCTCTTTTCAACAGAAACAATTATGTTACCATTATTATAGATAAGAGAGGTTTCGTTTGATTGATACCACAAGGACAACAGGGGAAAAATGAGAAAAAACCTACAGCAGCGCAAAGCTGAATTAGAACGGCAAAAGATTGCCATTATGGGCAAAGAAAAAGCCTTAAAAGAAACAGAAAGGCGTGAACGCACAAAAAAGCTGATTGAAATAGGCGGACTTGTTGCAAAAGCGGGAATTGATACGCTGGACATAAACGCCCTTTATGGCGCTTTGCTTTCTATAAAGGAAAAGATAAACAAGGCCGAGATCCTCGGGGAGTGGAGTCAAAAAGGCGCCAGTGCCTTTGCAAGGGGCGGAAACGAAGAGGGCGGGGTGCCGCTTGTTGTTCAGTTTAATGAAAAGCCAAGCGAGGAAGCAAGATCAGCCATCAGAGCCCTTGGCCTCAAATGGAATGCCATTCGTCAAGAGTGGCAAGGAATTGCCAATTTAGAGGATGTAGAATCTGTGGTTAAACAGCACAGCGGTAACGTTGTTTCTATGGCTTCCTAATGATCTCTTAGGTTAGAGGAGGTTTTTCATTTTAGGTTTTTAAAGATTTGTCCTTGAAGAAGGACATCACGGCTGGGCCAATTTGTAAAGACCAAGCTCACTGCGTTCGAAGCCTTTGGCTTGTCTTGACAAACAGGCCCATTTCCCGTGATCTTTTCCACCCATGGACAAATCCAAAAAAGGAACTCTGAGGGAGTTCTTTTGCTGATCTTATTCAAGCATTGTTTGATGGTATTTTAGATTCATTGCAATGAGTAAGAGCGTGCCTCTTATTTTTCAAAAGAAGAGAAAGTTCTTTTTTATTGCAATTTGCTTTTGGGTCTCCTTTTGCCCTAACACTTTTTCATACTTCATTTCTATTTGTATAATAAAAAAAGGGTTTTCATGCCGATTAAGGAAAAGCTGTCCCGCATAGGGAGTGGACTCTGTTTTCTTTTTTGTCTTCTCTTGTCTCCCCAGGGATGGAGTTCTGCCCCCGCTCCTGAAGAGCGTGGAGACGGATTTTCTTTACGCCGCAGAGCCCCTTTGGAAGAAGAAATTATTGTTCTTCCCAAAGACGCTTTTGAAAATCTCCGTGTCCGTCCAGGGGGAACAACCTTAAGTTCCAGTCTCTTTCGAGAAAAAAGAACCGGTCAAGAATGGATTGGAAAATCACAGGGTATATCAAGGGGAGATCCTCTAAAAGTTGCACAAGAAGAGAATGAAAGCCTAGCGTGCAGAGAAAAGATTGCCTCCGATATTTACGGCCTCTATGGCGTTTCTGTTCCTCGGACGGTTTTATCTCGCCAACACATGACCAATACGGGTATTGAATGCCTTGATGAGCAAGAAGTCATCCACATTCTATCCTGTAAGATCGATGACTATCATGATTATAAAAAACAATTCAGATTTCCCGGATTTTTAGAGAGTCTTGATCCTGAATTTGGGCCTGTAGTTTGTCATGACAGTCGATGTCTGATGGAAGCCTGTCGAGGAGAAAAGAAAGGACGTTTTCTAGCTTATGATGTAGAAGGACTAGGCAGAGCTGCCGCCGTTGCGACTTGGATTCATGATATTGATTTTATTGGGGCAAGTGCAACCAATATAGGCTATCGGATTGTCCAGCGTGCCGGACAATCCTTTGCAGAACTGATTATGGTTGATCCGGGAGAATCATTTAGTGATCCGTCCGTTCATCCTTACCCACCTACTCGCCATATCCGTTTTGCAATGCCCGGAAGTGAAGAGACTCATACCATTGCCTTTGAAAGGCTTTTTCCGGAAGGGAGTCGAGCACGGAATGAATTTTTAATGACCCTCCACGCGATTATCAATACCGATGAACGAACAATCGTTCGTTTCTTTGCTCGACCCGGAGCAGAATTTTTTATATCCAGAGATCCTCGTTCTATTCCAGGGTTAACGCGCCAATTAATGGAAAGACAAAAACAATTATTCGCCCATTATGCTCCAGAGCTTGAAGCCAGTCGAGAAAGGTATGAAGCGGAAGAGATTGAGATGACACGAACCATTATCAATGCAATACCCTCAACTCGGACGCTTGGAGCTCCTGGAATACCTCCGGCCAGAGAGGTGACTGGCGGTTCTTCTAGCGTTGTTGTTGCTCCTATTGGAGTAGCAATCCCAAGGACCAGTTTTCCGGCGCTACCCGATATAGCGAGAGGTCATGAGGAGATTTACAGACGGTTTATGAGCGGGCGATTGATTTATAAACCGGATCCGAGCAGTGACGTAGGCAAGATAGAGATACCTTTTGCATCAATCGTCAACCCAGAAACCTTAGAAGGAACATTTGATTTATCAAGGTGCGGCGATGCGGGTAAGTACTTAAGCATATCGACCGGGTATCGTAAGGGAAAGAAAGCGGAGAATTCAAGCAAGGTAGAGACCTGGATTGTCCCAAAGTTTATTGTTGAACGGGACATTGGCACCTCAGCTCGTCATATGGCACCTATTATGGGCTCATATACGTCCCCGCTTGGACTATTCTGGACTTGGGGAGGATGGGATGATTTAAGTTGGTATGATTATTTGGTCGGTCGGAATTTTGATGAAGTATCTTCGGAGGATTTATATGAAAATTGGAAAAAAGCGCTAGGATGGCGAGAGCAACCCTCACATGAGCGGCGGACCTTCGATGCCGGTGTGTCACTTTTTGTCGGGCGCCGCGGCATGGCCCGTGGCCATTTATCTTCAATTTTAATTAAAATGTAGTGATCTAGAGAATAGGCATGGCTTGAATGGCGTGTGCTGACCTAGGAACCCAACAAGCAAAGAGACTGGGTATATGGGTCATCACACACGCTTCAAACGATAAGATTTCCGAGATTCCACATTTTAACCAGCACGCCCATTGCTTGAGGAAGTTGCGCAGTCCAGCTCCGATATCAGTGCTGCTATATTATTTTCCTGACAAAGCTTTCCCAAACGTAGCCTTACTTTTTTCAAACTCCTCTTTCAATTCACCCTGTTTATCTTTTATAGAAGCTCTCGATTCATTAAAGCCTTTTTCAAAAGATTTGGACATTTCTTGAAAGGAGGCTTCAAAAGCCTCGCTGCTTTCCTTAAATTCTTGCCGTCTTTCTAGAATGGTTGAAAGAATCCACCAGCCAAAAAAGGTAACAATCAGAAACCTAATTATAAAAAATATAACAGCGCCCCAGGCTGTTTTTTTCCAATGACGTTTTATTAAACTTAGAATCTCGTTTTCTATCATAATGATCTTTCCTTTTAATAATGGTTAATGGGTGCTGCGTCTTAAAAACGCGTGCATCCCTGCCATCGGCGAGATCGGGGGTAGAAAAGATCAAGACCAAGAAAGCTGGAGGGGTATCTCCCAAGTTGGCAGGCCTTTGGTCGAAACTTGGGGAAACCACTTTCTTGAGCGAAGCGATGTCTTGTCTGCGCGAGGGGCGGAGCCACTTAGGGGCAGAAGAGGAAGAAAAGTGTAGAAGATGCTGCTGATTGAGAGCCTAGAGAATTAATTAAAATCATCCTCTTGCTCTCTATCAGGTTTGCTGCGCTATCAAAATAACAATAATTGGTTAGAATCTCATAATTCTTTCCAATTTGCTTTTTATAATTTGTTAATGACTATTCTGTATTATCTAATTTAGGTTGATAAAATTTTCGTACTTGAAATGAAAAAAATAAAAGAACAAGAACCAAGACTCCACTATATAGTTGTTATAGCAGGCCTTCTGCTTCAGTTTTTGCTTTGCTTTCACTCTTTACAGGTGAATGCCAGTGAAACTGACGAAGCAAGCGCTGCCGCACATACTATGCCTTTTAAACTAGGCTTTGAATTTCAAGAAATGAATCGTTTGTGTGGATGGGCTCTCAACGATAACTCAGTTCAAAAAAAGCCCATATTTTCTGTAAAGGACGTAGATACCGGCCGTACTCTTTGGAAAGTAGTGATTGATTCCAATGATATTGAATTTGTCACAGAACCTTTTAATTTTCATGAAAAAGCTTTGGTGCAAAGAAGCATCCAAAGTATTTCTTTGTCTTTTTCCATTCTTGTCGAACTGCTTAATACACATGAAGCTGGAACAGTTTTTGCTCAGTGGACAGATTATATTTCAGCAAGATTAGCAAGTGAAGGTTATGCTTTAGAGCATGATGAACTTATGGGGGTTGTGGCTGGAAGGCCTATTCAAAAACCAAGCTCTACAACATGGACACCGGAATTTAGCCCCCAAGTAACCATTCAACATCCTTTAGAACTCACAATACCTTTATATTTTTGTTTGTTTGGCTTCGATAATGCTGCTTATACCCTTCCTTTTTCTGCAAGTCTTCCTGGTATTGACTTTCTCAAACACGCCATGAAAGAAGGAAACGGAGAAATGTTTTGGCAGGTAATGCAAGGTTACACTAATAATAAATTTTCAGGATTAATGTTCTTGCATGCCTTTACTCTCGCAACAATGAGTTCAGATGAAGATGATAAAGAACAACTAACAGACACCCTTAAAGGGTTAAATACCGTTCAGCAAGTTGATGTCAAAGCTAAATTGGCCCTTATGTCTCGTCGACCTTTCTCTCTCATGTGGCAAGAAATTAGCAATACAGCTATGGGATCCTACAGTGACTTCTTTTCTAATATGATGAAAAAGAACGCATCTTTTATCAGATGGAAAACAATCGAACAATTCAATAGAACCAATTATGCAGAGCAAATATTTGCACCAACGGGAGAAATTCTGCCTCTTGATAGCAGCGTAATGCCTTTGCTTGAGGATTCCTTTGTTGCAGAAAATCACGATGTTCTTAGTAATTTACTAGGCCGTGGAATTATAAGCACTACAATGGTTAGAAACTTTAAAGAAGGAGCAAAGCTCAGTGGATTATTAGGAGCTGATGCTTTAGAAGATTATTTTACTCGTAGTCTTGCAAGTGTAGATACTCCTGAACCAACTAGGTTAATAATTAACCCTACAGGAGAGGTCGAATCTATTGGATGGAAGTATGATGTACTGTCTCCCCCTTTGCTTCTAGACCCCACAAATGCAATGGGATTCTTTAAAAAGGGCTTAAGAGGTCATGAAAAAAGCTACGGAGAAGCGATTATAGAGGTAAGAGCTATCAGAGATGCAGCGCCTAGATTCTTGCAGAAAATGAAATTAGACGTGAAAAGACAAGGACATTTTTTAAAAGACCCCCCTCATCTAGAAAAAGAAGCTCTCTCTTTATTTGATTTTTTATTTAATTTTGGAAAAAAAGACTTGATGGACTTTTCTGTAGGATTACCCTATACTTTGATGGATAAAACGCTTACTTATTAAGAAGAGAAAAAAATGGGCTGGAAATTATTAGGGATAGCGGTGATGTGTTATCAAGTTATAACACCTTCATTTGGATGCAATGAGAGTATTCTCGATTCTGAAGCTCATGCTATCAATAGCAAGTTGAGCTTACATCAGCATGTTTCCGTTGATGAAATCCGAGACTCTTTTCATTTTGTATATAATGAAAGCGATGTTAACTATCAATATAAACAGCCTGTAAAGTTTTTAGAGTTATATGAACAGATGATGAAAGAAGTGGAAGGCCCCTTCTCTAAGGAATTTGTTCAGCGTTGTAAACAAGTATACGAAACCGAAGGTAGTACTCTTAAAACAAAAATATCTACCCATCTTCTGTTGGAAAAAGTAAGAGAAAAGTATCTTGCTTTAATCCATCTCATCAAAAAACAAGAAAGTCCCAGAAAAGAGGAGCCTCAGCTAGGAGAAGTTTCTCATGCTGACAAAGATCTTTTTAAAGCATTTTTTGGCGCTGATATGGCTCCGATTTCCTCTCGTTAAGAGCTGTATCAAAAAGTATTTTTTAAAAATAACTCTTGAATAAAAAGCGAGATCAAGAAAGCACAAGAGAATCGCCCGCTATGCACAACAAGCACAGTGAGGAAGAATAAAGAATATATCTTAGAAGAAAGCACCTACATAATAATATGATATTATTTATTCAAAACCCACCAACATTAAAACCTGATCTACAAAAGCATCATGCGAATAATCAGAATGTGACCAACTAAATCCGACATCTATTCCTTTGCATTTCTTAAGTTCATCAAGAACATATTGCTTAGCTTGGTTAGGATTGAGTTTTTGTAAATTTAATACGATATTAATCCATGTTGGATCTATACCTGGCTTCCATAGATACTCTCTATAATTTTCCACGGAAACAAAGCGAGAATTATTTGCTTCATCTTCTATTTTATAAATAATGCTGTAACATTGTTTTGGTCTTTTGAAAATCCTAATATGAAGAAGATCCATTTCTTATCCAAAATCGTTATTAAATTTTCTCATTTACTTTATTAGCACCTAACAATCCGCAACAAAATAAGTAATGTCAGCACCCATATTATAAATATGAGGCAAGTCATTCCAATCATCAAAATTTTTTACAACCCTTATATCACCAGCTAAGCAATCTATGCGGTCATAAAAATACGTTGTCCAGTTAAGAACTATTTGTTTCCCATTAGGTTTTTCAACAATGGTTGGAGGCGAAACCGTTTCTTATCTCTTCTGCTTGTGTTGTGGCGAGACGTACTTCTAATGCAAGAGCAAAAGGACTTGCCTGAATATCTTGTATTTCAGAGGCTAATCGGTATTTTCTATATTCTTCAAAAGGCGCATGCTGCTGTTGAGAAATAATTGCAAAACTGAAGACTTCATCGCTTTTTGTGATAACTTTACAAGGCGTTTGTGCGTACTGTCTTCCATTGCCATATACATCGGGAGGCGTAGCACCAATTTCTTTCAATATATGTGTGTGTTCAGCACTTAGAATTATCGGCTTTGCATTCCATTCTTCAATCAATTTTAATCTTTCCATTGGTACTGAATGCATGAAAAGCTCATTTTCATCTAAATACCAAGGATGATTGCAAGACTTACACTTAAACAGCGACCCTGTTCTAAGTTTCTTTGAAAATTCATAAACATATAAATTGAGAGCTTCGGGATGCTTTTGAGCATGTGGCCAATTAAAACTTGTTAAACGACCTGTTCCGCAAAGCCTACAATCTCCTCCATAACCTATTCGTTCAGTTGATAGTATTTCAATAGTCATAGCAGGAACCTCTAATTTAGGTTGTGTTAATTCTTACTTTTTATCTGTATGGTGCTTGCGATTTCTTTATTTTTATGCCTTCCTCTGTGCCAATCTTTGAAATAGCATATCCTGCTTCCAAAAGAAGCTTTATAATTTGTTCTCTTGCGCAATCGAAGTGCACACAGGGTCCAACCCATATTTCTGCTATATCCTCCAAAGAAAATTTATCAGAACGAACAAAAGGAATTTTATGTTCTATATAAGGAAGGCAAATACCTTCTACAGGTTTTCTATATTTTATACCCCGACGTTCAGCAGGAATTTCATCGAATGGAAAAAAAGTAGAAGGCTTATTATCTTCAGGCTTGTATGTTACTTTGCATTCTAAATAATACAGTCTATGTTCATTTTCATCTTGATAACCCTGATGCTTAAAGGCAGGCATGAGTGGCAATAGGTAGGATACTAATCTATTGTGAAGCTCCCTTGCAAAAGAGGTTGCTATTTCTTGAAAACCATCAGCTGAAACATTTTTTTTCTTACAGAACTCAATTAGCTTTTTCATTTTATGTTCTGCAGCATCCGATATCCTATTTACTGCAGAAACAAATTTATTCTCATCATATAATACATCTGTATATACAGGACGTGGAGATCTATCACCTTCAACAACCGGATGAGAAGCAAAATAAGCAGGCTTTAAACCTATAGAAATCCCTCTTCCATCATCTCCATACCAACGCCACATTGGTAAATAATCAGTTTTTTGACAGAATGAAAGGGTATAAATATTAGACTCAATCTTATCGATTAGCCTAAAATTATGCCGCACTTTCTCAAAATTCTCTGGTTTTAGAATGGCAGGGAAGATATCCAAAAAGGGTTGCCAAAAAATCTCTTGTAACTTGTCATTTTCCCCTCTCCGTCCATTTATTGCTTTTAGAAGTACTTCGGTTGATAAAATGACCTCGGTTGGGTCATTTAAATGACGGAAATCTGTGTAACAAAATTCCCTGTTTTTAATAATTCTCGTAGAGAAGTTATTAAAGGATGTGTAGTGATAAAGTATATGACTAGGGGAAGGGGTGCTTATATCTTTTAATATTCCCTTGGCATCATTTTCAAATTCGCTGAGAAGCTCTTGTTGATATTTAAATAGTTGTTCTTGCGTCATGCTTGCACCTAGTAATTGTTATATGGAAACTTTGTTTTAGCCAACATTAATATGTTAGGTAGCTCCCTCGAGGTTCCTAATAAAGAAATGGGCATTGTGACCTTCTTTGACTCGATAAAGCTGTGCAGGTCTTCTTCCTTCATGCCGCATACCTTCTGCTTCCACTAAAATGTCAGCTCCAAGCATTCGTCTTCTAAAGGACTTATGTTCAATCTTTTGACCTAGAAGGATTTCATATACTTTTTGCAGCTCACTTAAGGTGAATTCACTAGGCATAAGATGGATCGGAAGAGAGGTATATAGCACTTTATTTCTCAGACGCTCAGTGCACCTTTGTAATATTTCTGCGTGGTCAAAGGCTAAAGGCTCTTCAATCTTTCTCTTTTCAATTTTTGACCATTTTATATCATTCGTTCCTTTTCCTGTTTTCAGCTCGACTCCTTCTGATGAAATAAGCGCAAAATACACAGTGGTTATTGACCAACCGCGCGGGTCTCTATCAGCGTTACCTATGGTTTCAAACTGTTCTAAATAAGGCGTTTGTACTCCTGTTTTTTCTTGGAGCTTTCTCGTTGCAGTTGATTCAAGATTTTTGTCCTTTTCGATATCGACATATCCACCAATTAATGACCACATTCCTTTAAAAGGTTCTTCAGTCCTTTTGACGGTTAAAACATGGAGCTGTTTATCAATGATGGTAAAAATAACCACATCAACAGTAGTGTTAGGGCGCTTGTAGATTGATGGGTCATAAATTTGAGAGCTCAATATTTCCTGGTTATTCATATGATAGACCTCATTTCGGTTCAGACTTTTAAAAAAATCAACACTTGACAAGTGGCTTAGAGACATTTATGTATAAAGTGTCACAGAGACAATAATAAGTCAAGGCTAAAAAACCTAATATTTAAATCAGGGAGGCTCTTCAAATGAATTCTTATAAAAATTGCAATCTGCATTTAAGCGGAAAGATAGTCGTTTCCCCTCTTAAAATAATTAAAGTTATTGATCTAAAAAATGTAGTTTTAGTCTTGATAGAAGAAAGCACGAAATTTAATAAGCAAATTCCATCTAACTTATTTCTATATAACAGCTCAGGAGAAAAGATTTGGGAAGCTGAGTTACCAAAAGAGATGTCGTATTCAACTTACGAACCAGAATATTACTACAGTATATATTTTGAAAATAATGAATTAAGTGCTTACAGTGATAGATGGTTTTGTATTCTAGACATAGTAAATGGAAAAATAAAATCAATGTATCCCAATAAGTAAATATTAAGTAACTCCTGTATGTTCGGTTTTTACAAAGGGACCACAGATGCGGCAGAATTACAGTTATTTAGGAAAACAAATATGGATGTTTTCGAGTGTTATAGAGAAGCAAACAATCTTGCTTCGCTCTTGGATCAAGAAGGTGCTAAAGAACATGCTGATTTAATACTGAATGCTATGGCCGAAGGCTGTACTGGATCAGAGATTTGTATGGCTTTAAAGTGGCATATCAAGGATATTTTAAAACTAGATTTTCTCTCTAAAGAAGCCAAAAAATGCGCCCGCTTATTGCATAAAGACCTAGGCAGGATATTGCAAGCTTGCGATTAAAAAGTGCCGTAGTTATGTGTAAAGCTACGCAATGATGAAATCAATATAGGATTCATTCACTTAAATTAAATTGGTAGACAGTATTTTCGCAAACCAAACAAAAGCTGAAGAATGCTTAGTTAATTAGCTGGCAAACATTACTATCCACCAGAGGCATAAAAATGTTAGAAGAAATATTTATTAAATCAGTTCATCAATATTTTAATCCAATAGCCAAGAAATTTGCTTTGCAAAAAAAAGCTTCAAATATGCATGCCGTAGTTAGCTATGAAAATAATAAGGTATGTTTAGATGTTTATTATGATTGTCGAAGATCATATGAAATGGGGGTATATATTAAAAATAAGCAAATAGAAGCTAAAGATGGAAGGAGAAATAGCTATGATTTAGCTTTGATATTAGATTTAAAGGCGCCACATGAAGCTAAAGCGCTAGGTGGCTTTCAAACAAGTAATCCAGAATTTATCCCAGAAGCAGTTAAAACATTAGCATATTCAACACAAACTTATGCTACAGAGGCATTGAAAGGAGAGAAAAATATTTTTAGAGAATTGGCTGATTTAGAAGAGATTAATACTCAAGCTTGTGCGGCCAGGCAGAAATTATGGTATGCAAGAAGAGGGGCAGAAAAAGCTTGGGAAAGCAAAAAATATGCGGATCTTATAAAAGCATTTAAACCTTTAGAAAATGAGCTTACACCAGCAGAAAAAAAGAAACTGCAATATGCACAAAAAATGGTTAGATAATGTTGTTATCCGTTTTTTACAGTGAGGTGTTGAAAGCGTTATCCAGTTAAGCGGGCTTGATCAGCTAATAATGTCACTTTGAATAAAAGAGAGGTTTAAGATTCCTAATAATGCTACCAAAAGGTAGCACTAGAGTAGCACCAAGATTTTAGGGAGAAAAGCAAGAATCCAGCAAACCGTTGATTTGCATGGTGGGCCCTGAAGGATTCGAACCTTCGACCCCCTGATTAAAAGTCAGATGCTCTACCGACTGAGCTAAGGGCCCTTGCTTGATAAGTCACTATTTTGTTATAAACTAAACTTTTAAACCTCGTCAAGGGATTCGTAAGACTTTTACGAAGATCCTTTGATTTAAGATCATAACGATTTTAATAAAATCTCTTTTTACGTCCTTAATCTCTAGAGCCTTTACTTATATATTAAATTTAGTTAAAATTTTATTATATATTTGTAAAGGTGATATAATGCTACGAGCAGGAAATAAATTAGAAACTTTTTTACACAGCAATATTGCTCAAGATATTTTGAGCATTTTACTTATTTTGAACGCTGCTGTTTTAGGTATGGAAACTTATCCAAACTTAATGACCGACTATGGCACTTATCTAACAACTTTAGATATTATAATTTTGTGCATATTCGTAGTCGAACTTCTCTTACGACTCATTTCTGGTGGTTTTCGTTTTTTTAAATGTGGCTGGAACATATTTGATTTTATAATTATTTCTGCTTCAATTCTAGCATCCGCTACTTCTCTTTCCGCCCTAAGAACGCTCCGAGTCCTTCGTTTTCTGCGCTTTTTATCTATGTCAGATGGTATGAAGTTCCTTATTTCCTCTTTAGGAAAAGCATTACCGGGCATTCTCAATATTGCTGTTATTCTTCTGGTTATGTTTTACATATCAGCTGTTGTAGCCTGTCTAGCATTTGGTGCAGATAACACCATATTCTCATCTCTTACAAGAAGTATGTATACGCTGTTTCAACTTATGCTAGGAGATAATTTTGGTGAATTAACCAATACGGTAATGGAAACTCATCCACACGCTTACTTATTCTTCATACCCTACATGGTGGTTATGAGCTTTACTATTTTGAACTTATTCTTTGGCTTAATTGTAGGCTCCATGCAGAGCGCAGCTGAAGAGGAAAACACTAAAGCTTTAGCCAAATATGTGGGCGTTGAACATGATCCAGAAATGACACAAAACAAACTGATTCTCAATGAGCTAAGAGATTTAAAAAAACAAATTAATGAATTGAAGAAAAACCTGTAAAAGGTTTGTTTGGTTTCGATCATCTGAGCTCGTTATCGAACCTGAACACGAAAACGTATAGACAATTTACGAATTGATGGATATTCCTTGTAGTATGTTTTCTTCTTTAAACGCTCACTTAGCAAAAATATTTAAAACTCGAAACGTTTTAGGTTTTTGCAAAAAGATCCCGCCATTCGCCGGTGGAATCACTTTTATCAGTTTGCTGACAGGCTCCATATGGGGTCTTTTGTATGCTCCGTCTGACTACCAACAGGGCGAGATTTTTCGCATCATGTATGTGCATGTCCCTGCTTCTTGGTGGGCGCTTGGGATATATTTATTAGCCGCAGGTTTTTCAATCTTAGGTCTTATATCGCGTATTCCTATTTTCTTTTTCATAGCCAAAGCCTTTGCACCTATTGGTGCAGGATTTACATTGATTAGCCTGATTACAGGTTCAATTTGGGGCAAACCCACATGGGGAACCTGGTGGGTTTGGGATGCAAGGCTGACATCCATGCTTATTTTATTGTTTTTATATATTGGGTATTTGAATATTTCTTACCGAACATATAATGAACGGACCCTAAGCACCGCATCAATTGTTCTGGTTATTGGCTCTATCAATATACCCATTATCAAATGGTCCGTTGATTGGTGGTACACCCTTCATCAACCAGCAAGTCTGATGCGCTTTGCAAGGCCTGCCATTCATTCCAGCATGCTATGGCCTTTGTTAATTATGGCTTTGGGATTTGGAACGTATGCGTTAACCTTTGGATGTTTAAATTTAAAGTCCCTTATCCAAGAACGCCAACAACAAAGAGATAACGCAGAATGAACGCCTGTCATTATATCTGGGGCGCTTACGGAGTGACCTTTCTCATTCTGGTTGCAATGGCCATAGTTACTTACAGAAAATATCGAAATAGCAGCCAATAAATGAAACAACGTGGTTGGTATCTTTTAGCTCTTATTCTCCTAGTCGGAGGAATTTTGCTCATGGTGTTAGGTGCTTTAAGGGAAAACGTTGTCTTTTTTATAACTCCCAGTGAATGGCGCGAGAAAAAAGCATTTTTTGCAAAAGCTAAATCTTTACGCCTTGGAGGACGGGTCGCCAAGGATAGTATAGTCAAAGAAAATAACAGGGTGACTTTTGATATAACGGATGAAAAAACGTTCTTGAGGGTTGTATATAAAGGAACTATTCCTGATTTATTTAAAGAGGATCAAGGTATTGTTGCCGAAGGAAACTTTGATGATCATGGCATCTTCATCGCCCGACAAGTTTTGGCCAAACATGATGAAAACTATATGCCAAAAGAAGTTGCCGATAAATTGAAAGAACAAGCTTTGTGGAGAGGAAAATGATTCTTTGCATAAAATACCTTTCTCCCTTTATTGGCCAAGGCTGCCTTTTTATTGCAAGCGTTTCGGCATTTCTAGGGACCGTTATGAACACCAAATGGTGGCCCTTTATAACCTTCAGTTTTGTGGGCTTGGCGTTTAGCTTATTGTTGTGGGCACACATCAGTTCTGACTTTTCTTACCTGAATGTGGTCCAAAATTCGCATACCCTCAAACCCCTCCTTTACAAAATCAGCGGCGTTTGGGCTAATCACGAAGGATCGATGCTTTTGTGGGTCTTGTTTTTGTGTCTTTATAACTTAGTTGCATCGCTAACTTTGCCAGCCCATTTAAAAAGTCCAACCAACAGAATTTTTGCTTGCCTAATTTTGGGGTTTTTACTTTTTATCATCTTGGCCTGCGATCCATTTACAACGGTTTTACATCCCCCCCTACAGGGCGAAGATTTAAATCCGCTTCTTCAAGACCCAAGTTTGGTAATCCATCCGCCTATTCTTTATTTAGGACAAGTTGGTTTTTCTGTTCCCTTTGCTTTATGCCTTGTGGCTCTTTTAAAAAAAGATCTATCGGTTTCGACAATTCAGTGGGTTCGTTTTTTCACCCTAATTGCCTGGTCATTTTTAACGGCCGGTTTAGCTTTGGGTAGTTTTTGGGCATACTATGAACTTGGCTGGGGCGGATGGTGGTTTTGGGATCCGGTTGAAAACATTGCTCTTTTGCCATGGCTAACTGCAACGGCGTTTATTCATTGTTTATCTATGGCTCAGAAACAACAAACCCTAAAACGTACCGGTTTATTTCTAGGACTTTTAACCTTTGGTTTTTGCTTGTTTGGTTTGTTTTTTGTGCGTTCCGGATTTTTAACCTCGATCCATAGTTTTGCAGTTGACCCTGAGCGTGGTTCATTTCTTTTCATTCTGCTTCTTCTTTTCTTTATACCTCCTCTTTTATTATGGACCATAAGGTTTCGCTCTTTTACGGCAAACCCCATTTCATCACCTTGGTCCAGAAGTGGAATGATAGTCTTAAATGCAGTGTTTTTATTATGCGGAACAGCAACACTTTTTTTGACGATTCTCTATCCTTTGATCCTTGGTTGGTTTGGGCAAAGCTTAACCATTGGTATGCCTTATTTCAAAGCCACCTTTATTCCGATGATGTTGCCTTTGGTGGTTTTAATGGGCCTTGGAGTTTGGATGTCTTATCTTAAAACTCCTTTAAAACCTTTATTCAAAAAGCTTTTACCCATAGGAAGTATTAGCATTTTATCGGTTATCTTAGCTTGGTGGCTTTTACCGAATGCTACATTTTTGGCGTTATTGATGTTAGGAGCGTCTGTCTGGCTAATGGGAAACAGCTTTTTATACATTTTGAAAAACCAAAAAACTCTTAAAGTTTTGGGGTTAGGTATCGGTCATTTTGGAGTAGGCCTTATGATCCTTGGAATGGTTTGGGCAAGCCAAGGGGATATTGAAAAAGAAGTCCTCCTTAAAGTCAACCAATCAACAGAAATTGCCGGATATACAGTTACCCTGAATTCCGTGGTTGAAAAAGATGGTCCGAACTATAAGGCCAACAGAGCGATTATTTCCGTTTCAAAAGGAACCAGTCCAGTCACAATCCTGGAGCCTGAAAAACGGTATTATTGGACACAAAAGGTTATTCACAGTGAATCATCGCTTCATTCCACATTTTTATCTCATTTACATGCCATGTTGCTTGACGATGAAAAGGAACCTTATCGATTGCGCTTTTATTATAAACCCCTGATTAATTTACTCTGGATAGGCGTTGTTTTAATGATCTTGGGGGGAGTTTTAGCAGCCCTCAATCGATTTAAAAAAATAATAATCCTACTGGCTTTAACAATGATTCCGGCTTTTGCAGATGGAATAAATGAAAATGCGGCAGCACTTTATAAACAAATTATTTGTCCGGTGTGTTTAGGGCAAACTCTTGCAGACTCTGAAGTTGAAGAAGCCGTTTTAATGAAAACGGACATCTTAAAGAAACTTCAAAATGGGCAAAATGAACTAGAAATTATTGATGAACTGATTAAGGTTTACGGGGCAAAAATTATTCGAACGCCTCCCATTATAAAAGAAACCCTTCCTTTGTGGGTATTGCCTTGGGCGTTGTTGTTAGTCCTGATCTCTGTTATTCTTTTCAAATGGCGCGGTAAATCAGGATAAAGTGTTGGAACAATTTATTAGTTTTGTACAGGAATGGGGTTATTGGGCAGTTTTTTTCGGGTCCCTTATTGAAGGGGAATCCGTTATTTTAACCGCAAGCTCAATGGCTGCAGCAGGCTATCTTTCGCTTCCCAAAATAATGATTATTGCCTTTTTAGGAACTCTCACTGCAGACCAAGTTCTCTACGCTGTAGGCCGGGCTTATGGCCCATCCATTTTTGAAAAATTCCCCAGGCTTAATAAATCATCAGAAAAAGCATTTAAGCTTCTGCACCGCTATGATGCTTTGTTTATTATCATTTCTCGCTTTGTCTATGGCATTCGCATAACAAGCGCAGTTGTGATTGGGGCAGGCGGCGTTCCGCCACATCGCTATATCCCACTTAATTTTATCTCAGCCTTTATTTGGACGTTGGTCAGCTGTTTGGGCGGATATATGTTGGGCGATGTTATGATTTCTATCATCGAAAATTTTGAACTCGTACAAAAATATTTACTGATTGGGCTTTTTATTTTCGTGATCTTGGTTGCTAGCTTTATAGGATGGCGAAAAAAGAAAAGCGCGTCAAAAATATAAAATTTAGAGTGGTCAAATTTAATTTATAAAAAGAAATGAACTCAGTATCTTCAAGTCCATTGAGTATAATTCGCTATCGTATTAATATGTAGAAAATGCAAATCGTAGGCTAAAAACAATTTCGTGATTATAAACTGTCCTCAATGTTCAAGTGAATTTGTGCTCAATTTAGACAATCTTCCTCCTGCAAAATTTTTGCAGGACCATGGGTATGGCTGGATTATGGCCTGTAGCAATTGTAAGCATAGATGGTGGCACAAAAGTGAAAAACCATCTGCACCCCCTCCTTCACAAACCGAGATGTCAATTGCTCCGATCTCTGATGATTTTGAAGATTTGACAAACCTTGATGGCCTCAAAAAAATCATAACTCGTGCTCCAATCCCAACTGAAGAATTATTACCAAAGTCAGCTTTTTACAAATCTTCCGCTCGTGAAACTTCTTATTCACCGAATAATCAAGAATCAGTCTTAGATCTTGAAGGGAGACGTTTAAAATCTGAACCTCGTCCCGTAAAACCACGTCTTTCAAAAGCGTTACTTTGTTTTTGGTTGCTCTTTCTTTTTCTAATCGGTGTTTTGGTCGGCGCTTTTTTTATATATAAAGATCGAATTATTCAAAAAGTTTGGAATCAACCTACGAAATCTGCCTTTAAATCCTCTGCCAATATCACCCCTTTAGCCTTACAAAATGTAAAGTATGTTTCTCAAAGTACCGGTGGAGGTCGTAACTACTTGAATGTTATGGGTGAAATTGTGAACAACAATTCAACGGCTATTGCTCTTCATCCCCTAAGAATTGTTGTGTGGTCACATTGTCCGCCAGAAAACACAAACCCTCAAACACCAAACGCTGCTTCTTCTGCCGAAAAACTTGTAAATTGTATTAAGGCAGATTGGTCCCATACTTGGGAGCGTCCTCATATTTTACCAGGAGAACGTTTGTGGTTTCAAACAGGCACTCCTTTAGCAGCTGATATTAAAGTCGAAAAAGTCGATGTAACACTGCCTTAGAACGTCCCTAAATCTAATACCTTAATAAATCCATCAATTTTAGCGGCTTCTTGTTTTTTAACCGCTAAGATCTCATTATCTTCTTCCCATTGATCTGGTTTGGCTTGTTTATAAGCTTCGTTTTGCAATTTCTTTTGCAAATGCTCAGTCTCTTTAACTAAGGTATCCCTCTTTGAAGTAAGCAATTTATAGGTTGCCTGCATATCAATCAAATCGCCTAATTTTAAGAAAAATCCGTTTTCGCCAATCATAAAGGGAACAGATCCAGTTGGATGCGGATCAGACGATACATCAGCCAATCGCGCTAAATGTGTTATCCACGGTAAATGATTTTGTAATTGCTTCCACAATTTATCATTGCCGTTAAAATACAAGGGAACTTTTAAAGCTGGAGAAACATTAAGCAATCCCCGCAGTGAACGAGCTTCGGTTACAATTTGCACACCCCAATCAACCTCTTGGACCGCGTCTTTGTTTTCAAAAGCAGGATCCATTGTTTCTCTGCCATAAGATGGCCATTTTGATTCGATCAAGGAATGCGGCGCACTGGGGTAAAATTCTTGCCATAAATATTCTGTAATCAGTGGCATAAAAGGGTGAGAAAGTTTTAAAAATTCAACCAAAACCCAAGCTGCAGTATCACGGGTTTCCTGTTTATCCTTATCAGACACACCATCAGAAAGACTTGGCTTTAAGCATTCCACATAAATATCACAGTAAGTCCCCCACAAGAACTGGTACAATGCCCCCGCTGCGTAATCAAAGCGATAGTCTTGTAAGGATGTGTAAACCGTTTGCGACAGTTTTGCGGTTTTAGAGATTATCCATTTGTTCAAAGGTAATTTACATAAGGTTGGATTAAACTTGGGATCATAAACGCAATCGTTCATTTCTAAAAAGCGGGCAGCATTCCAGATCTTAGTGATGAAATTCCTGTAACCCTCAACCCTTGATTCACCTAATTTTATATCCCGTCCAGGCGCAGCCAAAATAGCAAGTGTAAATCGCAAGGCATCCGATCCGTATTTATCAATTAAATGAAGTGGATCAATAATATTGCCCTTGGATTTGGACATCTTTTGCCCTTTTTCATCACGAACAAGAGCGTGCATATAAACAGTGTGGAACGGAACTTTTCCTGTAAAGTGAAGACCCATCATCATCATGCGTGCAACCCAAAAGAAGATGATGTCAAAACCAGTCACAACCACATCGGTTTGGTAATAACGTACAAGTTCTGGTGTTTGGTTCGGCCATCCCAAGGTTGAAAATGGCCAAAGTGCGGAAGAAAACCAGGTGTCTAAAACATCCGCATCTCGGATTAACTGCGTAGCTTTGCCATAATGTGCTTCTGCTTGCTTGAGCGCCTCTGCTTCACTTTCGGCAACAAATGCGTGATTATCAGGGCCATACCAGGCAGGGATTTGATGGCCCCACCAAATTTGCCTTGAAATGCACCACGGTTGAATGTTACGAAGCCATTCAAAATAGGTTGCAGACCATTGTTCTGGAATAAAACGAGTTTTACCGTCTTCAACAGCCTTTATAGCAGGCTCCGCTAGTGCCTTTGCATCCACATACCACTGATCCATCAGCCATGGCTGAATCACAGCACCAGAGCGATCTCCAAATTGACCTGTGTTCATTCTGGCTTCGGTTTTAACTAATAGGCCTTGTTCCTCTAACATCTCAAGAGTTTTAAGGCGGGCTTTTTCAATGCTAAGGCCACGAAAAGCCTCTGGCACAAAGTCATTTAAATGCGCATTCGCATCCAAGATATTAATCATTTCAAGGTTATGGCGCCCTCCCATAACAAAGTCATTAAAGTCATGACCTGGCGTAATTTTGACTGCTCCGGTCCCCTTGGTTGGATCGCAATAATCATCAGCGATAATAGTCAAAGTTCTATCAGTTAAAGGCAGGCGTACTTGCTTTCCGATTATATGTTGGTACCGTTCATCTTCTGGGTGTACAGCAACAGCTGTGTCGCCAAACATAGTCTCGGGACGAGTGGTTGCAATAGTAATACCGTCGTTAGGATTGTCCACTAATGGATAGAAAACATGCCACATGTGGCCTTTGACTTCTTGAGTTAAAACCTCAAGGTCAGAAATAGCCGTTTTAAGCTTTGGATCCCAATTCACAAGGCGTTTGGCGCGATAGATCAGCCCATCATTATAAAGATCAACGAAAACCTTAATGACTGCCTTTGACAATCCTTCGTCCATGGTAAAGCGCGAACGATCCCAGTCCGCTGAAATACCTAAGCGGCGTTGTTGCTGAACGATCGTATTACCCGACTCCTCTTTCCACTGCCAAACTTTTTCTAAAAACTTTTCACGGCCTAAGTCTTGACGGGTAATACCTTGCTCAGCTAATTGGCGTTCGACAACCATTTGGGTTGCAATGCCGGCATGATCGGTACCCGGTTGCCACAAGGCATCAAAACCCGTTTGACGTTTAAAACGAACCAAAATGTCCTGTAGTGTGCAGTTTAAAGCATGGCCCAAATGAAGACTGCCCGTAACGTTGGGCGGCGGCATCATTACCGTGAAGGGATTTTGAAGGCTAGAAGGATCAGCTTTGAAATGCTTTTCAGTTTCTTTGTAAAGCTTGGACTCAAAAGTCTGAGGCGAAAAAGTTTTATCTAACATGCGCAATCATTACTTAACGGATATATCCTTCTTGTATATCGTATATGCCGTTTGTCTTTCAATAAGCGTGTTGGTTAATAAAGATGCCCAGGTGCTGGAAAAGACAAATACCTGAGACGTTTTGCTTCCTTTCGGCTGTAACTGAGACTATCCAAAATAAACCCACATGTCAGACTTAAAAAGCCAAGAACCATAATTCCGACACTTAAAATAGCTGTTGGAAAACGTGGTACCAAGCCTGTGTGCAAAAATTCCGTAACAAGTGGATAGCCCAGTAACAACGATAAGCTCACAAAAAACATAAAAAAGGTTCCAAAAAACACCAAAGGTTTAATTTCCTTAAACAGAAAAATCATCCGCCATAAAATCTTGAAACCATCTTTAAAAGTACTGAGTTTACTAACCGATCCTTCGGCCCTTTCAAAAAAAGGGGTTTCTATTTCCTTTACAGGCAGACCCATTTCTAATGAATGGATCGACAATTCTGTTTCAATGTCAAAACCCGAGGAAAGCGCAGGAAATGATTTTACAAAACGCCTTGAAAACACGCGATAACCTGAAAAAATATCCTTAAATTGGCTTTTGAAAAAGACCGACAGAACTTTATTAAACAGTAAGTTTCCAAATTTATGGCCGGACCTGTGAGCTGTGTCCGTTTGCTCAAGACGCACTCCAACCACCATATCTAATTTTTCAGAAACCAATGACTCGATCATTTCGGGAGCTGATTCGATGTCGTACGTGCCATCACCATCAATCATTAAATAAACATCTGCTTCAATGTCCGCAAACATACGGCTAACAACATTGCCTTTTCCCTGTCTTGGCTCGTGACACACAATAGCACCAGCAAGAAGAGCGCATTTAACCGTGTCATCGGTGGAGTTGTTGTCGTAAACATAAACCTTTGCTTCGGGAAGTTTTCGCCTTAGATCCTGGACAACATCATAAATAGCCGCTTCTTCATTAAAGCAGGGAATTAAAACAGCAACAGAAAGATTAGCATTAATCACTGATTTTTTCCTTTCTGAAAGAATCAAAGCCAATGCCCATAAAAGCCAAAAACATCATAAACAAATATGGCCACATAAACATAGAATATCTTGGATAACCGGCTTGAAAAAGAGCTGTTGAAAAGTATGTCAAATGGATGGACGCACTTAAAAACAAACCCATCCCCCATATTTCAGAAAGTTGTTTTCTTTTTACAAAACACCAAAGTCCTCTTCCTATAAAAATGAAACTTAAACAAAAACAAAAATAAAGGAAGGCTCTGATCAAAAAGATTGTAACCTCTCCTTTTTCTCTGAATTTATACCAAGAATAGTCTTGTTCTATTTGCTTAAAAGCATCAGTATCTTTCAGGTGATCAATCCAGCTTACGAGCAATTCTTTTTCACCTGGGGTAATAAGATCCCATATAAACCACATAGCTCCATAATGGATCATAACGTCTTTTAAATAAGAAACAGGATTTTGGGCAATAATTCTTAAGGCAACATTTTTATAAAAACCATCTAAATCCCGATGTTCCGAAAGCTCAGGAATATCTGGTTTGAATTTTTTCTCGAGCAAGAAAAACCTTAACTTATCGTACAAGGGGGTGCTTAAAATATAATACAATTTTAATGATGTTATTTGATCAAGCTCAGCTTGAAGGGGTGCCATTCGAGCTGCCATCTTTTGAATGATCTCTGCTTCGATAAGATCTGTTGATTGCATGGCATCCTTTACCACAAAAGCCATTTTTCCAAAAAGATTGTGCCCCATGAAAGATTGGGTTGAAAAAAAACCATGATGACCGTAATTTACTCCCGCACCAATCAACAAACAAATCGCTAAGGGCGGGATAAATAATTTAAAAACGTCTATTATTTTGGGAGTATAAAATAAGAACAAAACGAAAACAGAACCTAAAAGAGCATATGAAGACGGCCTTAACAAAATTAACAAACCGACCAATAAGCCGATCAAGAAAAGGGGCCATTTTGAAGAATTCTTCATGTAAAATAGGAAAGTTGCTGCCAATAAAAGCAACAGCGAAACCCCTAAAGATTCAGTATAAATTTCAAAACAAAACTTAACAATTTCACTTAATGAAAGAATTGTTAGAATAAGAATCACACCCAAAGCAAAGGACTTAAAAAACCGAGACAAAGCCAGCGCTGCCGCAAAAACCGAGGCACACAAAGCCGTTAATTGCACAGAGGGAATAGCCCCATACCCGCCCGTCAACAGTTTTACGAGCGACAAGACAACCGGATAACCAATGGTGCGGGTTGGCCCGTAATGGATATAACTATCCGCGTCATCGGTAAAAAGCCTGACATCTGGTGGACATATCCAATAAAAAAACCAAAAAAGGAAAGTAACCGCTCCAAAAACACTGAGAAGTGCAAATGTGTTTTTTGATGCCTTCTCGTCCCAGTTTAAAAGAGCCCTAATCATTGAGTTCCTCGATAATTTTTTGAAGATCGTTTAACATTTCCTCCTCGGGTCCATCGCTAAAAAGACAATAATCAGATCTATTTGCCTTTTCCGTCATAGACATTTGTCGACTCAGAATCATTTCAATTTGATGGCCTGTTAGTCCTCTTTTCTTAAGTCTTTCGAGTTGCAAAGATTCATCACAAACAAGTGTTATGATTTGAGAACAAAAGGAATTCCAACCCGTTTCAAAAAGCAAAGGAATATCCAAAACACAAAGTTCATCTTGATCATCTAAAAACTCATCCAGCCTTTCCTTTAAAAGGGGATGGATAATCTCCTCTAATTTTTTCAAAAGATCAGGACTATCAAAAGCCATTTCTTTTAAGATAATAAGGCTAATTTCTCCGCCCCTAATTGCAGATGGACATAATTCACAGATTGCGTCTTTTACAGTTTCATCGAATTCATAAAGCTTTCGAACCTCTTCATCAGCATCAAAAACAGGGATCATTAAAACTGATTTTAAATAATGAGCAGCTGTTGATTTTCCCGAAGCGATCGATCCCGTTAGTCCAATAATCTGCATAATTCCTGCCTTAGTTCTGTCGTAGTTTCCGGATAAATACCAAACCAAAAGTAAAAAGCATCCTGAGCTTGAGCCAATAATAAGTCAAGGCCATCAATAACTTGAAGGTTTCTTTTTTTTGCTTGGGTAAGAAGCAGAGTCATATAAGGATAATAAACCCAATCAACCACCAAACAATAGGGGGGGAGAGTTGGTAACACAAGGAGATCAAACCCTCCATTCATCCCGAGGGGTGTGGCATTAATAAAAATATCACAATCTGTGGCCACTTCATTCATCTCTGACCATAAATAAGCTGTCAAAGCAGAACTATCGAAACAAAGTTTTTTATTCCTTGCAACAACTCTTATGTCTCTCACTCCACTTTCGGATAGTGCCCAGATACTAGAAAGAGCCGCCCCTCCGCTGCCCAAAACAACTGCTGATTTCAAGGGTAAATTAGGTTGAATAAGTCTCTTAAACCCAGTTGCATCTGTGTTGGTTCCTTTTAACGACCCATTTTCAATCAAAAGCGTGTTCACGGCTTTAATCCTTTGAACAAGATCATCTTTTTCATTTAAAAAAGCAACAACCTCTCTTTTAAATGGCATGGTGACATTAACTCCTTCAAAGCCAGAGCCTAATATGTTTTCTTTGTTTACGGTTTCAAGGGGATAAAACTCATAACTTCCGGGCAGCTGATATTTTTTAAGCCAATATTTATGAATAAATGGGGAAAGAGAATGGGAAATTTCTTTTCCAATTAATCCTAATTTCATTATCAATAACCCTGTTTATAACTCTCAGTTAGGCCATGTAGAAAATAATTTAACTTTTTCTTTTTTTTATTATTTTCCAAAGCATGTGCAAAACCTCGACTTCTTCATCTTTTTATACACTGTTAAGAATTTTATTAACAACTGTTGATAATATTTTGGATTTTTTTCTTTATGAACGTTGCTGTCAATTTTGATGAAACGACATAACTTATTGTTTTTAAACAAAAAAATAATAAGATCCCTTCAAAAATAGAGAAATTTTATATATTTTCATTCTGTGGATAACATTGGGGATAAAAAGTTATCCCCACTAACTATAGTGCCTATCACTACTACTACCTATACATATAAAAATAATGATATTAGAGAAGAGGAAACTATTTGCTCTTCTTTTTTTCTGCTCTTTTAGGGTAAGATGTGTCCAACAATCTTTAACCCGTAGGATTTTAATGAGCGCTTCTAAAGCAGAAAAAGCATATGTCATCGTGCTTGGGAATGAAAAAGGTGGTACAGGTAAATCAACTGCCTCTATGCACATCATTACCTATTTGCTTCGTCAAAACTACAAAGTTGCAAGCATAGACGTTGATGCGCGGCAAGGAACTTTAACGCGTTACGTGGAAAACAGACGGCTTAGGGCTAATAATAGCAGCGAAAATCTTCCTCTTCCGGATCATGAGGCGATTTTTAAAAGCACCCTTTTAAACGTAAGCGAAGCAGAATCTGAGGAAAAAGAAAAAATCTCGAAAAGCATAGAGAAATTTCAAGATTACGATTATATCGTTATTGATACGCCCGGAAGCGACAGTTATCTTTCAAGATTAGCCCACTCTTTCGCAGATACTCTTATTACGCCTTTAAACGATAGTTTTGTGGATTTGGATATGCTAGTAAGGGTGAGCGCTGAATCTTTGAATATTTTAAAACCCAGCACATATTCCGAAATGGTTTGGGAACAAAAAAAACAACGAGCCATTCGTGATAGTGGATCCATAGATTGGATTGTTATGCGAAATCGCTTGAGTAGCATTTATTCACGTAACAAAGAGGAAATGGAAAAGGTCCTAAAAGCCCTTTCCAAGCGAATTGGATTCCGTCTTGTTGATGGTTTTGGAGAACGTGTTATTTTTAGGGAATTGTTTCTAAGTGGATTGACGCTTTTAGACATGAGAGAAAACAATGTCCCTTTAAGCTTGTCGCATATGGCCGCAAAGCAAGAACTTTCTGCATTGATGGAAATGATTCAATTGCCTGTACAAAAAAATCGTTCGGGAATCGCATAAGTTCATGAAAAAAATTAAGACATGTGTTTTTCCGGTGGCGGGACTTGGTAGCAGGTTCCTGCCGGCCACTAAATCGATCCCTAAAGAAATGTTGGTGGTTGTTGATAAACCCCTTATCCAATATGCCGTAGAAGAAGCTAAGGCGGCTGGAATCGAGCGATTTATTTTTGTAACTTCGCAAGGAAAATCAGCCATTGAAGATCATTTTGATTCTGCCCCGGTTTTAGAGGAAACTTTAAGGCGGCGCGGAAAACACGCTGAGCTTTTACAATTAGAAGAGCTTCGTCTGCAACCGGGGCAAGCGGTTTATATCAGGCAACAATCGCCATTAGGCCTGGGGCACGCCGTTTTATGTGCTCGTCATTTGGTTAACGAAGATGCTTTTGCCTTGATTTTAGCGGATGATTTGGTTTTGGCTGAAAAACCATGTCTTCGTCAGATGATTGAGGCTTATGAAAATCGGGATGGAAATATGGTTGGCGTTATGGAGGTGCCTTTAGAACACACCAATCGTTATGGTGTTTTGGATATTGAAAAGCACGATGGTCAAAAAATAAGAGCAAAAAATGTTGTTGAAAAACCCATCCCACAAAAAAGTCCTTCTGATGTTGCTATTATTGGACGATATATTTTAAATCAGAAAATTTTCGGCTATCTTCAAGATCAAAAACCAGGAGCGGGTGGAGAAATTCAGCTAACCGATGGTATTCAAACGATGCTCAACAAAGTTCCTTTGTGTGGTTATCGTTACCAAGGACAGCGGTTTGATTGCGGCACCAAAGAAGGATGGCTTGAGGCCAATTTGGCTTTTGCTTATGCAGATCCTGAGCTTAGAGATGGTCTCCATAAGGCTTTTCAAAAATATCCATTTTTATTAGCAAAAAGTTCTAAAATATGCGCATAACAATAATTGGATCTGGATACGTTGGGCTTGTCACGGGGGCATGCTTTGCTGAGTTTGGGTTTAAAGTTACCTCTGTCGATAATGATGAAAATAAAATAGCCAATCTTGTAAAAGGCCAAATTCCCATCTATGAGCCCGGCCTAGAATCATTAGTTAGGCATAACCAAACAACAGGCCGTTTGGGCTTTACAACGGATTTAAAGACATCTGTCAGGGAAGCTGATGTTGTGATGATTGCGGTTGGAACGCCGGCGCGTCGTGGGGATGGATTTGCAGATTTAAGTTATGTTTTCAAAGCAACCGAAGAAATAGCCGAGTCTTTAAATGGCTATACGGTTGTTGTAACGAAATCAACAGTTCCTGTTGGCACATGCCGAAAAGTAGCTGAAATTATTGAACAAAAAAGACCTGACTTAAAGCGCGGCACCCATTTCGATGTGGCATCGAATCCTGAATTTTTACGTGAAGGATCGGCGATTAGTGATTTTATGAGGCCCGATCGCGTAGTAGTTGGAACTGACAGCAATACCGCCAAAGAAGTTCTTGCAAAGCTGTATAGGCCTCTTTATCTGATTGAAACGCCGATTGTTTTCACATCCATTGAAACCTCAGAATTGATCAAATATGCATCCAATGGTTTCTTGGCGATGAAGATTGCCTTTATCAACCAGATGGCTGATTTGTGCGAAAAAGCTGGCGCTGACGTGCAAGACTTAGCGAAGGGAATCGGCCTTGATGGTCGTATTGGTCGCAAGTTTTTAAATGCAGGCCCCGGTTATGGTGGATCTTGCTTTCCGAAAGATACGCTAGCGCTTAGCAAAACGGCCCATGATTTGGGTTCTCCTGTAACTTTAATTGATGCGGTTGTTAGCTCAAACGATGCTCGGAAAAAAGCCATGGCCAAGAAGGTTCTTGATGAACTTGAGAAAAGAGGCAGTGTTTCGGGCAAGACAGTTGCCGTTTTGGGCATAACCTTTAAACCCAATACGGATGACTTGCGCGATGCTCCCAGTTTGGTGATTGTACCTGAATTGCTAGCAGCGGGTGTCAAGGTTCGTGTTTACGATCCACTGTACTATAGGGGCTCTGAACGTCTTGGACATACTGATGACTTTAAGGGGGTTGAGTGGTCAAAAGATGTTTATGAGGCCATGACAGGTGCTGATGCAGCTGTGATTTTAACCGAATGGAATGAATTTCGGGCCCTTGATTTAGATCAGGTGAGGGGCGCTTTAAAGGTTGAACCTGGTTTTAAACCTTTGCTTGTGGACCTGAGGAATATCTATAAACCAGCCGAGATGGATGGAATTGACTATGTTTCGATTGGAAGAGGGCGGGTTTAGGGTCTCAATGTTATAAAGTAATGATGATGATGGCGAGTGGGGAACTCCATCTGGGGTGTGGAGAGCAACCTAATGATTAATGTTTTTTTCTCCCTTTTTGTCCCGTGGCTACAAGTATAATTTCTAAAAATAAATAATGTTGACAGAACATGAAAAAATTCCTATACCGCCATATATTAGGTGAAATATTAATAGGTAGAATATTAAATGGTGGCAAAAATTAATAAATTTCTGGCAATTATTGTGGTTCTTTCTGTTTTGGCGAGCGTAGCTTATACGATGGATCAAAATCAAATAGAGGAAGGAACCAACTTAGATCACCAGCGAGGCCCGATAATTCCAACAGCAGTAGCAGTTGATGTGAATGAAGAGATTGAAAGATTAAATGAAGAAATTCATCTTTTAAAAGCTGAAAATCAGATTTTAAGGAATTTTAAGGATAGATTTTATTCTCCATTTAGTTATCTTTGCGCAACCGCAAAGAATGACATAGATGTTATAGAAGCGCTTATGATGATGCCGGATATGGACAAGATATCAGAGCAAGATCCATCGTATAGAACCGTCGCTTGGAGTATTTTTCGAGTGTCAAAACCATTTCCGGGCCTTACAGATCATGGACATGAACGCTTCAACATGAATAGGTTATACGTTGGCAATCTTATTAAACCGGTAACTAGCATAACTTATGATAAAGAGCACCCTCAGCGATTATTCTATGCAGGCTCAAAATTGCAAGAATATATGGATGGTATTAGGGGGCAATATAATCAAATTAGAGGACGTGACCCGTTGGGTTGTTCCCTTGAAAAAGACCAAGATATAAGAAACCTTATAGAGAGGACTTATTACCAATTTGTTCAAAATCATTTTGGAGTAAATCTGGCAGGATCGTTAGGAAAATAAAGAAGCGCGTATAACTGCGGGATTGATTTTAAGGAAATTAATAGTAACTGCCACTGCAATTGGTAATTGAAAATCTTTTCAAACTCGTGTATGTAAGATACAAGCCTATATTATTGTTTGAATTGGTTAGTTAGGAGTTAACAATGAGTACTGCCTTGGAATTTCAGGCACAAGAACGCACAGCCTCAGGCACGGGTGTTGCCAGAGCCCTTAGACGCCAAGGGATGGTCCCGGGTGTAATTTATGGCGACAACAAAGAACCACAAATGGTTGCTGTTGACTATAAATTGTTGAATCAAGAGTGCCATACACTTGCTTTTTATAGCCAAGTGATCACAGTTTCTGTTGGAAAAGAAAAGCAAGAAGTCATTGCTAAGGAAGTACAGTTACATCCAGTGCATGATACCCCTGTTCATGTTGATTTCCAAAGAGTTAACAAGGATTCAAAGATTCACGTTTCTGTTCCCGTTAGCTATATTAACGAAGATAAAGCTCCTGGCATTAAGCGTGGTGGTACACTAAACATTATTATCCATTCCTTGGAAATTGTTTGTCCGCCTCATTCTATTCCTGAGAATTTAGTTGTTGATTTGACAGGTGTTGAAATGGGAACCAGTATCCCTCTTGACACTTTGAAATTGCCAACAGGTGCAAAAGCCGCTCATCCTGATCGTGATCATGTATTGGCAACGATTGTGGCTCCAAGTGGTGCAGCTGAAGAAGCAGCTTCGACAACAGCTGCATAAAAGACTCTAGAGATTTCAATGTTTGTGCTGGTTGGTTTGGGCAATCCAGGAACGCAATATGCGATGAATCGGCACAACATTGGCTTCATGGTAATTGATACCATCGCCGAAAGTTTTAATTTTCCTCCTTTCAAGGCGAAATTTAGTTCCATGATCAGTGAAGGCCAAATTGGTCAGCACAGGGTGATTTTATGTAAACCCTCTACATATATGAACCTTTCAGGAGGAGCCGTTGGTCCTTTGATTCGTTTTTATAAAATCCCTCCAGAATCTGTATACGTAGTTCATGATGATTTAGATTTAGACCCAGGCAGGGTGAAATTAAAAATGGGTGGCGGTACAGGCGGGCATAATGGCCTTGCAAGTCTGGACCAGCATTTAGGAAAAAATTATTGGCATCTTAGACTTGGGATTGGTCATCCGGGTCATAAAGACGCCGTATCGTCTTATGTACTTTCTAATTTTAAAAGCGATGAGCAAAATTGGCTAATTCCCTTGCTAACAACAATTAATGAACAAATCGAAGATTTATTTGGCTCAGACCCATCAATGTGGTTGAATAAGTTAAATACAAAGTTAAAAGGATAGGAAATGCTTCTTCGAATCGTTTTGCCAATTGTAGCTGTTCTTTTTACAATTATTTTGATTTGGTTTGGGTGTTTTGGGTTTTCCGTAAAATCACAGATGGTTGAAAAAGAAATTCCATCTAATCAGTTGCCGCGGTAACGTTGGAAGCCTTAAGTCTGAAACGCTCTGTTTGTCTTTTGGCTAATGGATATGAACGCATAGCTAAAGCTGCGACAATTGAAATTATAGATATATACAAAGCAGGAGCCGTGTGATCTCCTGTTAAATCTACGAGCCAAGCGGCGATCATGGGGGCTGTCCCTCCAAATATCGCTAACCCAAGAGAAAATCCCAAAGATATTGCCTGACATCGTTTTTGGACCGGATATAAATCAATCATAACGTGATGGATAGCAGCCCCAAAGAAACCAACTAAAGAAGCAAAACCAATCTGAGTGATTGCTATATATCCATGAATTAGACAAAGAAATAATGGATAGGACAAAAAAGAAGCTGCTAAAGTGGATCTTAACATAATGGTTCGTGCCCCTATCCGGTCGCAAATGATTCCAGCAAAAGGAAGTACTGCAATGTAAGTTATGTTCGCAAGAAAAGTCATAAAGACGGCATCTCTAGCGTTCCATTCCACAATCTTTGTAAGATAAAAATTCGTATAAGTCACAGGAGTCCATAACAAAACACCCACAAGCGCACCAATAGCAAGGGTGATAAAAAAGGATTTTTTGTCTTCTAAGATTTGTTTCCAGGAAAAAGAAGAAGTAAGCTTTTGACCATTCTGAAGAGCAAAAAATTCAGGACTTTCGCTGAGTATTTTTCTCATCTTATAACCAATTAGACCTGCAACAGAGCCTAGAAAGAAAGGAATTCGCCATGCCCAGGGAGGTGAATCAGAGTATAGAATCACAAAAGAACAACCAAGAGCGATAATTCCCCCTACAGAAGCCGAAGCACAGAGAATACTGCTATAAAACCCGCGTTTTTCCAAAGGGGTAACTTCCATCAAAAGAACTCCTGAATTTGTGTATTCTCCGCCCAGAGAAAGTCCTTGGGCCATACGACAGAGAATAAGAATGATGGGGGCAAAAATCCCGATCGCATTATATGTCGGCAGAAAACAAATTATGAAAGTTGGCAAGGCTGCCCAAAGAACAGACACTGAAAGTGCAGGTTTTCGGCCTCTCAAATCGCCAATTTTTCCAAAAATAATCGCACCTAAAGGTCTCATAAAAAAACCAACAGCAAATAAACCAAGACCCTGGATAGCAGAAAGAATTGGGTCTGAATCAGGAAAAAAGAGCGGGGCTATAACCAAACTAAAATGTGCAAAGAGAAGAAAATCAAAATATTCCAGCACGGTCCCAATGACTACCGCCCAAAAGACTTTAAATGACATGCCTCGGCCTACTATAGTATTTTCTTATTTGTGAGAGTATTGTTTAAGTGAAAAAAGGTCAAATCTTTCCTTAAAAATTTGAGTAATAATGAATAAAATTCTCATCGAACGTTTTCTTGAAATGCTTGCCGCTGAAAGAGGAGCAAGCCTCAATACGCTTTCTTCTTACAGTCAGGATTTAAAGGATTATTTGCTTTTTTTAAAAGATATTTCTGCCCCAGATGTTTCTAGCGAAATTTTGCATGAATATCTTTCTTCATTATCGAATCGCCAAATGCACCCTTCAACCATTGCAAGACGAGTATCCGCTTTAAGGCAATTTTATCGATTCTTAGTTTCTGAAGATGTGTCTAAAACGAATCCGGCATCCGGGCTGACCGTTGTCAGGCAAAAACGAACTTTACCAAAAGTCTTGTCTGAAAAAACGGTTGAGAGCCTTCTTTTATCCTTAAAAGAAAGTGCCTCAAAAAGAACAGACACTCCTGAAGGAATTCGGATGTGTGCACTTTTAGAAGTTTTATATGCAAGCGGGCTTAGGGTGAGTGAATTGGTTGGATTACCGCTTAGAAGCTTAATTATTGATCCAAAAACAAAGCTCATGCAAAACATGTTGATGATTCAAGGCAAAGGAGGCAGAGACCGTCTTGTTCCTTTAAATGAACCGGCACTGGAAGCCTTAATGCAGTATTTAAAAGTTCGCGACTATTTTTTAAAGAAATGCGGTTTAAAAGGTAGACACTGGTTATTTCCTTCAACCAGCCAAAAAGGGCATTTGACTCGGCAGGGTTTTGGGCAGCTGCTAAAGCTACAAGCAATCGAGGCGGGAATGGATCCGGCTTCTATTTCTCCGCATGTTCTGCGTCACGCTTTTGCAACACATTTACTTCAAGGCGGGGCTGATCTTTTAGTTATCCAAAAGCTGCTAGGTCATGCAGATATTTCAACAACCCAGATTTACACCCATGTCATGCCTGATCACCTTCTAGATCTTGTAACGACCCATCACCCCTTACAGAGGAAAACTTAAAAAAGGCGAATAGGACGAGTATCTCGTGTAAGACCAGCTCTACCATATGTTGTTACATGAAGTAAGGCCCGAACGGCCTGCGGCCTATCACCTGCTCGAATCAACTTTTCAAAATGCCCGCCACCTAAATTTGTTACGTCAATCCTTTTTGCATCTTCGGTTGTGGATATATAACTAACAAGGGCATATTCTTTACCATCTTCGGTTTCATAAAGTGGTACAATCTCATCTCCGTCAACCCTACCAGCTTGTAGTATTCTTAAGTAATTTTTTGACGTCCACCCGCCAATGCTATAATTATTCAATTTTGCCATCAAAAACGGATAGCTTGGGATGTTAATTCTCCATTCCGGATTTGGCGGGAATTCTAATAATTCACTGCTTTCTCCCTGATCCACGTCTGCGGTTTTTCCAGAATCGCTTTGCGCAAACACGTTATGCATGTCCTGAGCTATAATTTCTTGGAAATCAGTCAAGGAATAAAATAACTTTGTTAGACGGGAATCTAGTTCGATTGTTTTGAACATTCTTTGTTCTGCGATAAAAACACGCAATTCATCAGACAGTTTAGTTACTATTTGGTCGGCTATAGTAAATATTTCTCGAGTAACAAGAGCTTCGAAGCTCCCTTTCTTATCGTGTGTGATAGGAAACATTATTTGACCATTCGATCTTGTTGAAAGCTCTACGTCTAGAACCGCATCATCTTCGATGACTCTTTTACTGATTCCTTTAAGATCATCAAAATTAATTCCATCGTCTTTATGAATCATTATCCATAAAGCAATTTTTTCCGTATCAGGGATTTTTTCAGGAAATCCTGCCTTTCTTTTTTGTTGATCGATAGAAGAATTTATTTTATTCATTTCTTCTGTTATTTCAGTTGATGTCTGCTCGTAAAAGGCAAGAACTCTAGCCTTTAGAGCTTCTCCCTCCTCTGTTAACCCTTTATTAGTTTTGATTTTTGCTAAAAGTGTATTTGTTTCGGCATCGACGGTTCCGCTTTTTATTTTTTTTATTAGATTTCTAATTTTTTCCGAGGTTGCTGAAATTGTATTTGCTAACTCAAAGATTTTTGGATCTTGTAAGTTATCTAAGATTTGCCTTTTAGCTTCATCTCTGGTTTTGTACCCTAAGCTAAAAAAGCCACATTGATTGAAACTTCCGCTGGAACCGTAATACCTTACAAATGTGGGCTCATGAATGATTTGACCCGTTTCTTTGTTAAATGTAGGCATCCAAAAAAACTTTAACCTTTGTTTCAAATTTTCTTGATCTATCAGAATTTCCTGAAGGTAATTGATCCTGATGGGGTTGGAAAGGGCTTCGATAAAATCCTCGTTTATGAAAACATCGAGATTGACAGCGCTTAATGCACCCTGTAAATAAGCCAAACGGCGATCATTGCTTTGGTAAGAGAAAAGCTTTTTCAGGCTAGCGACTTTTGAGCTTGGATTATAAAGGTAATTTTGGATAGCGCTGACTAGGACTATAAGAGCAGCTTGGCTTTCAGGGTTTTGTCCATTATTTACGTAATCAAAAACTGTCGGTCTGACAGCATCTGTCCCTATTACAAACATTCTAAACTTTTCAACAGCCATTAAGGCCCTAACAACTGCTTGGTGGAATTGATTTCCTCCATGGTCTGCAAGGGTTCTAAGGTCAGTGTCCGCATGTCTAACTGAATCCATTATTTGTTTTGAAAGGGCAGCAGCTTTTTCAGGAATAAGCGTTCTTTCAAGTTCTTTTGCAAGATCATTTAAAAATCTAACATTTTTCCCCTCTGGCGTTAAGGCACGTACAGGAAACTTTGCCGGAATTCTGGTAGAAAAATTTCTATCGCCTTCTAGCTCTGCGTTCCTATCCCTTTCTATTGATTTCCATGCAATGGCGTTGTAACGATGGGTTTGAGTCGGACCAGTCATGTAGTCTTCTGCATAGTGCCAGACATCGGGATCTTCAAGAGTTTTATGGACAGCTTCTGCCCCATCCATTGTAATGGCTGCAGCTTTTGCGATGTAAATCTCAGGGGCATAGTCTGTTGCTGCTTTTTCACGAGCTGCCATTAAAAGGCTTAAAACAACAGATCCATGTTTTCTTGTTGAGTCGTCACTGTTCCATACCCCTGCCATTGATCCGATAGAACCTTCCAAAAAAGGATCTAATAAGTCCAGATGTTGTAAATAATTTGCAGCTTTTGTAACAGCGTGGATGATCAGTTCTTTCTCAATTTCATTGAGAAAACGTCTTCTGCTTCTATGGGTTACTTCCCTAAGGCCCTTCACGCCTTCGCCCTTTGTAACCATGCTGATGATCGATTTTGCAGCAGCAGTCGCCATCCTTTCATCGGCATATAAAGATAATTCATGCGCCAACATGTTTACTGTTTGAACGGGCCGACTGATTGGATTTCCATCTTTTTTATAGTTAGAACCTGTCATTGCATAGACATTGTCTATAAGGCGTTGATCAACTTCGGCCAGAACCCCAGTCGTTATAGAAAATATAAATAAAAAGATGAAAGAAAAAATTCCCATAACCAAATCTATATTAAGAGACTATCCTTCCTTAATATAATACTTTAGTTCTAAACAAAAGGTTAATTTAATCTTTCCATTGTTTGTGCCAAGCTTGTAGCATCAAAATCGTCCAAAGGGCATTTTGATGATTGGCTTTTCCGTCTAAGTGGCTCATCCAGGTTTTGCGAATTGGTTTTGGGTCTATCATAGCCGGAAAATCTGAACTATTTAAAAGGTCGTGGGCCCATCCGCGGAGAGGGCCCCTTAGCCAATCATGAACAGGAACGCCAAAACCCATTTTGGGCCGATCAAACAGTTGAATGGGGACATAGTCCCCTAAAATTTCACGAAGCGGTAATTTACCATTAGACCCTTGAATTTTTTCTGATAAGGAATACCGCCATCCCATTGCAACGACCCGGTGATCCAGCAAAGGGACTCTGGCTTCTAGGCTTGTGTACATTGTGGCTCTATCAACCTTTGTTAATACATCGTCAGGTAGATAGGTAAGCGTGTCGATATATTGCATCTTTTCAATGACTTCATTTAAAAAAGAAGCCTCTTTAAAAGCATTTAACTTTGGTTCAAAACCTGTTTTTAGCAAAGATTCCGGCTCTAACCATTGACTAACCAAGGTAAGATATAAATCCTCGGCTGTTTTAGAATTTAAAATTTGTGTAATTTGAGCGATTCGATCTGATGGACGCAAGGTTTTGTATCGAGAAGGAAGCAATTTTTCAAGCGCTTTGCAAACAGGATGCGGGGTATTGGAAAGGATTTTTCCAATGATTCTTCGTGCCGGTAAGCGCTGACATTTTTGCCAGATTTTCTCGCCCATTAAGTAACGATTATAGCCCGCAAAAACTTCATCACCTCCATCCCCTGATAGGGCAACGGTGACATGTTGACGTGCCAGCTGTGCAACTAAAAAAGTTGGGATTTGTGAAATGTCAGCAAATGGCTCGTCGTAGATCATGGGAAGCTTTGGAATAACATCCATGGCATCAATGGGACTGACGTACAGTTCAGTATGTTCTGTTCCTAAGTGCTTTGCAATCTCAAGTGCATGCGGAGCTTCGTTATAGCCCTTTTCATTAAATCCAATGGTAAATGTCTTAATCGGCCTAGAGCTTTGAGATTGCATTAATGAGACAACCAAACTTGAATCGATCCCCCCTGAAAGAAAGGCCCCCAAGGGGACATCTGAGATCATTGACCGTTTCACAGCATCTTTTAAAAGGATATGAAGCTCATCCTTTGAAGGCGTTTTGTTAAAATTGCGTTCGTTTTCTATCACGGTTTTTAAAGACCAATAGGGATGGATCTTTGGCTCTTCTCCCACTTTGAAAGAAAGGATTGTTCCTGGAAGCAGTTTTTTTGCATGTTTGTAAATGCTATAGGGTGCCGGAATGTAACCGTAACGTAAATATAAGGCAATTGCTTTTGAGTCAGTTTGAGCTGAAAATCCCGGACTTTTTCTAAGAGCTTTGAGCTCCGATGCAAAAGCAAAGACTCCCTCATGATATGACCAATAAAGGGGTTTGATACCTATGCGGTCACGCACCAGATAAAGCCGCTTATCTTGTTTGTCCCACAGGGCAAAGGCAAACATGCCAATAAATTGTTTGACGGCCTCTTCTACACCAAAGGCAGCGCATGCCTCAATCATTGTTTCGGTATCAGAGTGCCCTCTAAAAGAAATACCTTTTTCTTTTAATAAGGGCCTGATTTCTTGATCACTATGGGTTTCGCCGTTATAAACCATCACCCATCGTCTGCAGTAAGAGTGCATTGGTTGATGACCGGCTTTTGACAAATCGATAATCGAAAGGCGACGTTGGGCAAGGGCGATTTGATCTTTGGCATCAACCCACAAACCTGCATCATCAGGCCCCCTGTGGGTTAATGTCGTGTTCATGGAATCGAGACGATTTTTTAATTCTTCAGCTGATAGATTTCTGGCTGTTATAAAGCCCGTAATTCCACACATATTTTAAGAAAATTTAAACGACCCACCTTTTCCAGAAGCTATAGTATTTAGATGAGCTTAACAAGTTTTACCTTATGCTCTTTGACAGTCTATAAAAAGTTTTCTTGACTCCAGAGCCTTTTCTGACCTCAATATTAAAAACTTCTTTTAAAATTAAGGAATTTCGATGACGTCTAAAACTTCTGATCTTGTTCGGCTTTCAAGGGGAGACGTGGGCGCTTTGGAGCTTGAAGCACTGGCCCGTGTTATCGAGGCTGGATATTTGGGAATGTCTGTCGAGGTTCAAGCTTTTGAAAAGGAACTGGCTGAGTATATAGGCGGTGATAACCGACAAGTTGTCTGCGTTAATACAGGAACTTCAGCCCTTCATTTGGCAGTTCAAGCGTGTGGTATTGGAACTGGCGATGAGGTTTTGGTTCCATCTCTGACCTTTGTTGCGTCTTTTCAAGCTGTCTCGGCGACGGGCGCTAAGCCGATTGCCTGTGAAATTGACCCTGTTACGTGTTTTTTAGATGTAAATGACGCTGAAAAGCGAATTACCTTTCGTACAAAAGCCATCATGCCTGTTCATTATGCCAGCAATTTCGATGGCATTGAAAAGGTTTACGAACTTGCAGCAAAACATAACCTTAGAGTCATCGAGGATGCGGCCCACAGTTTTGGTGGAACCTATAGAGGAAAACGCATCGGAACCATTGGTGATGTTCTTTGTTTTAGTTTCGATGGCATTAAGAACATCACTTGCGGTGAAGGCGGCGCTGTTGTAACTGGTGATCCAATTGTTGCAGAAAAAGTCCGTGATGCTAGGTTACTGGGCGTTGAAAAGGATACTGAAAAGCGGTTTTCAGGTCAGCGAAGCTGGGATTTTGACGTGACTGAACAAGGATGGCGTTACCACATGAATGATATTATGGCAGCCCTTGGTCGTACCCAATTAAAGCGTTTTCCCGAATTTGCTAAAAAACGTCAGACGATTGCGAAACGGTATCAGCAATTTTTTGCGCAGTATTCTGAAATTAGAACGCTTAAGATTGATTATGACAACGTGGTTCCCCATATTTTCCCGATCTTAATCGAAAAAGGCTGCCGGGATCAGCTTCGTGATATTTTAGAGGAAAATAACATTCAAAACGGGACTCATTACAAACCGAATCATCTTTTGACAAAATACAAAACAGAGTATGATTTACCGTGTGCAGAGGATTTTCATAATAAGGTGATAACGCTGCCTCTCCATACTTTGTTAACGGATGAGCAGTTTGAAAAAGTATGTAACGTCATTTCAAAATGGATAAAGAACGGCTGTAACAAAACCGCTTAAGTTTCTTTTTAGGAGGCTCTCATGCAAATCTCAAACCCTTTAACAATCGCTTTTGGCTGCGATCATGCCGGTTATCCTCTTCATACAATCCTTATGGATTTTGCAAAATTTTCAAGTTATAAAGTCATCGATTGCGGGGCTTTTGATCAATCTTCTGTTGATTATTCGGACTATGCAAAAAGTGTTTCAAAGAAAATACTATATGGCGAGGCTGATTTTGGTGTTCTTATTTGCGGAACTGGGATCGGTATGAGTATCGCTGCTAATAGGCACAAAGGTATTAGGGCAGCGCTTTGCGTAACAGAATACGAAGCCATGATGGCCCGTCAACACAACGACGCCAATATCTTGTGTTTAGGTAGACGTGTACTCGGCGAAGGGCTTGCCAAACAATGTCTTTTGGCCTTTTTGAACAGTGAATTCTTAAGTGGAGGGCATTTAGAGAGGGTTCGGAAGATAGAAATCTGAGCATAAAAAACTCACTTGTACCTTCAACGAAAATAATCCATAGAAACATACAAGTGAGTTTCTGTTAGTAAGGTCTATATTTATTGCCCTTGCTCGCCATTATCTTCGTTCAAGTATTGATTCCAACTATCAGCAATTTTATATTCTTCTTTATGTGAGATACCTTTAACATTCTCAATCATAAAATCAAAAGCAGTTACAAATCCCGTCTGACCTGTTATCTGTTGATTGCTTTTTAGAGCTTCTTTATTCTTGAGATCTTCAACCTTATTTTTAGGTGTCATTTTCAAAATGGCCTGAGCTGTTTCATCATGAGAATTTGCTACTGCACATCCATAAGCAATAGCTAATGCCTCAAATTGAGGTTTCCAAGAAGATGAACCAAAAAGTTTTCCAGGCACCTGAAAATCCTTAAAAATTTCATGATGGCCTTTTAATGCAGCTATAATAAAACCGTGTTGTAAAAGCATATCAACTTTTTTTACTCTAAAATCAACGTGACCTGTTAGTTCTTTGAGAGCTTTTCCACAGCCATCTGCTGATGCACTAATCAAGAGCGGGTAGAGATTCTGCACGATAAACGCTGCTTTTTTATCTCCGGTTAATTTTGTCTCTTTTATTAGTTTTTCGATCTGTTTAATACTTGCTATCGTTGCTTCTTCTTTTTCGCAAGACTTAGCTTGAAAAGAAATTAAAGAAAAACAAAACGCTGCTAACAAAACTCTATTTTTTGATATTTTAACCATATTACCCTCTGCTGAAAAATGACATTAACTATTTTTATATTAATTAAAAAAAGTTAACATAATACTAACTTTATATTACAATAGTTGCTTTATTTTATCTGGAATGTCTGTTGGGGACTACCAGCAAAAACGTTTCAAACTCGTCTCATTCCCAATCTATACCTATTACTAGAAGCGCTTTCTGCTTTTGGGTATGGTATAACCGATGTAAAATGATTATGCCCTTTGCAAGGGGTGTAATAATGAATGGATGTTGTAAAATTTTCTTTTTAGAGCCTAAAATTTGTTCTGAACTGACGGAGGACTTTGATGAGGGTAAATCGAACATTAGAACTAATCAGAAGTCGCCAGCTTGCTCTTGGAACCTGGATAGAGCTTCACGATATGTACGCGACACGGTTGTTGGCAGCTCAAGGTTGTTTTCAATGGATGTTAATTGACGCTGAGCATTCGCCGGTTGATGGCAGAACTGTTGCTATTCTTTGTGCCATGATGACAGACATCAGCCAGGGGAAAATCACTCCTTTGGTTAGAGTTACGGCTGGTACCATTGATAAAATCAAACAAGCCTTGGATAGCGGAGCGCAAGGAATCATTGCCCCTATGATTAATACTGCGGCCGAGGCAGCTGATGTGGTGAAATTCGCTAAGTTCCCCCCTGAAGGACAACGCGGGATTGGTGGATTGTTTCCGCACTTAAGCTATGGCGTTAGAAGACCAGATTATATGGTTGACGCCAACCGGGAAACTTTCGTGGGTATTCAAATTGAAACGAAAGAAGGCGCTTCTAATATTGAAGAGATTTTAGATGTTAAGGGCATTGATCTTGTTTTTATAGGTCCTAATGATCTTCATCAGTCCTTGGGATTAAAGGCACAATTCTGGAGTGATGAGCCATTGTTTCAAGAAAATATTAAAAAAATTGTTAAAGCCTGTAAAGCCAGAAACATCCCCTATGGCACTCTTTGCCCAGATGCAGCCCAGGCCAAAAGCCGCCAATCAGAAGGATTTACCTTTATTGGCCTTGGCAGTGATACATCCTTTTTACTCAGTGGGGCTGGAAAACAATATGGGGATTTTTACAATATCCCCGAACCGCCTGAAACCTGGAAGGGTGTGGTAAATCTTAAACCCATTTAAAAATATCTTTGAGCAAATGCATAACGACTTCGCTGACAATTAACCAGATAATAACCCATTCTAAATAGGACGAATGGGCGTGCTTAAGTTCGTTAGATAGGATTTCATACAGTTCATGAATCACATCCAGACGACGATTTAAAATGTCCAATCGGGTTGCAATATCCATATAGTCTGATGCCATATGGTAGTAGGGTTCATACCTTGGGCGGCGCCAGAAAAATTCTGGAGTATCAAGAATGTCACTGTGTAGGTTAATAGAATTTCGTTCAGCAAACAAAGCGCCAATTTTCTGGGACAGTTTTTTGCGTGATAGAGATATTTTCCCTTTGGTTGCCAGTTCTTCTGGTAAATGACGGGTTTTTTCAATGGTCTTGCCAATTGAATCTTCAAAGGCAGCCAATTTCACCGATTGAGACAGACCATGCGATAAGGAAAGTTTAATCAGGACATCATCAGATTCTAAAATAATTTGATCGTCTTCTTCGTTAATCGCTGTTTCTTCTCCACGTTCAAAAAGACAAACATCCTGAGTCTTTTCAGACAAAGAACCAATTTCATAAGGCTTTAAATTGTCTAGATATTGTTCCTCTTCTTCCTCGCTTAGTCCCCAAAAGATTACGCATCCATAAGGAAAATAGAAGATTTCTTTGATTTCGTCTTCATCACCTTTGTGAAGATGAATAACATCATCATAGAATTTTGGATCCAAACCCTGATTTCTGAAATATTTAGCAAGCTCATCGATGTTGAAAATTTCAGCTGTACAAAATGAAGAACAGCGCATACAAAACCATTTCCTATTATTGAGAATTCGGTCTTTTTAAATTACCTGTATTATGAATGCGTAACGACATAAAGGCAAGCCCCCAAGATTAGCAGGACTCTAAAACCCTAAACGATAAAGCTGACTTAGAACAGGATCTGCGTCAAGCTGTTCACTGAGATGGTATATTTTTTTAGGCAAGAACATACCCGATAGGGCTTTAGCAAATTGTCCGATTTTTGTTTTTCCAGCCTGATTTAACATTAAATGGAGCGTTAATGCATAACGGCCAGCTTGTTGTATGTTACCGATTGCTGGATCGTATGCTGCAATGCTATCTACTCTGGTAAGGGTGAAAAGGGTAAAATTTTGCCCTCTTTTTGCATTCAAAACTCCCCCAGCAGAAGGATGGTCGCCAGAAGAGACAATCTGATTTGGACCATATACTGTTTCTATTGTATGGGTGTTGACACCATCTGAAATAGGACCTTCTTCACGTGTGATGGTGTTTCCAATAGGAGTCGGGCGTGACCATAAAGTAACATTAAAAGCGTGATTGTAATCTGGTGCTGCAAAAGGTGCTTCGGGGTCAAGCCAATATTGTGGACGATACAAAATGTCGACCCCAGATTTCCATGGCAAATCTTGAGAAACAACAAAGATATCAAGATTACTATCAGAAATTCCTGAAACCATGTTTTGAATTGGTCCAGGTAATAAGGGTCTCATCGAATTGGTTGAAAGTCTAAGACGAAGCGTTGAATTAAAAAGTCCTGTATATTCATCAAATTCTATAGGGTTATATGCGTGAAAATAAGGAACTTTCCCTAAGTTTAATCCCCCATATTGATTTGTTTTTCCAACTCCATTGTCAATGTAAAATCCACCAAAATCAACGTAACCATTATCATGGGTTTGAAGTCCTGTATTTTGAAATCTCATTTGCGCACGGACCAATTCTCTAAAATTTATAAAGGCATTATCATCTCTTACGAAATCGGTTCGCGCATCTATATATCCTAACTTTTGATCCAGCAAACGCCACGCAACTTTGACAAAATGTCTATGGTTTTGCACAGGGTCAGGGCCAACATCATCAATTCCTTCAGGAAATGGTAGGTAATTTGCTGCAGACGTCTTTTTAACAAAAAGCAATGCATTTAAGGCTATTTTTGCTTCCTCATCGGTTAATTTACGGTTTTTCTTACTAAAACCATGAACCCCTCTACCTCTGTTAAGGACAGCAATAACATCGCTAGATTCACCTTGGTCAGTTAATTTTTTTAAAAATTGTACGGATTTTGATACATGCGGATCAAAAGCAGGTTTGAAATTATCAAATTCTTTTTCTACGTCAGCCGTTACCCTTGCCCAAACAGAGGGAGCAAAAAGTGAGACAATAACCAAGAGCAAGCAAAGAATTTTAGCCATTTATTTGCCTAAATATACGTTATCTATGTTTTATGAATGATAACCATTCTACATCAATAGTCCTTAATAAATATTTAAGGGGCTGTCCCAGATAACAAGAAATAATGTTATAAGGGAAGCATGAGAAAGAGCCGATTAAGTAAAAATATCCAAGGAAAGCTAATAGAGCATTTTGTAGCCGGTACGACAGCTCGGTGTGCAGCTGAGATT
>CAIULA010000027.1 GCA_903899945.1 uncultured Alphaproteobacteria bacterium | reverse complement strand
TCAATATTAATTCTTTAAAAATATAACTCAATTTATATTTTTAAATAAAAAGGGGTGGTTAAAAACCACCCCTTTTTTAAACCTTTTATTATTCACAGATATAAAGAGATTTTAAAGCTGAACAATTAAACTATTCAGTTGTATCTTTCGCTTCAGCATGATCGCCAGCATCAAGAGCTTTGAATCCATCTATAATCGCCTGTGCATTTGGATTTCCTTCTTTAGCCATTAAGTGAGCTTGAAATGAAGCTTTGGACATCATTTTTGCCGCAGCAGAGCATGATTTATCAAACTGTGATCCTTTTTTCTTTTGGCAATTATTAGCGTCAAAACTTGCTGTACCACAGTCAAAAACCTCTGCTCCTGGACAGTCAGCACATGCTTTTAAAAAGTCAACCTTAGCAGTTTTACCACAAGCAGCTTCTGTACATTGGTTACAGTTAAAACCTGCTTTCTTTGTGTGATCTTTTGCTTCAGCTGAAAAACCTGTAATAGCAAATAATGCCGCAATTGCTGATACTTTTAATAATTTCATCATTCTCAAAAATCCTTTCCTATCGTCTGTTCGTTTAAAAAATAGTACTCTTGTACTATTACGAAAATAATACCAAATGATTAACAAATGATTAATTGGATTTTTTTGCTTAAAAATAGAAGAATTCTCAGAACCTGTATTCATCTCAATTAAAAGACCTTCTCTACTTCTTACTTTCTTTTTTCATTTTTCTCTTGGTTCTAGGGTGGTAGTTATGGTTAAATTCACTCAGATTAGGTTTTTTATTAATGGCCTTATAATTTGCTTAGCATATTTAATTTAAAAATAGTTTTACTGCTGAATTTATTCAAAGGCAGTTTTATGCGCAAATATAGCCATTTCCTTGACCTATTCCTTATAAAACTTAAATTTATACGTCCGCATCTACAAGAAGGCTTTATGAAAAATCAAAAAACTTTCCTTTTTGCCTGGGTGATGGGGGCACGAACAGTGGAGATTCTTGCCAAATGGCTAAAAAATTACTTATTGACGCGAACCATCCCGAAGAAATTCGGGTGGCGGTGGTTAACGGACCCCTCTTAGAAGAATTCGATTCTGAAACTTCTACAAAAAAACAAATTAAAGGAAATATTTACCTAGCGAAGGTTGTTCGTGTAGAACCGTCTTTACAGGCTGCTTTTGTTGACTTTGGCGGAAACAGGCACGGATTTCTTTCCTTTAGTGAGATTCACCCCGATTACTATCGTATCCCTGTTGCCGACCGAGAGGCTGCGCTAAAAACTGTTCAATCAGAAACTTTGAAAGAACATCTAGATAGCAGTGAACAGTTTTCCTTAGAGGCAGACATTGAAGAAAATTCTTCTGATATTCCAAGCGAACCAACTGAAGAACAACTTTTAGAAAATACTGCTTCTGCCCAAGCTGAAGAATCAGATCATAATGATAATCATGGCGATCCTGGCGAAGAAAAATCAATAGAATCTGCTAAGAAACCTAAGGAATATCGTTATAAAATCCAAGAGGTTATTAAGCGTCGTCAAATTATGTTGGTGCAAGTCGTAAAAGAGGAACGCGGCAATAAAGGAGCTGCCCTCACAACTTATTTAAGCTTACCTGGAAGGTATTGCGTTTTAATGCCCAACGCAGGCTACAGAGCCGGTGGCGTTTCCCGCAAAATTAATGACGGAGACGATCGTCGCCGTCTTCGTGATTTAGTTAAAGAGCTTAATACGCCTGAAGGCATGGCTTTAATTGTTCGCACTGCCGGTCAAGAACGTAATAAAATCGAAATCAGACGTGATTACGATTATCTTTTAAGGCTGTGGAATGACATTCGTGAGCTTACCTTACAATCCATAGCGCCTTTTTTAGTCTATGCTGAAGGTGACCTTATTAAAAGATCCATTCGTGACATATATGACCGTGATGTTGACCAAATCCTAGTCGAAGGTGAAGAAGCCTATAAAGCTGCAAAAGCTTTTATGCGCATGCTTATCCCAAGCCATGCTCGTAAAGTACAGTCTTACAAAGACGAAAATGTCCCCTTATTTCATCGGTTTCGCGTTGAAGAACAACTTCAGAACATAATGTATCCGGCCGTTAGGCTAGCATCAGGTGGATCGATTGTAATTAATCCAACAGAGGCTTTGGTTGCCATCGACGTGAACTCAGGAAAAGCCACACGTGAACGTCATATTGATGACACCGCACTTAAAACCAACTTAGAGGCAGCTGATGAAATTGCTCGTCAAATGCGTCTTCGGGATCTAGCCGGCCTCATCGTCATCGATTTTATTGATATGAACGATCAAAATCATATTCAACAAGTTGAAAAACGCTTACGAGAATCAACAAAGCATGACAGAGCCCGTCTTCAATTAGGTCGTATCAGTCAATTTGGCCTTATGGAACTTTCTCGTCAACGTTTACGCCCAAGTATACTAGAGACATACACAACAAGCTGCAGTCATTGTAACGGAACTGGTCTTGTTCGTTCGACTGAATCGACGGCTTTACACGTTTTACGTGCTATTGAAGCGGAGGCAATCCAAGGTAAACTTAAAGAAATATTGGTAATCGTTCCAAGCGGTATTGACCTTTATCTTTTAAACCAAAAACGTACCTCAATTTTATTAATTGAAAATCGTTTTGGAATTAGCATTCAAGTCACACGAGATGATTCTCTCAATTCACCTGATTTTAGAATTGATGTTCTTGCGGAAAAAGATGATCTAGCGACAGAAACGAAACCTATCCTTTTAAACCAACCTCAATTAGAGAGCCCGGAAGAGCAAGAAGATAGATCATCAAATTCTGCTTCCGATGAAGAGAGTGCTGAGAGTAGGTCAAGGCGAAGTCGCAATAGAAAGCAACGTCAAAGGCGTTCTGCAGGGAATAATGTTCCTCATCAAAATCAAGATGAAGGAAAAGAAAAACTCACTGAATCTCTTCAGCCGGAACCTGACTCACAACAACCGACAAAAACCCAAGAAGAAATAATCGGAGAAGATGGCAATCCTATTAGACAAAATAGAAAAAGGTCAAGGAATCGTTTTAGAAGACGGTCCCCTCGCCCGTCTCAGTCAAATGAACAGCGATCTAATGAGGAAAAATCGGAACCTTCTAATGGAACCCAAGACAAGCATCCAAAAGAGCAAAAAGAAGCAGTAGTTCACCCTTTAAGAATTCACACTCCTTCCTCAGAAACAAAAACAGAGAAAGGTACTGATGATACAAAATCTAAAAGAAAACCAAGGGGATGGCTAAGACGCTTATTAGACTGACTTTGGCATGCGGAATGCGATGTGATTTATCTGGAATAGTTTAAACAGGATTTAATACCTCTTGTCTATGTACTATTCCAGTAAAAGCCATAGCGACCCGCAGAACAAAAGTTACTTTTATGAATCTGGTAACTCTGTTGCATATTTATAAACTTCATCCAAAGGGGTTTTCACGAGGTCTTTATTAATTTCTCTCCTAATCTTTTCCTTAACTGAACTTTGGAGATATCCTCTAATTTCTCCGAGTCTTTCTGCCGGAGCAATAAGCACCAAGCAATCATATTCTTTTAGATTCCTGTTAATAATATCGCTAATTTTTCTTATAAATTCCTTCTTTTCAGCATCCTTATATTCTTCATGGGGACTATAAGCGTGCCGTGTGATTTCATGCGATTCTTTAACCTTGCTTATTTTGGAATCCTTATCGATAGGGTTCATCATTTGATCTGCATGATAAGTTGGAAAGGCATGCACCAAAGAATGATTTTCCCTTTTTAAGATTTTTGCTCTTGAACCATCCGCAACTAGAACCCATTCTTTTTTCATTTTTGTCTCCTAGTGAAGTTATCTCGTCTCGAGGCAATTTTATTCTAAACTAAGCATTTGGTAGGGAAATTTGATAGAACTCAAATCTTTTGTCAGAATAATACATTTTAAATATCATTTTGTCTCCTGTTAGATACAGAACAAAAAATAACCTGAATTTATGGACACGACTAACGCTGAAAGAATTATCTTTCATCCGAACTTATATACCCAGTAGGGATAAAAGAAAAGGGGTATCTGAGCTAAATTTTATAAAGACTTTGCTTTGACCAAAGCCTTTAACAGACATCTTTCGAAGCTCAAATTTATTTCGGAAAACTAAGGATAAAGGTTGTGTGTTGGCCCTCAAAGGATTGACAGCTTATACCAATTACCAAAAATAATTGGTACTATACATGCGTGATTTCTTTTTGCTTTGTTACTAAATGATCGTCGATTTTTTTGATGTGATCATCTGTTAAGTGCTGCATTTCACCGGAGAGACGTTTGTGCTCGTCCTCTGAAATCTCACCATCTTTTTCCATCTTTTTTAAAGATTCCATTCCGTCGCGGCGGACATTTCGAACACTTATGCGGGCTTCTTCGGCATATTTCGCTGCAACCTTAGCCAGTTCTTGGCGACGCTCTTCATTAAGGGTTGGCAAAGGAACACGGACCATTTGACCATCGATTGCTGGATTTAGTCCAAGACTAGATTCGCGAATAGCCTTTTCAACAGCCTTGACCATACCCTTGTCCCAAACTTGCACAGTCAAAAGACGTGGCTCCGGAGCATTCACAGTACCAACCTGGCTAAGCGGCATCAATGAACCATAAGCATCAACTTTAATTGGATTTAAAAGATCAACAGAGGCGCGTCCCGCACGAATACCACTGAATTCTTTTGACAAGACTTCAACAGCCGAGTCCATGCGGCGACTATAATCATTTAAAAGAGGGTCAATACGTGTAGACATTTAATTTTCCTTCAATAATTTACTGGATTAAACTGAAATGGCCATGACCATTGATAACTTTATCAAATCCGTTGTTTTCGTAAATAGAGAATACTGCAATAGGTATGTTATTTTCACGGGTAAGAGTAATCGCCGCTGAATCCATAACCTTTAAATCCTTGGCTAACACCTCAGAATAGGTTAGGCGCGGCAAAAACTCTGCATCCTTATGATGGATGGGGTCTTTTGTATAAACCCCCTTAACCTTTGTGCCCTTTAAAAGCAAATCACAACCAATCTCAGATGCCCTTAGGGCAGCCGCTGTATCGGTTGTAAAATAAGGGTTTCCTGTTCCACCCACAAACAAAACAATACGTCCCATTTCCAAGTGTCTTATTGCGTGCCGCCTGACATACGATTCACCAATTGTTGGCATTGGAACTGCGGTCATAAGACGACAAGGCAGTCCTTCAACTTCTAAGGCATGCTGCAAAGCAAGACCATTGATAACTGTGGCTAGCATGCCCATGTGATCAGAGGTGGTTCGGTCCATGCCGTGCTGTGCCATTCCATGCACACCTCGGTAAATATTTCCGCCCCCAACCACAAGGCAAACCTCAACTTTTTGTGCATAAACGTCCCTGATGTCCTTGGCGATTTTCTCAAGCATTTTTTGGTCAATGCCACTCTTTTTATCTCCGCTAGGATCTACACTAGCAAGAGCTTCACCAGAGATTTTTAATAAGACCCGTTTATACACTGTAAACAACTAGTGGGCAACAGCTTTTGCTTGCGCTTGAACTTCGGCAGCAAAGTCTGTTTCAACTTTTTCAATACCCTCACCCAAAGCAAATCGAGCAAATCCAACAAGCTTAACCGGAGATCCTAGTTCTTTAGCTGTTTGATCAACAACATCAGAAATCTTTGTTTTACCGTCAACAACATAAACTTGCTCTAACAAAACAACCTCTTCGTAGTATTTACGAATACGACCTTCAACCATTTTTTGAATAACTTCCTCAGGGCGGCCAGAAGCACGCGCTTGATCGGTTAGAACGGTTCTTTCCCTCTCTAGGGCAGCAGAATCAACTTCTGAAACCGTCAATGCTTGAGGACTTGCTGCGGCCACATGCATAGCTAATTTCTTACCTAATTCTTGCAATTTAGCTGTATCATTTGCCGAAGATTCTAGTGCAACCAAAACACCAATACGACCTAGACCCGGAGCCGATGCGCTGTGAATATAGGTTGCAACAATACCTTCTGATACAGATAAATGCTTAACACGACGTAAATTCATGTTTTCGCCAATCACAGCAATCAAACGGGTAATTTCTTCACCAATTGTGGGAGACTCACCTTTAAAGGGAGCAGCAAGCAGAGCCTCTGCTGAAAATTCTTTACTTGCGGCAACTTCCGCTGCTTGGCTAACCATAGATTGAAATTGAGGGTTACGCGCAACAAAGTCTGTTTCAGCGTTGATTTCCACAACTGCAGCCGATTTACCAGAACCAGCCACACCAACCAAACCTTCAGCAGCAACACGACCTGCTTTTTTCGAAGCCGCAGCCAATCCCTTCTTACGAAGCCAGTCTACAGCCGCCTCAAGATCACCATTAACTTCATTCAGTGCCTTTTTGCAGTCCATCATGCCTGCACCAGTTTTTTCACGCAGCGTTTTTACAAGTGTTGCAGAAATTTCAGCCATTTTATCCTCAAATTATTTAAATATTTAATAGATCAAAAAAAGGGAGAGACAATGATGCCTTCTCCCTTTATTCATAACGAATGATTAAGCGGTCGCGGCGACTACTTCAGCAGCTTCTGCCGAAGCTAATTCTTCATCCGGTAGAGTCGCAGATTCACCAAGATCAATACCCTGAGAAACCATTTCTGCCTGAAGTCCATCAAGAACAGAAGCAGCTGCTAGGTCGCAGTACAAATGGATCGCACGCAAGGCGTCATCATTGCCTGGAATTGGATAGGTAATACCTTCTGGATCTGAGTTACTGTCTAAAACGCCGATAACAGGGATACCCAAGCGAGAAGCCTCTTGAATGGCGATTGCTTCTTTATTTGTGTCGATAACAAAAAGCGCATCTGGAAGTCCGCCCATATCACGAATTCCACCAAGAGCAAGCTCAAGCTTGTCACGTTCGCGAGTCATTTTTAAAACTTCTTTTTTAGTAAGACGGCCAGGATTTTCTAGAATTTCTTCCATTTCCTTAAGACGTTTAATGGACTGATTCACCGTTTTCCAATTTGTCAAAGTTCCACCCAACCAACGGTGATTGATGTAATATTGACCGCATTTTTTAGCAGCTTCTTTTATCTTTTCAGAAGCTTGTGATTTTGTGCCAACAAAAAGAACACGTCCACCGCCTGCGACTGTATCGCGAATGACTTGCAGAGCTTTGTAGAGCAAAGGAACCGTTTGTTCCAAATCAATGATATGAATTCCGTTACGCACACCAAAAATAAAAGGTGACATTTTTGGGTTCCAGCGACGTGTTGTGTGACCATAGTGTAAGCCAGCTTCTAAAAGCTGACGCATGGTAAAGGTTGGCATTGCCATTTTAAAATACTCCTAATTACGTTTTTCCGATTTTACATAACCCAAAGGAGGTGAATCATTATTACTAATGACATCGGAAGGTCTGTTAGCGTTTCCTAAGAAAAACAACAAACCCGCCCTTGGATTACAGATTTATACCTATCTTTTATAATAGCATTTATGTTTTTTTGCTACTATTTTCGCTACACGCACCAAGAATAAAGATAAACACGATGCTTGCTACCTTCATTAAATTAAGAGCAAACTTACTCTTGGCTCATCACATGATTCATGGTTTCTTGATTTATACTCACCTTGTGATTAAACCTAAAACTATCAACAAGCAAAGCCGATAAGATCTTATTTGACATTTGATCGATTGAAGCATAGAAGTTCGTTGCTTTTTTCTCATCATAAATATAGGGATTAACCCTTTGGAGCATAACGATAGAAAAACCATCTTTAGTTGCACCATATACAGACTGCTCAAGACCTAATTGGAACATTTTAGTAACAAGATCAGGAGAGAATGAAGCTAATAAGGCTTTTGTTGATTCATCTTTTAGCCCACTCTTTTCCCCCATATCAAAGCGACTTAAAGTATGATTCGAAGTCAAAGATAACCCATTTTTATTTGCAAACTTTGTTAAATCAGCCAAACTTTTTGATTCTTTCGTCATATCATCCGCAAGCTTAGCAGCCTCTTCAAGTTTCTTTTGATTTGTTACATCATTTAAAACTTTATCCCTAATGACCTCGAATTCAGGAACAGCAGCTGGCGTTATTTTTTCAACTCGCACAATAAACGATAAATTATCAACGTCAGAAATTGGACTCTCTGTGCCTTCACTTAAGTTGAAAGCTTGCTCAACGATGCTCTTTCTAGCTTCCAAAGGTAATGTGTCAAGAACTGGCTTACCTGCTTCATCTAAGCCTTGCGCATCAAAGCCCGATAGCTCTTGGATAGTCAATTTAAATTCCTTTGCAACATCAGCAAGCTTAACTCCGCCTGCAATCGCGTCATCTATTTTATTTTTGAGCTCCTGTATGTAGTCACCTGACTTTTGGAAGCGAAGCGCTTCTTCTATTTGGGAGCGAACTTCATCAAGTTTTTTTGTAATTGATGGCTCAATTTTAGCAATATGATAAATGGAAAAAACACCATCCGCATTGACAATGGACGAAGTTTTGCCAAGTTCAAGCGAAAATACGACGTCTCGTGCACTTTCAGGAATTTGATTTTTTTCAATCAAACCTAAATCTGTAAACTCTCCGCCGTCAACATCACGGGTAATTGCTCTAATAGGACGACCTGCATTTGCTCGGGTTAAAGCATCTTCAGCAAGAGCCATAGATGGGTAAGACAAACGCACAACGTTACGTTTTTCAGGGACTGTGTAAGACTCTATGTGTTTTTCATACTCTTCCTTGACCTCTTCTGGAGTTAAAGCAACATCTTTTATCAGTGTTTTAACATCCAAAAGGACAACCAAAGCCTTACGAAACTCAGAAACTAAGTACTGTGCCTTATTTTGATTGTAGCTAAGTCTTAACTCTTCCTCTGTAGGAACGGACTTTAACTTAATCTTACTCAAAGGAACAGAAACAACCGTGAATACTTTTTCTTCAGTAAGCGCTTTTAGCAAAAGCTCTTTATACGTCTTTGGTAAATTCCCCCCTATTATAAGAGGCGTTATAAGCTGTTGCGTTAAAAGAGACTTCCTCATGTCATCGATAAATTGTTTCTCTGAAATGTTATTGTGGCGAAGTAAGCCTGAAAAAAGATTCTTATCAAAAACACCATTTTGTTGGAAATGAGGAATGGTATGAATTTGGTTTCTCACCAAAGAATCAGAAACAACCAAGTTAAGTTTTTTAATTTCAAGCTCGAGGGCCGCTTGATCAATTAGCTGATCAAGAACATGAGCATGAATCCCCATTTGCTTTAGTTGAGCCGGAGTGACTTGCCCTTTGGATATGTGCTGCAACCTAGTTATTTCTTTTTGCAAGGCCGATGAAAATTCTTCATAGGAAATGGAATGCTTTCCTATTGTAGCAATAGGACGAAGAGCACCATAGCTTCTAACAACATCCCCAATGCCCCAAATTCCAAAACTTGCAATAATCGCAACAAAAAGGATTTTAATAAACCATTTGCCAGACTGTTCTCTTAATGATTGCATCATAATATTTGATTAAACCCGATTTAAAAATTACTTACTGCACCGTGGAGGCGCTTTTGAATTATCTTCATGTTAAACAAATTAGTCAAAGCCGACAAGGTTTTAAGGATGTTCATGGCTCTTTATTTGAAGTTCCTTTTTAAGAAAATCACGAAAAGCTTCAATTCTCTTTGATTCAGAGAGTTGCTTTGGGTAAACTAGAAAAGCTTCAATTTGAGGATATTTTAATTTTGGAAGAATAGGAATAAGCTCTCTGTGATCATGCGCAACAAAGTCAGCCAGACTTGCAATACCTAAACCATTTTTAACACTTTGAAGAATCCCATAAGCACTATTTATCATTAAAAATGGTTGACGGACATTACCAGTTTTTGCACCCAATCTTAAAATCCAATTCACATTTTCAACCGGAGCTACCGCATGGCTTCCAAAAACGATAAGACGATGATCATCAAGCTCTTCAGGAGTTTTTGGGATAGGGAAATTCTCAAAATATTGAGTGCTTCCGTAAATTTTCAATGAAAAATCAAAAAGGGATTCATACACCAAACTTTTATCACTATCTCCTCTTCCAAAGCGAATTGCAATATCGGCTTCGCGCATTGTAAAATCAACTTCTTGATCTGTTAGCACGAGCTGCAAGTTAATATCCGGACATCTCTTAAAAAATCTTGGTAAACGAGGGGCTAGCCATACTGATCCAAGAGCAACACTTGCTGAAACCTTTAAAGTACCCCGAAGATTCATATTGCTTTCAGCTAGTTGAGCTGTTGTTGCGCTAAGTTGCGCAAAAATACTGCGAGTGGTTGAAAATAAAATTTCCCCCTCTGCGGTTAAAACCAACCCCCTAGCATGGCGACTGAAAAGAGGAGTAGACAACTCAACCTCAAGAGCACTAATTTGCCTGCTAACTGCGGATTGACTAAGGTTAAGGATGTATCCTGCATGTGTCAGATTGCCAATCTCCGCAACGGTGTGAAAAACTCTTAATCGATCCCAATCCATTGTATGCCCCTTTTCTTGCCAATTAGCTACGACTTTTATAAGTACAAATCACTTCATTCGGTTGTTTTGTATTGATTTTTAGGGCACGAAGAATGAGACCCCAATCTTTATCACTTGGATAAAAACTAACTCTGGTCAAAGTACAAGGAGTGTATCTAAAGGCATTTGAGATTGTCATTCTGCAGGAACGATAGAGAGTTTCAAACAAAATTCTATCTTGTTTATTAACCTCTAGCACAGGGTTGTCTAAATAATCTTGCCCAATAACGGGATCAAGCCCTCCTTTAATGTGATGATGGGCAATTGCTACTTCATCACATATGGCAATACGCGTAAAAGCAAGCAGATCTCCCGACCCTGCCGCCCCAAAAAGTCGACTGCTTCCCTCCATCTGCAATTTAATAAGGGTGACGATAAAATCCCTGATTTTCTTCTTAAAACTATCAATATCTCGGTTATTATTCATATTTTGAAGGATATCTTGCCATTGACGCTTGTCTTTCTCATCATCAAAACCAATTAACTTGAATCTTGAAATAATATCCTTTTCTAAATCTCTAGAAATGGGACAAGGGGCATAAAAATATGGATCTTTAATCTCGGCCTGATAATGAACCAGCTCAGCTGCACTTTTATCGTATTCTCCATCTAGCGGAAGAGTACAAGGCGGATCTCCCGCCAAAATATCGTCTAGAGATGGTGCACTGTAATGGAGATTTGACCAAATCCCAATACCCGCTACAGATAAAATCACACCAAACAATATTAATATTTTTCTAGAAATCATCAGATTTTGTCTTTATTCTCGGCCAATTTTCTCAATAGTGTATCGATATATGGAGAGCAAATCACTATCTTTTTAGAAACCTGGCCGCGAAACCAAGTCATTTGTCTTTTTGCATAATTCCGGCTGTTTTGTTTCGCTTTTTGCATGGCTTCATCTAGGGTTAAATGATTATCAAGATAAGCATTAAGCTCTCGAACCCCAATCGCTTTCATAATCGGACTATCTGCAGAAAGCTCTAATTTTCTTAAATTTTGAACCTCTTCAATGGCACCATTTTCAACCATAAATTGAAAACGATTGTTAATTTGTTCATATAGTTGAAATCTATCTGGTTCTATAACGACATACTGGTATTTATAAGGGTGAGACGGCTTTGACTTTCCGTGCCAAAAATTGATTGAATGACCAGTTTGCCAAAACACCTCTAAAGCACGGCACAAACGTTGAGGATCAGAAGGGCGAACACGATCCTTTAAAAGCGGATCAACTTCAAAAACATACTCAGCAAACGTCGATCCCAACTCATGGCAAAGATTCCTGACTTTCTGGCGCAATTCTGGCTCAATCTCAGGAACAGGTGATAACCCGTGTGTTAAAGTTCGCAAATAAAGCCCCGTGCCTCCGACAATGATAGGAAGCTTTGAACGACGAATACAATCTTTTATCAAAAGGTAAACCTCACTAATCCACCAAGCTACTGAGCCATTTTGGTGAGCTTCGAGAACACCGTAAAGACGATGAGGAATCGTACTTTCCCCTGGCCTTGCCGTTAAAATGGAAAGATCTTTATAAACCTGCATGCTATCTGCATTTATAATTTCTCCATTGAATTTTTCTGCCAGTTCAATGGCAAATCCAGATTTCCCACTGGCTGTGGGACCAGCGACGATCAAAAAATCGATGGCAGACAGAAATTCTAACAAATGATAAACTCAAAAATCGTCTAAAGTTGATAAATCAGAGAAGAATTTTCACCCGTTTCCAAAACAACAGGGATTCCCAAAGGCAAAGGTGAATCAACAAATCCGTGACCAATTCCCTCCATTTTTAAAACAGGAATAGGCATTGCATTCGCAAATCTTTGCAATACAGGTTCTATTAATGAAGTTCCGTCTTTTTCTTTCCCGCCTATAAAATCTCCAAATATAATCGCCTTTGCATGCTCGAATAAACCGGCTTGAGAAAGATGAACTAAACTGCGATCTATGCGATAACCCCGTTCATCCACATCTTCTAAAAATATAATTTTTCCAAAAGTATCTGCTTGCCAAAAAGTCCCAAGACTGCTCTCAATCAAGGTAAGATTCCCACCTATAATTGGGGCGTTAATGGATCTTTTCTGAAAGGCTGCACTGTTAAGAGGAATTAAATGATCATGCTTTTTCCTAGTTTGAGCTCCTAGCAATAGAGCTTTCAGACCAGAAATCGACTCTTCAGAAATTTCGTTCATCACAAGTGCCTTAAGAGGCGCAGCGTGTAAGCTTGGCCAACCCCACTTTTGATTCAAAAAAAGATGAAGTGCCGTTATATCGCTTGAACCAATCAGAAGTTTAGGTATAAACGGCATAGGCATATCTTTTAAAAATGAAAGAAGCCTGGCAGAACCATATCCACCTCTAAGGCACCAGATATAACGGCTTTTTTGATTGTTAAGAGCTTTATAAAGATGATTGAATCTGATTTCATCTGCATGCGCACACAAAATATCGGCGCCAAAAATGTCCTCCGGGATTAAAGGATGCAAATCCCAATAAGAAAGAAAGGATTCGATTTTAACTAAAATATCAGGGAAATATCCAAATGCTGGAGCAATGACATCAATATTTTCACTTTTTTTAAGAGGAAGAGGCCAAAGAGATGGCATAAAATCAGCCCCATTTAAAGCTTTATACATCAATGGCGGAGAGAGAGGGATTCGAACCCTCGATACAGTTTCCCGTATACACACTTTCCAGGCGTGCGCCTTCAACCGCTCGGCCACCTCTCCACAATCCATTCAAAGTAATCGATCTTTGATTTTGTGACAATAAGAATTTATGGTTTTTCAAAAATATATTTAAAGAATTTCGAGATAGTCGCAGGAAAATGAAGGCGAAAGAACGGAGTGTAAAAATACATGAGCACCGCAGATTCCCGAAATTTGACAAATAGTCATCGCGAAAGACGAAAAATACAGAACAATAAAACCCCCTTACCTATTTTAGATAAGAGGGTCGATAAAAAGGTTTTTCTTATTAACTGTCTGCAACTTCTTCTGAAACTGGGGCCTCGGTAGCTTCTGGAGCTGGGGCCTCGGTAGCTTCTGGAGCTGGGGCCTCGGTAGCTTCTGGAGCCGGAGCCACTTTTTTAGCTTTAGATTTCTCTACCTTATTAGCCTTAGCCTGTTTCTTTTGAGCTTTTTTATCTGCTCGACTTTGATTGATTTTCTGTTGCTGTTCAGCAGTGCGACCTTGCTTTTGTTGTGCATGTCTTTCATCTTGCGTTTTCTTATTAGCTGCAGCCTTTTCTTTTTTAGTACCAGATTTAGCGGCCTTTTGACCACCTTTTTTAGCGGCTTTCTGACCACCTTTTTTAGCAGCTTTTTTAGCAAGCGTAGATCCCGCTGCCTCAGCCTCACTAATCAGTGAAGGAATCACAATTACTGATACAGTAAACAAACTTAAAATAACGACAGCTGTTTTTTTCATAAACATAGCACACCTCAATAAAAAAATTTCTATTTTTAATGTATCAAGAAAAGACTAATATTTTGTTAATTAACTTAGATAAACATAATGAAAAAGAAATTTTATCAAATACGAATATACCAGAAGAATTTAAAGTTACCTGGATTGCAAGGTCACGGTGTTTCTTGGGATGGC
>CAIULA010000026.1 GCA_903899945.1 uncultured Alphaproteobacteria bacterium | reverse complement strand
GGCCTCGTATACACTTGATCGCTTTTCTAAAACGATCTCATCTAATCCTTCATGGCGGGTGTTTGGTGTTACAAAATTAATACCACTATGCTGGTGAACATGATTGTACCAAAGCACAAATTTTAAGACCCACTTCCGTGCTTCTTCGAGAGAGGCAAAGGGTTTCTTTGGATAAAAGGGACAATATTTTAGCGTTTTAAAGTTTGATTCCGAGAAAGGATTATCATCACTCACAGAGGGTCTGCTAAAAGATGGCATAACCCCTAGGTTTTGTAGGGTTGCAAGCATCGTACAGCCCTTCATAGGGCCACCATTATCCGAGTGTAAGCTTACCTCTCCTGGCTGCAGATTTTCAGCACCATAGGCTTTATAAATAACCTGAGAAGCATAATCAGCCGACTCTTTCTCGAACACATCGAATCCAACAATTTTTCTGCTAAAAATATCTAAAAAAAGATAGAGATAGAAGAATTGCCCCAGAATAGGACTTGGCAAATAGGTGATGTCCCAAGACCAAACCTGATTCGGTTTTAAGGCTACGAGTTCAGCGGGTTTTTTGTGTTTTTTAGTACGTGAGGCACCACGGTGTTTTAAAAGATTTTCTTGTTTTAAAATCCTATAAAAGGATGACTCAGAAGCGATATATACCGATCACCAATGAAGTTGCGGATTTAGTAAGAATCTGATCTAATAGAGCCATGGAAAGACGACTAACGATCCAAGAACGTGCCGATCTAAGAATACGCCATAAAAAAGAGCGAGATAAGCGTATTTGCGATCGGATTAAGGCGGTATTGGCTTATGACGATGGCTATAGTTATTCAGAAATTGCAAAAATTCTTCTATTAGATGATGAAACCATTCATCGGCATATTGAAGATTATTGGGGTCAAAAAAAGCTAAGCCCTGAAAACGGCGGCAGCGCTAGCAAATTAAATTTTCGTGAATCCAAGCAATTAATGGAGCACCTTGAAGAGGTTACCTATCTTTATGTCAAAGACATTTGTGCTTATGTAAAACAGGCCTACCAGAAACAGTATAGTATTAGTGGGATGACCCAGTGGCTTCATGCGCATGCATTTTCATACAAAAAACCGCATGCGGTTCCAGCCAAAGCGAATGCAGAACAGCAACAAAAATTCATCGAGTATTACCATGATTTAAAGGCTAAAGCAGGCAATAAGGAACCGATTTATTTTGCGGACAGTGTTCATCCACACCATCAGACCCGACTGGCTTATGGCTGGATTTTGAAGGGTCAACGTAAAGCAATACCTACAACAGGCAGGCAATATTGGTTAAATTTTATGGGTGGAATTTGTTTAAATGGCCATCGTTTTATTTACAAACAAGCCGATCAAGTAAATGCAGATGCCATTGCTTCCTTTTTATCTGAACTGAGAAAGCAACATCCCGAGCGACACAAGATACACCTGATTTGGGACAGAGCGGGCTATCATAGGGATCGAGGGATCCAACAATTTGCTAAAGATTTAGGAATCATACTCCATTATCTGCCACCTTATTCGCCGAATCTTAACCCCATAGAACGGCTATGGAAGATCATGCATGAACAAGTCACCTACAACCGATATTATGAGACTTTTTCAGAGTTTAGCGAAGCAACGATCCGGTTTTTAAAGACCATTGGCAGAAGAAAATTGTTATTGCGATCTAGAATTACAGATAATTTTCACATTCTAAATTCGCCTCTGTTCGCATCTTGAAGTGCAACGGGTATATAACTGCTGCAATCCTTGCAAGCGACGCACCCAATCTCCTAACTCTCTAATGTGTTGTGACTTGGGTTTCCAAAGGGGTGGATCCATAGCTCGACAAAAGCGTGCGATTAACTGAGCGTCTGCTGTATCTGTTTTATTACGTGCCAATTCAGACTGAGAAAACCCCTTTATTTTTGAAGGATTAACCACACTCACTGGATGGCTTAATTCAAACAAATAAATAGATAAGGCTTCACTATAGGTACCCGTTGCTTCTAGGCAAACATGTGAATCCAACGCTTCATTTTTCTTTAACCAGTCTATTAGCTCCACAAAACCAGCTGCTTTATTTTCAAACTTCTTGGTTTTTACCTTATTATTTGGAAATAAAAGAGCTGCATCAAATTTAGCCTTGCTGATATCGATTCCTACTGTTATCATAGACATAAGTTGCTTTTCCTTGTGTTAGTAGTTGAGTACCCTTGTTCAAAACCAACCTAGTAAATACAGGCTCATCGGAAACCGAGGCCAAAAGATACCGTCCGATTTTCAAGAACAAAGAGGAGATAAGTTGCTAAATCTGACGCACAGGCTTTAAGCCTTAGGGAAGTTACGGCTTCCTTATCTCCCACCCAAGTGCCCTTGAGTGAATCACCTTTCAGCGATCAAAATCAAGATACTAGGGAAGATGTCGCCTCTGAAGTAACTAACTTTCATGAGGGGCGTGGAGTCCCTTATGAGAAAATGTACACAGTATTCTGCCGAGTTTAAAGAACGCTTATTGGCCAAAGTATT
>CAIULA010000025.1 GCA_903899945.1 uncultured Alphaproteobacteria bacterium | reverse complement strand
TTCTTAGATGGAAAACCTATCTGGCAGCAAAAAGTTGATAGCCTCAACTTAAACTGACAGTAACCGCTCTCTCGCAAAACGGCTAACTGTCATACCTTGTCTGAACTAGTACAATTAATTATCTGGGACAGCCCCATATTTTTTTACAAAAGAAAGGATTTGTTTCTCTTTTTCTTCAGAATTAGGAATATGCTGAATAAAGGTTAATTCATCTTTCTGCTTTTTAGTTTTAGCCAAAGCGTATGCTAAATCTTTAAAAGAGTTGATAATGCTCTCTTTTGTTTCAGAATTAATCTCCCATATTAAGGAAGAAGGATGAATCTTTGCGTAATAACGCGCAAGCGTTGTTTTACCTGCTCCTCCAATACCAGTCACTCCAACAAGTGCTACAGACTCTATATTTTTCCCCTTCTTTAATTTGTTCTCAATTTGAGAGATTAAATATGGACGTTCAAGAAAAGTCTCTTTTCTGGGAAGTGGAAAGTCGGAATGAATGGAATGACTCTGTGAAGAAAAGTTAACATTTCCACCTTTATTTTCCTTTGAAAAAATATAAAAAAAGCATAAAGAGCTTATAAAAAGAATGATGAAGGCAAATATATAATATGTATGTTTGTAGTTTAATTTATGTGAAAAAAATCCCCTCTGGCCTTTCTTATCCTCCTTAGGAAGGGAAAAAACAATATTTTCAGAGGTATCTTTAATTTTTTGATATTGAAGAGTAAAGTCAGTTATGATTTTTTCTAAAGTAGGGTCAGATAATATCTTATTTAAAAATTCCAACACACTAAAAAAGTAATTTTGGGAATTACTTAAACTCAGACATATCTTGTTAACTGGTAGTTCTGTAGTGACTGATCTAGAAAACTTTTCAGTCATTAAAAAAATAAATGGAGAAGTTTGCCCCTGAGAAGAGGTTTGTAGAAGATGAAAAAACCTTTCATTACATTCAATTTCTTTTAGCAGGTCATGTATTCTCTCTTCTGAAAGTAAGCAAACTGTGTAATGATTTTCCATATTGTTGGCAGAATTAAAAATCTCAAAAAAATCTCTCTTTTTATTTTCAACCGTTAGAACATTAATCCCCATAATACTTAAATGCTTCTTAAAAAGATCTAGGGGGAAAATAGTATTTTCCTGCCCATTTTCATGTATAATCTCTACAATCGTTTTCTTTTTTTCAATAAAATTTCTAATTTTTTTCAAAGCAGATTCAAAAGAAAAATGAAGAATGAGACCTATATAGTGTTGCTTTATTATTAGATACTTATCTGAGTTTTCTATAAAATCTCTAATGCTCTCCTGTGAATTACACTGAAGCTTCAGCATAATATTGCGAATATGATTCTCAGCAGTTTTGGCAGAAATAGATAAAAATGAAGCTATTTTCTTTACTGTTCTGCCATTAATAATACACGCAATAACGTCAATTTCTCGGCGTGTAAAATAGACACCACTTATTTTTCCAGATTCTTTGTCAAAACTGTCCTTTGAAAAATCTGTATTTAATAGAATCTTGGGAGTGAAATCAAAATTCATGCTTGAGCACTGTGGTCAAAATTTATCTGCTTTTTTTAAATTACGTTTGAATACCACAAACTTAAACAATTCCACGATTATTTTCTAGGGGATTTTCCCCTATTTTTCGCACATGGATTTATTTTCCCGATAGAGACTGCCTTTGAATATATGTAAAAAAACTTTTAGTATTTTGTTTTTATACAGGAAAATTTGATGAATAAATCAATTTTTGTTTTTAAAGATATTAAAGAAAGAATAGAATTATGAGCTTTATACCCTCATATCTAAAAATTAAAGAGATCATATTTACTTTCTATCCCAATCGCTCACTTCTTCAGGGAGGGTTTACATGCTTTATCCTAATTTAGGTCAAGAAAATGGAGATGAAAGAGATCTGGAAAATTCTTACAGATCTATGCTCTCTCCAACAGCACTCACTGTTGCTCAATCCTATCTTAGTGAAGAAGAATCTGTTTTTGAGTATTTTTTAAAAAACTATACCCCAATTAAAAAAATGAATGTGTGTGTGGTTGGGGGTGGTGTTTTGCCTTATTTGCACAAAGTCTTAGCATGTGCAAAAAAATATATAGCTATTGATCCGTTTATGGATTTAACAACTATAAACAACAACCATAACAATGCAAGCAAAGTGGAGGTGATAAGTCAATCTTTTCAGGAATACTCTCTTTTAAGAAGAGAAAATACAAATAACGTTTATTTCTTCTGGTTCAATGTTGCGTCTTATATTCCTGATCTTTTTTCTATCCTAAATATGCTTTTGCAAAAAGGAGACGTGATTATTTTATCTGGTTGGGGTGATACATCTGCTGCTAAGAACGTGTTTAAAAAATACTTTGAACATTTAGGGGAAAAGGACAAAGAATTTTTAAGTTTGAAGTCTTTCCCATTTAAGAAACTGCAGCCTGTTTACGTAGAAAAAGTTTCCGGTCAATACACTGATATAAATATTATATACAAATAGGGAGGCCAAAATGAATCACCTTTTACAAGATGTTTTCCAAGAATCTCTGAATAATTATCCTTTTCACATTGCCGTATCAGAAGAAGGCGGGAGAGAAGTTTCCTATCAGGATTTAGATATCATATCTAATAAATTTGCCAATTTTTTATCTTCGTTTAAAAAAGATATAAAATTCTCTTCTTATATCGGTATTTTATCTCCTGTCCACATTAATTCTATAGCAGCTGTATTAGGAGTATTGAAAGCTGGAGGAGCGTATATCCCTTTAGATGAGTATTCACCAACTGAGCGATTAAAACATATTTTAGATAATACAAAAATGGATACAATAGTGGTGGACCCAAGATGGTATGAATCTCATCAGCAATTGTTTCAAAACTCTCATTTAAAATACATAATATTTATAAATGAGAAAAATATCCCTCCTTCTTCTACTGCAGCTCAAATTTCTACATGGGAGCAGATTGTAAATTTCCCTTCGCAGAGAGAAAGACAGATACCCCGCGTTTCTGATGATCTAGCTTATGTTTTGCACACCTCCGGTTCCACGGGTATTCCGAAAGGAATTATGCTGACTCACCGAAATGCTCGTACTTTTGTTGACTGGATGCATAAAGAATTTAAGCTGACTTGTGATGATGTTGTAATGTCTCGAGCGCCTTTTAAGTTCGATTTATCGGTGTTTGATATTTTTAATACTTTCAAAGCCGGTGCAAAGCTTATTTGTTTTGATTGGTACAAAGAAAGATCTTCAGAGCAAAAACATAAAGATTATGTGAAATTGATTGAAGATCAAAAAGCAACCATCCTTTATTCTACTCCTTCCACATTTATTACATTAATGAATCGAGGCGGTTTAGGAGATAATCCTTTAAGCCTTCGGCAAATTATGTATGCAGGAGAGCCTTTTCCAACCTCCTATTTAAGACGCCTTAAAAAACACCTACCCTCTACACGGATTGCTAACATTTATGGCCCCACAGAAACTAATATTATCACATATTATTGGGTAGATCACATCCCTGCGGATGATCAGCCCATACCTCTTGGTTTCGTTGTTGATGATACAGAGATTATCGTTGTTCAAGAAAAAGAAGGGGGTTTCGAGCTTTGCGAACCTAATGAACTTGGTGAGTTGTGGTGTCGAGGGGGCACTGTAACTTCGGGATATCTTGGAATGCCGGAAAAAACAAAAGAATGTCTAGTACAAAGCCAGTTTCACTCTTTCCCTACTTATTATTGGCGTACAGGAGATTATGGTTTTTATGATTTGGAAAACGTTCTTCATTACCGAGGACGTAAAGATCATATGGTGAAAGTAAAAGGTTTCCGAATAGAAATTGGAGAAATTGAATCAGCTTTAGCTTCTATAGAAGAGCTTGATGAATGTGCCGTTGTTGCAGTACCCGATGAGAAATATGGAAATAGATTATGTTGTTTTTATTCTTTGCTCCCTAAAAAAATATTATCTGTTGAAAGCATTAAAACTAGGTTAATGAACAAACTACCCGATTATATGATTCCGTATCAATTTTTCGAAAAAACAGTTCTTGCAAAAACCTCCTCGGGAAAAGTTGATAGAATTTCTCTCGCTGAACTTATAGAAAGCGAGAATAATCATGCTGCATAAAATTTTCCGTGCTTCTAATAAAGTTTGGAATGCTATGTACTACGATGAGCTTTTGGATACAGATGATTTTCAGATTTCTTACCTTAAAGAAGCTGATCGACTTTATTTTAATGCCGCTCATGCTTTAGCATCGGCATCTTCAGAAATTTTAGATACGATTGAATTTTATTTCAAACAACGTTCAATGCAGCCAGGAGTTTATCTTGATCCAGCTAATCCTACAGCTTTAGAAGAAACTTTACTTCAAAGAGGATATTCTCTTGCTGAAGAGGAAGAGGAAAATTGGTATGTACTTGAGTGCAACAAAGCTTCCCTTGAAGATTTTGAAACGAAAATCAAAGAATTTCAGATAAAAAATCAGTCTCTTGAATGTATTGTATTTGTCCCAACATTACCCTCTATCTTACTTGATCAGTTTCTTGAACTGAATGGATATGTCAATTCTATATCCACTCCTGCTCTTCAAAAACTTAAAGATAATCTACTCAACTCAAAAGATCCAAAAATACAATTTATTTGTATAATTGCCCGAGAAAATGAAAGAGCTATCTCAACAGGATTGATTGGACTCTATAACAATATGGCCTTTTTAGCTGAAGGGGCCACTCATCCGAAATTTCGTCAACGAGGAATTTATAGTTGGCTCAGTCGGATAGCTACGCTTTATGCAATAAAACAAAATTGTAATCTTATCGCCGTTAACTGTTACAAAACGGCCTTTTCAAACCACACGTTTCGACGTTTAGGGTTTTCTCTAATATGCACCAGAGTTTTCTATACCAAATCTAATTAATGAAGGGGAATAAAATGTCAAAAGTTGAAAATTTATTTGTTAATGAGAATTTGCAAGAACGTCGTAAACTAATTGCAGACATTTGCAAACAAAGCCCTATGTTTGATGTGATAGCTACATCAGTCAATAAGAGAAGATTAATAATACAAAATGGCCATTGGCTAGCAGATTTTGGAACTCAATCTTATTTGGGGTTTGATTTTGACGAGTCAGTTATGAATGCAGCAATTCAGGGAATTCGGCAATACGGAGTGGTAGTCGCTTGGTGTAGGCTTGTTGCTACAGTAGGAGTATTTGACCAGGTTGAGAAAGAAATTGCCAAACTTGTTGGAACAGAAGCTTGTAGTATCTTTGCTTCTACAACTCTTTTAAATCATGGTGTCATTCCTGCTTTAGCAGGAAAAGACGGAATCATTTTCTTGGATAAATCAGCTCATGCCACCATGTATGAGGGAGCAAAAATTGCTCGAGATAGCGGCGCTACCTTAGTTACTTTTCCGCAAGATGACTTTGAAGAATTAGAAAAACTTTTACAACAATACCAGCATGTTACCAAAAAACTCATTTTAACGGATGGGGTCTATAGCATGACAGGAGAGTATGCAAACTTGCCTGAATTTGATCGGTTAGCTCGTCAATATAATGCCCTTGTGTTTGTTGATGATGCTCATGGTTTTGGCGTAGTCGGAGAGAATCCCAGTAAGGAGGTTCCTTATGGCTATAAAGGAAATGGGCTTATCAGATATTTTGGATTAAATTTTGATAATATGGTCTATGTAGGTTGTTTTTCCAAAGCTTATGGTTCATTTGGATCTTTTATTGCATGTTCTCAGAAATTAAGAGACTTTCTTTTGTCTCAAGCAACTCCACACGATCTCGGAGGTGTTGGCCCAGCAGCTACTATGTCAGCTGTGGCACAAGGACTTAAAATAAACCAGGAGCATGGCCAAGCTATACGGTTACGTATTTCTCAACTCACACAGAAAACGGTTCAAAGTTTAAAAAAATTAGGTTACCAGATACATAACACATCTGGTTTTCCCATTATTTCTGTTTGGCTTGGAAGCTCTGAACATATCATAGAAGTTTCTCAAATTCTTTACGATAATCATGTACTTCTCACACTGGCTCCTTATCCCATGGTTCGCAAAGGAGAAGAATCTCTACGTATCACTGTTACTGCCAGTAATACAGAAGAAGAAATCAACCAACTCGTTGATGCATTTATAGTGCTAAAGCCTTTTCTGCAGAAGAAAGGTTATCTTTTTCAAGAAAAAAAAGAAGCTCAAAAATACAAAACCTTCTAAACCTATCATCCTAATCAAAAATTCGTTCGATGGTTTCGAAGCGTCTCTGAAAGATTTTCATCACGGAATCTCTTTCTGCATCGCTTTGTTTTTTCAACTCATTTTTGCTATATAATCTATAAAATTGTGAAGGTTTTACATCAATGATTTAGTGTCTTCCAAAGTCAATAAACAAAAACGCATATCAAAAAGAAGAGGAATTAATTTTCCTCTTCCCCCGTATCTTTCCACCCAAGAAAGCTTCTCAAAAAATCAAGATCTTCATCTTTTATAAAGTCATTTCCTTCTTGAAGAGCATCCCCTGAAGATCTCATAATCGCATCAAGAAAGCTTTTAGCTCTTTGATTGTTAGCGTCAGCTAACTCTTTAGCCTTTACGATTCCTTGTTGATAATTTCTTTCAGATTCAAAAAGGCCCTCTGTTAAGGTTGCAACTTCAATTCTAAAGCGAGCAGTGTCACTGCCAAGCCCTGATGCTTCTTGGCACAGTAATTTGGCTATACCTAGATCCTTTGGAATCCCAATTCTCCAGTTGCCTTGATGCACTTCACTAAGAGTTAATAAAGCATCTGGGTTCCCTTGAGCAGCTGAACAAAAGAGATAATTTTTTGCCTCTTCTAATTTTCCTAATTTGAAATCAACAAAAAACATTCTGTGTTGAGCCCCTACATGACCAATTGACGCTGCATACTCTAGATAAGAAGGGTTTCGTTCATAAATTCTGCTACCAATCTCATAAAGAGCATCAGCAAGAAAAATCATATGTTCATCAGAAGGTTTTGGAAAGTAAGGGGTAAATAGCTCCTGTAATGTCTGGCTTTTAAATCCATGCGCATGAGGAACCCATGTATTCTCTCCAAATAAGTTTGAGTTCATTTTTGCAAAATCTAATCGTCTAAACGATGCAGGTGATTCCATACTACTTAACCACTCTGTTTTTTCTGGCAAAGTAGAACTGCTTATAAGATCTCTTACATAAGGTCTAAGCATCCCATCCCGCTGCATAAGTTCAGGCAAAGAACCTTGTAAAAGCTCCTGAGTTGCAAAAGCTTGAGTGGTTAATAAGAGTAAAGCAAATAAAATCAGATTATTTTTTTTCATTGTTGTCTCCATTCGTATTAAGCATACATCAGAGTATGCGTGTATTATACGGGCTATACTTGTTGAAATCAATCTGATATTTAGAGTGCAGTAACAACCAAATTACTTCGAGAATTATCGATTGCACTAAAATGGGCAAAGAGTAAGTCATAAACTCCGGGTATTTTTAGCAAGACCATATTTTCAAGATTAAAATTGTCCTGTACATTATCGGTGAACCCTGCAGACCCGATGAACACTTTTTTTGATCCGTCTTTATGCCTCATTAAAACCAACTTATCATGGAATTGAGGAATCGTAGAGATCTGTTTCGTCCTTGTTCTAAATCTTTCAGGTTTTTTAAGAACTGTGTAAACGGCGGCTCCGCTAGCTTTGAGGGGTGCTAAAGCGCGCGGCATATAATCAGTCCCTTGATATTGATTCTCGTCTACTTTAATAAAAACCGCGGCACCATCACGAACAGCACTTAAAAGAGTATCGACAATATCATCATCTGGAGTACTTGCACGACTCACGAGAAACATATTGATATCAATAATTCCTAAAGAATTGAGCTCGCGGATGACAAATGTTTTTATATCTAAAATGGGAGCCAAACAAACTTGAATAGGGTTACCGATTGCATTATTAAATATATGCATCATTTTTCCAACACGCATATATTCATCTTGTGTGTGGTCATACTTATCTTTACCGCTAATGATATACTCATAATAGCGCAAATAGAGCCTTGCTACAAATTTATGCTGAATCGCAACAAAAGATTCAACGTTATAGCTGTACGCTGCAAGAGTCAAATTTGGTGAGCCTGTAATAACGAGATCATCATCTACAATAATAAATTTATTGTGCATTTTGCCGCTCCGATCCGGGTTACTGGGAATGGAACGGTAGATAATCTCTGAATACTGTGGTTTGCTTAAAGCGGTACAAGTTGATCTATCTTGACCAGTAACGATTTCAATTTGCAACCCTTTGCTGCTTTTTAAAGCTAATAGATCATCTAAAAACTCTTCATTTGTACATTTATCGGAAGCAATAATGATTCTGTATCGTGCAGGTTCGAGAAGACCAAAAATGTTACTTCCAATTGTTCCCTCACTAATCTCAGAAGAAAAAGTCTTAATATCCATATGAGGATCATATACTGGACCAAAGAAAGTTAAATCAATGTAATCTCTGTACCTTCTAGCAACCAGCCTCATCCGAGATTTATCATCAACGGATAGGAAGCGAATCAGATCATTTGCTGAAACATCCATCGGGAGTAAAGATCGCGAGGAAGAACCCTTATCTTTTTCAAGAAAAAATACTGTATCCAAAGTGAGGGGAATCGTTTGAAAAACCGAATGAACAGCAAACTCTTCTCTTAGACTATCATCTCCTTCCTTAGACTCCATGCCACTCGAAAATTCAATTAAAACTCCTTGAAAGATTATTGCTAAAACAAAAGAAATGATTCTTCCTTTTATTGGCATTAATAATTTACTACTCATTTTTATCTACTCTGATTTCTTCAAGGTTTTTTATTGTAGGTCATTTTTCCTAACTGGGCATATAAAAGGAAAAATAAATAAGCAGACTATGATAAGAATACTTGTCATTCATAGCATAAAAGTCAATTTTAGTCTTAATAAAAATGCTTTATTTCAGAATAAAAAATTTAAATGTATATATGTTAATTTTTATGGAGCTCTTAATTTGGCAATAAACTATGATCTCGTTGGATGATGGGTTTTTGGATGAATAAATACAATGATTTCTATGCCCAAGAAGGATGAGTGTTCCAGCCATAGATTACTCATAAATTCCTTCAATAAAATACCATTTTTATTAGGAAACATTAAGTATTTTTGCCGTTTTTTTACTTTTTTTCATGAATCCTAAATTTCATAATTGGCCTTTTAAAATACCAACTTGTATGGTTCCAGAAATTTAATAAATCAAAAACAGCTCAAGATAAAACTTAGGATGATAAGGATATCTAGCTAGAAAATACGTTTTGTTAGAACGAATCCGACTTGCTCAATTGGCTTACTCTTCTTCTCAACGCACATAAGAGAAAATAAACTCTGACAGTCTCGATCTAACACTGTCGTTTACATGTCTTTTAAAATACGTTCAAAAGCATGGCCAATGAGATCAGAGGATGATTTTGATACTCCTGCATTACGGGAAATGGCGTTCCATTTTAAGAGCGCCTGTTTAGTTTCATCAATAATCTCTAAGGCCTTCTGCTTTTTGATTCCTCCCAAAGATGCAAGGGCTAAAAGATGGGTAAGCTTTGGATTTTTACCTTCTCCCATCACCGTTGTACAATGTTCACCAGCTGGACCCGATGAAAATGTCAAATCATAAGCTTTTGAAACAGTCCATAAGCCATTTTCATTCATTAGAAAAGAAAAATTCTTTGCATGGTCGTCGCGATTGTGTGTGAGCACATTAAAAACGGCAAGTCTAAATTGTTTTTCGCACTCTCGTACATCCTTTGTAAGCCATAGTGTTGCTTTTAAAATGGTTTCATAATCAAGGCTTGGAATCCGATGATCAGTATGCAATAAACCACTGATACTATGAATATGAAAGCGGTTTTCTTGGTCACGATCAAATCGTTTAACGCCAAAGTAACCAGGACCTTTCCGAGAAGGAAAAAGTTTTGCTTTGGGAACATCAAGATTCGCCTCTTTTGCCATTAAGTGATAAGCATACTCAATCGCTCCAATATCTTTTGTGTCAAACAACGAGGGGAACTTAATGATCCAGTCTTCTCCTTCAAAATGAATCATGATTTTTGGCCGTGCTCCTGCTGAAGAACCATTCATCTCTAAAAGATCATCAACAAACTGATCCTCATCCTTTTCTTGAAATAAGAAGACTTCCTCTGCGATCTCATCCAACTCTAGATGATTAGAGAAGGATTTTGCTTCAATTTCAGGTTCGTAGGTCAAAGCTCCCATGCCATGGCTTCCAACGTAACGGAGCCGATCCAAAGGGGACAATTCGCTTGGATTGATCCCTAATTTCATAAGTTTTCTATCTAATAGGAGTCGGCCCCATCCATCCGGCAAACTGTCATTAAATACGCCAAATAAGCCCTCAAATAAAGGGTCTTCAGACGTGAAAATACCTGCCCTTAAAGGAAGTTTAAAAGGAGATAATTTAAGCCCTGTTTTTAGAAAATCAGCGTGATATTCAAAAAATATTTTACGGTCTTTTAAAGCCAATCGACCCATAGAAAGGATATTGAGTCCCTTTACATAGGATACATGAATAAGAGAATTCTTTTGAAACTTCATTGTCTGCCTCGTTTACGGGTCTTATCCTTCATAAGATCATCAAGCGATGAAAAATGCTCAAGAGGGGTTTCTTTAAAAAGATCTTTAAAGTTTTCAAGAACACCCAACGTCATAGCAATTTTAAGCAAAGACTCCAAAGAAATTTTCCCGGTTCTCTCAAACTTTTTCAAAACTCCAAAACTCACTCCAGAGCGTTCAGATAGAGTCTTTTGACTCCAATTCATCGAAAGCCTTTTCGCTTGCACTTGCTTAGCAAGATGGATACCCATTTCATGAGGAGTTAAAACAAAGAACGTTATGATAATATTTCTTATAACTTATAAGTACATATAAAGAATACTATCATATCTTTTAATGAATTACTACCAGTCAAAACGGACAGCAACCATTCCCAATAACGAGAATTTCAGAGCGTTTCACGATAGGGTTTTGCAATTGTTAAGGACTGTTTTTCCTTGGGTTTTAATGAAATTTTTCCCACAAAAGCTTAGTAATCCATGAAACATGCTTATTCCTGAATGAAGCACTGCACAAGATTGTTTTTAGATAACCAATATTTCCTGAGCTCATAGAGAAAACTAGATTAGCTACAAACGTTTTTGACTTTTTAGTTTTCTCTTCTTATGATTTGAAAGGCCAGAAGGCAATAATAATGGCAAGAATAATAACTAACAAAAGCACGAGCCCATAAAAGAAAAGCTT
>CAIULA010000024.1 GCA_903899945.1 uncultured Alphaproteobacteria bacterium | reverse complement strand
TTGCTGAAGTTGTGTCTGAATTAACGTCCGATCACTAAGTGTGATGTGCTTGTATTTTTTGTCCATTCAACATTCTCGCATATATAAAGAATGTTGCACTTAGAATTAGAGCGCGCCTTATTATATAAAACAGCAAAGTCTTTTTAAATTACAATTAAACAAACAGTATTTTTTTGAACTAATCTCAATTCCCTTTCTCAACCTTAAAGATGTTGAAGGAAATCCGCTAACACTCTATGAAACAGATTATAAAAAGCTTATTGACTACTTAGCGAAAGAGTCTATTGATAATTTTGCTCATTTAAGGCCGGAGGAAAAGCTATCTATTTTAGCAAAGGCGGAGGCAAGAATTACACGTTATTTTAGTGATGAAAACCTTAAAAAATATGAATTAGATATTAAAGCAAGTATGGATACGGGTTTATCGGATATCCTAAGCAGTTCAGGAGCCGCTTTATTGAAAGAAGGGCAACAAAATTGTGTTGTTTTATATAACAATCATATTTATATACACCCCAAAGTACGTTGCGTCATGGGAGAGGTTAAAGAAGAAGTCTTACCCGGCTTAAATCCAGCAGAGTCTGGTATCAAAGGGAGAATTGGTATCAATCATTCCTCACTTTCTCATGGACGTCAAGTATGCTTTGCAGGCTCAATCGTGCAAGCTTCTTCTAATAGCTGGATTATTGAAAATACCTCTGGTCATTACATTACACGAGCTTTTCAGATTAAAGCCCTATTAAACGCGTTGAAGGAACGTGGAATGGATTTATCAAAATTAATGGTAAAATTATGGATCTCAAATAATCCCAAAATTATTCTGCCCGTTCTTTCCGAATCAGACTTTACCGTTCTTCTAGAAAATGCTGAAGAGTATATGAATAGAATGTCTAATTCCCAAACTCGTTATGGTTGAGGAACTAATAACTCTTTTAAGCACTATACCTTTTGCAACAAAGACTATCTAAGTAATTAGGACCTTGTACTGTTCAATTTCCAACTGTTTTACCCGGGGCCGTGCTGGCCGCACCCGCTAAAAAAAGCACATAATTACAAAGGCATACAAAAAAAAGTTGTAACATGAATCCAATAAATAACATCAGCGTAAAACCCTCCCGCCTGCACACTATAATAATTGGAGCAGGCCCAGCAGGACTCGCAGCTGCCAATAGTTTATCCGCCTTAGGCATCAATAATTTTTTGTTGATTGAACGCGGCCGTGCTTTAGAAAATAGGCAAAGAGCGCGCGAGGAAGATATCGCATCTGGGGTTGGTGGTGCAGGACTCTATTCTGATGGAAAGTTCAGCTTTTATCCTTCAGCTACCTGGTTATGGAAAAATTTAGCGGATGATTACCTCATCAAATCTTATGAATGGTTAACCAATACCTTAAAACCTTATAATGTTAATCCTCCTGACTTTAATGGACAAGCTACTGAGCCTAAGTCATCGGACGCGACCTTTAAAGCCTATCCTTCATTCTACATTGATTTTGACTCGCGTTATCAATTAATAGAAGAGTGGAGTAAACAATTCAACGATAATATATTTTATGAGACGAGTTATTTGGATATCGCAAAAGAAGAAAATGAGTATTGTGTCACCACTTCAAAGGGCATGTTTTTTAGCCAAAATGTAGTCATAGCCACGGGTCGAATGGGTCCTTTACAGATACCGGCTCTAACTTTGAATGTTGATCAGGCATTTCAGCGCATCGAGGTTGGAGTTCGAATAAAAGGTGCCTATACCCACTCTTTTTTCCAAGAACTTCAACAACATGGGAAGTATCTTGATCCCAAATTTATTTGGGTGCGGTTCTTTTGGAACGACGCCATCACTAGCTGCCCAAACCTGACTCAGATATATCGCGAAAGCCATCATACAAACGTTTTTTTGATTTTTGATTATAAAATGACCAGTATTTTTCAAAATCGCCACTGGAATTGATGGAGCGTAATTTCAGTATGGCTTCAGCACATTGCAATCCCCAACGAGCCCCCGTAATATCCAACCGGTCATTTATTAAATGCCGACATGCACCTTCGATAACACCTGTTGCAATCGGAAAACCAGCTGCCAAAGCCTCGGCATACTGAAGTCTTGATTTACTCTTGAGCAAGTAAGTGGCACAACTATCAACTCCTTCACGCTCTTTTTTCCCCATTTTAAGCTTGGTAGCACGGCGTTTCATGCCAGCAGCAACAAGACCCGCCTTGCCCTGTAATATTTTTAACGCACGCTCGGCGACCCATGCCTCTGCTGCTTCACTGCCTTTTTCGTGGAAACACCAAGTGGCTTTCCAGAGGTACTCTAAAACGTGGATGAAATCCTGTATGAGTACAGCTTTTACTTTAAAACGCTTCATCACTCGCTTGATCTGCTTAATTTGGTGGGGATGCCCATCGATCAAAATAATCCATTTTCTGGATTGCTTTGGGTCACGTTGTAGTGCCTCCGAAAAAGCTTCCTCGATAACCGTGATAGCTTCCCGTTCAACGCTAGCCCAGACACGCTTATTGCGAATTCTTGGCCTCAAATGAGTGACGTTGGCCTCTTCCTCTGGCGAACATTTCATGATTGATTCAGCCGTTCTCTCGTGCGCTTTAACTGTATAAACAGTGGCCACCTGAGCCATACGTTTTCGATTGCGTTTCTCTCCTTGACTTAAGCGCGTTTGAAGTTTTTGATCTTGATTTGTTGCCGCTTTTTTTGTTACTTCTCGTAGGCTATCGTGCCGCATAACAACACCTTTACCATCAAAGCTCATCACCAACAGGTCACTTGTTTGCTCAG
>CAIULA010000023.1 GCA_903899945.1 uncultured Alphaproteobacteria bacterium | reverse complement strand
GAACAAACTTCTCTGCTGTTAAGCCCGGTTTATTTAAATATCCTCTTGCTAAACCAACACCGCCTATATAAATCTCGCCCTCTATCCCTATCGGCACTCGATTTAAACTCTCATCCAATATATATATCTGAGTGTTGGATAAAATTTTTGTTTTATAATAGGAACCATTTTTTTCAATGTAATCTCTATATATAACAGACGTAGCTTCAGTTGCCCCATAACAGTCCATGAGTGTGAATGTTTTGTCCATATGTTTATAGAAATAGTCAATTAAATTGGGTTTAAATGATTCCCCTGTAATCTCCCAATGAGACAGGTATTTCTTGCAAAGATTTAGTTTCTCTGGGCTAAACCCGATTAATATGTTTAAAAACGAGGGAATTAAAGTAATTCTGGTAATTTGATGGGAAAAACAAATCGCAAGAAGCTCTTCAATATTTTTACTTATGTCTTCTTTATATAGGATAAGCCTAGCTCCAACGAGTAAAGTCCCAAAAATATCCCAAGTAGAGTCAACAAAAGCAATACTTGACTGCAAACAACACGTTTCATCTTTTCTAAAAGGATAGTTATTCCATCCCCAATATAAACGATTAACCACTCCTTCGTGGTGACAAGCAACCCCTTTAGGTCGCCCTGTAGAACCAGAAGTATAGGTAACATAAGCTAAGTTTTCAGGAGAAAGAGAGACTTGAAGATTCTTACCTGATTGATTGCAGTAACAATTTTCATCATCTAAATATACAATTGCGTTTTTATAGCTATCAGGCAGTTTTATTCCTCTTTGACTGAGCGATAATTTAATCTGGCTATCTTCTAACATATATCTCAAGCGTTCTTGAGGATAATCAATAGCAAGAGGCACATACGCCCCTCCAACTTTAAGTACAGCTAAAATCCCCACTATAAGCTCTACATTTTTTGGTAAAGCTATACCCACTCTATCTTCTAGCTTTACCCCCAAACTTTGAAGATAATACGCTAATTGGTTTGCTCTCTCATTCAAAGCTCTGTAGCTAATTTGCTGGTCTTCATACACGATAGCAATCGCGTCAGGAATTTTTTCCACGCGTTCTTCAAATAAGGTATGAATTATTTTGTTGTGCGAATACTGATATTCAGTATCATTCCAGCAATTCAGTTTTGTAAGATCCTCTTTTGTTACTAAAGAGAGCTGCTGGATGGGGGTATTTGAGTTATCTAATAATTCGGTGAATAACTCTTCTAGTTGTTCAGGAATTTTATCAACATACGGAGCATAATCACCAGCTAGTTTCGTTGCAATGTAAATTGTCTCATTATTGGTATCTATAATGAAAGCCAAGGATACAGTAGGAGGTAAAGAAATTTTTTCTGGGGTAGCTGTTGAGACTAGCGCAATAGTTAATTGAAAAATGTTTTTTATACTTTGGCGATATCGCCAAACTAAGTCCATTGCATAGCTATGGTGTTTTGTTATTTCTGCTAGTTGATTTTCGATTTGCTTATAGATGCCATCAAAATTATCCTTAGGCGAAAGTTCAGTATAAAAAGGAACATAATGAGTAAATAGCCCTTGTAAGCACTCAAAATCTGCCAATAAAGTTTCTTGTTGAAGATAAACGCTAAGATTAGATTTTTGTATTAATTTTGATAGGTATATCAATAATACTGCTATTATAGCCTGATGATTATGATGAAGCCTCTCTAGTTTATTTCTTATATTATCGGATAAGATTAAAGAATTTATTTTAAGAGGAATACCAGAGTTTAAAGAAACGACAGATCCCCAAGGAAGTTGGCAGGGTTCTACAATTTGACATCTCTCCAACCAGTAAGGCTCATATTTGGAATAATTCTCTAATTTTTCGGTGCATTGTTTTAAAATATCTTTTGAAAATGTTGGTAAACACTGCCCCTCTACTAAACAGTATTTTTCTTTTATCAATAGAGAAGAAAGTTCATTACCATATTCATCTATAAAACTATAAAACCTTATAGAACCATCTTGTGTTGATATTTCCAGATAAGAATCAGTGACACTAATAATTTCACCGGGAGTATGCTCCTTCTCATTAAGAAAAACTTTGTATTTTGAAGGAATATAAATTGTATCAGAAGAAATGACCAATTTAGGAGAGGCAAACGAGTTTTCATAAATACCGAAATCCAATGCTCGTAATAAGCGCTCTATTTCTTTTGTTTTAGAGAACCAATCAATTATCCCTCCCCCTTCAGGCTTTTTATATGTGTGGAAAAACGTTCTTGCAGACTTTTCCTGTTGAATTCTAATAACCTTGCCCTGTATGAGCTCATCTATTAATTCAATAAAAACTTTTATAGCCTTCTCATAGCACCTTACATTTAAACTCAGAGCAGTATCAGTATCGCTAATTACTACCTCAGATTGCTTTAAAATATCTCCTGCATTTATTTCTTCAGATATAACATGCCAGGTAACTCCGTGCTGTTTTTCTTTATTTAAAATAGCCCATGATGTTGTATATGCTCCGGCATAATGCGGTAAAAAACTATCGTGATAATTAATTGCCAGGCATTCGGGTTTATTTACTAACCAATTTGGGAATGTAGTAGAACTATTTATATTAAATACATAATCTACTTCAAGTTTTTGTAAAGTTTCTTTTGCTTTATCAAGCGTAGCATATAGTGGGATTCCTTTTTCTTTCGTCCAATTTTGTATAAGCTCATTTTGTGAAACTACTCCTAAAACATCACAGTTTTTTTTAATTAAGATCTCTGCACACTTAATAACTAAACCGGTTTCGCCTATTAAATAACATTTTTTCTTCTCATTTAACATAACGACTACTTTCTTGTTATTCACATGTGCTATAAAATTAAGTAAATTCTTAGATTGACTGGGGAATTTTGTACGCTTAGACTACCCATTCCTTTTTCATAAATAATCTCTCAGAAACAATTCCCTTTCTCTTACATGCATCCACGAACTTATTGGACTCTGTGATTTGAATTGATTGAGGTGTATATTGCAAGGCCATTATATAATGGAGCCATGGCTCCATACCCATTGCATACACATACGCCTCTTTACATTGGGCTTTCTCCACAATTGACCAAGCTTTTTCAAAATTTGAACCCGAAAGTGTTCTTTCATCATCATAAGCTTTATTGAGAGGAGTGGGCATATATGGCGCATAAAGCCAGCTAAGCGGCGCTCCATCACATTCCATCCCCAAGAACAAAACATCAATCTTTCCAAAATACTCAAATAAATGATCATACAAAAAAGGATCTATATTATTGGAGTCAGCAGCCAAAAGAAATTTTTTACCGTTTAAAATGACGCAATGCGCGATTTTTGACTGGATATTTAAGTCAGAGTGCTCGCCAAAGAAAGGGAAACCTATAATTTTTCCACTTTGAATTTCTATTGAGTTAAATTCTTCAAGCTCAATGATGTTTTTAAAACCAACATGTTGCAGGATAAGTTTCAATGAAGGATCTTCTAAAGCACCTTTACGATTTTTGGGAACAACTATGGTTTTGATTTTATGACGAAGTTGTAATAAGGTTTCGAAAAGAACATGATCCTGATGGCTGTGAGTTAATAAAACATAATCAATTACATCAGGAAGATCTTTAAAGGTATATCTGGGCTCTCCCTCCACAGGATAGCTAATGATAGGATCTGTTAAAATAGATACTTCTTTTGTTTGTAATAAAATACAAGCATGACCAAAAAAACGAACTCTTATATCGGAACCACGATAGTTTCGATCTGTAACCTGCTGAGACGGATTTTCACTAAAAAATGATAAAAAAAGGCTTTGTTTAGATTCAGGAATGTCAAAATCACTTATAAATTTGCGAACATCAATAGGTTCAAATCTTGAATTAAATAATTGATCAATAGCCTCATGCGAAAAAGGAATATTTATATATACCTCTTCTTCCATTTTGACCCTGGGGGTACTCATAATAAAAGACCTATAATCTTCATGAATAAAAGATAAAGAAATACCTTGATTATTATCCCTATAATGTTTCTTATAAAGAAACTCTTCTACAAATCTCATGGACGGATGATTACTAGTATCATACACTAACTCAACCATGCCTCTAAGTTGAGCGGGTAGTTTTTGATAAAAAGTTTCTAAAGTATTCCCTAATGCCTCTCTATGAAGAGTTTTTTCAAACTCTTTAAAAGCCGAATGTAGCTGAAAAAGATCAACACAATCTTCTTGAGTTTTGTGTATTAAAGCTTTAACTTCACCTACATACTCTCCCTCTAAATCTATAAAAGGCCCCCCCATAAGATCTGGATTTTCAACCGCTTGCATATGAATTTTAGGAAATTTTGCATAGGACTCCATAATTTTCATATATCTTTCAGCCAAATTACAAGCTGCATTAAGAGGAGGAATTATATGGGACCAAGCATACCAACCCCAAATAAGAGGCTCCATCTTTACGTTATCTTTAAGGTACATTTTCATAACTGCATCCTTGGAGAAGATTATTAAAGAAATTTCTTAATTTTCTTGAATAAATGTTGTGTTTAATGGAGGTGTTAATCTTAACAAAAATTAATAAATGAAAAAGAAAAAAGGTAGATCTAACTATTTCTGTTAACAAATCAGCTTCTTTCAAAACCTTTCGATTTTTCGTTATAGCCAAAATTTAGAATTCCCTTTCTATCACTTAAAAACAATTTCACTGTCGATAAGGTGTAACATTAGTAAGAAAAAAAATTAAAGGCGCAAAATTATTATTTTTTAAACTTGAGACTATTCCTTAAAATCAAGTTTCTTGTTAAGAAGAATGGTCAAATTTGGTAGTAATATGCCAATCCTGAAAAGTTCAAACATATGTTTTTTTTTCTAAATCGTATTAAATCGTTTAAAGTCTTTATTATTTTAAAAAATTTATTTCCCTATCTTTGGGCTACAGACAAAAAAGTTAGATTTAAGCTATTTTTCTCCATTATATTTAATCTATTAGCTATTTTGGCGACTCTTGTTACTCCTATTCTATTTGCTTATGCAATTGATACTTTTAATTCTTCTCACTCATTATCTCTTTCTTGGTTTTTATTGTTATTGGGAGCTTATGTCAGTGTATGGTCTTTAGGTAAAGTTTTTATCTATCTGAGGGAAATTTTAATGTTCCCAGTCATGGAGAGGGCGATCCATTCTCTCGCATTTCGTTTGTTTCAACATGTTCAACTACTACCTTTTCAATATCATTTGAAACGTAAAACGGGAGAAGTAACCAGCATCATTGAAACCGCGATTCAATCATTTCCTCCTATTGTTTGGGCTGTCACCTTTACTTTAGGACCATTGATTATTGAAAGCTTTTGTGTATTAGGAATTGTTGGATTTATCTGTGGGGTTAGTTATTCACTTATACTGGCGATTAGTTTAATTTTATACGCTATCATAACTCATTTAGGGTTTATGAAGGCCTTAAGGTCCGTACGAAAAGCGAATTACTCACATGTTATGACAACATCAAAAATAGTAGACAGCTTTTTGAATTTTTCTTCCACAAAATACTTTCATACTTATGATTTCGAATTTCAAAAAATTAACCAAGCCTTACAATCAAGAGAAAACATTATAACGAAAGCACTTATTAAAGACCAAATGATCAGGGTTTATCAAACTTTTACCCTTTTTTGTTCATTTTTCACTTTGATGATTTTTACAGGATATAACCTTATGCATAATACACTCTCCTTAGGGGAATTTATTATGATCCATACTTATATGCTACAATTTACAATTCCTCTAGAAAGCTTTGGCCAAACTTTCCAAATTCTTAATCAAAGCTTCGTAAAAATGGAAAAAGCGTTAAAAACTTTTAAAAAACCTCTAGATGTAAAAAACGGGCAAATCAGATTAAATAGGAACCAACCATTACATATTGCTTTTGAAGATGTATGGTTCGGGTATGAAAAAAAGACTCCTCTTTTAAAAGGTATTACCTTTGAGTTACACCCTAATCAGACTTTGGCTATTGTTGGTGAAACAGGCTCTGGAAAATCTACAATTGTCAGCTTATTGTTGGGTTTTTTGCAGCCTTGGCAAGGACGTATCCTTGTTAATGGGCATGAATTAAAAGATATTAATCAAGAGAGTCTTATCAATTCAATTGGTATTGTTCCGCAACATGTTACCCTTTTTAATGACACTGTAGCTCATAATATTTTTTATGCTTGTATGTCTGCTAGTAAAAAATTACTTCTAAATGCTCTCACTGCAGCTAATTTAAATAAGACCATACAAAAATTACCGCAAGGGCTCGAAACAATTGTTGGAGAGCAAGGAGCTCAATTGTCCGGAGGTGAAAAACAAAGAATTGGCCTAGCAAGAGCTATTATACGTCAACCAAAATTATATATTTTTGACGAAGCGACTTCTTCTCTAGACTCAAAAACAGAAAAAAAAATTATGAAAAATATAGAGACCATTTCTTACAATTCTAGCTCCATTATTATCGCGCACCGATTATCAACCGTAGCATTTGCTGATCAAATTATTTTGCTCGAAAACGGGGTTGTCAAAAATAAAAATTACTCTTCTTTAATAGAAGAAGCACAAACAGCTATTATTTAGAAATAATTTTTTAGAGAGTTTGTGAAGAACATAAAATTTATGAAAAGTAAGATGGGAGGACAATGTGACTTTCTTACCAGATAGTAATACATACTTTTTTGAAACAAACTCCAGCAAGATTTTAGTCTGTGAACCCACAAATAAGAATTTTGATGCTTTTGTTTGGACTTTAACAAATAAACTTCTTATTGAAAAAGAGATTTTAAAGTATGGTGCGATTCTTTTTAGAAACTTTGGATTATATTCTGTTTCTGAATTTAATCGTTTTGTTCAAATTTTTTCCTCAAACCTTTTAGATTATGTGTACAGATCGACCCCAAGAACACGTTTAGGAGGAAAAATCTATACGGCAACTGAATACCCAGCTGATCGTACAATCCCTATGCATAATGAGAATGCTTATGCTCACGTCTGGCCTGAGAAAATTTTCTTTTTTAGTACCATAGTTGCGACTGAGGGAGGAGAAACTCCAGTCGTTGATAGCAGAAATGTGTATAAAAAACTTGATCCTGAAATTATAAAAAAATTTGAAGAAAAAAAAGTTATCTACGTAAGAAATTATAGAACAGGTGTAGATTTAAGTTGGCAAGAAGTTTTTCAAACCCATAATAAAGATGAAGTAGAAGACTATTGTAAGAATAATTCTATTAAATGGGAATGGAATAATGGAATTTCTGAACTAACGACCAAACAAGTTTGTCAGGCTACGCTTTCTCACCCACAAACCCAAGAAAAAGTATGGTTTAATCAGGCTCATTTGTTTCATATATCAGGACTTGACAATGACACACGGAAATCTCTTCTAGAAGAATATGGTGAAAATAATCTCCCACGAAATGCTTTTTACGGTGATGGAACACCTTTTGAAGAAGATATTTTAGATCACATCCGAGAGATATATGAACAAGAAAAAATAAAGTTTAAATGGCAAAAAGGAGACATCATGTTATTGGATAATGTATTGATGGCTCATGGGCGCCAACCTTTCAAAGGTGAAAGAAAAGTTGCCGTAGCAATGATTTAAAATAAGCTCTTTTTATAGAAAAATATTAACAATTTTTTTTAAAAAATTTCAAATTTATTTTTTATTCAGAATTTATCCTATAGCTAATTTAACTTGGAGAGAAAAAGTGCTAACTGAGCAGACATTAGAGCAACTTTGGGAGCTACATATTAATCAAACCCATAAAGAAAAAAAGAAAATATGGAATTTAATTCGAAGTAAATTCTATAAATGGCAAACTCCTGAAATACTGTTCAAAATTTTTAGAACATACCTTCAGAGATGTGATGCTGATGGTTCAAAAGTGATTGTTGAAAAGCAATTAACAGAGTCTTCATTGTGCGCACTCATGGCTAGAAATGAAATTTCAGCAATTCATGTACCCAGTTTTTGTCCCCCAGATGTTGCAGAATCTCTTAGCAGAAAAGCGTTTGAAGAATATACGCATTGGAAGCTTGAGGGGATTATTAGTACAGATATGTTTTACGCAGGAGGGAGCATCCCTAAAGAGGCCGCCGATCACAACTGGATAGATTTTCAGCGTTATTTTAAGGAAAGAGAGGATTTTGTAGCCAAACAAAGGGAACTGTCTCTAGGTAATTGGGCCGTAGATCGCCTTCGTCTTGATCTCGATGAGAAATGGCCATTTGGTGCATGTCTTGGAAAATACTTGGGACAAACTTTAAGACCTGCAATCATGCGAATAATGGATGCAAAAAATAATCTTGATATTTCTGTTCCAAAACAGGGGCTAATCCATACAGATGATTTTCCTAGATTGAAACCATCTTATGGAACTTTTAGCGCAAATATTTACCTTAAAATCCCTGAGAAAGGCGGAGAACTTTATATTTGGGGAGTAAATCTTAGAAAAATACAAGGAATACGTGGCTACATTAGTACTCAACTTCTTGCAACGCTTATGAACCAAGGCTATGTTTTCGACATAAAATGGCAAGAAGAAATTCTCAGGTTATTGCCAGAAGCACACGTTATTAAGCCTAATGTAGGAGATCTTGTTATTTTTCATTCAGGGAGGCCTCACTCTGTAGCTCCCGTTACAAAAGGAATCCGGGTTACAAATCAATTGTTTATTGACGTCAGAGGAAAATCTCCTTTAATTATTAGATCATAATAAAAATTTTTGGGGCTATCGCAGATAACGAAAGTTATCTAAGACGGTCAGATGATAAAAAGATGCCGATTAAGCAAAAAGATACAGAATTAGTTGCGTGAGTATTTTATCTTCAGGTAATAGTGCGCTCAGCTGCAGACATTTAGGTATTTAAGCGAATAGCACGACTTTATTTTACAATAGACTCATTTTAATCATTTGTGAAATTCTTAAAAAAGAAGCAGGCGATACTTTCAGTGGAGAGATTGAAGCCGATGAGAGTTATTTTGGAGGGTTCTAAAAGGTAAGAGAAACCGAGAAGTACCAGGAAAGGTCCCTGTAATCTAGATTGTACACAATTTATTAGAGATTGTAAAATTTAATACAGCCTCTTCTATTTTTTAACTTACAGAAAACTGTAAGGGTATTTTTTCTAAAGTACGAAAATATAAAAGAAACCTCTAATGCTTTTAAACCTCTATCACTAACTCTCTCCCATTTGTTTTCTTAAACTCAAAGGACGCATGTCTGTCCAAGTCTTATCGATATAATCTAGGCATTCAGATTTTTCTTTGGGCTCACCTATTGATTCCCAACCTGCAGGAATTTGTTTATAACTTGGCCAGATAGAGTATTGTTCTTCATAGTTCTTAACTACGTAGTACATTTCTTGAGGTTCTTTTTGCTCAAGCGTTCCTTTTGTTTCTGTATTTTCCATGATATTCCCACTCTAAGTCAGTATTAAGTTCGAAGATTATAAATTCAGTTATCCAACAATTCGAGATAACCTACACCGCGCCTCGTTGCTAGGTCGACATCAGCTACACAACGAACCTTATGAAAATTTAACTCGCACGTCCCTCTAATTTTAAGGTTTCCTTGACCTGTCTCAAAATTCGCGTCTTCTATTTGGCTTAACTGTTTGTCTAGATTAAGCCCTAATTCAGTGCCCCCTTTAGTTTGTGTAAATTTAATATGAATATAACCATCTTCTATTCTTTTTTGCAGTTCTTTATCTGATTCATCTCTATGTCCTATTACTATTTCATGCTTATCACGGCTTAATCTATCTACTAATTCATCAACCATTGCTTCCCCTTATAAAAATTTAGTCAATTTGCAATTATTTCAATTTCTGATTGCTGTCTTGTACAACCATCCTTCTTATAACACCACTTAAATTTGTAAAAATAGATATCATGCCGCAAGTTCTCTTCTTAAGGAAGTATTTAACTGTAATCTTCTCGTACTATCCTTAAGCTTCTTAAAGCCCAGCTCTACAAAACGCGCAAAGTTATACACTTCCTCAATTTGATTAAAATCAATATTTCCTTGATCGTCTTCCTTAGTGCATAAGGCCAAATCTTGGTTGTATTGATGAGGGGATTTCTCATAATAGGACTTAACAGCTTGATAATAAATAGATTGATTGGGACGGTTAATTCCAAAACCTGCCCCCTCATTCATGCCTACTTTTTTTCTATAAATAATTTCCGCGGGCAGTTTATCTTGGAATAAAGTTCGCAAAGCAATTTTATTTGTGTCTTCTTGAATACGAGCATTTGGAGGCAAACTTAAAGCAAGATTAACGAATGCTTTATCCATATACGGAACTCTTGCCTCTAGGGTTGTATACATAGAAGCCCTATCAGCCATCTTTAAATAAGAATTGTGTATGATAGATAAAGAATGCCTAATTAATTCATCTTGTCTTTCTCTTGGAGCTTCTCTGATAAAATCGTAACCACCAAACAGCTCATCGGCTCCTTCGCCATTTAAGCAGTACTTAAAACCATCTTTAGCAAGTTGACGACATACAAAGTGATAGGCTACAGCGTTGCGTACTAAAACAGGCTCAAATGACTCTGTCATATATACCCCATATTTTAGATAAAATTCACTCATTTCCTCCACAGAAGGGGAAACCACCACATGTTTAATATTAAGAAATTCTGCCAACATAGCTGATGCTTGTAAATCTTCTGAATTTTTGCATGGTTCAGAAAGAGTATAAGCAATAACATTGGGATGCACTTGACTTGCAAGATAGGTAACTATGGAACTATCCACTCCCCCGCTTAATAAGCATGCTATCTTATGATCATTTTTTATTATTCTTTTTTCTACTGCATTTCTCAAAGCTTCTTTCAAAATGGGAGTATACTCAAGCTTTTCTTTATTAAATTTTTTCTCTGAATTAAATTCCCCTAAAGTGAAATATTTTTCTTGCTGTGAGTTAATCCATAGACTCCCTGGAGAAAGTTCCATAATTTCGCTATTTAAATTTTTTACAAGGGACTTTATTTCTGAAGCAAAATATAACTTCCCTAAGTGATAAGAATAGTAAAGAGGTTTAATCCCCATAGGATCTCTTGCAAGTATTAACTCCCCTTTCCTTTTATCGTATACGGCAATTGCAAATTGACCATCCAAGTAATGAACAAAATCCTTCCCCCATTTTAAATAGGCGTTTAGAATAACTTCAGTGTCGCAAGTTGAATTAAACTCAAATTCTCCAGATAAGTTTTCCCTTAATTCATTATGGTTATAAATTTGCCCATTAAAAATAGTTGTTACCAATTTATCTTGACTCTGAAACGGTTGCTGCCCATGATCCTCATCTACAATCGCCAAACGGTGCGTGCCCAAAGAAATTTCTGGAGTAATAAATGTTTCATATCTATACTTTTCTTCTCCCCGATGTGTAATCTCATCTAATAGTTGATTGAGATCACTGTCATTTTGATTAATCCCAAATACTCCAGCAATTCCACACATTATTACCTATACCTTCTTTCGTTACTTAAAACTTTTATATTTTTCCATGTCTGATTTTCAAGATCTATTAAAGTCTCTACTACAGCTTCAGCAATAATAGAATTAGGATCAATAAAGTGGAGATCAGATTCTTTTTTTAAATAAGGAATGACCAAGGGCAATTCTGTGCAACCAAAAATAATATGCTGACACTTTTTTCTTTTTAATTCTTCAATAGCTTCTTTTACAATAAAACTAGGGCTAGGAGATTTTTCTTGAAGTAAGATCTGTTTGTAAGGGTGATTTTTAAGTACTCTAGCTTGCTCAATCTTAATGTTTGAAATGCGGTTTCTTATATTACTCAAAGAGGCTTCCTCATGAGCTAATCCAACACCAGCCTTAATAAGGTATATCGCTTCCATTAAAGAATCTTGAGTTGAAGATTCTACATTTACTACCTCAATATCGTATCTGGATAACAAATTATGGTACAATCTTTTTTCTTGCGTTGCTTTCGTAGAAATAAGCCCTACCTTAGAACATTTTGGATGTTTCTCTCGAAGACAATTAGCCGTCGCCTCAATAATACTTATGATTGGGATCTTTGTTTTTTCTTGTAAAGCAGGCAAATATATGTGCGCAGTGTTACAAGCCAATAATATAAGATCAACATCTAAAGCTGAAATAGATGTAATGTATTTATTGTATTGAGTTAAAGGGTCAGACCTGCCAAAAACCACTGAATCATTTCGATCATAAGTTCCAGAATAGTTAAAAACCACAAGATTAAAATAATCCTGATCTATTAACGGACTTGTCAATCTTAAATTTGCAGACAAGATTTTCTTTTCAATATCCAATGTAGCTAAAGGGCCAGAGCCTCCAATAATACCAATAGTGGGCTTCATGTTACTTTGTATCTCCATAACCTTTTTAATACATTTAAGGTATAATCAGAAAGATAAGTGACTCATCTAAATTTGCACTTTTTGGCACTGTTGAGCAGGATGCATAGGAACACCTATACGTCACAGATCTTAAATTTTACCAAGCTTATATCTTAACTCTCTACAGCTCTTTGGTTGCGAGAGACACTCAATCTATCTTGTCATTCTATCATCTTTTCCCAAAAACTTTCTGTATTGAACAAAGCCACAGGTACCTATGACATAATATCCCGTTGGCGAACCCTCTTTTAGAAAATGATAAGCGATTAAGTAGTCCTAGACTCAACGCAGCTAAACAGATTACAATCAAGCAATGACTAGTTCTCATTAACAGAATTTACCAAAACCATATAAGCCGCAATCTATAACCTTAAATAGGTTTTGTTAATTTGAATCTAGAACAAAATTTCTAATTGATTATTTTTTCTCATGCTTGCTTAAAACTAGCTATAAATTAACGTCCACTGAGATAAGAAAATTCTCAAATAATTAAACCCCTAAAAAACCTTTCTTAAAATAAAGTATTAATAAAGCATTTGATCCCATACTATCCTTTATGAAAACTTTCTATAGCACACTAAAACAAACAACCATCGCTGCTGCGTTGGGCAATATGTTAGAATTTTATAATTTCACACTTTTTTCTTTATTTTTACCTATTCTGCTTCCCATTTTTTTCCCTGCGGATAGTCATTTTGCCTCCTTACTTTTAGGCTATTTAGTATTGGCAGTGGGTTTTTTAGCTTACCCATTTGGTTCTCTTCTATTCGGATATATAGGGGATAAATATGGCCGTAAAAGAGCTTTATTACTTTCAATTAGTTTCATGGCTATTGCTACCAGTTTGATAGGATTTATACCATCCTATCAACAAGTGGGTTATCTTGCCCCTCTTGCCCTTTCTTTATGCCGTATTGTCCAAGGAATTTGCACTGGAGGCGAAGCCATTGGTGCAGGCATTTTGGTTGTCGAACATGCCAAGAAAGATTCAAATGTATCTTTTTTAGGATCAATACCTGCAGCTTTTGGCACATTAGGGGCTTTACTCGCTTCAATTATTGTTTATCTTCTCACTAAACATCATCTGGCTTCATACTGGAGATACCCTTTTATAGCAGCATTGTTTTTAGGGTTAATTGGATTTTATTTTCGCAAAACCATGTCAGAAAGCCCCTTATTTAGCCAAGAAGCAGGAAGTTTAAAAGAAATAAATAGAAACAGCGATACATCCGTATGGGCAATTTTTAGAAAAACTCCCTTATCTTTAGTTGCTGCAGCTGCTGTTGGGGCGCTCGGAACAGTTCCTTTTTATCTAATTATAGGATTTTTGAATATTTATTTAGGAGATTTAGGAATGATAACCCCTGAAGAAAGAGTAACATTAAATATCATCTTACTAACTTTTTGTGCTTTTACATTGCCTCTAGCAGGATATGTTGCAGGTAAAATAGGTTATTTTCAAATTATGGCCCTCTCTTCCCTTGCAACCTTAATCTATGCTTATCTTTTTTTTAAAACACTTTTTATCGGTTCTTATTCATCAGTCTTATGCGCAGAATTAGTCCTTTTGGGAATATCTCAATTCTATGTAGCTCCCATTAATGCCTTTATCTCTCAATTGTTTCCGATTTCACTGCGTTATAAAGGAGCAGCTTTAGGATATGGCATTGGCATGGCACTGTTTGGAGGAACTGCACCTTATATTTCTGCTTTGTTGATAAAATGGAGCAGCAATAATGTGACTCCATTTTTATATCTTGCCGTGATCAGTATCATTGGTATGGGTGGAGTCATTTTAGGACAAAAGTTAATAAACAGAATTAAGGTTTTTGCAGTTTAAACAAGAAAAATTATGTCTATGCAATTCATCAAACTAAACGATTTTTATTTAGCTTACGAAACATTCGGTAAAAAAGAACACCCTCCTATTCTCCTTATTCAAGGATCTGGTGCTCAAGGCATGCTATGGCCAGAACAATTTTGTGAAGAGTTAGCCAACAATGGATATTATGTAATTCATTATGATCATAGAGATACAGGGCAATCCTTTTATACAGATTACAATAAAAATCCTTATCAACTAAAAGACCTGATGGAAGATGCAAAGCTTATCTTAGATACGTTACAATTAAAAAAAGCTCATCTTATAGGGTCTTCTATGGGGGGATATATTGCTCAGCTTTTCGGAATTCACTATCCTGAAAGAGTTTCGACTTTAACGTTAATGATGACTTCTTTGTTATCTATTTCTTTAGAACATGCAATTCTAGGTAGTAATGATCCCTCTCCTCTTCCCCTACCTACACAACAACTTATAAACTCTCTCCTAGAAATAGGTCCTGTTCCCCAAACGAAAGAGGGTCTTAAAAATTATATGCTTTCTATTTGGTCTGCTTATAATGGTAAAAGTATCCCTTTCGATACCATGCGCTGGGACTCCCTAGCGAAAACTTGGATTGCAAGGTCAAAAAACCTATCAGCAAGTGCTAATCACAAATTTGCAGTGAGTGCATCCTCTTTTAACCGAGAAAATGAACTTAAGAAATTACAAGTACCAACCCTAATCATTCATGGCTCTATAGATCCTTTCTTTCCTATAGAGCATGCTTATGCTCTTCAGAAAGCAATCTCCTCTTCTTCATTAATGATTGTAGAGAAAATGGGTCATTTATTTCAGGAAGCATTTATCCCCATTGTTATGGAAACTCTATTACCACATTTACAACAACATGATTCTTAATTTTCCTCAGATAGAGCTTAATAAAAATAATGCCCTTATCTTTACAGCTTATTTGCCCTCACTGTATGAGCACCTGCCATCCCTATCGGAACCTCTTTCCATACAAGAAAAAACTCAAGCCAAAAAATTTATAAATTCTTATTTAAGGGAAAGGTATATTATTTCACATGGGCTTCTTAGATATCTCTTGGCCTTTTATGCAAAAAGTAATCCTCACACTATAGAATACTCATTTAATCAATTTGGAAAACCCTTTCTCAAAAATAACAGTTCTAACCTACAATTTAATATGTCTCATTCCAAAGACTACGCTGCATATATCCTTGCTTTAGATTGCCAAGTTGGTATTGATATTGAACAGAAAGATAAGGATATGGATGTGCAAGAGCTTTCCAGCCTTGTTTTAACAAAAGAAGAAGCCATTATTTTCAATGAATTAAATTCTGCCGAAAAACTTGATACTTTTTATGAAGTATGGACCAAAAAAGAAGCAATCCTTAAAGCCTTTGGGCAAGGGTTATCTCATCCAATGACTTCAATAGAAGTAATGAATGTTGCAGCCAATAACGGATCTCATTATCTAGCAAACAATCTTAAATTTTACTGCTCAAAGCTGACAGATTTAAATGGTTATGAAGTGCTGCCCTTGTAGATCAAGTTAGGGAATTTAAGCAAATAACCTTATGACCATGCAATCTACAAATAATTTTTACTGTCTAATCAATAATTTCAAAATAAAAGAACAAAATCATAATAAATTTCCTCAAGAAAAGTTATCCAATTGCGGTTATTATCTCAGATGCTCAACAGCTATATCTTATGAGAATATATTTTCACTAATAAAAGTTGTAAGTATGATTTTTTTCAAGAAGACAGAGAGCTATTTATGAAGTTATCTATGTGTTGGGTAGCAGATTCTGTCTGTTTCTCTATCAAATACAACAAGAAAAGAGTTTTGAATAACTTCAATAGAATCTTTAAAAAAGCTTTGCTCATTAATTAACGAAGAAAGTTACCCTAATATGAAAAAATAACAAAAAACTTCCCCCATAAACATAAAGAAATCTAGATGATTTTCAAAGAAATTATAAAAGTTATAACTCTAAAAAAGGTTGATAATTTTTACTTTTCAGTATGCTTAATAAAAAGAAAATAAATTACATTTGTAAATCTGTTAGTAACTTAATGAAAGTGTTTATATCAAATAGTTAAATTTGGGAAATTTGGAGAAAATATGAAAAAGGAGCTATCTAATAAAGAAATAGCTTTATTTATTTGTAGAATGCTAAATCCGTTTCGAACTGCAATATTTATTATGTTTATTATGGCAATCATATGGGCGGTGGATTTTTCATTGAGACCTTATATACTAAAAATTATTATTGATAATGCAACCAGTATATCAACGCAAAGTGTTTTCGAGCAGGCATTGCTCCCATCACTAATTTACTTTGGAATAGTATTGATACACACAACCTCATGTAGGATTTATGGGTATTTTATTGAGATAAAAATGATACCCATTCTACGTTCTAATATCAATAATATGTGTTTTAGTTCTTTATTAGAACAAAGTTATTCCTATTATCAGCATACTTTTGCTGGTAGCTTGTCTAATAAAATTAATGATTTAACAAGTAGCATACCAGAGATTGTTCAAATTGTAATCGATCGTTTCTTTTGTAGAGGGTTAGCGTTAATTATCGCTATTTTTACTTTATGGCAAGTAAATTATCTATTTGCTATTTGTATATTTATATGGTCAATGATCTTTATCACTGGATTCCTACTTTCATCAATAAAGTTAGCAAATTTAGCAGATATTTGGGCAGAATATATCTCTGTTATAACCGGAAATATGGTAGACAGTTTTTCTAATATACTTTCAATTCGCTTATTTGCCAGGAACAAAGAAGAAAAAACCACACTATCTTGCGTATTTGATAAGTCAGTTGAGGCAGAGAGAAAGCTTCAATGGGGTTATTTCTGGATGTGGTTTTTTTATGGATATTCTTTTGTCGCGGTGCAAGGAGTAAGCCTTTATTTTTTGTTAAAAGGCAGAGAGGCAGGATGGATTACGATCGGTGATTTTTTTGTGGTTTTAAGCATTAATATTGCAATTGTTGATTTCTTATGGCTGTTTGCAAAAGATTTCTCTCAGTTTTTAAAGCTATGGGGAAAAACAATACAGGCGTTGAAATCTATATGGATTGTACCCAATATTCAAGATAAGAAAAATGCAAAACCCCTTAAAATAATAGAAGGGAGAATTACTTTTGAGAATGTTGAGTTTAATTTTAATGATAAGGAACTTTTTAAAAATAAATCTATTACTATAGAGCCTGGACAAAAAGTTGGTCTGGTGGGTTACTCTGGCGGAGGTAAATCCACTTTTGTAAATCTGATTTTGAGACTTTATGATGTTAAAGATGGCAGAATACTTATTGATAAGCAGGATATTCGTGATATTACTCAAGACTCATTACATGGTTTGATTACTATGATCCCCCAAGATCCCTCCCTTTTTAATCGAACATTAATGGAAAATATACGATTTGGGAATATTAGTTCAAAAAATAAAGAAATCATTGAGGCAGCAAAACATGCCTATGCTCACGACTTTATAATGGAACTCCCCGAAAAATATGAGTCTTTGATCGGAGAACGAGGAGTGAAACTATCTGGCGGTCAACGTCAAAGAATTGCAATAGCCAGAGCTATTCTTAAAAATTCTCCTATCTTAATTCTTGACGAAGCAACTTCCCAATTAGATTCTATTACAGAAAACCATATCCAACAAAGCTTATGGAGGCTTATGGAAGGAAAAACCACTATTGTTATTGCTCATCGCTTATCGACGCTTCTACATATGGACCGTATTCTTGTTTTTGAACAAGGGAAAATCGTAGAAGATGGCACTCATAAAAAGTTATTAGAGCAAGGAGGACTTTATAAAACTCTTTGGGAAACACAAGTTGGCGATTTCTTGCCTGATAGAAAGAAATAAATACAACACAGTATATAACTGCCTGGACTAAAACTTTAACTGTTAATCTAAATTAGATTTTTTCTCCTAGCATACACTATAAGATTTTCTGTAAAAACTTTAGGTTTTTGGTTAAAGATAAAAAAGAGTCTGAAAAAAACAATTGTTCTTGAAAAGAGGAAAAATCATAACTTATTTTCAGTGCAGCGTGAGTAAAAGGGTGAACTTTTGTTTTCCCTTCGCAAAATCTAAGTGACTCATTTTGAGATGATAACAGCCCAGATCCATACATTCGAAATTGATTTCGTGCATTTCGCAAAATTCCAAATTCAACAGTCCACATAAAAAGGCGTCCCAATAAAGTATATATTGGGGGAGATTTGTTTAAATCATGCTCAATTTCTTTAATCCTTTTTTCAAGAGCTTTTGTTTGAAAATGCGTCTCTCCTGCTGTTTCATGAGAATTTGCAAGTTTTATGTACAGATGGTAAAGCTGGTTTTCCGTTTCATTTGCAACTGCTTTAGCCATAATCTTTCCTAATAAGACTAGATAGTTACAATAACTTGGCGAAAATAACATTGGTAAATGCCCAAAAATATCATGCAACATATCAGGCCCTGGAGCATAGTCTAAATAGGCCAAAGAACGCATATATTTATTGATAGGAGCTATCTTCTGCGACAAAAGCTCTGCATAATAATTTTGAGGTAAGTAACCATCAACATAGATTACTCCCCATCCCGTAGCTCTCAGATGAAAATTTAATTTTTCTAATGAAGGTATTTCATCTGCCCTTAACTCTAAAGCATTAAAACCATCTATATAATCTTGAGCTATGAAATTTTTATATTTTTTAATAAAAAATTCTTTTTGATTAAAAGATTTTTCCCAAACTGTACTGCTATCGTTAGTAAGACAAGGTTGGTTCATTTTCATGGTAATCATGAGCTTTTAATAATTTAAAGTTATATTTGCCCACCAAGATCCTCTAAAGCTAATTAATCAGGGAGATAAATTTTATAACAAAGTGAATGATTAAAGACACTTTAGACGCTGAAAATACTTTTTAACAATTAGTTTTTTCTGGCAATCTTCTACTTTTTCCAGAAAAGCTTTAAACATAACTTTACTTTATAGAACGTTTAAAGCCTCTACTATATCTTTACTGATTCTTTCTGCAATCAACTCGTTACCCCTCTCATTGTAATGCCCAAAGTCTAAGAATATTGGGTCATAAGTACTCTCAAAGAAATGAGATATGTTATAAAAGTATCTATAGGGAAGATTTATAAATCTTCTACACTCTATTTCAGGAACATATTCTGTATTTTGCTCATACCTAGTTTTAGTTCTTTTGTAGAAATTTAATGGCTGCCAATAAAACATAGGCAAGATATTCTTATCTTTCGCTATTGATATAATATTAAATGCATTTCTCTGGTAATTTTCTTCAATTTCCTTTTCGTCTTGGTCAGGAAGAGAAACTTTAGTTATCTTATTTTTATTTGCGACAATGCTGCCTAAAACCTTCAATAAATTGCTATTGTGTGCAAAGGACGCAATTTGTCTTTTTATCTGCGCTATAATGGAATTTCCCATTCTCTTCTCTAAATTAGGAGGCACAAAAAAATTAACAGAAACAATTTCATTTAACCCACTAAAGAAAATAGCTATATTTTTCTTTTTATCACTTATTTTAGGAGCTAAATATGAAAACAATAAGAATTCCTCAGTAGAAACATAGGCTTGTCGTGCAAAATTATGCACATTAGCTTTTATATTAAACTTTTCATATAAAATCCGGCCCACAAAAGAGGGAATGGTCTCAAAATCGCTGACCCCCTGACCAAACATAGTACTACCACCAAAGAAATATATTTCCACCTCTTGGATATTATTTCTTATAGATGAAGAAGTGCAAAACCAAGATAATCTTTCAGTAAGACCGTGAGATTCTATTAAGTTTAGAGTCTCACTAGAATATGGTTTAAAATAATACCCTAAAAAATCATCATTAGCAGATTTTGCCTTTATAGCATCCCCTCTTAATTTATCATATTTTCCTTTATCCCAGTTATCAGGAAGGTGTTCAGGTGCTTTTGGATGCATCAATATATTAAACTTTAAACCAGTCGGGATAAATCTAGCCATTAACTCCATTGCTACTAAACTTATGATTAGTAAGCAAACTATTTTCCCGATAATTTCAAATATACGAGATATGGACATATTTTTAAAATATTGCGTAAATTAGAGGAGCAAATACACTATTTTGAGCAATTATTAGCAAACCTCCTATTAATAACAAAGAAACAATTATAGGGATCAACCACAATTTTTTCCTTTTTATTATAGACTTTAAAAAAAGTTGCATTGTTTCTAGCATTTAGAAAGGCTCCTCTATATTAATTTCACGCGTATTAACTATCCGATAGGAGTTTAATTTTTTATTGAAATGTCTGTGCATTGGGTCATATCTAAAAATCCATAGCATTAAATGTATAGGAAACAGAATAAAATAAAATATAATAGACAACAACAAACATTGGTTTATAGGGCCAATTATACGCGCTATCTCAGAAAACAATATAAATAGTGGCTTAAATGCATAAGGATATAAATACGCTAATATAATAAAAATTCCCCCTATTCCAATAATCCAAAAAATAGGCTCTTTTTTAAAGATAAAAGGATTAATAATACCAAACACAATTAACAATATTACTCCGAGCCCACGCCCAAATTTTTTTAGATTTTCCTTATTCAATACATGGCTCTTAATGGAAATATTCATAAATTTAATCTCTTTTTGTTATATTCTTCCAACTACTATCTTCTCTCCATTCTAACTGTTTCTTTTTATCTAAAATTAAATTGCCTAAAACTAAATAATCCATATCAGATCTCATAAAACATACATATGCCTCTTCTGGAGTGCACACTATTGGTTCTCCTCTAATATTAAAAGAAGTGTTAATCACTATGGGACATCCTGATACCTCTTCAAAAACACTTAACAATTTATAAAATTTATTATTCGTTTGAGGAGTGACAGTTTGAATTCTCGCAGAGTAATCAATATGTATTACAGCAGGTAAAGTCGACCTTTTAACCTTTAATTTTTCAAAACCTAAAATATCAGTGTTTTCTTTTCTCTCCTCCACTCTATGCTTTCCTTTGATAGGAGCAACAAAAAGCATATAAGGGCTTGCTCTATCTAATTCAAAGTATTGATCTAATTTGTCTTCTTTCATAGCGGGAGCAAAGGGACGAAAAGATTCTCTAAATTTTATTTTCATGTTCATTATGGTTTGCATCTTTTCATTTCTGGGATCTCCTATGATCGATCTGTTGCCTAGTGCTCTAGGCCCAAATTCCATCCTTCCTTGAACCCAACCAATAACTTTCCCTTCATTTATTTTGTTAGCAACCTCTATCAACAAATCTTCCTCAGTAAATTCTTGGTATACTGCAGAGTATTTTTGAAGCATATCTTTGGTTTCTTGATTAGAATAACTTGGGCCTAAGTATGCTCCTTGCATACTATCTTTACTTTCAAACACAGATCTTTCATTATTTAAATACTGATACCACACAACAAGAGCAGCCCCTAATGCCCCTCCAGCATCTGAAGAAGCTGGTTGAATCCAAACATCTTTAAAAGGTACAGCTTTAAGCATTTTGCCATTTGCAACGCAATTTAATGCTACTCCACCTGCCATACATAAATAAGGGCAACCAGTCTCTTCATACATTGTGGTTGCTAACCTAATTACAATCTCTTCACAAACTGTTTGTATAGAGCTTGCTATGTCCATATGTGTTTGAGATAATTTCTCTTCTTCAGACCTTCTTATCGGCATACCAAATAAATTGCAAAAATCTTCATTTACCATTTTAAAATCAGTTGTATAACTGAAGTACTTCATGTTTAATCTGAAAGTACCGTCTTTTTTTAAATCTACTAAATTATTTAAAATTAAATCCTTGTATTTTGGTTTACCATAAGGGGCCAAACCCATTACTTTATATTCAGCTGAATTAACTTTAAAGCCTAAATAATAGGTAAAAGAGGAATAAAGTAGCCCAAGAGAATGAGGAAAATTTATTTCCCATAACGGGCTAATCGAATTGTTTTCTCCTTTCCAAGCCGAGGTACTTGCCCACTCTCCTACGCCATCAATACATAAAATAGCTGCATTTTGAAATGGACTAGGAAAAAATGCAGATGCAGCATGAGATTGATGATGTTCCGTATATAAAATCTTTGGCATTTGATTTACGGAAATGGGGCAGATATTCAAAAACTCTTGTGTAAGTGTTTTTTTGATATGAAGCTTGTATTTTAACCAAACAGGCATTACAGATAAAAAAGGTTTTATTCCCACGGGGGCATATGCTAAAAAGGTTTCTAATATACGTTCAAATCTAAGTAAAGGTTTTTCATAAAAAACAATAAAATCAACCTGATCTAAAGTTATGTTAGCTTCATTTAAGCAGTACAAAACAGCAGCTCCTGGAAATTTGTCATCATGTTTTTTCCGAGAGAATCTTTCTTCTTCTGCAGCAGCTAATACCAATCCATTTTTTATTAATGCAGCGGCACTATCATGATAAAACGCAGATATACCTAATATATAAACATCCTTTTTCGCCATTATTTACTGCTATTGGTAGATGATATGACTGATTAAAAAGATTATAGATATAGATGCTAAAGCTTTGGGAGTAGAGAACAAAGACGTTTTTCAACCAGACAAAGTTATATTAGATGTTTTGATGCCTAAACAAGTAAAAACTCCATCTCTTCAGTCTAAAATATTATTTGCATCAGCACCATACATTAACTAAAATTTTAAGTAAAATTTTTCAGCATGTTGTGCATGAGTATCTGAGGGACCACTAAAAAATGAAGACACATGTATACGATACATAGAAATAAGGCGTGCAATAGAGAAATCGGGCGTACGGTGTGTGTAGTATTGGTGCTGTTTCCATTTTTCATATAAACTTTCTTCATTCGACAAAGCATCAAAATCTTGCGTTGCCAAGTAATCATACCAGTTCATATTATCCCATTTACCATTTGACCAGATAATACCAACTGGTGATGACCAGCATTCCTGAATAGGCTGATAATGGACAGCTGTCGTAGTAAGATCTTTCTCCACAATAAATTTAGGAACTATCCATATTTCTAATTTATCTGCATTTTCAATCTTCTTCCCTTTTCGATAACCTGTAGAAATACTCAAATATTTTCCAGCATCCCCACATTTAGATAAATCAAATCTACCTTCTAATGGATTCATTAATTGGGCAATCGGTAGTATGATCTGCCCAACCTCACTTCCTGCTGTTGGCCTATAGATCAAGACACCTTTAAGAAAACGTAAATAAACTGCCTCATGTCCGTGTGCTATCTCAGGTATTGCAGGTTCTACAGGATACCTTATTTCCGCACCCTGAGGAACTATTACATTTACTAAAAGATCTGTTTTTAATTTACTATTCGATTTAGCGTGTGATACTAAAACAGTTTTTATTAGTTCTTGCTTCTGACTACTTATCGAAGCGGTGTCCATTAAAGAAAAGCGGTTTTCCTCTAAAACCTTAGTGTTAGCAACATTTGCTTGCAATAATAGAAAAATTAAAAATAAAGTAGTAAAAGGCTTGTAACATAATGTACAATTCTTTTTCATAGCTCATACTCCCTTTTCTCTATCAAAATTAAAACTAATACACCAAAATATAATTTTGTGGAGTTATATGTAATCAGTTCTAGAGGCTAATCTATATCTTGATTAATATTTGCACAAGTCTGTTGTTTTGGATTTGATGATATGCCCTAAACTGCTTTAAATTTCTGCCAAAATAAAATAGATCGGTCTAAGTAACAATTAGCAAAACATGTCATAAAAATGAAGATTTAAACTTTAAGAACATATACTTATCATTTATCAGTTTTAAGGGAAATTAAAGAAAAATAGTCTTTTAATCTTATGAGTTGAAGCAAGAATAAGATCAGCGTTATTGATGATTCGGTGTATATCTTCTTCAATAAAATTGATAAGCTTCTTAAAATTCTCTACCTTTAGACTTTCTTTTTGAGGATTAGGCTGGATCATAGCCAATAAATGATGATGTAATTGCAAAAGAGAGTCTTGAAGTTGACAAGGATGTTTTTGGGTTTCTTCAATAACTAAGCCTTTAATCTGATAAAAAGCATTAATAGCTTCTAATATCTCTAAACTTTCATAATTCTCTTTGAGCTTGTTGATTATACCCGAACTTACGGTCACTGAGAGTCTCTTTATGAGGCTGTTTTAGAAGGTATTTTCTAGATTCTTTTTGTTCTAAAACAATTTTTGCATATTTTTTATGAGAAGACTCTATCTCCTCTACAGCCAAACCTTCTAGGTTAAAACGATGGGGGTTTTCTAATAAAGATCTTTGATAGGCACTTTGTTTGACATAAAAAGCAATAACAATACGGATTGACCTTCTTGATATAGAGCCGTCTTCTGGAAGGTGTAAAAATATATCAGTTTCTATATGTCTTTTTAGAGGTTTAGGATTTGATAGTTGTGTGATTCATAGACATGGTTTCAAAAAAATTATAGATTATTGGGGTCATGGAAGCGACCTTAAAAGCCAGATTAAAATGGGTAGATCTATATAAAGAAACAGGAGATGCCGGTTATGTTTGTCGGCGCTGTGGGATATCTCGCCCTACCCTGAGGAAATGGCTTAAGCGCCACCAAGAAAATGGTGTTAATGGCTTAGTCGATCGAAGCAGGAAGCCTCGCTTTTTCCCTACCCAGAAAGTAAACCAACAAATTAACAGAATGGATTTTAGAGCTTAGAAATGAACGTAATCTGGGGTCACGCATCCAATCTGAATTGTTTCGGCAATATGAATGTTCTCTTTCACTTGCCACAATTCATAAAGTGCTTTGCCTTCACCAAGTAAAACTTCTTATAAAACTCAAGCGCAAAAAGAGGTTCAACCGTTATCAACGTCCTATACCAGGTGATAGAGTTCAAATCGATACTTGCAAAATAGCTTCCCGGTCTTTATCAATATACGGCTTTAGATGATTGTTCCAGATGGCGTGTTTTGGCCCTTTATAAGCGTCGCACTGCTACTAATATCCTTTCTTTTATAGATATGATGATTGAGGAATTCCCTTTTCCTATACAACGCATCCAATCAGATCGTGGATTTCATATCGATATCAGCTAAGGCAAGATTGAGTCCCGTTCCAACCAGAAACCCTAATCCTATTTTTTTGAACTTGTTTAGTCGTATCATTGTTTGTTTCATGAACTGTTCCTTTACAGAAATCTTTTTGAGTGACGCAAAATGCCTTAGGGATTCCATTGTTTTTGTTAACTTCCCTTTTGAAAATGTTTTGCCAAGCGGGGAAGTAGGACGTCTTTTAAAGGCCCTATCGACAAGATGGATAAAACGTGGGTTGGGTAATCAATCACAGAAAGCAAGTAACAGGAGTCTTTTTGGATTTCAAAAGTCACCTCCCTTCCAGACTTCAAGGCCACAGCTTTAGGAAAATGATTTAAAACGTCGGGAAATGTATTCCATTCATATTGTTCAACCTCTAGTAATCAACTATTTCTTGTCTCGGGTTGTTCCTGCATGTATTTGTCTAAGATAAATTTGTTAATGATTTTCATGGCCACTAGATACCCTAGAGAGAAAAACTCGAGATAGAAGTGAAAGGATTTGTTGATGATGGCTTAGAGACATCTTTGCTCTCTCTTTAATTAAGCTTAACAGTGTTTATAAAGAACAGTTTGGTTATTTATTATCATAAAAT
>CAIULA010000022.1 GCA_903899945.1 uncultured Alphaproteobacteria bacterium | reverse complement strand
TTAATAATTTGTTAATTTTGCAGATATGCTATCTGTTCCTTAAAAACCAAAATAGCTTGAAATTTGCAAATCTATCAGGAACAATAGTTAAGAAAGTTATCAATCTAAGGGGTACTTATGCGTTCGTTGTTTCTGTTTTTATGCATTTTTGTTCAGAGTATTTCTTTTATTTTTGCTTCAGACGATCTAACTCTGGAATTTGAAAATAAAGGATCCTGGGTTTCAAGTGCAGGGGCGACATATGACATCCTGCCTATCAGCTTAGTAAGTAAAAAAACAACATCCAGATCCCTTTTTTGCCAAATTAGATATCATGACCCTAGAAAAATTAATCTACATTCTTTTGGCTTATTTACTGAACTCACTTCCCAAAAAACGGGAAGGAATTTTTATTTTACTGCAGCTTTGGTGGATATCTATGATGAGGGTGATAATATAAAAATTTGCATCCAATCTCTTGGAAAAGAAGCAAAAATTGAGGAGTTGAAAAATCATCTAAAAAAGTTATTTTTGAAATCTATTATCTTTTCCGCATCAAGAAGCGTAACAGGAAATGAAATTCAGCACATAGAAGGTTTAATTCGGCCTACAAGAAAACAACCTAAACCATCAATCTTAAGTTTTTTAGGCTTTTAACAAAGCTCAACAGACTTTTATTTCTTTAACCCCAAGACATCTTCCATGTTATAAAGGCCATTAGATTTGTCACATAGCCAATGCGCTGCCGTCACTGCTCCCTTTGCATAAAGGGACCTTGAAATTCCCTTATGGGTGATTTCTATGGATTCATCCTCGCCGATAAAGCTTACCGTATGATCACCAACAACGCTGCCGCCTCTGCGGACTGAAAAACCAATTTGCCCCACGGGCCTTGGCCCTGTATGACCATGACGTTCGAAACAGGCAACATCTCTTAAGGAAACAGCTCTCCCCTTTGCTGCCGCTTCACCCAAACTAAGGCTTGTACCCGAAGGAGCATCAACCTTATGGCGGTGATGAATTTCATCAATTTCTATATCAAACTCAGGCCCCAAAACTTTTGCAATTTGCGTTGTTATCACCTTCATCAAGGTCACCCCCATACTGGTATTAGATGCATATAAAATAGGGATTTGCTTTGAAGCCTCTAGTAACATTTCCTTATGTTCTGCAGCTAAACCTGTTGTCCCAATAATAAACTTGGTTTTGTGCTGCACAGCAAGTCTTAAATGTTCTTCTAAAAGATCTGGTTTTGTAAAATCAATTACCACTTGACCCTTTGTGAAAAGCTCTTCTGGATTAGGATGAAGGAACACATGATCAGCCACCATAGTGCCCAACAGTGGATTATTTGCTGAGGTTGTCGCAGCCGCCAAAATAAAAAGATCATCTTTTTTAATTTGCTCAATAATCAGCTGCCCCATCCGGCCTGTAGCCCCTGCGACCCCAACTTTTACCTTCATTCTTCTAATCCTAATTCTTTTGATTTGACCTTTAAACCAACCATTCTGCGGATTTTGCTTAATCGTTCAGACTTATTTCTTATTTTATTCAAGTCATGAGGTTTTTCAGATTGCCTACCATACCTCCATACAGTTGCAGGCGGAAAATTCATAAAAACATGGCCTAGACGTTTTTTTGCAAGACCCAATTTCTTTGAAGATAAGGGAGAAATAGGACCATAGGTAAATTGAAGAATGCTTCCTGATTCAGACAAAACCTGAAAACACGAAGAAATAATTTGTTCTTGATCTTCACCTGACAAGTTAACCATCGGAATGCCGGAAATAATAGTTCCTATTTTACCAACCCATCCATCAGGTAACAAAGTATGAAGCTGGTTCGCATTTCCTTCAACAACGTTGATATGAGGAAAGTTCTTCCTTAAAAAACTACACATAATGGGATCAATTTCCAAAACCACTAAATTTTCAGGTTTTATACCTTCCTTTAACAGACCTTGGGTAAATCGACCCGTCCCTGCCCCAATTTCCACAACCAAATGGTTTTCTGTTGTCGGGACATGACCGCAAATAAAATCTGCGAGCATCTGGGAACTTGGAACAAGAGCACCTAATGATTTAGGATTGCGAATTAATTGCTTTAAAAATAAAAGACTTTCATCTCGTTTTCGAATATGGTGAAAAGTCATAAACTTAAGCCCTCTTCTTCATTTAAGAAGGCCATCCGGGTTGATATTTCCACACAAAACCGGGTGGAAAATTAAGCCATAACTTCCCTACACACTCTTGTTTTAAATCCTTCTTAAAGGCTAAAGGAGACTTAGGATTATAGGTTACGTGCAAAATAGAACCAGTTGGCTTTAAAACATCAAAAGAGCTTTTAACAATTTGCTCTCTAACAATGGTGGGAAGATACATAAAAGGGATAGCCGAAACAACAGTTGAAACCTTACCTTTAAAGGATTCCGGGATTATTTCTGGCAGCTTTGTCGCATCCCCTTCAATAATGTGTGGCATTGAATTTTTGCATTCCGGTGCATCTTTTAATGTCTCCTTTAAGAAAACACAAAATTCAGGATCTAACTCTACTAAAGCCAAATTTTTAGGCTTAACGCCCTCTGCCAATAGAGCACGCGTCAGACGACCAGTTCCAGCTCCAATCTCAACAATTAAATCGGAAGGATTTGAGACTAAGCTTGCCACTAATTTAGCCAAACGAGGCGTAATAGGCGCCAACGTTCCCATTTGAAAGGGATGTTTTATCCATCTTTTAAAGAACAACGTATTTTCTCGCCGACGCAATATAATCTCATAATTCGGCGAACAGGCTGCTTGCATATAATGAAAAAGCTTCAAGGTTTTCTTGTACTATATACCATAACCAACCAGACCGCAATAAAGCGAAGAGAATGTGTAAAAATCTAATATGTAACTCAAAAAAATAAAAAGTTAGAAAAAATTGCATCTAAACAAGAAAATTTCAATACTATTTGAAATATCAGACACTATTAGGTATTATTACAAAGGTAAGCTTTCTTAAAAAGGGCTTATTATCTGGAAATTCATATCCACCAAAAAAACAGCCTAATAACGGAGCTTAGTTTTGCTGAAACAATGTTTATTGATAATTTATATAATCATTTCTTTTATATCATCTATTATGGCTTATAACGAAGAAGAGTTAAGAAGAAGTACGAATCATATAACAGCTTGGTTAGCTGAAAAAGGAGGTGATTTTAATAGCACCTCTGCTAGAACGTATTTAAATTTTGTTGATGAAAATGATTTAAATGTTAGTATACCGTCGGTTGAATCAATTAGAAACCACTTTTATAGCAGTTTTTTCAAGCGGACATTGCAAGAAAGAACCTCTTGGGATAAGTTGGATCCTTTTTTCGACATTATGGAAAATCTAGAAAGAGAAGCCACAGACGATATCCTTAATCTTAAAGCCTGCCGACTACTAACAACAGCTGTGACAAAATCATTGATATCTTTGTGCATCAGAAACTCGCCAAGTGAAATACATCCCGCCCTTAAACAAGCTAAATCTGCATGGATACATTTTATTGGTCCCGCCTTAAGAAGACATTTATCTTCTCTTTAGGTTGACAAAAAAGGAGAGAAAATATTTTTTCTCTCCCTTCACCACTTTTAAGAACAACCGCTGGTAGCACCGCAAGTATTGCACTTTAGACAGGTGCCATTACGAACCATGGTAAAGTTTCCACATTCACCGCATGCATCACCCTGGTATCCTTGCAATTTCGCCTGCAAAGCTTTTTCAGCGTAAACATCCGTCCGTTTTTTAGCTTTGGCACTGACCACAGAATAACTTACAACGTTGCCATAGGTTCCTGTAGCGGCCCCTTTTTCATCATGATGAGCCCCACCCAAAGAACTTTGGATATCGTTTTTATCATGTGAATGACCATCGCCTTGACGCGCTATTACAGTTTCGGCTGTATTCTCTTCCATCAATACAGGATAATCAGAGGACTCTCCAATGGTATCAGGCGTTAATTCCTTCGGTTGAACGTGTGCTAGGTCATGTCTTCCAAGATATGTGATAGCCAATTCTCTAAAGATATAATCAAGAATCGAGGTTGCCATTTTAACGGTATCGTTCCCCTCAACCATACCAGAGGGTTCAAAACGGGTAAATGTAAAGGCTTCGACGAATTCTTCTAATGGTACGCCATATTGAAGGCCAATAGAAATCGCCATCGCAAAATTATGCATCAACGATCTAAATGACGCCCCTTCTTTGTGCATATCAATAAAGATTTCACCCAAAGCCTTATTGTCGTATTCACCGGTTCTAAGATAAATCTTGTGTCCACCCACAACCGCTTTTTGTGTATATCCACCGCGGCGATTCGGAAGCTTAAGGCGCTGTGATTGATGAGTCACGGCTTTTTCAACTATCTTTTCAATAATATGCTCTGCAGCGGCTTGTGCTTTAGCTGTTGACGGTAAGCTTGTTAATTCTTCCACCACATCATCATCAAAAGCAATCGCGCTGAGTGGCTGAGAAAGCTTAGACCCATCTCTATAAAGTGCATTCGCTTTTAGACCCAAACGCCAAGACAATAGATAAGCCTCTTCGCAATCACTGACTGTTGCGTTATTAGGCATGTTCACTGTCTTTGAAATAGCGCCTGAAATAAATGGCTGGACCGCTGCCATCATATGAATATGGCTGTTAATGGATAAAAAGCGTTTTCCAATACGTCCACAAGGATTTGCGCAATCAAAAACAGGAAGATGTTCATCTTTTATGTGCGGCGCTCCTTCAAGCGTCATTGTTCCGCAGCAATAGTTATTTGCTGCTTCAATTTCTGCTTTTGTAAAGCCCATAGCTATTAACATATCAAAGCTTGGATTATTCATATCTGCATCAGAAAATTTCAAAACATCTTTGCAGAATTCTTCGCCAAGTGTCCATTTATTAAAAGCGAATTTAATATCAAAAGCCGTTCCTAGCGCCGCTTGAATTTTGCTGATAGCCTGATCATTAAAGCCTTTAGCCCTTAACATTTCAAAATTCACCCCAGGCGCATTTTCAAGTGTTCCATGCCCAACAGCATATAGCGCAATATCATTCATCTGTTCTTCGCTATAGCCCAAAGCTTTCAGAGCTTTTGGTGCCATTTGATTGATAATTTTAAAGTACCCACCGCCTGCAAGCTTTTTAAACTTTACCAATGCAAAGTCAGGCTCAACACCTGTTGTATCGCAATCCATCACAAGGCCAATGGTTCCCGTTGGTGCAATCACTGTTGTTTGAGCGTTACGATATCCATATTTTTCTCCAAGGCGCAAAGCCTCATCCCAAACGCGCTTAGCGCTTTGGGCAACATCCTTTAATGGACAATCTTCTCCCTTTAAAGGAACAGGGTGAATAGAGAGTTTTTCATAACCACTTTTTTCACCAAAAGCCGCCCTTCTATGATTTCTGATCACTCTTAGCATATGCTCTTTATTTTTTGTATACCCTAGAAACGCACCCAGTTCCTTTGCCATTTTGGCCGAGGTTGCATAAGAGGTTCCTGTTAGAACGGCAGCCATTGCACCCGCAACACTGCGACCTTGATCGCTGTCGTAAGGAATTCCCATTGCCATTAACAAACCACCCAAGTTGGCATACCCAAGACCTAACGTGCGAAATTCATAGGATAACTGAGCAATTTCTTTAGAGGGGAACTGCGCCATCATAACGGAAATTTCAAGAACCATTGTCCATAAAGAAATGGCATGTTCATACAAGGCTACATCAAATTTTTGGTCTTTGTAAAAAGTAACAAGATTTAAAGACGCTAAGTTACAAGCAGTATCATCCAAAAACATGTATTCTGAGCATGGATTTGACCCTTTTATGGAACCGCTTGCAGGGCAAGTATGCCAATCATTAATCGTTGTATTGAATTGAACACCGGGATCGGCGCACGCCCACGCAGCATAACCGATTTTTTCCCATAATTCCCGTGCCTTGATTGTTTTGATAACCTTGCGGTTTATGCGGCCAACCAAATTCCAGTCTTTATCTTTCATAACAGCTTCAAGAAATTCGTTACTAAGACGAACTGAGTTATTTGAATTTTGCCCAGACACAGTTGAATAAGCTTCAGAATCCCAGTCTGTGTCATAGCTTTTCATGTCAACATGCGTATACCCAAGCTGGGCTAGCTGGATTGTTCTTCGGATATAATTTTCAGGCACCAAAACGGCTCTCGCTGCCTTCATAGCCGTTCTTAAAGCCAGATTCTCCCTTGGATCAAATTTTTTGTCTTCTGGTAAATCATGATTCAGGCAAGCCTCCATGACGGCTTCAAGATGCATTTTGTTGATTTTAGACCCTGTAACCAATGCTGCAACTTTTTGCTCTTCGATCACTTTCCATGTAATAAACTCTTCGATGTCAGGGTGATCAACATCCAAAATTACCATCTTAGCGGCTCTTCGAGTGGTTCCGCCTGATTTAATTGCGCCTGCCGACCGATCGCCAATGCGAAGGAAGCTCATTAACCCAGAGGATTTACCGCCCCCCGACAAGGATTCACCTGAACCCCGCACATTGGAAAAGTTTGTACCGGTTCCAGAACCATATTTAAACAACCGTGCTTCGCGAACCCAAAGATCCATGATACCGCCTTCATTAACCAAGTCATCATTGATGCTTTGAATAAAACAAGCGTGCGGCTGCGGTCTTTCATAAGCAGACTTGGACGCTGTTAGCTCACCCGTTTTGTCATCCACATAAAAATGCCCTTGTGCAGGACCATCAATACCATAAGCCCAATGCAGACCTGTGTTAAACCATTGCGGTGAATTCGGCGCGCACATCTGAAGGCATAGCATATAACGAAGCTCGTCATAAAAAGCCAAGGCATCTTCTTCTGTGTCAAAATACTTACCCTTCCAGCCCCAATAGGTCCATGCGCCTGCCAAACGGTCAAAAACCTGCTGAGAAGTCTTTTCACTGCCAAAGGTTGTTCCTTCTTTTGCCGTACGGCGCGCTAGCCATTCAGGCACACCAGGTTCTGAAACAGGAATCGTTTCTTCTGGAATTCCGGCTTTTCTGAAATATTTTTGAGCCAAAACATCACTTGCCACCTGGGACCAACTTACGGGAATTTCAATATTATCTTGCTTAAAGACCACAGATCCGTCTGGATTTTTAATTTCACTACTAATTTTACGAAACTCTATCCCTGCATATGGAGATTGACCAGCAACTGTAAAGTGGCGACGAACTTTCATGCAAATGACCCTTTCTTAGATCAAACTTTCAAAAATATTTTGCTAAAATTAACTATATATAGTGATGATTTAATTAATTAACACCGATATGTTGATTTAATTGAACACGAACTTACAAAAAAAGCAAGTCTTCTTATTTAAAAAAATGGTAGTAATTGAAGAATATTTCAACCATAAAAAATCAAAAAAGGCTTTCCTAGTGATAGAAAGCCTTTATTTAAAAAGAACTACGCAGTGTGCAAGTTATTTAAAGACTACTCAGCACCAATTTCTCTATGGCCTCGACTGACAGGGTCCATTCTTTGATTCAAATGGACCCTAGGATCAAATCGCAGGAAAACTAAGGAAACAAGTAAAAACTTGCGTAAGAACTATGAACCCGAAAAAGCATCAGGATAAAGGCCCTGCAACCTTTCAAAACGCGCTTTGGAATTCACTTTCATGCCTCTTGGGGCATAAGTCTGCAATTGCTCATCAATGAAATCAAATTTATCGACTCTTGATCCGATATTAAAATTCCAAGGAAAATTATAGTCCATCCATAAAGACTCAAGAGCAACAACAGCGCAGTTCATTCGATGCGCGAAAAGCCTGTCCCTATTTCCTGCATCAATCTCAAAAGGATAATCTTGGAAAAATGTGTTTCTCATCTGAACTCTGAGAGAATCGGTCAAAGCAATCTTTAGATCGACACCAGGGCGATAGCGATTTTCGTCAAGCCATTCCGCAAGGTGTCTATTTACCGCACCAGCAATGTGCCTGATACGATCGACAACGATCTTTGCTTCTGGAGCGGTCACTTTTCTTGAAAAGTTAATTCCAAAGGCGCTATTTCCAGTTAAAACCTTAATAGCCGAATCATCAATAACCGGAGAAGGCTCTGAGAAATCAAAAGGACGCATAGCTGCTAGAAAACGAGCAGACAAAGGCAATTTCCTTTGTTCTTTGATAAACGATAGCCGCTTATCAAAACCTTCAATCTCTTCTGTTAAACTAGGATCAAAACGCGCATCCAGTCTTAAACCTTCAATATAGGAACGTTCTGGCGCAAGTTCCTCATCAACCAAATCATCATAGGTTTTCAATAAACTTCTCCACAAAGCATTCGCTTCCCTCTTTTGACCTTTTACATCTTTTTGCAAGAATGCACGATGCAAAGGTGTTTCCGGTTGGGCTGAAACCACGCCTAAAGCCTCATAGATGAACTCACGGCTACCTATATGACGTTCTCGATACGGAAAGTTAACGATGTCGTTCCAAATAGACTCTTTAAAGGGGCGTTTTTCAAAACTCGCCTTCAGTAAAGGCAAAAAACAATGATACTCATACTCTTGCTTCAACCCTTGCAGTGACTGAACGGTATTTCCAAATGAATCTCTTTGATTCATATCCACAGAAACTCCACGACCCCTTAAATAAGTAAGAAACTGCCTAAACTCTTCAGGATACTTCTCTAAAGCATCTCTCATCAAAGGGGTAACCCCATTAGAATCGGCTTTAACAGAATACTGTGGCTCTTCTAAGCCCTCTATTAAAAATTGGCGCCCCTCTTTCGTTTTCATCAACAATACACCTGCGGATTCTGTTCCAGGTTGGGTCAAGGCTAACAACTCTTTAAATTGTTGATCATCATCGATCATTCGTCTCATTTGGGTTACATACGACAAATCACCTTTCTTGGCGCACATTTGCGCAAGGTTCTCCCCCTTTTTATTCAGGTAGCTAAGAAGGAACTGTTTAGCATTCTCTGACCCGAATGTCTCCAGAATCAAATCTAGTAAGAAAGGGTAAAATTCAGTTATGTCCCAATCCCGATTTGTGATTGAGGTTCCATCTAAAGTATAGGCTCCAAGAATAGTTTGAATACCCGGCTTAACATCCCAAAGATCCCTCTCCCGATTTAAAAACATCTCGGCGCAATACTGAAGCAGACTTTTTCCTTCACCAGTACGATACCCCCTTAAAATGGCTCTATCCTCAGGGGTTTGGTTAAACGCCTCAAAGAACTCTGAGAAATTTTCTAATTTTTGCCCTTCAAGAGCAGATGGACAAAGCCAAATAATCCCTACAATAGCTTCCCTTTTACCCCTAAGATCTCTTGATTTATCAGAAAACCAGTTTTCTAGTTCATTAGGGAAATTCAGTATTAAAGAATCGATCTCTTTAACTAAATCACTTACCTGACGCTTCAAAGGGGCAAGCTCATGCGCCTTAATATACGCAGAAAGCCCTCTAGAAAGGCCCTCATCTTGACTCACATATTCTCTTAAATTAAATAACGCTTGAAATTTACCATCTGCGGATAAGGTTGATAATGGCAGTCGACCGTTTTGATTCTTCGTCTCTAATACCCTAATTCCCTCGATAGAAAGCAGATATCCCAAAATGTCACTACGCCCATCGCTGATAATTTTATGCGCTAAAGTATTAGCAGTGCCGTCATTACTCCTCAAAGCAATGAACTTTCCTTTTAATTCATCATATATTGGCGGCGGCCCCATATCATCTAATCTCGAGATGCTTATAAGTTTGTCAGGAAAATCATGGCCCCTGCCATTAAGGTAATCTTGAGCACTTTTCACAATTTCGCCAGCTGTGGGGGCAGGCGCAGAAGCATAGGTGCTACCCACCCCTGTCGTGACGATCAAAGCAATAACAAGCAGCCATAAAAGGGCTGGTTTGCATAAGGAAAAAGAGTTCTTGTTCATCATTGAGTCCCTCACGATGCTGACTTGTTGCTTAGATCTTGACACTTAATATTTAAGAAATAGTTAAATTCATTTTTGAATGTAATCATCACAACCAGAATTTTCAACCCTTTACTCAACGCCCAATAATTCGACCTCAAAATGAAGGGTGGCATTGGCAGGAATAACGTTTCCAACAGCACGTGCCCCGTAACCAAGGTTCGCAGGAATCACCAAATTACGCTTACCGCCGATTTTCATTGTTGAAAGACCCTCATCCCAGCCTTTAATCACTTGTCCAACACCCAAAGTAAATTTAAAGGGCTGGCCGCGATCACGAGAACTGTCGAACTTTTGACCATCCGGTAGGGTCCCTGTGTAATGAACAATGACTTTTTGACCTGTTTTAGGTGTATCGCCCGTTCCCACAACAACTTCTTCATACTGTAATCCTGAAGACGTAATAACAAGAGGCTGCTCACTGTTCTCGGATGATTGGTTCATCTTAAATGTCACGATAATAACTCCTACTATAATTGCGATAATAATCTTGTAAACCACGTTTTTGTCTCCTAAGTCTAGTAAAAATGGATCAATATCTGATAAATTATTATAAAGAACTTTTTCATGGATGTCTTCCCACGTGATTCGAAAAGACCCACAATCCCTTGTCAAACAATTACAAAAAGACCTAGAACTACCAGAAAATTTACCCTATATCGCTAAAAATGATTTAACTGATGGGGCTAATGCTTTTTTGAATGCGATAGGCTCGCTTTTCCTTTTTTTCTCAAAGCCAACTGAGCCTCTTCCAAGCGCAGCTAAATTAAGTGAAATCGGAAGGCAATCTTATGAAATCCTCGTGGATTATTTTCAAGGCGAAAAGCCAGAAGTTTGCTTTGAAGATTTTAAAATTCAAGGAGATTCTCATGAAATCCCGGTTCGGCTATACAAACAAAGTGTCACGCCTGAATCACCCTTAATTCTTTATGCCCATGGCGGTGGATGGGCAAGGGGAAATTTAAAAACCCATGATGTTTTATGTCGCCAGCTTTCAAAGCAAACTGGATTTCAAGTCCTGGCTATAGATTATAGACTGGCTCCTGAACATCCTTACCCGGCTGCACTTGATGATATTGAAACAGTTTATAATTGGGCCTTAAAGAAATTTCCCATCCTTATTCTGGCAGGAGATAGCGCTGGTGGAAATTTAGTAACATCTTTGACTATGAAACTGCGAAATCAGAGCAGGCCTCAACCAGAGGCTTTAGTCCTTTTTTATCCGTCATTAGATCTTAGAATCCCAATTTCAAGCAATAAGCCATACGATGATGAGTACTTTTTGACCCGTTTTAACGTGAATAAATTAATAATGGACTACTTACAGGAAAATCTAATCGGCGCTGCGACAAGTTCTGTGATATCCCCCATCCTTGAAACCAATTTAAAGGACTTTCCGAAAGTAATTATGGTCTCAGCTCAATGTGACCCACTGCAAGCCGAGACTGAAATCTTTGTCAAGCAACTTCAGGCCGCAGGAAATAGAGTTGAGCACCTTATTGTACCAAAGGTTCTACATGCTTTTGCTCAATTCTTTGGCTTATATCCAGAAGCCGGTGAAGCGATACAGTATGTGGCGCAAAAAATTAATAATTAAGTTGACTCACATTGCTATTTTGTGTGTAATATCCCCCATTAGGGCCTGTAGTTCAGTTGGTTAGAACCCTCCGCTCATAACGGAGTTGTCGTAGGTTCGAGTCCTACCGGGCCCACCAATTCTTCCGGTACGTTATATGAAAGTTGCACTTGTCACTGATGAGTTGTGCCCGATTAATCAGTTTGTATTAGAATGGCTTCAGGCAAAGGGAATTAATTATATTTGTTTTGGTGCATACGCATCCAACACTGAAGAACCGTGGGTTACTGCCATCGCCAAAGCAGCCGAGGCCGTTTCTAAAGGTTTGTGTGATGAGGGAGTATTTTTCTGCTGGTCTGGAACAGGTGCCAGTATTGTTGCCAATAAAACAAAAGGTTTAAGAGCTGCTTTATGCACAGATGCTGAAACCACCAGGCTTGCACGGGTATGGAACCATGCTAATGTTCTGGCCCTTTCCAATCGTTCCCTAACCCCTCAAGTTGCTGAAGAAATTCTAAACGCTTGGTTTGCCCCTTATGATCAAGAATTAGGAATAAAGGGAGTTCAAGCTTTAAAACAGCTGGATGTATAAGACATTATTCTAACTCAAATACCACATGCTTTTTTTTCCCAGACGAAACTTTAGCATGCCCGTTTGAGAAATGATCAACAGTAAGTATGTCTTTGCTGTCGTTAATCACTTGATCATTAAGACGCGCCCCGCCGCCCTGGATTAAGCGTTTTGCCTCCCCTTTGCTGGCACACAGAGCGGAGCGAACAAACATATCTTCCATACCTATCGGTAATTCATGTTTTGTTATGATAATCTTAGGAAGTTGACTCATGTAACCAGATTGCTGCTCAAAAAGCCCAGCCACGGTCTCGTGAATACCAGGCAAATCATCCACCCCGCGCGCCAAGGCTGTTGCTTCATCTGCCAAAATCTTTTTAGCTTGATTTAGCTCAGCCCCTTCTAATTTTTCAAGGCGTTCTATTTCATCCAAAGGTAAATCTGTAAAGAGTCTTAAATAACGCCCCACATCACGATCGTCCGTATTGCGCCAAAACTGCCAATAATCGTAAGAAGAAAGTTTATCTTTATTAAGCCAAACAGCACCTTGTGAGGTCTTACCCATCTTAACCCCAGCCGAGGTCATGATCAAAGGAGTCGTTAAACCGTACACACGCTTACCGCTTATACGGCGCGTTAATTCGACGCCATTAACAATATTTCCCCATTGATCAGAGCCGCCCATTTCCAAAAGACAATTGTGCTTGCTGTAAAGTTCCCAAAAATCATAGGCCTGAAGAATCATGTAATTAAATTCAAGAAAACTCAAAGGTTGCTCACGATCAAGGCGAAGCTTTACGCTATCAAACGTCAACATGCGATTCACAGAAAAGTGACGGCCATAATCACGTAAGAAATCGAGATATTTGAGACTGCTTAACCAATCGGCATTATTCACTAAAATCGCGTCCGTAGAACCTGTGCCAAATTTTAAAAACCGGGTAAAACTTTTTTCGATGCCGGCAATGTTCGCCTTTATTTCTTGTTGACTTAAAAGCTGACGAGCCGTGTCCTTAAAAGTCGGATCACCAATCATACTGGTAGCGCCGCCAATCAAAACAATGGGCTTGTGTCCCGTTTTCTGCAAAAGCCTGAGCCACATAATTCCCACAAGGTGACCAATATGAAGGCTGTCTGCTGTTGGATCAAACCCGAGATAGGATGTAACAGATCCTTTTGTTAAAAGATCATCCAATTCCTCTATGTCGGTTCCCTGATGAATAAAACCACGTTGTTTTGAGATTTCTAAAAACTCTGACTTGAACACTGAAATCAACCTTTTAAAATTTCTATCCTTAATATACCCCTCGTGTTTCAAATCCCGGGTTTGTTGTTTTTCGGGGTCTGCGGTACTCATGTATTTAATATACACTCCGTTCCTTGACCCTCAAACGCCTGCCCGGCTTTTTGAGACACCTTGAGTATAACATTTAGCATTAAGAGACCTGTTTGCACAACTGGCCCTTAACACTTCGTATTTAATATAAAATATAACTAGCTGGTGAAGTAACTTATCGCTTCTTCAATTTCTTCAGTGATTCCAAGACTCTCAAAAGGCTTGCGAGGTATTCTCAATTCAATTCCGAAAGCAAAAGGAACTCTCACACTAGATCTAAAAAGATTAGGAAAGCCATGAATTTCTTCATGTATGGAAGTGCCCCAGCGTTCTAAACTTTGTCCAACTTCACAAAGCCTGTCTAATATACGGTCACTTGATTCTTGTAAAAAAGTATTCACACTACTTGATAGAGGAGCGATGTGTCGTATTCTATGAGTTTGCCCCACTCGTTCTCTGTATAACCCTTCGTAATAACCGCTTGCCATAGAAAAAGAAACTGCGTTTAAGCACAAAATTGCAGTCGTAGCAGCTTTTTTTGATATTTTTTGAATATTTTCCGATAGAGGATAACCTTCTGCTTCATCGAAAAAAAAATTACATAAATTTACAATTTCCGATCTTATACGTAATTATCTTAAATGACTTTTGTCGGCTATCTTTTAATAGTCTCCCATAAAGGTGATACATTCAATCAACGTCTGTTTAATATATATATCCTTATTATGGCAACGCAATACCTTAATAATTGTTGCCTGCAGGTATCACTATGACTAAAGAAGATAATTTCCATCAACTTGCTATCTGTACAAAACGTCATTAATTATCATATCCTGTAAAAGTTCGTTTTCATTTCTATTTGACGACTAAAGATGGGGATACATGAGTAAACGTGTTGGAGTCTTAACAAGTGGCGGAGATTGCGCAGGGTTAAACGCTGCCATCAGAGCTATTACTTACCATGCACAAGAAACTTACGGTTGGACTGTAATCGGTATCCGCAAAGGGACCACCGGCCTTATCAATCGTCCCCTTGAATATATTGAGCTCACCCTAAACCATTGCGATAGCATGATGCTTAGAAGCGGCGGAACTATGCTCGGCAGCACAAATAAAGACGACCCTTTTAGCTTTCCTAATTCAGATGGAACTCGCAACGATCGTTCTGGTGATTTCATAGCCGGCTACCATGATCTAGGCCTTGATGCATTAATTGGCATTGGTGGTGACGGAAGCATGAGGATCTTAAGGCGTCTTGCTCAAAAAGGTAATTTAAATTTAGTTACAATTCCAAAAACCATTGATAACGATTTAGGGCATACAGAAATTGCCATTGGTTATGCAACAGCCCTTGATGTTGCAACAGAAGCACTCGATCGCCTTCAACCAACCGCAGCCAGTCATCAGCGCGTGATGGTTTTAGAAGTCATGGGAAGAGATGCCGGTCATATTGCCATTGGCGCTGGTGTTGCAGGAGGAGCAGATGTCATTCTGATTCCTGAAATACCTTATACCCTTGAAAACATTTGCAAAAAAATAAAATCACTTGCTGCTAATGGACGTAATTTTGCCCTTGTAATCGTTGCAGAATCCGTCAAAAAAGAAAATGGAGAAGCAGCAACCGTTGCCATTGATGGAGTACGTCCTCGTTACGGTGGCATTGGTCAATATTTGGGTGAAAAAATCCAAAAAATTACCGGCGCTGAAACCAGAGTGACCGCCCTTGGTCATGTTCAGCGTGGAGGACAGCCCTCGGCCTGGGATCGTGTTATTGCCTCAGCTTTTGGCGTAACAGCCGTTAATCTTATTGCTCAGAATAAATTCGATCGCATGGTTGCATGGCAACATCGTCAAGTTATTGATATACCGATTGCTGATGCCATTGATCATTACCAAGCCGTTCAACTCGATGAAATTATGGTCAAAACAGCAAAAAGCCTGGGTATTTATTTGGGTGAACTGGATTAGTAATATATAATCGAGATATTTCAAGTTATGTGGGTTGCAACGTCACTTCGTTCCGGACAATGGTGATGAAAACTAAACTAACCCACTTAGCAATTCTCTTATGCTGCAAGCTGCGCTAACCAATTTTTTTCATTAAAGTAACTGGTGACCCTGTAAATAAGACCGTCTCTAAGTTCAAAAAATGTATAGCACTCAACACTGTACTTTTGGTTGCGGGCTTCAGGATAACCCGTAATAGTTTTGACATATTCACCATCACAAATAAACTTCGCTGCAGCGTTCTGATCATCATTGCTGCTAAGAATAATTAAATCATGAATAGTCTCTTTAACGCACTCAAAGCAAAATTCCATGTGTTTCTTAAAAGCATCAAATCCAGTTTTTGTTTCCCCTAAAAAAGTATCATAGGTGACCTCGGGATGGAGAGTTTTCAATAATTCTGCTAAATCTCTATTGTTAAAAGCTAGATAATAGGATTGGATCAACCCATAAGTTTTCATGGACCTATCCTCCTCAAACAAAAAATACTTGGATACATCTATACCTAACAACTGTGTAAAGGACAACACACTTTTTCTAAATTTTTTGCAATCTTCCCTAATGAGCATTGACGGCATAATCTTGAACTTCTAAAGTTCTGCCAAAGGCAAATTTTAAGAAAAGGTCCTAGAAAATGAAAAGAAATAGATTCTGGTTGGTAATGGCCTCTTTAATGGGAGCAAGTATCACCGCTGCTTCTGCTAACTTTACAGGTTTTTATGCTGGCGGCACAGTAGGAGCTGCGATGCTTCAAGGAACGCATGAATACTCTAACGGTACTTCCTCTCCGGCAGGAAAACAAAAAGTCAATGCAATCGGTTACTTAGCCGGTGGTAACTTAGGTTATATCAAGCAAATGGGCGATTCAAAGCTTGTCTTGGGTGGCGAAGCTTATGCAGCCATGGCAGGCCCTAATGCAAAAAAAGACTTACAAATCCCTAATGGCCCTATTGAGGGGAAAGCAAATATTAGTCACAAAATGATATTAGGGGCTGGCATCATAATTGGTGCTGTCATGAACCCTAAGGTGATGATGTATACCAAATTGGCCTATGAGATGAACAAGTTTGAATTAAAATACACAAATCTCACTTATGGAACCGTACCATCTGAGAAATTTACAAAATCGATTCGTGGTATTGTTCCAAGCTTAGGTGCCCTTTGCAAAGTTTCTAATTCTCTTTTAGTGGGTGCAGAATATTCCTATGCATTAATGGGAAAGCTTGAGCCGCGCAAAGATACAACGGTAATCAATGGAGCTCAACGTGGTTACAGCTACACTCCCACTGAACACCGCGTCGTTGCCAAGATTGTTTATTTATTTTAGCAATCTTCTTTTATAAAAATTATCTAAAAGAGGCTTTTTTATCCTCGTAATTGCTGCGAGGATTTTTTTACTTTTTTAATGAAAACGTACTGTGCAAGTTTTTCTAGTCACGAACTCACATTAATAACAGTGATTTTCTAACTGAATTAATTCTGGCAACTGCAGCATATCATTAAATACGATATCTACTCCTGCTTCGAAAAACCGTTTATCTGAAATTTTTTGACTTTGGGCAGTTCCTATAAATCCTAAGACTTTCATGCCTGCTTTATGAGCAGCTTGCGCTCCTGTGGGGCTATCTTCAATAACCAAGCATTCAAACGGCAAAACCCCCATTTTTTTGGCAGCAAATTGATAAAGATCTGGGTGAGGCTTAGGCTTGCTCACCATGTCAGCGCTAAAAATACAATCATCAAAGTACTGATCTAAATGGCGTGAATTAAGAAGTTTGAGTAACCGGGGCAAATGACTGTTTGAGGCTACGGCTTTTGGTAAGTGAATTGCTCTCAAGGTTTCCGGTATATTGGGAATAACTTTGACTTCTTTTTCCAAAGCCACTGTAATTTCATTTTCAATTTCATCTATCATGGCATCGCTGATAGAAACCCCGGATTCTTTTGTTACGGTCTGGAGAGCCTGTGCTGTAGTAACCCCAGAAAATCGCCCATTGTACTCCTCTTCTTCAATAGAAATACCTAGTTTTTTTAATGCATTCACTTCTATACGTCCGCCTATCTCTTCCGAATCAAGCAAAACGCCATCACAGTCAAAAATAACAGCTTTAATTGAAGAGTGAAATTTAGAGTTTTCCATAAGAGACCTCCTGCGTTAAATATCATTTGGTCAAGAAGATTTTCGTCTAACATTTAACTCATTTTTCAGTTCTTTTCAATCAGAATATTAGGGCTTTACACTTCAGAAACAAAGGACTATTAATCATTTAAATAATAGTATGATTACTCTATTTTGGTTGTGTAAGATATTTATCACGCTGCCTTTAATTCTGCCTGGAAAGAATACAAAAAGCCCTCTAAAAGAAGAACCTCAGAGAAAAGAGAACAAGTATCTCACAAAGTTGCATGGACAGCAGTTAAACAGAAATATACAAAAAAGGATGATAGGTGGGTAGAAAAAATAAAAAATTAAAGAAGCTCATCAAGCCGTTCGCGCAAATAGGGTAAAATTTCTTTTTCAAACCATGGATTTTTTCTAAGCCAAGCATTATTGCGCCAACTAGGATGAGGCATAGGAAGAAATTTTGGCAAATACTCTCTCCACGCCAAGATTGTTTCTGTTCCTGATCTTTTGGTTTTTTTTCCTAAATAATAAAGCTGTGAATATCGTCCGACCAAAAGGGTCAGCTCAATAACTGTAAGCTTCTCCATTATCTTTTTATGCCAATGCAAAGCACATTCTGATCTAGGAGGATTGTCTCCTCCCTTTGGATTTTTCCCTGGGTAACAAAAACCCATTGGGATAATAGCTATGCGACTATCATCATAAAAAGTCGCACGATCAATATTTAACCAATTCCTTAAACGATCACCACTTGGATCATTAAATGGAATTCCTGTTTGATGAACTCTGTTTCCTGGTGCTTGTCCAATAATAAGCACCCTACAACTAGGCTGCGCTCTAACAATGGGCCGAGCTTCAAAAGGCAAAAATTCTTCGCAAAAGTTACAGGCTCTAACATTCTTTAAGAGATCTTGAAATGCTCTTTGAGAATCCATCGATATTTCAAATTTTAGACTAGAAAAATTGCAAAAATACGTTCATTTTTCATACAAACTCTCAAGGTTAAAGGCTTAATTTTAAGCGTTATCTCCAGTTCCTTCATTATATAAACATTAAGCCTTTAAGAAAAGCGGGATTTTCCGATCTTAACTATTTACTATGCAAATGATTCACCCCATCCCAATCTGCGCCCGGAGGTGTCTTTTTATAAGCCTCACATCTTTCTATATAAAGCCTACAAGGAATATCTTCTGGATAACGAAGCTGTATATCTTTAAAAGCTTCAATCGCTTCATCCCAGCGTTGCTCTAGGTATAAAGTAAATCCACGAGCAAATTGTTCTGTAAATTTAAGCTGTTCATTTGTTGGCAATAATAAAGGATCTGTATTTTGTAAAGCTATCAGTTCAAAGATTTTAATACCCTCGTTTTTTCCTTTTACAGCAACCACATCCAATGGCCTTACAACTGCATAGTCTTGAATATGCTTATAGGTAGCTTGACTGATGATGACACATGAGCCGTAATTTTTGTTAACACCTTCTAATCTAGCAGCTAAATTCACTGAATCTCCAATAGCCGTATAGTTCAATCTTTCAGTAGATCCAAGGTTTCCAACAATAACGTCACCTGTATGAAGACCCATTCTAGTAAACAAAATTGGCTTCTTTTCAAAACCCCATTTGCGGTTTAGATCAAGAAGACGTCTTTGACAAAGAAGAGCCGATTTACATGCATGCAGTGCATGATCTTTATCATTTCCAGGCGCCCCCCAAAAGGACATAATTGCGTCACCAATGTATTTATCAACCGTACCATTTTCATCAATGATTATTTGCGTCATTTCATCAAAATAGTCAGATAAATGATTCATCAACTTATCAGCAGGATAAGTTTCAGAAATCGTTGTAAAACCTGCAATATCTGTAAAAAGTAAGGTAACATTTTTCATTTTACCCCCCACTTTTACATCTATTCCCTTATCTATCAATTTTCTTACAAGGGCTTTAGGAACGAATTTTCCAAATGAAGATAAACTGTGACGCATTCGTGAAATGGAAGATTGAAGTTTCTGAATTTCCACAATTCCTGATCTCACTTCATCAACATCACTTAAATCAAAACTCGTAATTCGATTCGCTTGATCAGCAAGAGCGTTAATCGGTCTTGCAATTCGATGGGCAATTAATCCAACAACGAAAATTGATAAAAAGAGAATTACCAAAGAAATCAATAAGCATTTTTCCTGAGTCGATTTAACTTTCCCAATAAATACATCCATTGGCGTTATGACCGTAAATATCCAGTTTTTAAAGAATGATTGGTCAAATTCTTTATAGGTCGCTATATATTGGGTGCTATCATAGTCAAAAATAAAACGATGTTCTTGAGTGGATATAAAGCTTTTGTAACTGTTGAAAGAAACCTTATCTCCAAACTCTTCTAAAGTGACTAGCTGCGTGTCAGCAGTATTAACCACTCTTGCCGTATTTTTCTCGGTCGGATGCGCAACAATCTCACCTTTTTTATTAATAATCATCGCAAGTCCTTTAACCGAGTTATTCTTTAAAATCCCTGATAAACTTGTTAAAGGAATGTCAGAACCTATCACTCCTATATACTTTCCACTTTCATTTTGCAAAGGATGCGCCGTTGCTACACCTGGAAGCTTTGTTGTACTAAAAATGTAAATATCAGTCCAAATTTGTGTTTCCATTTGCATGGCTTTAGTATACCACTCACGAACTCGATGATCAAAAGTGATCTCAAAATCTGGTAACTTCTCTTGTTCTAAAACCTTTCCTTCTTGATTAAGATAATACCAAGTTTCTTCTTTATGATTCTCACCTCGGTCAAGAATTCTAACAGCAATAGTTGCATTTTTTGGAAGAAGCTTTGTGGTCAAAGATCTGTAAGTGGACCCTTCCCCCAATAATTTGACCTGCATAAAGCGTCCAGTTTCCATACCGATAAACACGCTCTCTAAATAAGGGTACTGTTTTACAGTTCCAATCATGTATTCTACTAGTTTTTTATTGTTTATATCCACGTCTTGAGGGCGATTAATAAGATAAGATCCCAATGCAACAGAGTTCTGAACGCCTTTAAAATGGTGATTAATCGAGTCAATTTTAGCATCACTCAGGTCTTCCATCATTTTATCAGAAAAATCAATAAGAGTTTCCTTATTAGCGCTATACATGTAAAACATTATTGATATAGCTGTAATAATTTGAAGAATAAAGAAGCTAGTCAAAACGTCAAATCTAAGCTGTCTTTTTAAAAAATAACTGCGAACCAATTTAAAAATATTAACCATTAAAGCAATACCTTGGAAAAATCTACTTTGGTTCAATATAACCACTAAAGAGTTTACAAAGGGTTAACAAATGAGACTGGCTTCTTTAGAACCTGTATTCATAAAATTTTTTTGAACAGCAACGCTGAATGACGAATTTTATGAATACAGGTTTTTAAATTGTTAAAACTAGACTTACTTGATCCGGGCTTTTATCTGATCTCTATAATGCGCAGCATCTTGGCTCATTTCCTCCAAATCTGGATTGTGAGCCGCCAAATCAAGCATCTGATATGCGCGCTCTAAAGACACAGGAATACCTTCGCCATTCTTAAGCATAATGCCGGTATTAAATTGTGCGGGGCCATACCCCAATTTTGCTGCTTTTTCATAAAGCTGAAAAGCAATTGTTTCATTAAGCTCTACTCCATCTCCTGCCATATAACTATCAGCAAGCGCTTTGATTGCAGGAGCAAATTCTAAAGCGGCTGCTTTGGAAAAGTAGTAATTTGCCAACCGTGCATCTTTAATTTGAGTATAACCTTCTAAATAAACCATACCAAGCAAGGTTATCCCCTCAAGATTTCCCAGATTATCCAATTGTTTTAAGAAATTTAACGCAATATCTGTATTACCCCGATGCAATTGAGTGTATACATAACGTTCAATACTTGAACTATTATGAGCAAACGTTTCGCTGACAAATAAAATATTAAAAGCAACAAGGATACTCGAGATTTTTTTCATATGACTTTTAGGCATCTACAATTTCTAGTCTTATCTTTAGTGTTTACCAAAAAAACCCAAAGCTTGCAAAAGACTATTTAACAATGCTATAGACAGTATAAGGAAAGGTCACATAGCTCAGCGGTAGAGCACTACGTTGACATCGTAGGGGTCACAGGTTCAATCCCTGTTGTGACCACCATTCTTTGCTATTATTTTATCCTGTTTTGTGTAAAATAAGGGTATGATTTCAGAGTCCGTTCAACCATCCGCTTCTTTTTTTCGCGCTTTTTTTAGGCGATTGACTCGTGTTGCTCTTGTTGTGATAACTCTCTCTTTTTCCATTTTGTTTATTTTACATGGGCCCGAAGGCATTTTTACAAAAGGCTCACGAAATCAAGATATTACAGTTTTCATAAAACCTGGGACATCTTCGTTTTCCATAGCTGAACAGCTTGTGCAAAAAGGCGTTCTTTCTTACCCTTGGTTCTTTTTGGCTGCACAATATCTTCATTACCCAAAGAAAAAACTGAAAGCTGGAGAATACCTCATATCTAAAACGGCATCTCCTTGGGCTATCATTAACCAAATGAGTGAAGGAAGAACCGTTATTCGTAAACTCACAATTCCTGAAGGTTTAATGGTCAGTCAGATTGTGAGTATTTTAGAAAACACAGATTCTCTGTCAGGAGAAATCACATCCATACCTCCTGAGGGAACTCTTCTCCCTGAAACTTACTCTTATTCTTATGGCGATGATCGACAAAAGCTGCTGAGCAATATGCAACGTGCAATGACAAATCTTATGAATGAATTATGGCCTCAAAAGGTTTCAAAAAATCCGCATACAGCCACTCCTCATCATGCATTAGTGCTGGCCTCTATTGTTGAAAAGGAAACAAAATTGCCAACAGAACGCCGCAGAGTAGCTAGCGTTTTTCTAAATAGATTAAAAATTGGCATGCGCCTTCAAGCTGATCCTACTGTAATTTACGCTATTACCGAAGGAAAGCATGTACTAGAAAGAGGATTAACAAAAAAAGATCTGCAAATAGAATCTCCTTTTAATACCTACACCGTGACCGGGCTCCCTCCCTCACCCATCGCTTGCCCAGGACGCGCAGCCATTGAAGCTGTTCTTAACCCTGAAACGACAAAGGATCTTTATTTTGTAGCTGACGGAACAGGCGGACATGTCTTTAGTTCAAATCTAAAAGATCATAATCAACGTGTAACAACATGGAGAAAAATCAGTCGCCGCCAAACAGAAGAAAGCAAACTATAGCCATGTCATCCAATTCTCATCGCGGCATTATGCTCGTTTTATCTTCTCCCTCGGGAGCAGGAAAAACATCAATTGTAAAAGAGCTACTTAGACAAGAATCTAACGTTATAACTTCAGTGTCTGTCACAACAAGACCTGCTCGCGCTGGAGAGATCAACGGACATGATTATCATTTTATTGATCAAGAAACGTATTATCAAATGCTTGAGGCAGGTGAACTTCTTGAACATGCAGAGGTTTATGGAAATTTTTATGGAACCCCTAAAACTCTTGTATCAGAGGCCCTTTCAAAGGGTAAAGATATTATCTTTGACCTAGACTGGCAAGGTACTCAACAATTAAGTCAGGCTGCACAAGCGGATCTTGTCAGCATCTTTGTTTTACCTCCTTCTCTTGAAGAGCTTGAAAATAGATTGAGAAAAAGAGCTCAAGATAGTGAAGAAGTCGTTAGACGTCGCATAGCATCGGCTTCTCATGACTTAAGTCACTGGGCTGAATATGATTATGTTATTATTAATGAAAATTTCGAGTATAGTGTTGAATGTGTGCGATCTATTTTAAAAAGTGAAAAATTAAAAAGAACGCGGCAACCCTCTTTACATAGTTTTGTAAATTGTCTAAGAAACCCTAAAGGATAGTCCCTATATCTTTTTAAGAAATATTAAAGAACAAGAATGAGCTTATTTACAAAAAAAACACCCACTGAAAAAAGTGAATTATTTGCAGCTTTAGATATAGGAGCCAATAAGATTTGCTGCGCTATCGCAAAAGTAAACAATCGAACCTCTTCTGGTGGGAATCCTGGAGACATTAATTCGCAATTACGAATTGTGGGCGTTGGTTACCAAGTGTCACGCGGAATTAAAGCTGGAAAAATTATTGATCTAGAGGCTTTGGAAGATTCTATTTTAAACGCTGTTCATAGTGCTGAGCAAACAGCCAAACAAAATATTAACAGTGTTTATGTTAATCTTCCTGCTGGTGCGACTTCGTCCCATAATATCAGAGCAGAAATCTATCTGTCCAACAATGCCGTGGATGAAACTCATTTACGTCGTCTATTAAGTGTTAATCGAGATACTTCCATTAACGCCGATAGACAAGTCATACACGTTCTTCCTCTTTCATATTGCTTAGATTCAATTGAAGGCATTAGGGATCCAAGAGGCATGATTGGTGAAAAATTATCAGTTAACTTACACGTAGTATCAGCGCCTATTGGACTCATTCGAAACTTAACAAGCTGTATCGGCAGATGCCATTTGGATGTTGCGGGATATGTTGTTCCTCCTTATGCCTCTGGTCTTGCAATCTTGGTCGAAGATGAGCTTGAACTTGGCGTTACCATCGTTGATCTTGGGGGTGGTAATACAACCATTGCCTCTTTTTATGAAGGAAATCTTGTTCATATTGACAGTATTCCTTTAGGAGGTTCTAGCATTACCAACGATATTGCGCGAGGTCTTGCAACCCCTCTAGCACAGGCAGAACGACTAAAAACTCTGTACGGTACTTTGATCCCCTCCTCTTCAGATGATAGGGAGAGTATTTTGGTAACGCAAATGGGCGAAACGGATAAAACACAAGCCTATCAAATTCCCAAAGGCACATTGATTCACATTATTCGTTCGCGTGTTGAGGAAATTCTTGAACTTGTCGGAGAGAGTATGCGCAGATCCCCTGCCGATCCGGTTGTTTATCAACGGATTGTCTTGACAGGCGGAACCAGCCAACTTCAAGGCATTAGAGAGATGGCATCGCATATTCTTGGAAAACAAGTTCGCTTAGGACAACCGACTGGCTTAATAGGAATGGGAGATATCGTCACCAGCCCGACTTTCTCTACTTGCGCAGGTTTGCTTCAATATGGACTTCAAGATTATAGTGGTAATCAAATTATCAGAATAAATGCAGGTAAATCTCAAGTATGGCAGCGATTTAACATGTGGATTAAAGAAAATTTTTAAAATTTAAAACAAATTAAAATACAGTCTATAGTTAAACTAACTATAGATTTTTTTTAAATTGCCCATTATCATAGTTAAAAGTAGATGAAAGTAATAATTTGCCCTTGGTAATGAGCAACCCTTTATACTAGAATTACTGGGACGATAGTTTTCATTACTCACTTAAAAGTTGTAAGGATTGATAGTAACGATGACCACACAAAAAGCAAAAGCACCTGACGCATTAGATCTTAGACCTCGAATTACTGTTATTGGCGTTGGGGGAGCTGGAAGTAACGCAGTCAATAATATGATTCGCGCTAAATTGGAAGGCGTTGAATTCATCGTTGCGAATACAGATGCTCAAGCTCTTGAACAATCCTTGGTAGATCGCGCCAAAAGAATTCAATTGGGTCTTAATATAACCCAAGGCCTTGGTGCTGGTTCCAAACCGGATGTGGGACGTGCTTCTGCAGAAGAATCAATGGAAGAGGTTATTGATCATCTTCGTGGCAGCAATATGGTTTTTATTACCGCAGGTATGGGCGGTGGTACAGGAACTGGAGCTGCCCCTGTCATTGCAAGAGCCGCACGCGAGAGTGGTATTTTAACTGTTGGCGTCGTCACAAAACCTTTTCATTTTGAAGGATCCCATCGTGCTCGTTCTGCAGAAAAAGGCATTGATGAACTGCAACAATACGTTGACACTTTAATTATCATCCCCAATCAAAATCTTTTCAGAATCGCCAATGAGCGAACAACTTTTGCAGACGCCTTTAAAATGGCTGATGATGTTTTGTATTCCGGTGTTCGGGGTGTTACTGACCTAATGATGATGCCTGGTTTAATCAACCTTGACTTTGCTGACATTAGGGCTGTTATGGCTGAGATGGGTAAGGCTATGATGGGAACTGGTGAAGCAGAAGGTGATAGGCGCGCTCTCGATGCAGCGGAAGCTGCTATTTCTAACCCGCTTCTTGATGATGTCTCTATGAAAGGCGCTAAAGGCGTTCTTATTAACATCACTGGTGGTTATGACATGACCCTTTATGAGGTTGATGAGGCAGCAAATCGCATCAGAGAAGACGTAGAATCAGAAGCCAATATTATTTTTGGATCCACCTTTGATGAGAAATTAAACGGAAGAATGCGCGTTTCTGTTGTGGCAACAGGCATTGGTGCACCAACTGCAACTTCAGCGTGGCGTCCAATCAATGAAGTAAGTTTTGCTTCTTCTTTAAAGCCAACAGCAACTCCACATACGAGTAGCGGAACACAATCAGCTCCTGCTTATTCTGGATTTGCAGCAGAAACTCATGCAGATCCTTATGGTTCCCTAGAAGCAGAAAAAACACAAGCACCAACTGCAGAAAGTTTAAGCAATAGCTCTGATTTTTCAAAATCTTATCATGCTGATGATAACAAAGGCCTCGAAGTAGCAGAGAAGTTAGATAATAATTCTTTATTTGATAAGAATGAGAATTTTGGCGCATCTCAAAGTTATCAAGACGAGTCTCGTAATTTTTCACAGCAACCGGCTTCTTCAGATGAAAGAACAGAACGCAGAAGAACCCCTTCGCTGTTTGAGAGATTTACCGGTGTCAGCCGTAATCGTTCGCAACAGCATCCTGTTACCGAACAGGCTTTAAAAAATAACACAAAAAGCTCAGAAGAAGATCGTGATGTTGACATTCTGGACATTCCTGCTTTCTTAAGAAGAGGCAACAACTAAAAATCCTATGGCACGCTTAACTGTTCTAACTATTCCAGACCCAAGGCTCCGCATAAAAGCGGAACCTGTTGCGCAAGTAGATGATGCTTTGCGTCAGTTTATGGCTGATTTGATGGAAACTATGTATGCCGAGGATGGTGTTGGCTTAGCGGCGACGCAAGTTGGAATTAATAAGCGGGTTATCGTTTTTGATTTATCAGATAATTTTCCCGATTTGCCGCCTATAAAAATGGCAAATCCTGAGATTATTTGGCATTCCAAGGAAACCATAATTGAGCAAGAATCCTGTTTATCAGTTCCTGAACAATTTGCCAACGTTAAAAGATTTAAAGCTGTACGTGTGCGTTATCTTGACGAACATAACCAGTCTCAAGAAATTGAGGGAGAGGATCTTTTGGCAAAATGCTTGCAACACGAAATTGATCATTTGGATGGAATTGTTTATATAGATCACTTGTCTACTCTCAAAAGGCAGTTAATAATCCAAAAAGTCCAAAAGCTAAAAAAATCATTTAAGCTTTAATGCATCTAAGGAATCTGTAATCTTGCGCATTATTTTTATGGGAAGCCCTGAGTTTTCAGTTTCTGCCCTTACAAAACTTGTTCAGGCAGGACACGAGATCGTTGCAGTTTATTGCCAACCTCCGAAACCAAAAGATCGTGGTCATTCCATTCAAAAAGGTGCGGTTCATCTAGCCGCAGAAGCTCTGGGTATTAAAGTTTATACACCAAAATCTTTAAAGAGCGAAGAAGAACAAGCCATCTTTAAAAACCATAACGCAGATGTAGCGGTGGTTGCCGCTTATGGACTTATTCTGCCTAAGGCCATTCTTGAGGCTCCTAAAGTGGGCTGTATTAATATTCATGCCTCCCTTTTACCTCGTTGGCGCGGGGCAGCCCCTATCCATAGGGCTATTCTTGAAGGAGATAAAGAAAGCGGTATTACCATTATGCAAATGGATGAAGGCTTGGATACTGGTGATATCTTAAACATGCAGAGCCTAACCATTACCCAAGCAACCACGACTCCTATTCTGCATGATCAGCTTTCAGCATTAGGGGCGGATCTTATTGTAAATACCCTTGAGAAAATATCAGCGATTGTGCCTATTCCACAACCTACCGAAGGTGTGACTTATGCTCATAAGCTTGTTAAAAGTGAAGGGCATTTAGATTGGAATCTATCTGCTATTGAGTTAAAAAGAAAAATTTCAGCATTAAACCCTTGGCCGGGAACATGGTTTGAACACAAAGATATCACCATTAAAGTTTTAGAGGCCTCTGTCGTTCCAGCCGAAGGGAAACCAGGGCAGTTTCTGAAAACCTTTGAACATTCATGGATTGTCTGCTGCGGTGAAGGAGCGCTGTCGTTAGAAAAAATTCAGAAACCTGGAAGCAAATCGCTTTCAACCGCTGAGTTTTTAAGAGGGTATTCGGTTTTTGATAACTAAGGGAGAATGAATAAATTTTCTTTTTGCATCAACTCTCCTCTGCCCCGGTAGAACGATTTGTTTAAATTTTTATTAAATTTAAAGCCTAAAAATTCTAATCCCCACCCAAATTTCTGCCCACCTAAAAGGGTGGGGGGATACCCTCTACCACAATGGTAAAAAAGGCACACCAATCCAGTCCAGGCTTTTTCCCACTTAAAAAACCTGTCAAACCCTTCACCACAAATAAACGTCTATGGATAGCACTTCCTATCCTATACCTTGAAATAGATTTTCTTTTTTAAATGTCAAGGTAGATGATTAGAAATAAATGGAATTGAATCCAAACAACTCCCCCCCCTAAAATTTCAAAGAAAGCTTTGATAATTTGTATCGATTAATATGTCATCATGCTCTATAAATAAAGATAATAAAATTATGGAGGCCTTAATCATGTCTATGTCTGTAAAAGTCGGCGATAAAATCCCAGATGTTTCCTTAAAGCAAGCCACTTCAAATGGTCCTATTGATCTTAATACCTCTGATTTTTTTAAAGACAAAACAACAATTCTTTTTGCAATTCCAGGTGCTTTTACACCAATTTGCTCCTCAAAACATTTACCCAGCTTTGTCGTCCACAAACAACAGCTTATCGACAAAGGTGTCGACCAAATCGCTTGTATTTCCGTTAATGATCCATTTGTTATGCAAGCTTGGGCTGAAAACCAACATACGAAAAATGAAATTGCCATGATTGCTGATGGAAATGGTGACTTAACACGCGCTCTTGGGCTTGGTATGGACTTAAGCGCCCTTGGTCTCGGGTATCGTTCTCAGCGTTATGCAATGATTATTAAGGATGGAAAAGTTACAAGACTTGAAGTTGAGCCAGCTTCTACATGCAATTTAACAAGCGCGGAACATTTTTTAAGCATTCTTTAAGTGTTGTGGGACGTTAAGTCCCATTTTTCGATGACAGTTCATAAAATTATCGGGATCCATTTTGGTCAATGTTTTCTAAAAAGCCTCGCAGAGCTTTTGATAGAGCAATACCCGAATCCTTTTGACCTTGCAAAAACGCTAGTCGTTCTGCCCACACGACGTGCTCTTTTAGGACTAGGCGAGGTTTTTCAAACAAAGATTAAAAGTGATCATCCTTTGATGTTACCAAGAATGATTGCCCTCGCTGATATTGAATCAGAAAATCCTCTTCTTCTTTCAAAAATTGACGATCTTCCTGCTGCCATTAATCCTTTGAAACGTTTGGGTCTTTTCACCCAATTAGTTTTAAAGCTACCCAATTATACTCCAAGCCTCGCCTTAAAAGCCGCTGAAAGATTAATTCACCTGATTGATGAAGCAGAAACAACCGGAATTAATCTAGAAAATTTAAAAGACTTAGTCGTAACAGATTACGCGGAACATTGGCAGGAAACGCTTAATTTTTTAAAAATCGTCACCGATTTCTGGCCCTCAATTTTAAAAGATTTAGGTGCTATTGAGTCACAGGCCAGAATCAGAGAAGGTTTGAGAACGCTAGCCCAAAATTGGAGAGAAAACCCGCCTGATCACCCCATCATTATTGCCGGAACAACGGGGACTGTTCCTGCCACAGCCGAACTTATTAAAACTGTTTTATCCATGCCGCAAGGTCAAGTCATTCTGCCTGGCCTTGATACTATAGGTTTTAATAAAGACTTACCCTTAACTCATCCTCAGCATACACTATCAAACCTTCTTAATTTCTTAGAAATAAACAAAGACGACGTTGTAATTTTAAAGCACCAAACCTCTTTAGAAAGCAGCCGCCATGAATTGCTTTCAGCTGCCATGAACAACAAAGAATTAACATTGACTTCTTCATTTTCATCTGAATATTGGCCCCAGATGGTCGAATGTGATTCGATTGCCGAAGAAGCAAAAATTATTGCCCTTATGATGCGTCACTATATTGAAACCAGTAAGGGAACAATTTCGCTTGTTAGCCCTAATCAACACTTGTGCCATCTGGTAGAAACGGAGCTTGAACGATGGGAATTAGTCCCCAATACATCAAGCGGACGACCTCTAGCAAATTCGGTTGTTGGTGGATTTGTATTATTGGTTGCGGATCTTTACTTCTTCCCCACAATCAGCCAACTATTAGTCGTTTTAAAACACCCTTTGTGCTTCAAAGCAAATCGCTTGCAACACCTGGAAAATGTACGAACATTAGAGAAAAATATCTTAAGGAAATTTAAACTTGAGATCACAGAGTTAGAAGCCGTTATCTCAGAGAAACTTCCTTCGTTGTTGCCTTGGTTTCAAGAGATTTTAGATATCATCAGCCCGTTGTTTTCGTTGGAGCAAAGCCATTTTTTTAAAGATCTTTTGTCTCTTCACAGACAAATCTGTCTATCTTTAACAGGCGATACTTCTGAAACATCTCCCTTGTGGGAACAAGCAGATGGCGAAACCGTTCAAACATTTTTAAAAAAATTATCTGAGGAAAGCAGTCATTTTCCGCCTTTAAGCTCAAAAGAGTATCCTGCTTTTCTAGCATCCTTAATGCAGCAAGGTGACAAATTAAGAGATTATAAGGGGATTGGTTCAAGAATTAAAATCCTGGGCACATTAGAAGCCCGTCTTAGTCATTCTGATGTTATGATCTTGGGCGGCTTAAACGAAAACAGTTGGCCACCTTTAATTGATCATGACCCGTGGCTCAGCCGAAGCATGAGACAACAATTAGGCCTGCCCCCCTTAGAAAGACGCCTTGGGTTATCAGCCCATGATTTCAGCTGCTGCTTTTATGCCAACCATCTTCTTTTAACGCGTTCCCGAATCGATCAAGGCACACCAACCATTCCCAGTCGTTGGTGGAGACGTTTAGAAGTTGTGCATAAGAAAAATGCTGAGATGTTAAAAAATTCTCCTCAATTTCCATGGAAAGAATGGAGCAAAAGCCTTTCCCCTCAAATTGATTCTATTTCCTATACCTGCCCCGCCCCGTGCCCACCTATTCAGAGCAGGCCTATTAATTTTTCAGTTACAGAAATTGAAACATTGATGCGTGATCCGTATGGCATTTACGCAAAGCACTGTCTAAAATTGTTTCCTCTTCTCCCTCTTGATTCAGAATTCGGAAATGCTGATAAAGGGCAAATCATTCATAAAATTCTGGAATCTTATTTAAAATATTATGAGACTGGAAGTAACTCGCTTGATGAATTGCTAAAACTAGCCAATCCTTATTTCGATAAAAACCCGGTCACGCGCATTTTCTGGTGGCATCGATTTGAACAAATTGCGACATGGTTTTTAAATGAACTTCGGACAAGTCCTGGAAAGGCTTATTTAATTGAACAAAAAGGGCAACTATCCCTTGCTTATCAAAACTTTGTTTTCAGTATCAAAGCGATTGCCGATCGATTGGATATTTTGGATCAAGATCGTTTAAGAATTATTGATTATAAAACAGGCGTTCCTCCCCGTTTAAAAGATATAAAAAATGGCTATTCCCCTCAACTTTCTTTAGAGGCCCTCATGGCTGATCAAGGTGGTTTTGGCATCAAAACCCTGCCTGAAGAAATTGCCATTTGGCATTTAAAAGGAGGAGAGCCGGCCGGAAAAATTTCAAAATTTGAGATCACTTCAGAGTTTTTAAAAGAAACCGAAACTGGCTTACTCAATTTACTTGTAGCTTTTATGAACTCAGCAACTCCTTATCTTGCCTGTCCAGTTCCTGAAAAAGCGCCTACCTTTAATCCTTATGCCCACCTTGAAAGGATTTCAGAATGGCAGCAGTAAAGAATCCTCAAGCTTTAGCCGCCAATCCTAAAGCGAGCTGCTGGGTTAGTGCGTCGGCCGGAACAGGAAAAACAAAGGTACTGATTGATAGACTCTTAAACTTGCTATTAACAGGCACAGCGCCTGAGTCAATTCTTTGTATTACGTTTACAAAAGCGGCTGCTATAGAAATGCAAAACCGTTTAACGACAAAGCTTCAAGAATGGGCAATTTTGGATGATGAAAGTTTACAAAAAGATCTTGAAAATCTAACCAATCAATCAATCTCAAAGGAAACACATGCGCTGGCGCGCCAATTGCTTTTTCATGTGATTGATACCCCCGGTGGTATCCGCATTCAAACCATCCACAGCTTTTGCCAAAGCTTACTCCAGCGTTTCCCTCTTGAAGCTGCCATCGATCCTAGCTTTACGCTTTTAGAAGGAGATGAGGTTAATGTTCTTTTAGAAAAGGCATACTATCAAGTCTTAAAAACTCAAGCCCCTGAGCTTCAAGGTTTTCTTGAACACATTGCCACCTCTATGTCGGATTATCATTTTGAAGGGCTCTTAAAAAGCATTCAAAGTCAACGCGGGCAATTTGGAAAATTGCTGGCTCGTTATCAAAATTTAGCGGATTACCAGACAGCGCTGGAAAATTTTCTTAAAACCCAAGAAACTATTCCCTCTGCCGACATTGGCGCTCTTCGGCAAGCTTCTAAAATCCTTCTTGAACAAGGCAAACCTGAATTAGAAAAGGCTCTTGGTGAAAGTGATTATTCTCATTTCTTCTTAACCAAAGATGGACAAATCCGCAAAAGATTAGCAAAAAAAGACATTCAAATCAATTTCCCAGATATTTATAAAATCCTTGAAAAAGAGGCATGCCGGCTTTTTGGGGAAAAAGAACAACTAAAAAACCAAGCTATCATTGATTCTACCTTAGCATTTATGCAGGTAACACAAGCCATTTTCCATAACTATCAGACGGAAAAACAACAGAACGGTTTATTGGACTTTGAGGATTTGATTGCCAGCACGAATGAATTACTTGGACGTCCAGGAATCTCAGAGTGGGTTTTTTATAAACTCGATAACGTTTTGGATCATATTTTGATTGATGAGGCCCAAGACACAAGCCCAGATCAGTGGGCAATCATTTCTAAGCTTATTGGGTCCTTTTTAACCCCTGAAAAACCATATAGGACCCTATTTGTCGTCGGGGATATTAAACAATCCATCTATAGCTTTCAAGGGGCCGAACCGCTTTTGTTTGCAACGCTGCGTCATGATTTTGAAAAACAAACAAAAATCTTAGGCCAAGAATGGGAAAACATTGAGCTGCATACATCTTTTCGAACCACCCCGGCCATTTTAGAAGTTGTTGATAAAACATTTAATACTTATAGCAGTGGCGTCAAATTTTTAGAGGAGACAATTCTTCACACACCTTATCGTGTAAATCATCCGGGGATTACCCAATTATTACCTCTGATTAAACCAGAAGAAAGCACATTTGAAGAAAGTTCGTGGCCGCTTCCGATTACTCAGCAAGATTCGGTCTCCGAACACGCTGAACTTGCAAAGCAAATCACAGCTAAAATCAAAAATCTTCTAGAAAGTCCTGAAATTTTACCCAGCACCAATGCCAGAATAAAGCCTGGAGACATTCTTATATTAGTGCGTAAACGTTCTGAGTTAGTTCCTGCGCTTATTCAAAACCTAAAGCACCGCCATATCCCTGTAGCAGGCGCTGACAGGCTGTACCTCAAAGAACATATTGCTGTTATGGATCTGTTGGCTCTTGGGAATTTTTTGTGTCTCCCGCAGGATGATTACAGTCTTGCTTGCGTTTTGAAAAGCCCACTCATTAACAATGGGTATGGCTTAACCGAAGAAGAGCTATTTAAGCTTTGCCATGAAAGAAGAGGAAGCTTATGGCAGTCATTAAGAGAACAGTCTTCAAAAACTCAAATTTATGAAAAAACATATGAATTTTTAAAAAACCTTTTGGGTCAAGTAGACCTTAAACCACCCCATAGCCTTTTTCATAGCATCTTGAGCCAAACAGAAAATCAATTTATTGCTCGTCTAGGCAACGAATGTCAGGAAGTATTAGAAGAATTCTTAAACCTTGCCTTTCTATTTGGAGAAAAAAATCCCCCCACCCTTCAGGGTTTTATGAAACATATGGAAGCCCTTGAGACAGAAATCAAACGCGGCGCTCAAGGAGGTGCCCAAAACCAAATCCGCATCATGACCATTCATGGTGCAAAAGGGCTGCAGTCCCCTATCGTTATTTTAGCAGACAGCACCGATCAGCCGTCTTTGCAAAATGAGAGTTTTTTGTGGCACACAAATTTAGGTAATCCTCTTTTTCTTTTAAAACCTTCCGAGAAAAAAGAATCAACAGCCATATCCACTCTGAAAACAGAGGCTTTAAAAAAGCTTGAAGAGGAAAATAATCGTTTATTCTATGTGGCCCTTACCCGCCCTGAGGATCGTCTTTATGTAGCTGGAATTCAAAAGAAAAACAAACAAGAGAACTGGTATGACGCTCTTAAAGCCGTCTTATCTCCTTTAGCCGTATCTACAGAGGGTGACGGCTTAATTTATGAACCTCTAGCAAGCATGATTGGAGAAGAACCCCTCACAGAAATAACAAACTCGATCCAAACTCCAAAGTGGTTTTTTGAAAAACCGACGCTGCCCGAAATCGCTGTTAATGAAAAACAAATAAAAACCGAAGCGATGCGAAGGGGCGATCTTATTCACAAACTTTTTGAAATTTTGCCGACTTTGTCCGGAGATCTCAAAACGCTGGGTGAAAGATGGATAACGAAGCAAAAACATAAAGACGTTTTGAAGCCAGATGATCTTGAGAAAGTTCTTTCCCTTTTAAGTCATGCTGAATATCGTCATTTCTTTTCTAAAAACTCTCTAGCTGAAGTTGCTATTACCAATCAAAACTCTCAAAAAAGAATCGACCGACTCCTGGTAACAACAGATACCGTTGTCATTCTTGACTATAAAACAACCGTCAATCCGCCAGTTTTGCTCGAGGATGTACCTAAAGATTATCGAATTCAATTATTTGAATATGCTGACATCATGCAAGAAATTTATAAAAATCATCAAATTCGTACATTTTTACTATGGACAGAAGGCCCTCATTTGATGGAAATTCCATATAAGAGCTTTTAAAATTAACATTTTACACAGATTATAAGGACGTAATTATGGCACTGAATCAAACAACAGATGCAACTTTTGGCAAAGATGTTCTCGAATCAACAACTCCGGTTCTTGTTGACTTTTGGGCAGAATGGTGTGGTCCCTGTCGTATGCTTCTTCCTATTTTAGAAGAAATTGCACCTACAATGGCTGATAAGATTAAAATTGTAAAAGTAAACATCGATGAAAACCCAACAATTCCAGCTAAATACGGAGTTCGCAGTGTTCCGACAATGATCTTATTTAAAAACGGTGAAGCTGTTGCATCAAAAGTTGGTTTAAATCCAAAGAACACTCTTATTTCATGGATTGAATCTAATATTTAAAATGAATCATTTCTCCCCCTTAGCTTCTGCCATTCGCGCACTCAGCATGGACGCCGTCGAAAAAGCAAAATCCGGCCATCCCGGCATGCCCATGGGGATGGCTGACGTTGCTGCGGTCTTATTTCATGACTTTCTTAGGTTTAATCCTGAGGATCCCCATTGGCCTAATCGGGACCGGTTCATTTTATCGGCCGGTCATGGATCTATGCTACTTTATAGTTTGTTATACTTAATAGGATACAAAGAAGCATCGATTGAACAACTAAAGAATTTCAGGCAATTGCATAGCAAAACAGCGGGACATCCTGAATATGGCCATTTAACTGGCGTTGAAACAACCACAGGACCGCTTGGGCAAGGACTAGCGACCTCTGTTGGAATGGCGCTTGGTGAAAAAATGATGGCAGCCAGATTAGGAAAGGATGTCATTGATCATTACACCTATGTTATTGCCAGCGATGGAGACCTAATGGAAGGCATCAGTCATGAAGCTATTTCCTTAGCAGGGCACTTGAAACTGAATAAACTGATCGTTCTTTTTGATGACAATAACATTACAATTGACGGAAAAGCTGACCTAAGCGTATCAGATAACCAACTCAAGCGATTTGAGGCCTGTGAATGGAACGCCATAAGCATTGATGGCCATGATTATGATGCGATTCACAAAGCTATAAAATCCGCTCAAACTTCAGATCGCCCTTTTCTTATCGCTTGTAAAACAACAATTGCTAAAGGTGCGCCTAAAAAGGCCGACACTTCGGGTGCGCATGGCAGTCCATTAGGCATAGATGAAATCGCCGCAACCAGAAAGGCTATTGGATGGCCTTATCCGCCATTTGAAATTCCGGAGGATATCTTAAAAAGCTGGAGAAAGGTCGGCAAACGAAATGCAGAAAATTATCAAAACTGGAGCAAAACTTATCAGTCTTTACCGCAAGACAAAAAAAACATTTTAAACGGAGCTTTTCCAGCGAACTGGCAAAAGTATGTTGAAGAGGTAAAAAACAACTTCTACAATGAAAAACCAGTACAGGCCACTCGTCAACTTTCACAGACTGTTTTAGATGCCCTTGCTCCCCATTTACCCATGCTGATTGGCGGATCAGCGGATCTTACAGGGTCCAATAATACCAAAGCCAAAATTCAAAAACCGATCACACCTGAAGACTTTTCAGGAAATTATATTCATTACGGTGTTCGCGAGCACGGTATGGCAGCAGCCATGAATGGTTTATCTCTTTATGGTGGGTTTATCCCTTATGGAGGAACATTTTTAGTGTTCTGTGATTACTTAAAACCAGCCCTCAGACTTTCAGCACTCATGCAGCAAGGGGTTATTTATGTTCTTACCCACGACTCAATTGGCCTTGGCGAAGATGGCCCGACTCATCAACCCATTGAACATCTTGCAAGTTTAAGGGCTATTCCAAACCTTCATGTATTTAGACCCGCAGACGGCGTAGAAGTGGCTGAATGTTGGCAGCTGGCAATCGAACATCGAGACACTCCTTCGGCCCTAGTCTTAACAAGACAAAACGTTCCACATTTGCGTTTAGATCAAACAACTCAGAATTTAACAGCTAAGGGCGGATATCTTTTAAGGCATTGTAACGGCAAACGCCAAGCAACCTTGATTGCTACAGGATCCGAGGTTGGTCTTGCCGTAGAAGCGTACGAACAGTTAAAACAGATGGGAATTGAAACAGCGGTTGTTTCCATGCCCAGCTTCGAATTATTTGATAAACAACCTAAAGATTACCAGGAAAGTGTTTTAGGTGATGGTTTTAAAGTTGGTATCGAAGCCGCATCAGATTTTGGTTGGGCAAAGTATTTAGGTGAAAAAAGTATATTTATTGGAATGAAGGGCTTTGGCGCTTCTGCCCCAGCGCCGGAACTATATAAACACTTTGGAATCACTACAGAAACAATTGTAAAGTCAGTTAAGGAAAGGATATCTCTATGAAATTTCGCGTTGCTATTAATGGCTTTGGTCGTATTGGCCGCATGGTCCTAAGGGCTCTTGCTGAAAACAATCGCCGCGACATTCAAATTGTGGCTATTAATGATCTTGGCTCTCTTGCCAGCAATGCCCATTTATTCAAATACGATTCTGTTCACGGTCGTTTTAAAGGAAATGTCAAAACAACAGAAAGTAGCCTTGATATCGGTTTAGGACCTATTCAAGTGATCGCTGAACCAAATCCTGAAAAATTACCTTGGGGTGCTTTGGACATTGATTTGGTCATGGAATGCTCAGGCCGTTTCACCAAAAGAGATGATGCCGCAAAACACATAGCTGCAGGTGCGAAACGTGTTCTTGTTTCAGCTCCAGCAGATGGCGCTGATTTAACCGTGGTTTATGGTGTTAACCATACTGAAATCAAACCGGAACATACCGTTTTCTCGAATGCGTCCTGCACCACAAATTGTTTGGCCCCTGTTGCGTATGTTTTGCATAATGCCATCGGTATTGAACACGGTTATATGACAACAATCCACGCTTATACAGGTGATCAACGCCTTGTTGATACGCTTCACAGCGATATGCACCGTGCACGCGCTGCCTGTATGTCCATGATTCCAAGTTCAACTGGGGCTGCAAAAGCTGTTGGCCTTGTGCTACCTGAACTTAAAGGAAAATTGGACGGCACAGCAATTCGCGTACCAATTGCTAATGTTTCGGTTGTTGACTTTAAATTTGTGCCAAAGAAAAACACAAGCAAAGAAGAAATCAACCAAGCCATTATGGTAGCAGCTGAGGGTCAGTTAAAAGGCATTTTGGGTACAGTTAATGAGCCATTGGTTTCAATCGATTTTAATCACGATCCACATAGCTCTAACTTTGACTTAACCCAAACACAAGTCATCGATGGCCGTTTCTGCCGGATTCTGTCATGGTATGATAACGAATGGGGCTTTGCGAATCGCATGTGCGATGTTGCAAGTTACCTCTCTAAACAATAAAAAGGATTTTTATGTCGATTGCTTTTGTATTCCCGGGCCAAGGATCTCAGGCCGTTGGGATGGGAAAAGATTTTATAGAACAGTTCTCTGCCGCTCGTCTAGTGATGGAAGAAGCCGATGAAGTTTTAAAGCAAAAACTAACTAAGCTTATTCTAGAAGGGCCTCAGGACGAACTGACCTTAACTGAAAATACTCAACCTGCCCTTTTAGCCATAAGTATGGCAATCCTCGGAACTCTTGAACAAGAAACAGGAAAGCCTGCTTATCAATTGGCAAAATATGTTGCTGGCCATTCTTTGGGTGAATACTCAGCCCACTGTGCGGCTGGAACGTTTAGTTTGGCAGATGCTTTGCGATTGGTTCGCCTGCGTGGTCAGGCCATGCAAAAAGCAGTTCCCGTTGGAAACGGAAGCATGGCAGCAATCCTAGGTCTCGAAATTGATCAAATTGAATCTCTTTTAAAAGATTTTACAAGCGCCAATCATCTATGCGTTATCGCCAATGACAACTCGCCTGGCCAATTAGTCATCAGTGGTCATACAGTTGCTGTAGAAGAAGCAAGCGCCAAGGCAACAGAGGCAGGCGCTAAAAGAGCTCTTTTATTACCCGTCAGCGCGCCTTTTCACAGCCCCTTGATGGAACCAGCTGCCAATGCAATGAAAGACGCATTGGATGAAGTTTCTATCCAAGAGCCAAAACTAGAAGTCATCGCCAACATTACGGCCATGCCGATTCAAGGCAAGGAATTTATCAGCGAAATGCTAGTAAAGCAAATAACAGGTCGCGTCCGATGGCGTGAGAGCATCCAGCATCTAGCGCAATTAGAAACTGACCATGTTATTGAAATAGGCGCAGGAAAGGTTCTGACGGGCCTTAATAAACGTATTGACAATACCATCAATGCATTCTCTATTAATAATCCATCAGATATGGATGAATTCTTTAAACTTATTGCTTAAAAGGGCAAAAATTATGTTTTCTTTAAAATCATATACAGCTTTAATAACCGGAGCCACAGGCGGCATAGGAAGTTCAATCGCTCATACTCTTTCAAAGCAAGGTGCACGCGTTGCCCTATCAGGAACACGTGAAGGCGTTTTAAAAGAGCTTGCTGATCAATTGCAAGCAACATACCATAATGATCCAATCGTTCTGCCTTGCTCTCTTTCGGATGCCGAAGATCTTGAAAAACTCTTTCCTAAAGCTGAAGAAATCTTGGGTAAAGTGGATATTTTGGTCAACAACGCTGGCATAACCCGCGATGGTTTGGCAATGCGTATGCAAGACGAAGACTGGCTGGCTGTGATTGATGTGAATCTTACAGCAAGCTTTCGTTTATGCAGAGCTGCCATTAAATCTATGATGAAAAGACGTTATGGTCGTATTATTAACATCAGCTCTGTTGTTGGCAGCATGGGTAATCCTGGCCAAGCGAACTATTGCGCCTCTAAGGCGGGCCTTGTGGGAATGTCAAAAGCAATCGCCCACGAAGTTGCAAGCCGTGGAATCACGGTAAACTCGATCTCTCCTGGATTTATCGCCTCTGCAATGACTGAGGTTTTAAATGATACCGTTAAGGAAAAAATATCATCTTCGATCCCGATGGGAAGAATGGGACAACCTGAAGAAATCGCAAATACCGTTGCCTTTTTAGCATCCAGCGAAGCGAGTTACATAACTGGGCAAAATTTGCACGTGAACGGTGGAATGGAAATGGTGTAGTTAAAATTATTTGCATAATTATAAAAAACCAAAAGTTATTTATTTTCTAGATAAATACATATTCTTCAAATGATGAGCACGCATAGATATATCTAGAGGAAAAAAAGGAACATCTTTTAAAAGGCTTAGAAGTTTTTCTTTTTGAGTCGATGATAGTTTATTGCTTTTTATATTATAAAGAACTTTAGAAAAAAGCATCAGCGCATCTGCGTTATTCAGTTCTGTAATATGAATGATTTGATCTGGTTTTAGATATATTGAGTTTTTAATATTTTCATTTTTCGTTGTAATAATAACTTTACCAATTCCCCAAACTTTGGAATCGTTTGGCAAATAGGCATAAATCCCTGAAATGTCATCTACATCATCATAAATCAAAAGCCAATTCGGACAGTTTTTCAAATATTCTTGTATGAGTGCTAAAAGATGAATCTTTTTTTCTTCATGACTCCCTAGATTTTCAATAAATTCGATTTCTTTAGTTTTATTTTCTTTTTCAGCCAACATATATGCAAAATCAAAAAACGATCTGATCAGAGTTTCCTTTGTTTCAGCATTTATTTCCCAAATAATAGAAGCCTTTTGAGTCTTTACAAATTGACGAGCTAAGACTGTTTTCCCTGCACCAACGCTTCCAACCAAAGCAATTTTTTGAATTCCTTCATTTCCCTTTAATTTCTTTTTTATCTGAGTCATTAATTCAGATCTTTCTAGCAAAACCTTTTTAGAAGGAACCGCTAGTTCTGGTCGGATAAAAGGTTTTTTCTGATAGAAAAGCATCGAATCGATTGATTTATCAAGAGATACAGAAAAGTAGATTGAACTCGACAATAAAAAACTAATTGCTAAAACAGCAAATACGTATTTTCTCTTAGCAAAGCTGGAAAGATTTTTGTCCTCAGGTGGTTCAATTTTTTCCTGTAGCTCACTATTTTCTCGAATGATTGAAGAGTTCTCGTACCCTTTCATGTTCGTTAAGTAATATTGCTTAAAATCCAATAGTCTTCCAGATTTTTCTATAAAATCAATGATACCATCACGTGATGTCTTGTTAACTTTAGATTTAATTTTATTTAAATAAACCTCAACTGTTCTAGGAGAGAGATTTAAAGAATTCGCTATGGTTTTTATGCTCTTCCCTCCCATCAAATGAGAAATGATTTCAACCTCTCTCTGTGTAAAATACAGACCGTTCACCTCAATTAAATAAGGCCTATCAGCGACTCGAGCAAACGCTGTTTTATTTCCCATACTTACTTTTCATTATGCATTCGGATTATCATTTTTTTCACACATTTTTCTATAAAATAGAACTATAAAAGAGGATCTGTTTTCTACTTTGAGGAGTTTTAGGTTACTTACGCATCAAATCTAGGGAGGGCCTAAATCGCATAGTAAATTTACGCATCAAACTGCGTGTTATTCCGTATAGGATCCGTAAAAATTACGGAGTATCATATGGCTTGTTGAATAAGTCAGGACATCCATTGTCTGGATGTTAGTTATCTAAAATAACGTTGAGCAGAGAAAAGCTCCACGATCACGAATATATAAAATTAGGAGGCTAAAATGTTTAAAAAAATATTATTGGGAATTCCCTTATTGTGCTTAAGTTTACAATCAACAGGATACGCAGCTGGTACTGTGGTGAAAGAACTGGCTGAGTTTGGTGTTCCGGCAGCCAGACGTGCGATGAGTTCTTTTAGACAATTGGCCCCTCTTTCGACTTTTCAACCTCCCGTCCCTGCGCACAATCTCCCAGCTCATACTGCTAAGCGATACTTTTCAAAAGTATCTGACCCTGTTGTTGATTTTCACAAAGTATCAAGAAAAAGTTTAGATACCCGCAGAACTTTTTCAGTTTCGGCGCATGATGGTAGGGATTTTTTTGACCTACCACTAGATGAAGCTATAGAAGCATTCTTAAACAATGGGAACACAGAAATCTGCGCTGTTGATTCAGGTCTTGCTTTTATGGGAACCAAAGTGTGCAATACGATAAAGAATCTAAAAGGGTATAAAGACATAGGATACTCCCGAGATCTTGACGTATTTATCAGCTCCTGGACCTGGAAATTAACGGATTTGATTAGCTTGGGAAAAGATTTGACCTCATTAGAACGTCCAATAAAGAAGTTTACAAAAGTTGTTAGAGACTTTGAGAAGGAAGTCGGAATTTCAGATGCCCCGTACAGTAGCAGAGTAGAAGCGATGATTGAGCTCGTTAAAAGGAAATAGCTTCATGAAAAAATCTTTTTGTATGATTATTATTTATTTTTTTATTACTAATTCCCCCGGCAATTCAGCTCAGAGCCTTCACTTGGGGGAACTTTTTAAGGAGGTAATTTACAGCTCACGAAGATTAATACCTCCAGCCTATTCACAAGCTCATGTAAAACTCTTATCTGACAGAAGATTAAATCATCTTGGATATGATGGATATAAATTAACCTTTGGAGATTCTGCATATAGTAAATTTGATAATGAATTGTTTGAAAGAATGAAATTGAAAGCAGGAAAGCCTTTATTACCTTTAAGATTTGGAGAGGACCCTTATCCTTCTAACTCAAATTCAAGCCTCAAACATAGTTTTGCAAATGGGCATAAAATCCCAATAGATGGAAAAACTGAAACAAGAAAAATTTTAGTTGCGCTTTATCCACATAATGTAGTTCTCGACTTTGCATCCAAGAATATGCCTTTTCCTTTAAGGTGGTTTTCCCCTGCTGTTGAGGCCATACTTAATCCTATTTTATCTTGCAATCGAAGAAGATTGGCTACTTTAAACGTTTGGCATGCTTATACCGGAGTTGCGGTTGTAGGTATTGATAAAGAACTTGATTGGGTATGTCATTATGGCCTTGTAGCCCCGAAAGTTGCAACTCCATCAGATCAATCTTTTAGGTCTTTGCCTTCACATATTTTCCCGCGGTTAACTGAACCTAATGACTCAGACGTTCTAGTACGATCTGCGGAAAATTTAAAGAAAAATCCAGATCAACTATTTGAGTACTTGGTAGGCGGTGGAACTCAGTACTACATTCCCTATGTTCAAAAACCTAAACTACAAAACAGTAATGAACCAAGATCGTTTGTTGAGGATTTAGGAATTATGGTAAGTAGTTCAGGTCAAGCTTTACCTGATTACCAAATAAAAGACGATTTGTCCAATTCCTGGGGCACAGGACTAAACATGAAACCTTGTCATTTGACTGATCCTGAACATGCCCTTGCTGAAATTAATATACATTACCGCCTTTTCCAAAAAGATTACTTAAAATATGATGAATTTCGAAAAATTAATGATACTCTCCTTGAGCTTCACGATGCATGCAGCCCAAAAGAACATCACTCTGACGAAGAATACAAACGAATTCAAGAAATTCTAGAAAGAAATAATAGAATCCCTCCTGTTTAGATACGCATAAAACCAATGACAAAGAACACCATGAATTTATTCATTTGGTATTAGGAGGATAAAACTTAAACAGGCCTTAAGTACCCAATCATCTGATCTACCGTCAAGGAATGCAAACCCTCACCGATGGTGGGGGTGTTGCTATAGGCGATGACTTGAAGGCTGCAAGCCTTTGCTGCACTTAAAAAACCGCCATAGCGTTTCGTCACATCCATTCTGGTGGTAATCAAGTACCGAGTATTAAAAAAGTAAAAATTCTTAGCAATTTCTTCAGCATCCATAGGATTCATATCAGCTGCCAAAACTAAAGTTAAAGGTGAATTAACCTGATGGGAAAAACGGTAAAGAAAATTTTGATCCTCTTCATTCATAATATTAATGCCGGGCGTATCAATTAAAACAACTTCATCATTTTCCAAAGAGTCACAGCTTTCAAGAACAGCTTTTAAATGGGCCTCGCCTATCAAAAGCTTTTGATTCATCGCTTCTAAATAAGACTGAAGCTGCATGGCTCCTCCGGCCTTAACAGTATCTAGGGTTAAAACTTTAATCTTTCTTTTTTGAGATAATAAAACAGCTGCAATTTTTGCAAGCATAACGGTTTTGCCAGAACCAGGTGGACCCACAAGAATAATAGGCTGTTTGGTTGAAACCTCCTCAAGCCAAGATGGGCAAAAAGGAACAATTGCAGCCAAAGACCGTGTGATCCCAACAGGCATAACAGAAAAATCACGAGACAACTCTTTTAACCATTGATCGCAAAAGGTATGCCCCAGTTGATGAGCATCACAAATATCACAAACTGCCTTAATCGCCGCTAAAGCATCAGGATATAAAAACTCTGAAGACTCCTCTGGTGATGCAGAAAAAGGCTTGGAATTTTCTTTTGGTATTGCAGTCAACGTAATCTGCCCGTCTCTTTCCTCAGTTGCAACAATAATTGCATCTTGGCCAAGAACAGTTTTGACTTCTTCTAATGCTTTCGACATAGAAGATGCTGTGATTTTGGTTTGCAGTGACAAAGGAAATACCTATCTATGCCTTAATATTTATTACATTAGCACAGCATTTTTCTGTTAAAAAGTTTCTTGAGAAAATTAACGTATTAACATAATAGTATGCGGAAGTATTTTTTTACTTATCTTCAGCCAGAGTTTAGGACGTTTAAAGAATCACTTCTCAGGATATAAATCCATTGTCACAATCGGGGATGCACCTAAAACAAGCTTTGCTGCCGCGTGGACTTGCTCCAAAGTTACGGATTGAATATAATCGCCCCATTTTTCGATTTCTTCAACGGTGAAATCGCAGGCAAGGCCGGTAAAGACATTCAAAGTGCTACCGTTACCATCTCTGATGAAAGCTAGCTGAGCCAAAAGATCTCTCTTCGCCTTCCTAAGCTCTTCTTCACTAACACCCTTTTCCGTTATGTTTTGAAGCGTTATCGCCAGTTCTTTTTTAAAAGTGGCAACATCCATATGTGGGGCAAGTGTTGCCGCTATACTAAAAGGACGAGGGTCAAAGCTGTCCCCTTCATAGCTAGACCCTACAGCAATTGCTAGTTTCTTTTCTTCGACAAGAACCTTATAAAACTCTGTCGTACTATTGCCGCCTAAAATTTGAGAGAGAACAATCAATGGATAATAATGCTCTTTTCCCTCTCCTTTATGACCAGGAGACTGATAATAACAATTTAATAAAATCAAAGAATTTCTAGGATTTTTTTGCTCAATATGTTGAGTAATCCCAAGGTGAGAAGGCTCTGGCGTTCTAGCCCTTAACGGGATTTTCTTTGAGGGCAAAGAACCAAAATGCTTTTCCGCAAGCTTCATAACCTCAGCAAGCGTGGTTTTTCCAGCAACAATTAAAACCGCATTATTGGGCGCGTACCATGTATTGTAATGATTGCGCACGGCTTCATAGCTGTAGTTTTGAATATGAGCAGGATAACCAATAGGAGGCACTCCATAGGGGTGATACCAACTCAGCGCTCTTAGTAAAACTTCATAGGCTTGGCCAAAGGGGTGATTGTCAAAACGCATACGCCTTTCTTCCCAAACTACATCTTTTTCTGACTTCACTTCAGCCTCAGTAAAAGCAAGGTTAACCATGCGATCCGCTTCAAATTTTAAAATGAGCTCTAAATGTTCTTTAGCGATCTCTGTGTTATAAAGTGTATAGTCGAAGCTAGTTGATGCGTTTGTGCTGCCACCATATGTCAAAATTGTTTTTTTAAACTCAGATGTTGGTACGGTGTTCGTTCCTTTAAACATCATGTGTTCTAAAAAATGAGAAATCCCGACCAGATTTGGCGGATCATCTGCAGTACCAACCATATAAAGAACACCAACATTAACAATGGGCGCCATGTCATTTGGAACAACAATAACCTTTAAACCATTTGGCAAAGTTTGTACTTGTGGATTAAATATACCGGCCATACTTTGCCCCATAAATAGAATTAACAATAAAAAACTGAGACGGAAAATATTTTTCATTTTATTCCCGTTTTAAGCGCTAATCGACCCACAATGATAAATGTTAAAAGGTCAGGATTTAAAACTTTCCGAAGCGATTTGTTAACATCATCAACTGTTAATTTCTCAAAATTAGAATTACGTGTTTTAATATAATCGATGGGGAAGTTATCATTTCTATAACTAGCAAGCGTTCCAACAATGCTAAGGGTTGAACCAAAAGATAAAGGATAAGACCCTGTTATGTTCTTTTTGTGAAAATCAAGCTCTTCCGGAGTAATTCCTTTATCAAGAATTTTTTTCCATTCTTCCTTAATTAAACCAATAACCTCATCAACACTTTCAGTCTTAGTGGCTGTAGCTCCCATGATAACATTAGCAAGAGCACTGGTTGCAATATCAGCACTACAAAAATAAGCCAAGCCTCGCTTTTCACGGATCTGCTGCCACAAACGAGACTCAAAATCCCCACTACCCAAAATTCGCATACCAACCAAAAGTGCATAAATATCAGGATCTAAACGAGGGATACCCGATTGAACGAAATAAATAAGCGTCTGTGGAATATCCATTGACACCGAATAAGTTTTTCCTAAATTCTGCAAAGGAAGAGGTTCCGGCCTTGAGAGCAGTTCTCCTTTTGGCAAAACCTTAAATGTACCTTCTATTTCCTTTACGATCTCATCTTCCGAAGCCGCCCCACAAACAATGACTTCTAAGTTCGATTGCGTGAAAGCTTTTTTCATATAATTTTTAAGTTGATCACCAGATATACTAGGAAGAACTCTAAGTCGATCCTTTATGCTCTTATAGTAAGGATGATTTTCGCCATAGACATTTTTCTGTAAAGTTTCTCTGGCTATAGGCTGAGGCATATGCAAAGACTGCTGCAAACTAGCTGTGATTTGCTCCTTTACACGCCTCATATCCTCTTCTGCAAAGAGGGGAGCCGTTAACATTGCCTGAATCAAATCAAGCGCTGCTTTCAAATTTTCCTTTACAGTCCGAAATGCAATAGTAAAGTTATCTCTGTTAGAAGAAATAGAAAGGTTAATATTTTTTTCTAATAAAGCTTTTTTAAAGCCCTGGCTGTCATAAGGGCCGGCCCCCTCGTCTAGTAAAGCCGCAACCAAGTCCGTTAGACCAGGAAATTCAGAGGGACAATTTTTGTCACCTGAATGACGAAACGTAATGTTAATGCTAATCACAGGAATTTCAGTTGGAACAAACCAAATAGCATTCCCTAAAGAGGTTTTTAACTCTTGGAGCGGAAGGGGAGATGTTGTCATAGAATCCTGCGCTTGTGTTAAGGGAATATCTGACGTCGATTGATATCGTTTTTTGATGCTCAATCCTGCAAAAATTGCTAAAGCAATACCGGATACACATGTCAAAAAGATCAGTCTTTTATTCATTGATGATTTGCTTGACTATTTGCTGATGCGGTTGATGTAGACTCTCCATTAATAGAAGAAATGTTACGCGCCGCCTCTTCTTTCCAGCTCATAATTTTTTGAATCAAAGAATCAGAAAGATTTGTGGAAACAGCTGCTTCACGATTAACTGTTTCTCGAATATCAGGTACCGCCTGCTGTTGGCTAGAAACCATTGCAAGCAAATTTTGCTCACCTTGGTTTTTTGAAGCAGACGCAACCGGAGAACCTGAAGAGCCTAATAATAGATTTTGAGCCTGTGCTCCGGAAGGTGCAGATGCAACGCTTTCAGATCCATTACCACTCCCTGCCGGAGGACGTAATTTATAATCCTTTGGTATGCTTAAAGGAGGATTTTCTGAAACCTTAAATTCATCAGGCTGATAATGATCGAGTCCAAAGGTATTACGAAAACTATCGCACCCGCTTAAAGTCATTGAAGCAACTCCAAGCCCAAAAAAAACACCGATTCTATTTAAACGATTCTTATTCATATTATGCCTTGACCTTTTTTCTTTTTCCCAACATGCCATGCTTGTTGCAAGAAAATCAATATAACACCGACGGTAATCGCGCTATCTGCTATATTAAAGACTGGAAAAAAGTGATTATACAAGTGAAATTGAAGAAAATCGACAACGGCCCCATATTGCAAACGGTCAACAAGGTTTCCCAACGCCCCACCTATAATAAGGCTGTATCCTATTTGATTGAATAACTCTTCTGCTTTCAATAAGCAAAACACAAGCCAAACAACAAAAGAAACAGCAATTAAAACAAGAACAAGCTTTCCCCAAAGAGTATCTGCTGGGAAGAAACCAAAACTAACCCCCCTATTAAATGTGAGAGTCAAATTAAAAAAACTGGTTACAGTAATAACGTCCTTAAAGGAAAGGTGATATAAGATAGCAACCTTGCTTAATTGATCCAAAAAGATTATCAGAATAGCAAAAGAAAACCTCAAAGCCTTATGACGAATTGACATCAAAAAAACCTATGCAAAGAAAGTAAAGATATTGATTTTCTGGATCGCCGCGCTCCGCTCGCGATGACCTTATTTCTGATCATCATTGCAAGAAGCAGTAAGCGAAACGGCAATCCAGAGAAAAATTTCATTTTTTAAGCGTTTTCTTTTTAGCTTCTTCGCTTATCTTTTTTTTCACCTCTTCAGGAATATGCATATGCGAATGTTCTGCATGCTTTTCATATTTATCAGCTTGTTTAAAATGCTCTTCATTGCTTTTATATTTATCATTTTTTTCAAGCTGATGTTTGACTTGCTCATCTTCCCAGGAAGGACTCAAAAAAGGAAAAAGTTCATGAAGCTTTGGAATTTGCCCCAAACTAACAGCCTGTAAGACCGCAGCAAGGCCACATCCAAAAATAACCCAAATGGGCCAAAAGGCGCCGCCACCCATACTCAGCCAAATGATGATACAGGCTATACAAACAGCGGTGTAGATAAACAGATTTGTGTAGAAAGTTTTAAGGGCGTGAATTTTTTTGCGAACGAGAGATTCGTGATCCATGGTGCACCTGATAAAATAGAGAAACTTTCAACTATTCTATCAGGCACTGGCCATAAATTTCCAATAGTTTTTTCTATTAGAATTTGTAGGTAAGGGCAAGTTGTGTACGAACTGTCTGACCATTCTTATGATCAATCGTCTCGCGTTTAAAGTAGCCAACTTCAAACCCAACATCCATATTAGCAACAGGGCTGTATATGATGTTTGCCATAACCTTCTTGAACTGATTAGATATTCTTGTTGTGCTATTTAAAGGCGCGACCGTACTATCAGCCATACCGGGACTAAATGGAGAGACTTCAACTCTTGTGTAGCTTACCATTAAGTTAGTACGAATATTATCTTGCCAGTAATGCTCATAACCAAGGATTCCGTTATAGGCTCTTTGTGTTTGGAATTTGCGTTGAGTTGGATCAAAGAACGCAGCTTGCCCATCAAGTTCATAGATATAACGTCCAATACCGTCACCACCATTGATCTGTCCAAAGAAACCGCTTTTACCAACTGTTATAAATTTACCACCGATACCAATACCCCAAGCTGTAGCTCTTGCACTAAAGTTATTGGTTGAGCTGAATGATCCAGGTAGTGCTGGGGGGGTAACAGCGCCAGTGCCAGAACTCGCGTCAGCTATGTTTTTAACCGCAAGTTGACGCACAACACCTCGCAACGCTATGTGCCCTGCGCTGCCGGACCACCTTAACTGAGTTGTCAGATCAGGAAGTGCAGATGTACCAACGCCGGCACCAGTCGCCGAATTGTTGGTTGCTCCATTGCTTATTCCTGTACTTCCAAACATGTTACTAGCGTTATTCAGGGTTCCGTCTCTTGTCGTATAGTCAGTGACTGGCCTTTCTAAGGCAACCATCAACTTAACATCTTGCATAGGCGTCATTGTATAGCGGACTTGTGGTTGACGGAGCGTACCACCATTAATACCGTTAATATCGACGTTTGTGCCGAGAGAATCCAAATCACCGAAAACTGTTGTTGTCTGCCCCGCTAAAACTCCTAGGAACTCACCATAGGCATGACGTATTCTGGGTGAATAAGTAGAACTTGCATTGCTTCCAAAGAAATCTATTTCTATAAAAGTTGTTAAATCGCCCTTGCCTGTTTCCGTAATCGACGCAAAATTAAGCCTTGAAGCACGCGCGTTTAATGTTGTGTTCCCCTGTTTAGAAGCAGCGGCGTTAATCCCCTTAAGCGGCAATGATGCAACCCCGATTGAATCACCTAGCTGAGGACCTGATTCATAAACGACATCTCCACGTGCAAACCCGCCAATTTTAATTGCACTGCTTGTACCAGGAACAGACATATATCCTGTTGGCCATGCTTTAGTATTTGTCGCCGGCGCATCAGCACGCTTAACTCCTGTTGTTGCAACTTCTTGCCTTGCAGCCGCTATTGCTGTTTGTCTCGTTGTCTCTTCAGATTGCTTTTGAACCGTTTCCATAGTGGAAACCTTTTTGTTCAACTCAATGATTTGTTGTTGTAAAGCTGCAATCTCTTTTGAAAGCTCAGCGCCAGCTTGTGAAAATTCAGCCCCTGCAGACTCTTCGGCCTTAGCAGAAGAGAAACCTAACGTAGAGCAAACAATAGTTGAAACCAGCAACGCTTTTCGAAAAGCAGATCTTTTCTCAATAAAACGACTCATAAAAATACACTCCTTTATGTAAAATCTTTAGTTAAATTTTTATACAAAAACATATAAAAGTAAAGATTATCTATGCGGTTCACATAAATTTATTTTAACGGATGGGTTTTCTGAGGGAATTTTGTCACACTTTAGCCATGTGTTAAATCCAAGCGCAAAGCTTCCATTAAGCTTGGTGGACTTAATAGCAAAACGATTGAGTATAAATCGTGCAAAAAGCTGAACATCCAAACCACTGTAAAAATATGAAAGACGTTCAAGAACCGGCAAATGCGATTCATGAGTTTTTTTATTCAGATTATGAATAGGCAGAAACGAACAATACTGTTCCCAATTTAAAGGACCAATCACAATCGTTGCGGATGCTGCTTGTTCCCAACTCATTTTCCCGATTATAAGGTCACCGCCTAATACGTTGAATTGGCCGCCCTTAGATCCAATGACACTACGTTCTGAAGGCCTTGCCTTGCTCCATTGTCCTTGAAATTGTTCTAATCTAGCAGGAACTTTAAAAAAACTACGAATGATTCTAATTAACCCTGCTGATGAATGTGATCTCTTCCAAAGTAAATCCCGATAGGTCAATAAAATATTAGGGCTTAATTTTGACTTATCTAAAAGAGAAATACTATTGATTCCAGAAAGCTGTAAAATAGTCCGACCAAGAGGAGATTCCTCAGGCGACTTTTGAAGAAGCCCTGGAATAGTTTTTTTGCGAAATCTATGCCACAAAGAAGCAAAACGATGATTAAAAATATCAAGAAAATCCCTGAAAGCGGTATCTTTTATTCGGGTTCTTTCAATAACTGTCTCTGTATACGGGGTTGGAAGCGGTCCTTGAATCCCGGCGATGCTTAAAAAATTAATCCACAGGATTGGTTTTTGATCAGAGATCTCCTGCAATGAATCTAACTCGGTTGGCGGAACCGCTAAACTAACACGCGATTTAATGCGAATAGCTTCTTTGCACGGATCATCGCCCTCTCCGAGCGGAATGGATTCAGGATTAAGAGCTTCCAAAACATGAATTGCTTGATCAAAATCGAAATCATAAACATGTTTGATCATCGCCTCCTTTACAGAAGGATTTTCTCGCCAGGTAATGGATGCCATCTCATGTACTCATCTATATGATTGGTTTTAAACATACTAAGCTCGATAAAAGAGTTTATTGATACATTAAGGGCAAAATAATGTCTCAAAACCGAAGCCAATAAGAAACTTGCATCCCCTCCCCCTCTCGGCGTATTTATTTCGAGAGAAACTTGAAGGCCATTAACAAAACCGCGCCAAGCCTCAACGCCAAAACGGCGGGTGATTTTTTTTGTTTGAAGCTTTTGAATATTCTCAATTTCATAATGACGATCAGAATGAAGAGGCCCTGCATACAATTTAAGGCTTTCTTTAAGAACCTTTAAAGATTCAGCCCCTCCTGTTAAAGAAAGGTGATTCACTGATAATTGTGAAATCAAACGCCATAATGTTTCCCCATCACTCGGTGAATAAACTTGAGGAACTGGTTTGTCTAAACAAACGATACGACTAATCGGGACAGCTTCTTCAATTTGCAATTCCGCTCCTGTTGGAACTTGCTCCGCTAAAAAACGATTCGTACATAACGTCTGCGCATAAATAATATGATGAGGAGGTAAAGCAGGATTGAACTCTAAATCCACAAATGACAAATGAATATCTGTACCGGGTACATCTCGTAAATCGGCCGAGGTTCGCTTAGCAACCCAATAGATTGCATCTTTAGTGGAAATTCTTTCGTGATCAAAAGAAAAATAAGGTGAAAAAGTCTGAGGCTCCTCGCCCCCCTCTACTGCCGCAGAAACCTTTAAAACGCTATAAATTTCTGTGGTTTTTTCCCGTCTTTGATCAGGAACCAAACGATAACTTACTTTTCTTTTTGTGAGCCTTTGAGGTTCTGTTGTTTTTAGAAAAAGATTCACAATCGGAGTACACCCCAAAAGAAAATTATCTGGGCTCAGATTTTTTTGCAAAAGATCATGGACACTTTTTAAGGAAATCAAAAGTTCAATAGAATTTGTCTCTAGTGATACTTTATCTTTCGTTTTATTAAGGTGATTAACTTTAAAAAATAAGAATTTTTCAGGGAAATGGAAATATTCTTGCAAAAGCTGATAGGCATGCGTCGTATGTTCTGAAAGCGGAAGAATAGCTTCATCTCTTTCAAATCCAACAGGCTGAAGAGAATCTTTTGGCAAGGCATGGGCGGTTTTTCCATCCGTAGAAACAAATACAGAAGCCGAAGTTTGAGCAAATAAACTTTCATAAATCGCCAAACTTAGAACACGCTCTCCTCTGATATGGAACTGAAGAGAGTTAATATCCAATTCAGAAAAATCCAAGTCTCCCATACTTTCTAATTTTAAACGAAGGAACCATTCATGTTTTCCAGGCCCGCTCTCGGCATTATAATGGCTTCGAGAAACAATATCTGTTTTCTTAATTTTAATGGGCCACAAAGTTACAGGATAAGCTGTTTGGAATCGACACGTTACCCCTTGTTCAGCATATGTGAAAAGCTGAGATCCTTTTGCGACACAATAGCCGGTCGTTAGTTTTCCTTTTGTGGGATCGACTTGGAATTGCGCAATGGTCATTGCCGGAATTGGATTAATCAAATGAGGATATGTAACATCTAAAAGAGCCGATGCAATTTGCGGAAAACGTTCATCAATTTCTTGACTAAGACGCGCTGAAAGAAAAGCAAAAGATTCAAGAAGCCTTTCTGTATGCGGATCAGGAGATTCTTTGCTGCCTAGTTCTAAACGTCTGGCAATTTTCGGGTGCTGCTTTGCAAAGATGCCGCCTGCATTACGAAGGTAACGCATTTCATTATTGTAATAATTCAAGAAACGATCGCGCACACTTTGAAACACAAAGGAGATCCAGATAACGGCAATTTAATTAAAATTATATATTTTTATAAGGAAGAAGCAAACTGTATTTGTAATAGATGCACTTAAAAACAAGCACTTTTTTGCGATGACCGTCAAGAAAATCAAAATCAGATCTTGAAAACAATCAATTAATATAATAAAAGATAAATCTATACTCTATTAATAATTATAGTTTTTATTTAAATGTTTTTTGTATTTGTTTTTATTTTTGTTAAAATTTCCCCTATTTGTTTTGCAGCAACATCGACAGATGTAAGCTCACCTCCTCGAAAAACCCCATTTCTATCAAGAAAGGCCTCATGTGCAGATACTCTTTCTCGTGATAAAAGTGTGTCTCTAATTAAACACTCCCCAAATAGGTCCAAATATGATTGGAAAATCACCAAAGGCAATGGATATGAAGTGGAAGATATTACTGATGGTGAAAGCTCTGGTGATGATCCATCCTTACTTTGGCCAGAAGAAAGGTTTGTCTCAAAAACAACATCTAGATCTAGCCTTCGTGATGCTGAAATAAGATCATCTGTTTCTATTTTTGATTCTGGAAGTGATGATGAAGATAGCAATGCAACAGGATCAAGTATCATCCTCGAAGATAAAACATCGTCTACCGAATTTAAAAAAGGGAAATTGTCACCTGCACAACGCGAACAACTTTCAAAAAAATTCGACCTCACACCCGGACGAATAAATGCAGCAGAAAGAAGAAATCGCGCCCTTTATTACACAACAAACGATCCGGAATTTCATGGGATATTGTCAGAAACATCTAATCCTGTCGAAAGACAAGAGATCATTGCATTAAAAGAAAAATACTCTTCTCCTATAAGAGACCCACATTTAACAGGCAAGTTTTTAACCCCAGCTGCCAGATGGGCGCTCTCTCGCCTAGAAATAGTCGAAGCAAAGGGATCAGGGTTAGTCGAATCGTGGCCTGCTGATGCAACTAAAGAACCTTATATACCAGAGACCGAAGAAGAAAAAACGATAAGAAGAAGACATAAAGAAGAATTATCGATTGAAGCAGAAAAAAGAAGGGGGAAATCAACAAAAGAGCTTTCAAAAGAATTCAGTGCCGAAGCGGAACTTTGGGAAAATCATTTTACTCACATCCAACTCAGAAAAGAGGAAATCGTTACTGGAACAGGAAAAAAAATCAGAAGGAATGAGATTATTGAACTCTTTGAAGAATTCGTAATGCCTAATTACCAAATGCTTGAAATTGAAGGCTATGAAGTTTATTTCTCTTTATTTTCTTTAGATCTAGCCAGATCTGATCTCGAAGGCCTATCCAACTTAGACAGACTGAAAAACTCCTTGTGTCCTATCGGAGCAGATGGTGAAACGATGAACTATCATCATTTAACCCACCATGACGCCAAAACTCACCAAGGTCGATCAATAGTCGTTTTAATTACGCAAAAACTACACACTCAATTTTCAGGTTCACTACATTTCTGTGAAAGCACTTACCGAGATTTACCCGGAACACCTGTTAATCGGCCAGAATTTAAAAAAGCGCGAAATGAGTTTGGGCTTAAAATTGCAGAATATATTGAGCAAATCAGAAGTTAATCTGAGAGGTATTGGGCTTTCAAGAATCCTTCTAAATTCGTGTAAACCTCCTCATCAAAAATACTATCAGCGGAATATGAAAATAAACGGACGCATCCTTCTTCTTGATTAATGCCATAATAACCGTCGCCGTCATCGCAAAAAGGAACCCATCCATCCGCCTTGTAGCGCGTTCTAACCAGTTGACAAAGCGAGCTGCTTAGTCCTCCATGAGCCCTTGATGGTGCCGTTCCCTTAAAAGCAAGATGGCTTACTTCTAAGTAAAATCTTCTAAGATCATCTCGAAAGTGAAAATCAGGACTGACTAACGGTTCTATGGCAATCAGATCTGATTCATCAAGAGGAAGCATTCCAACAGGATACCTAGCTGAAACCAAAGGCATATATTTCATTTTCAGCTGCTCAAAACAGACAGACAAAGGATCGTCAAGCATGACTTCATCTCCAGAAGAAGCTTCAGAGACCAAAGAAAAAAACAAAGATACAAAAACAACAAGCACAAGAGGCATTAAATTTTACCTTCTTATTTTTTATTAGCTTTCGTATACCATCCTTAGAAAAACTAAAGATATTATTTGGTAAAGTTTAAAATTCTTTTACAGTAATGTGTGTCCTTTTTAACACGATCTTTATTAGAAAATAACAACTATAATTCGCCTTATTAATAAATTTTAAAGTAAAATTTCAATGAAATTGGCTAAAAGACGAAATTATAATACCTATTAAAACCTGACAAAACGCACTTGTCATCAACTATGTTTTTAATCTTTTGATAAATACATATCCCAAGGTCAGTATACCTTTAAACACAAAAAAAAAGCAGCCCGAAAAGGACTGCTTTTTAGATTTTGGAAGAAATAACGAGCTTTACTAAGCCTGTGTAATCGGTGTGTCGCGTCTTTTTTCAGCGATACGCGCTCTCTTACCCGTACGACCACGAAGGTAATACAATTTTGCACGACGTACATCACCATGACGCAAAACTTCGATGCGAATATTTGGTGAATAAAGTGGGAAAACGCGCTCAACACCCTCTCCATAGGAAAGTTTACGAACACGGAAGGAAGAGTTCAAGCCACGGTTTTTACGGCCGATCACGACACCCTCAAAAGGCTGCGTGCGTTCACGTTCACCTTCCACAACTTTTACCAAAACCTTTATGGTATCACCTGGACGAAAATCAGGGATTGTCTTTCCTTCGACGAGCTTTTTTAAGTGCTCAGCTTCAACTTGTTGCAATAAATTCATTTTAATACTCCTGGCGTGCTAGACCCTAAATCTGGCCTAACGGATTTTACTAAATCACGCTTTCCACAATATGGTTCGCGTGCACGGGGTTCATTGCTGCTTTATTATATGCCTTGCGGCTAATTATATTATGGTCACCCGACGCAGAATTTCAGGCACGACCTTTCCTTGCCAATTTCGGTCCCCAGTTTACCGAGGATGTCTCAATAAATCAAGATTAAATTCTTTATTTCTGATGACTTAAATCATTCTTTAAATACGCATCCCACAAATCAGGCCTACGTTCTTTTGTGATTTTTTCCGATTGACCCTGACGCCAAGTGGCTATTTTTTTATGATCGCCAGATAGCAATACTTCAGGCACTGCTTTACCTTGCCAATTTTGTGGTTTGGTATATTGTGGAAATTCCAAAAGATCCAATTCGAAACTTTCTGATTCCAATGATTCTTGTTTGTTAACAACCCCTGGAAGCAAACGCACACAAGCATCCATCAAGGTTAAAGCTGCAATCTCTCCACCTGAAAGGATATAATCACCAATGCTGATCTCTATCAGCCCTTTTTCCTCACGCCACTTTTCAATGACTCGATCATCTATTCCCTCATAGCGACCACATAAAAGGATACAACCCGAAGGGTTATTTTTCATCAATGAGCGCACTCGTGGTTGACGCAACGGTTCTCCACGTGGTGTCAGATAGATAATCGCAGGCTTTTCTTCATTATATTGACTGCATGCATGAGTTAGCGCTGCATCGACAATATCAGCCTTTAAGACCATTCCAGCACCACCGCCGACACAAGTATCATCGACGGTTTGATGCTTATCATGAGCAAAACCACGAATATCAATTGTTTTTAATAACCACAGACTTTCCCTTAAAGCCCTACCTGCCAACGAATGTGCTAGCGGCCCAGGAAACATTTCAGGAAAAAGAGTAAGAACAGTTGCCTGCCAATTTGTCACGACAGCAAAAAGCCCGAATGAATATGAAGTTTACGATTTTCCAAATCAACTTTTATAATTGAATCGCTTGAAAAAATAGCCGTCATAGGTTTTGAGCCTTCAGCAGGTGAGATTTCCAAAAAGTCACCAGCACCTGCATTTTGAAGAGCCTCAACCGCGCCAACCACCCTACCCATCTCATCTAGAACTTTCATTCCGATTAAATCTTCGTGGTAATACTCTCCTTCTTCTAAAGGAGGGAGCTGGTCTTTGCAGATAAAAAGCTTGGTGCCTTTGTAAGTTTCAGCCTGATTACGGGTTACGCAACCATCAATCCGTGCCAAAACAGTCGTGGCAGATTTTACATTTTCAAGATGAATGGCAACCGGAGTCATATCGTGGCGAACCAAGGAGCCATAGGCCACTAAATCCTCAGGATATTCCGTAAAGGTAACAATCTTTACCCACCCCTTGATGCCATGAGCAGCAACGATTTCACCCAAACAGACAAGATCTTTGGTGCTCATAATCTTAAAGACAACAAACTAAATTATGCTTCTGCTGCAGCTGCAGCTTTTAAACGTTCTTGCGCTTTTTTCTTAGGAGCAGATTGCTTTGGATTATCCTTATAGACTGGCTTTGGCGCTAAATTTGCGTGACCTAAAAATTTCGCAATGCGATCTGTTGGCTGTGCACCTACTGATAACCAATATTTAATACGTTCTGCATTAAGAACAACTCTGTCTGCATGGTCAGCAGCCAAAACAGGGTTATAAGAACCCACTCTTTCTACAAACAACCCATCACGTGGACTGGTTGCTTCTGCCACCACGATACGATAGAAAGGACGCTTCTTAGATCCCCCACGTGCTAAACGAATTTTCAATGCCATCTTATACTCTCCCTAACAATATTTACTTAATATTAATGCCCAAAAAGCCCACGCAGACCTCCGCGCATTAGCCCTTTTTCTCCCAGTTTACCCATTTTTTTCATCATCGCTTGCATTTGCTGGAACTGCTTTAACAAGCGGTTCACGTCAGAAACCTCCATCCCACATCCGCTCGCCACTCGGCGCTTTCTAGATGCGTTCAAAAGACGATAATCCTTACGTTCTCTTTTTGTCATTGAACGAACGATTGCAATCTGACGGCGTATCAAACGATCATCAAGGCCAGCTTCTTGGATTTTGTCTTTGATTTTACCAACACCTGGTAAAAAACTCATTAAACCAGACAATCCGCCCATCTTTAACATCTGTTCCAGGTGCTTAGCCATGTCGTCTAAATCAAAATGCCCTTTTTGCATCTTTTTTGCAAGCTTTTCAGCATCTTCTTGATCAACAACTTCAGCAGCACGCTCAACCAAGCTAACAATATCACCCATATCCAAGATACGACCGGCAATACGTTCGGGCTGAAAAACCTCTAGTTGATCAACTTTTTCACCCATCCCCATAAATTTAACGGGACAACCTGTCACTGATTGCATAGAAAGAGCAGCGCCCCCACGACTATCACCATCGACCCTGGTAAGAATCAAACCTGTGACACCAATTTTTTCATGAAACCCTTTGGCGATTGTGACGGCATCTTGACCTGTCATCGCATCCGCAATTAAAAGAGTTTCAATTGGCTTAACCAAAGCCTTAAGCTCGGCAACCTCTTCCATTAAGTCTTCGTCAATGTGCAAACGACCCGCTGTATCAAATAAGATAACATCAATGCCTTGACGTTTGGCTTCTTCTAGGGCACGCGCGGCAATCTCTAGCGGCTTTTGCTCCTCGATAATCGAAAGAGTCGGTATACTTAACTGACGCCCTAAAACCTCAAGCTGTTCTCTTGCTGCCGGACGGTAAACGTCAACGGAAACCATCAGCACCGACTTGTTCATTTTTTCTTTTAAAAAGCGACCAAGTTTTGCAGTCGTTGTTGTTTTTCCAGATCCTTGCAGCCCGACCATCATGATCGAAAATGGAGATGGCGCCGAAAGATTCAAAGGTTCGGCATGCCCCCCTAACATTTCAACCAAATGGTCATGAACAATTTTTACAACCATCTGCCCGGGGGAGATACTTCGGATTACTTCTTGACCAACAGCTTTTGTCCGAACTTGTTCAATAAATTGCTTAACGACCGGAAGGGCCACATCCGCCTCAAGCAACGCAATTCTGATTTCACGCATTGCCGCATTAACGTCATCCTCACTTAAAAGGCCACGCCCACGAAGCTTATCAAAAACGCCAGTTAATCGCTGAGAAAGAGTTTGGAACATCACTAATAAAAAAACCTAAACTATATTAAGGCATAATATACGAACTCATTTGAAAAACACAAGTGTTAGAGAGATAGATTTGCTTTACGAGGTAGAGAAAAGTTAGAATCTCTAAAGACAAACAATATTTATAATGTGCCCACATATTCCTAAAGTCGTTCTGCGGAAAATTACGTCTTAGAAACCTCTGCCTCCCAGCAGTTGGTTGATTTTTAAGCAAATATCTTTTTCCTGCACTAGCCCTTTCACAGGGCAGTCGATTTTTACGCTGGTATCAGAAAAAATATCGTATACGCGTTTTTGGTAATCCAGATTGCCTATTAAAATAAGTTTTTTATATTTAAACAGATCTTTCTCGTTAGCCTGTTTTTTTAAATAAGAGATATCTACATATTCATCTTTTGGTCTAGAAAATGTTACATCATAAAAATCAGGGATAATATCCCATAAATCCAAAAACCCATATTTTGCGGAAAGGATAATCACTCGATCAGAGAATTTTGAAACATAATGTTTAGCCAACAAAAACTCAGGGCCATAATAGGCACAACCGGCTTCGGCAGGTCCTAAGTTATTCACCAGTTCCCATATTTTGTTTTTTGAACACGATATAATTCCAAGGTGATTATTCATGATTAAGCCAATTGTTAGAATTGAAAAGTAATTATTGACTCTTTGTCATACCCCTCTCCTTCGAAGATAGAATCCGTAAATGTTACGGTAACCGTAATTTATCCATCTTGATACCTTTTCGAGAAAAAATTGTTTATGCGAAAATTAAAAACCAAATACATCCACGGTACGAAAATAATACAGATCATACATCTCGCAAGATATGAGCCTAAAATATATGTAAAGAATGCCGTATTCCAAGAAACAGGATTAGGTGCGAAAACGATACAAGCAAGAGTGCCAAAAATGATATTATCCACAAGGGAAGCAACGCACATAGATAAGCCCGCACGAAGCCATAAAAAGCGTGAATTCGACATTTCCTTTACAACTAAAAAAGTTTTGATTTCAACATATTGACTAATTAAATAGGCTATAATTCCTGAAATGAAGATAGAAAAAGTTGGAAGAAACAGTGCCTTTATTTGCGCATGCCCAGCATCGTAAATACTACTATCCGCATCAACATATGGCTGAGCCCCCACCGCCAATAACATCAAAAAATGTACAATTAATTCTGCAGTAATTCCAATATAAATCGCTTTTTTCGCTGTCTCTTTGCCATAAAATTCCGTTAAAAGACTTGTGCAAAACATTGTTGACCCTATTACAATTTTCCCAAGCGGTATAGGAGAGGTATAAAATGAAAACTTTACTAATTTAAGGAAAAGTACATTACTTACGATGAGAGACATTCCAAAATACACAAAAAGACCTGTCTTTCCAAAAGCAAGGTGTAAGAAAAATATGCTCAAAGCACAGTAGATAATCATCGCAAATGCAATAAATTCTGCAGGACATTGGTTTAGGACATCAACTATCAATAAAAAAAAATCATTAATAACCATATACAGGCCCCTCTCATAATAAACACTAGAAAATCTAGTGTCTTTTTTATGAAAAATAAACAACAAGAATTAAGGAGAATTTTTCTTATTTTTTAGGAAACATAGTATCTTCAGTTGTCATAATTTTTAAGTTATAATCAAACCATAGTTAGTGTATTTTTATAAGATAAATAAAATTTTAAAGACATAAAATTATACAAATCTCAACTACAGTAATTATTACGGAGTTTCTTCTCATTAAAATCAATTCAGTATAATAAAAGTTACGTAAATATACTTAAAATTAGGGAGGAGAGGTTAGATGAATGCCTCTAAAGAAGAAAATCTCGGGGCGCTTTTATTTAACAAAAAGTACATTAAAGAGATAGGGAAAATATGCACTCCTTTGTTTGATAATTTCAACATGACTCACTTTGGCTATCTTCGATATATGCCGGACGGCTCGTACCTTGCGATGAGCAGTGATATAAATTGGGCGGAAATACATCTTAAAAATGATTATGCTAGTTCACGGTATTTTGCTGAAGAAGTTTGCTCAATACCCGATAACACGCATCATGCTTCCTTATGGCCAACCTTCTGCCCTTCAGATAAAACGTTAGATGCCTTATACACCCATAATATATGGCACGGCTTAAATGTCGTGCATCCCAGTTCTGGTTTTGTAGATGTGTATTATTTTGCCACAAATCGAGAAAATCATCAGGTTACATCCTTATATCTTAATCATTCTGACTTAATAAGACGATTTATCGCTTATTTTAAAAATGAAATTAAAAATATAATAATGACTGCCAAACCAGAAAATTATGCTTACTCTGAAATTTATAATCAGGTTTTTCAGGGAAAAACTCTTAATAATGATGGCACTTATAAAAATAATTTGGAGAAATTTATAAAAGAAACAGAAATAAAGAAATTTAAAGTCTACGATTCTCTTAACTTATCTGCCCGAGAAATACAGTGCATGACTTTGATTGCAAGCGGAAGAACGATGAAAGAAATAGGAAAACATCTTAGTTTATCCCCCAGAACCATAGAATCTTACCTCAATAGCTTAAAAAATAAGCTAGGATGCACACACAAAGGGGACATAATAAGCTTTTACGAACAATCCGATCTTAAAGACATCTATCGGGACACAACTTCAAATCACCGCTAAAAAGATTATTAGCAAACATCTCTTTTAAATTAAGCATTAAGAACGGAAAATTATTTCATAGTCCAAGCGTCTGGGGTCGCAAACAAAACACGAAGAAGTTGATTATTCAAAGCATGCCCCGAGTTTATTCCGCGAAAATGTCCCAGAATTGTAACTCCCGAAAGGGCCAGATCGCCAACAGCATCCAAAACTTTGTGACGAATAAATTCATCTTCGGAACGAAGCCCGCCTTCATTCATTACTTTTTCATTTTGAATGACAACTGTGTTCTCTAAAGAAGCTCCCTTAGCCAAACCCGCAGCCCAAAGCTTTTCTGCATCTTCATAAAAACCAAAAGTTCTTGCATCAGAAAGTAATTCTGAGAAATTATCAGTCTCAAGGTCAAAACTAAATTCAGTTTCATCCGTTAAATTTTCTAAACGATCGTGCCCATCAAATTGTATGGAAATTATGCGGCCCTCAGCTGGGATAAATTCAGCAGAAGCATTACCATGAGTCACTTTTACAGGTTTTAATATCCTTAAAGCAGGGACATAGGACTCTTGAATTTGAACACCAGCACGATCAATCATTTTTGAAAATGCCACAGAACTGCCGTCCATAATTGGCACTTCTGGACCATTTACCTCGATTATTACATTAGTAATATTAGCACCCGATAATGCTGCTATCACATGCTCGATAGTGCTAACAGAAATTCCGTACGAATTAGCAATTTTAGTGCACATCATGGTATCAACAACATTGTCATACCGCGCTTGAATTTTATTTTTGAAACTTGCAATGTCTGATCTTATAAAGACGTAACCGTTATCTTCTAACGCAGGGCATAATGTCAAAGAAGCGGGTTTTCCAGAATGGACCCCCATGCCGACACAGCTTACACTCTGCACAAGAGTCCTTTGTATAATCTGGTTTTGGCTTGGTACAAAAGAAGCATAAGGAGCCACTTTTGAAGGACCGTAAAACGCAGTCTGCACTGAATATATCCAAAAATCTATTGTTTCTATTTTAAATTCTTATGCTTTCACACTTAGAATTTCAAGAAACGGTATGTTACAAAGTGTGACAACGTTTCAAAAAATCTCTAAATTAATGTTGAAATCAATGTAAATTTTCAACTATCTTCAGTTAAATAAAATTGTATAATCCACTTGTAAATCAAACAAAGAGGAGACTTGACATGATTTTAATACGTTTACAGATCTCTACACATCCCGTAGCAAAGAAAGTTCCCTAAGAAATTTGGGGACTTCTTTGTATTTCTGAATAAATACGGCAGAACTTACTAGAAGTTTTGTCGTATTTTTTTAGAGACAATCTAAATTATATAAAAAACATTCTAAGGCCTCAATTTCTCTTATTGACATTTGTGAGAGGAACATTCAAATAGTGTTTTAAGTTTTTTAATAAAATTTGTTTGCTTGATGGTTGACATCGTTGTTTCTTTAAATGCTCTTCAGAATCAAGCTGAAAGTCTTGCAGCTGCTGTAGATTTTCCTTGTTGCATCCTTTTGTGGGGTGATATGGGGGTTGGAAAAACGACATTTTCAAAAGCCTTTATTCGTTCTCTTTTAAAAGATAATAAAACAGAAGTTCCAAGCCCGACCTTTACTTTAGTGCAGACGTATCAGACAGATAAAGGTGAGATATGGCACTCAGATCTTTATCGACTCAAAAGTGCTGAGGAAATTTTGGAACTTGGGTTATTGGAAGCCTTAAAAACATCTATTTGCCTAATTGAATGGCCAGATCGTTTACAAAATTATCTCCCCAATCGCCGAATTGATGTATACTTAAGCGTAATTGATGAATATCACCGATCTTTAAGAATAGAAGAAAAAATATGAGTGTGCCGCGCGTTGTAAAACGGGATCAATTTTTACAAACTCATTCTTTAGAGCCAACTCAGTTGGCGTTTTTAGCAAGTGATATGTCTCTAAGGCAATATTACAGATTGAACGCTCCTAAACGAGTACTAATGGACGCCCCTGCGCCTGAAAACCCACAGCAATTTATTCAAGTCGCAAAATATTTACAGCATTGCGGTCTAAGAGCGCCTTCCATTCTAGAACATTGTCTTGAAAACGGATTCGTTCTTTTAGAGGATTTTGGCGATCACACTTTTACCGCCATCTTAAAACAATCTCCGGCAAGAGAAAAAGAGCTGTATCAAACCTCGATAACCGTTTTAAGACATCTTCATCAACATGCAATCGAAAGACCCAACTTTATTCAACTCTATTCAATTGAAAAGCTTTTAATAGAAACAGAGGTCTTTATTGATTGGTACTGGAAAGCAGTTACCGGAGAAGAGCCAAAATCCGATATTAAAGAAGAGTTTCAAAATAGCTGGAAAAAAGCCTTTGAAAACTGCCCTGCTACGCCACAAAGCTTAGTCTTAAGAGATTTCCATGTCGATAATTTGATGATTGTGGACGAACAGGATGGGATTAAAGGGTGCGGCCTTTTGGATTTTCAAGATGCCCTATGGGGATCAGTCGTTTACGATGTTGTTTCTTTGCTAGAGGACGCCAGACGGGACATAACCCCTGCAATAGTAGAACAGATGTGGCAATACTTTTTAGCTGAACTTCCCTTATCTGAACATCAAAGCTATAAAACAGCAGCAACTATTTTGGGCGCAGCTCGTCATACCAAAATTATTGGAGTCTTTACCCGCTATGCTATGCGTCAAGGTAAGAAAGACTATCTCTGTCATTTGCCACGGTTATGGAAATACTTGGAAAAATCCCTAGCAATCCCTCAACTAAAAGGGGTTAAAGGTTGGTTTGATAATCATTTACCTATTCATCAACAAAATATCCCAGCGCTTTAGATGTCCTTACACAACCCTATAATTGACCAATGTATGATCTTTGCAGCAGGATACGGAAAGCGCCTAAAGCCCTTAACAGATCATATTCCAAAACCCCTAATACCAATTGGGAACACAACGTGTTTGGATGAATCAATCCGGAAAATAACTGAGGCTGGTATTAAACGAATTGCCGTTAATACACATCACCTTGCAACGCAAATTCATAAACACTTAGAAAATTACCCATCTATCCTTATCTCTCATGAATCAGAAATCTTGGAAACAGGTGGCGGCCTTGTTAAGGCCTTGCCACACTTTGATCAAAACAAGCCTATTTTAATTGTGAACGGTGATATCTGGTGGAAAGATGGCCCTATTCCTATGTTGTCACGTTTATGTGAGGCCTGGGATCGTAAAAGTATGGATATTCTTTTGCTGATTGTCCCCAAAGACATAGCCATTGGCTACTTTGCAAAGGGTGATTATTTTTTAAAACCAGACCAGAGACTAGAACATCGGGGCGACCATGATTCTGCTCCCTATGTTTACCCTGGCGTTATGATCATTAATCCGTTGATGATCAAAAATAATCTTCCCAAAAACTTCTCCGTTAAACTTCTTTTTGATCAAGCTGAAAGTAAGAAGCGTCTTTTTGGCCATATACATGACAATCTATGGGGGGATATCGGCAGCCTCATAGGCTTAGAAAACGTGCGTAAAGAAATTTCTATGTAATTATAAAAAACCCTCCACATTAATAATTTATTAATAATTTTAACTTACATTGAAATTATAAAATGTAGATCACCAACCACGGAGGAATTAAAGTGAAAAAATACATTGGATACATCGCTCTTGGCGCCGTAATGGCCATAAGCGGTTTTATGACAGAGGCAAATAGTTTTGGTTTAAGCTCTCTCAAACACAAAGTTATGAATGCTGTAGATGCTTGTAACGCAGGCGCAATGGCTTCAGACAAAGGGTTAACGCTTGTTGATCAATGTCTTCCGGATGCAGAAACAGCTGCAAAGCATAAAGCTGGTGCAGCGGCTTTTTGGGGCGGTCATTGTCAAGGAAAAGATGCAACTACTAACCAAAGCTCTTGCGAAATTGCACTGTCCGCATCGGGTCTACCTGAAGGCTTTGTTTGCGATGATGATGCAGCCTCAAATCCTGATCAAAACGTTTTAGCAAACTGCTTTTATCCAGCTGGTCTAAAGCAAAATGGCCGTTTTGCATGGGTATTCTGGCATCATGCTGACAACTGTAAAGCTCAAGGTAAGAAAAAAGCGAATAGCAAATTCAAAAAACAATGCGCTGCTATTAAAGGTGCATATGCTAAAATCGATACTATGAAAGAACCAGCTGCCCCAACACCGCCTCCACCACCAGCAGCAGCGGAACCCGCAGCAGAGCCAGCAGCAGAGCCAGCAGCGGAACCTGCAGCGGAAGCTCCAGCTGAATAAAAAGACCAGCCATCAAAGAGAAGAGAAATTAAAGTTATCTTTGATAAAAAACTAGTAAACCCGTTTCTGCAAAGGAACGGGTCTTACTTCGTTCGTAAGGGTATGCATATGAACAGAACGTGTGTCCAACTTAATTACCTGTTTTTCATCCAGCCAACAAAGGGAATGTTTCAGCCAATTAACATCATCGCGTTCTGGATAATCATCTCTAGCGTGCGCTCCGCGGCTTTCGGTCCGGTGAAGCGCTGAATTGATCGTCACCGTTGATTGCGGTAAAAGATTTTCAAGCTCTAGCGCTTCTAACAGATCCGTGTTCCAAATAAATGACCGATCGTTAATTTGAATATCAGCCAACATTGTATTGACATCCTTTAATTTGTCAATGCCCTCTTCCAGCAAAGATTGTTTTCTAAAAACTGCACAATGTTGCTGCATGGTTTTTTGCATAGAAAGCCGGATATGACTAGTTTTCAAACTACCGTTTGCATAACGAAGTCTGTCAAAACGCTCAACAGCAACTGCGCCGTCTTCTTTTTTTAAAGTTGGATGAGGTGAATTGGGTTTAATAATCTCAGCCGCCTTTAAGGCTGCAGCCCGTCCAAACACAACCAAATCTAATAATGAATTGGTCCCAAGACGATTCGCCCCATGTACAGAAACACAAGCAGCCTCACCAATAGCCATCAAACCAGGCACAACCGTTTCGTTTGAATCTTTAATTACTTGACCGTGATAATTGGTTGGGATGCCGCCCATGTTGTAATGAACCGTCGGCAAAACAGGTATAGGCCCCTTTGTGGCGTCAACACACGCAAACACCCGCGCCGTTTCCACAACACCCGGCAGACGTTCATGAACAAGTTTTGGATCAAGGTGTTCGACGTGTAAATGAACATGGTCTTTATGCTCACCAACACCGCGCCCTTCTAATAATTCAATAGCAATAGCACGGCTTACAACATCACGCGATGCCAAATCTTTAGCATGCGGAGCGTAACGCTCCATAAATCGTTCGCCTTCAGAATTGGTCAAATATCCCCCTTCTCCGCGCGCACCTTCAGTGATCAAACAACCAGCCGTATAGATACCAGTAGGATGAAACTGCACAAATTCCATATCTTGAAGCGGCAAACCGGCCCTTAAAACCATGCCGTTTCCATCACCTGTACAGGTATGGGCCGACGTACAAGAAAAATAGGTTCGTCCATATCCACCCGTTGCCAAAACAACTATATGAGCCTGAAATCTGTGCAATGTTCCGTCTTCAAGGCACCAGGCAATAACGCCAACACATCTACCATCGTCGGTCATAATCAAATCAAGCACAAAATATTCGATAAAAAACTCAGATTGATGTTTTAAACATTGTTGATAAAGGGTGTGTAAAATCGCATGGCCCGTCCGGTCAGCAGCAGCACAGGCGCGCTTGGCCATGGATTCACCCTGCTTAATTGTGTGCCCACCAAAGGAACGTTGGTAAATTTTTCCTTCTTCAGTTCGGGAAAAAGGAACCCCTAGATGTTCAAGCTCTACCACCGCAGGAATTGCATTTTTACACATATATTCAATTGCATCTTGATCACCCAGCCAATCAGATCCTTTGATGGTGTCATAAAAATGATACCGCCAATCATCCCCATCGCCCATATTAGCAAGCGCAGCACTAATCCCGCCTTGGGCAGCAACGGTGTGACTTCTGGTTGGAAAAACTTTTGTGATGCAGGCTGTTTTGAGGCCAGCGGCACTCATTCCAAGCGCGGACCTAAGTCCTGCTCCGCCCGCACCCACAACGATCACATCGTAGGTATGGTTGATAAAAGAGTAAGCTGCACTCACAATGAAATCTCCAACACTTTAATTTTATAGAGAAAGAAAAAAACCAAAAGACATAAAGCTAGCGCAAAGCCTTTCATAGTTACAAGACTTATGCGTCTTATGCAGGGTTTGGAAACATAATCATCAATAATGACTTCTAACCCAAGGACTGCATGGTAAACAGCAATAACAATCGAAATTGCCATTAAAGTCATGGAATAAGGACCCTGAAGAACCACCATTAATTCATCATAATCAAGGGATCGTTGCCGATAAAACCAAAACAATAAAAGGGGATAAAGAAAGGCTAGCAGAACAGCAGAGAATCGCTGCAATAACCAGTGATGATGCGCTTTAAGGAACATATTCTACCTCCAGCTTAAAAATAAAAGGAGGGTCGAAATAAACGAAAACCCAACAACGAACCAACCCGAGGCATTAACTGTTGGCAAAGAAAAACCATACCCGACATCCCATATCAAATGCCTGATGCCATTTGCCAGATGAAAATTTCCGGAAAAGATTACAGCCCAAAGCATAATTTGCCCTGGTACGGTATTAATTAGCTCAATACCAGCTGAATGTCCCTCGATGTTTTGGCTCAAAAAATACAACCAAACAACTAAACCTATGATCCCTCCACAAAACCCTATACCCGTAAACCGATGTAAAATCGAAAGAACAGACGTGATTTGCCATTTATAGATCTGCAAATGAGGTGAAAGGGGGCGCTTTTTTGAAAGGCTCATGAAACTAATTTTACAAAAATTATTTGTAATGCTCAGTCTAGAAAGAGCAAAAGGAGTGTGTCAAGAAGAGGTTTTTAAATCATAAACCCAGATCAGATATTTTAAGATCTTTTAAAAAAGATCCGATTAATCTGATCCGGATAATTGAAACTATTTTATTTTGTCTAATAAAACTTAGTGAGCCCTGCATGATTGTGGAGACATATCCGCAGTATAGACTCCGGTTTTTGGATCACAACGAACTGTGACCGAACCATTAACATTTACACCACCCGGAAGAGGTTGACGCGTACTAGCCGTATAACTAATACTTCCATCATCTTGTTTTACCGCAGCACTTATACTATCCACAAAAGTCTCCGGCTTACCGGCACACACTGCTGCAACCTTAGGGTTAACCAAATTTTTTACAGCCCTTTTATCAATCTCAACACATTTTGACTTTTTACCTGTTAGCCAAGATGAAGCTTGCGCATTTTCCATTGTTGATAATATGCTGCACACAGCAATGGCGCTTATTAATAATAACTGTTTTTTCATTTTACATTACCTTAAAAAATAAATCACCTACAATTAAAACAATAAAGTATATTTATTAATAAACTATTAACAAAAAATTTATTTAAAAAGACAATTCAGTTTACATTGGCCCCTATTTCAAGTATCCAATCTTATGGACCAAAATCATTCTCATTACGAAGTTATTATTATTGGCGCGGGCGCAGCCGGATTGATGGCAGCTGCCCAAGCTGGAAAACGGGGTAAAAAAGCTCTTTTGATTGAGCACACAAATAAGATTGGTGAGAAAATCAGAATTTCAGGCGGTGGGAGGTGCAATTTCACAAACCTGCATGCATCACCTAATCATTATATCTGCCAAAACCCTCATTTTGTGAAATCAGCCTTGGCCGGATATACCCAGCGTGATTTTATCAAGCTGGTTGAATCGTATCAAATCGCTTATCATGAAAAAACCTTAGGACAGCTGTTTTGTGATGGATCATCCAAACAAATCATTAACATGATGATGGATTTATGCCATTCAAATGCCGTCAAAATTAAGCTGAACTGTCAAGTCAATGACGTTTCAAAAAGTGACATTTTCCAGCTTGAAACAAATCATGGGATTTTGACCTGTGACTCTTTGATTATTGCTTGCGGGGGGTTATCAATCCCGCAAATCGGCGCTAGTGATTTTGGTTATCGTATTGCTAAAAAATTTGGCCTTAAAATTATTTCAACACGTCCTGCTCTCGTGCCGTTAATTGTTGAGGAATCGCAGCGGCAATTATTTGCATCCCTCAGCGGTGTTTCGAACCCGTCCATCGTTCATTATAAAAAGACGCAATTTCCAGAAAACATTTTATTCACCCATAAAGGGCTCAGTGGGCCTGCGATATTGCAGATTTCATCTTATTTGGAAAAGTTTAATAATGAAGAAATCACCATTAATTTGTTGCCAAAGATAGATTTGAAAAAGCAATTTATCGATGATAAAAATAACAAACAAACCCCCGCAAATTATTTAAAAACACATCTTACCAATCGGCTGATTGACACCGTGGCCGTTCATCCTGATTTTCATAAAAGCATTACCGATTTAAAAAAGGAAAGCCTTTTTGCAATTGCCGATAAACTAAATGCTTTTAGGGTCAAAATTGCCGGTTCAGAAGGGTATCAAAAAGCCGAAGTAACTGTGGGCGGTGTTGATACAGACTTTTTATCCTCAAAAACCATGGCCGTTAAAGCATTACCCAATCTGTTTTTTATCGGCGAAGTCGTTGATGTTACCGGCTGGCTTGGTGGTTACAATTTTCAATGGGCATGGTCCTCAGGATTTGCGGCCGGTAGTCACTGCTAAGTTCAAATACTTAGCCTTTCATTAAGACCTAGAAAACAGAGAAAAAGTATGTGAATCGTACTGCAAACGTCGAGTAAGAAGGTTGAACAATCTTCACAAGATCACCCGAACGCACATTATATTTTCTAGCATAAGGATTATAACCATCAATATAATTTATTGTACGAGTTGCCGATCTTGAATGATGGATATGAAACACATAGTCAAAACTGAATGCATATTTATCTTTAAAAACATACTCAGCGCCGGCGCCAACACCCAAGCCAAGCGTCCTTTCTCTCATTTCAAATGTATTAAGAACCTTAGAAACTTGCGCTACACTATTTACAGAAACTTGCTGTGTGGTATGAGACCAGTCGGCAATAGATGGCCCAACGAGCCCGTAAAACAGTGCCTGACGAGTTGGTTTGTATCCAAATTTAATAAAAGCATCGGTATAAGATTGCAATTTAAATTCATGTGAAAAATGATAAGCTCCTCTTATTGGGGTTATTGACGTGGTACTTGCCCCTAAATAGCGCCAACTTGCAATGAAACCCAAATAGTAATTATCCATAATCGTTGCGCCCAATTCTAAACTAGGAGCTAACTGGAATCTTTTACAGGTTTGTTGCTGAGTGGATGATATATTACCTAAAATTACTGGAGATCTTATTTTTAAACTAGTATCAATATTTGCATATTCACCGGCCACACCGATACCAATGCGCCCATTTGAAAAAATATCGGATGAAGATTTATTGTCCGTTGAAGCCAACACACTAACGCCTCCGCAAAAAATCAGAAAATTGCATAAAACTTTCAGACACAATTTTATCCTCACCTTTTGTTTTTTAATGCTTATTGAAAATAGAGACAGATTACGCAGCATGTAAGTTTTTACGAAGGAGAATCCGGGTGCTTTTTTCTATAAATCCAGTATCATTTTTGCTTTCAGATGAACCTTGTAATCAAACCTGAAACAAACTTATCCGCTAAACACAAGACAGTTTTCCTATGATAAGCGAAATTTTAACACAGGACTCATTCAGCCCATGTTCGTTTTGTCACTTTTATTCTCAGTTATCAAAATTTTAGTTCTATTCCAAAAAATGACTTACAAACTACAGCCAAACTTTTTTATAACCGAAAGGATCTGTCAGCCTAATATAAATTGCTAACAAATCCTTTCAGAAATCTATGGTTTAAGAGTCTTTCTTTTCCCCTGCGGCTGCCCTAAAGCTAGTGGTTTTCAATTTAGAAACTGGCTTAGAATTTGATGATGGAGGAGGGTTGCTGGCTCCGCCGCCTCCTGCAACAGAAGAAGTAGCAGCAGGAGTGGACGGTACTGGAACTCTTGTTCCTCCTCCTGTTGTCGCGTCTAAGTGACTATGAACGAGTTCAAGCTGTCTCCTTAGCCCTTTTTCTGTTGTTTCTAGAAGGTCTGTTCTTAACAAAAGTTCATCTCTTTCTGTAGCATACTGCTGGGATTCTCTTGCTATATCAGAAAGGCGTTTCTTCATCCGTTCTAAGGCCTGACTTGAAGCAGCCATTGCTTGTTTTTTCTTGGCTTTTTCCAATTCAATTTGATCTAGCAACGCAGTTTTTTCAGCCAAACTTTGTTTTGACAACTCATCTTTATCTCGTTCAATTTGAAGTCCAAGCGCTTTTTGTCTTTCCACCTCTAATTGCTCTTGTCTAATCCGCTCTTCCAATTCAGCTTTTTCTGCTAAGATTTGTTTTTCTAGCACCTTTTGTCTTTCCAACTCTTCTTTATCTTGTTCGATTTGTTGTTCCAAGCTGGCTCTTTCTAGTGCAATTCTTTGTGTCATTGCTTGTTTTTCTGACTCTAATTCTCTAATCTTTAAAGCTAATCTTTCTGCCTCTTGCTCTGCCTCACCTTTGCTAACCCTATGCCCTTCTAGAGCCTGACTAAGATTGGACATCTTAAGAGTAAGTGCTTCTATTTCTCTTGCATTTTCTTCTTCAACCTGTCTCCTTTTCGCCTCGATTGCTGCTTGCACAGCTTTAGCATTTGTTTTTTTAAGAAGCTCATCTCTTTTTGCATCTCTCTCTTGTTTCGCTCCATCTACATACATACTTCTATGGAACTGAGCAGATTCAGGTGAAAAAATATCATCGGAAAATTTTGATTGCGCCTCTGCAATTATTGCAGGCGTTTTTGGTAAAGTAGCTAACTGGGTTTTCGTGGCAGGTGAACCAAACGGAAGATCATCTCGATCCGCGGTTGATGCAAATACAACCCCGCTTGATAAAACTGTTGTGAAAAGCAGCGTAGTAAGCATTGTTTTTTTATTCATAAATTATCTCCTTTATTTATTTTTACTATACTTATTGTTATTTTTTGATTGGACTGGTTTGGTTTTCATGCATATTTACTGCATAAAATGGCTACGTAACCTACCATTGAAACAGCTGTCACAGCACCTAAAGCAACTGTCAGGTATTTAGTCCTGGCTCGCGCTGTTGTTGCTTCATTTTTTAATGCAAATGTTTTCGTTCTTAATTCTTCAATGTCCGCTTCTTTTTCTAGTTGCAAAGAGATCGCCCACTCACTTTTTAGGTCTCTCATCCCACTTTCTAAGTCCCTGTAGTCACCTTCTAGGGCTGTATGATCACTGTTTAACTGAGTATGCCTGCTATGCAACTCTCCATATTCTTTTTGCAAAGCCGAAAATTTTCCTCCTAACTCTAAATACAGATTTCTCCAATAGACACTAGCTGCTTTCAGACTTGCATTATTTTTTCGTAAACCTTCTTCCTTTACCAATAAACTCCCAAGAAATGCAGGTATAGTCTCATCCGCAGCTTGCATCGCATTTTTTGCAAGAAGAGCTGGCAATCTGTCAGCGGAAATATCAGGATACTCTTCTATGACCGCGTCTTTCATTTCCCCACCCCCCATGTAAAAGAGGTAATGCTTGATTTGGTCCACGCCCTTTTCAGCTAACGCTGTATCTTCTTCGTTCACAGCGGTAACAAGAGCTATTTCAGCGAGTTGACCTTCCCCACCCTCAACATCCAACTGGTACGGAGCGAACAAAACTCTTGCACCTTGCTCTACTGAAGGGTTTCCTGCACTATTGACCGCAGGTGATCCGAATAAGCCATGAAAATCAACCAATGGACTTTGGCTCGAAGAAGGAGGGCCGGAAGTGATGGCGGTTATACGAGAATCTATAGGATCCATGGTTTGATAGGAATGAATTGGGTTTCTTGTAGCACTACCAGACGACAAAAGAGGCTCATGAAGACTGCTCTTTTGGGGCGTTAATTCTGCTGCAAAAACTTGGGGGCCACAAATAACACCCAGTAAAAAGAAAACAGTAAAGACAAGTCTTGCTCGATTAAAAACAATTTTAGATAAATTTTTTATTTTATTTTGATTCTTACACATAAGTATTGCTAAGTTGAATATTTAAACCAACGGCAAAGTACCACCTTTTAATAAAGATGTAAAGTTGAATTAAAAAATTTTTTTTCATGGAGTTTCTAAGGAAAGCTGTTGATTAAATCAGAACAAGCTAAATATATAAAAATTGATATAAAGCGAGTATAAATTTAGGTCGTCCCGAGGAACGTAAACTTTGTTGCAGTCCATTAACGCGAATTCGGGATTAAAAACGAATAAAGCGCTAGATGGATCCTGTGGTCGCGCTTCGCTTGCCATAGTAAAACTGGTGCGTATTTAGTAAAAAAATACAATTTTCCTGCGGTCAGGGCCACAGCATGTCTGAGATTGATCGCCTAATAGATCTTGAGATCAAGTCACAAAGAAACTAAGCCTAGGAGTCAAGAAAAAACTGTATAAACAATCAAAAACAGGGCTCCCTCCGACTTGATCGGAGTGGTCACACCAGCTGTGGACTTAATATACTTTTAGCTATTCTTTTATGGTCTTAATTTCGAATTCACGTTTATCTGCATACTGGCGATTAAATAAACTCTTTTGGATCCATACCCAATTCTTGGATTTTTTTGCGCAGAGTATTTCGATTAATGCCCAAAACCTCCGAGGCTTTTTTTTGATTACCTGCAACGGCTTTTAATGTCACCGTCAAAAGGGGACGCTCTACTTCGTTAATTACTATCTGGTACAAACCACCAACAGGTAAATCACCTTCGTGATCTTCGAAGTACGCTTTTATAAAAGAATAAATCGCTCCACTCAAACCCTGGAAGTTTTTATCATCTTTTTCTTGCATCATTTTTCTCTAACAGAGCGTTTCATAAAATTCATCTATTAATTTTTTCATACCCGACACAGATTCAGCTTGATTTACAGCTACTCTGAAATCCGTTGAATTGGTTAAGCCTTTACTATACCAACCAACATGCTTTCGGGCAATCCTAATCCCTGTTGATTCTCCGTAATGAATCAAAATATCCTCGAAATGTTCTTTGAGAATTTGATGTTGTTCAAATATCGGAGGATCAGAAAGTACAGTCTGATTGCACAAATATTCCCCAACTTGATTGACAAACCAAGGACGTCCATATGTACCACGGCCAATCATTACACCATCTGCACCACTTTTGTCTAAAAGATTCTGAGCGTCTTCTAAAGTGACAACATCTCCATTTCCAATAACTGGCAGAGAAACAGCATCTTTTACGCGTCGGATAAACTCCCAATCGGCCCGCCCGTTGTATAGTTGGCAACGTGTCCGACCATGGACAGTGATCATTTTTATACCGCTATCTTCTGCAATACGCGCCAAACGAGGAGCATTTCGGTTGTTATCATCCCACCCTGTCCGCATCTTTAGGGTCACAGGAACTGAAACTGCCTTAACGGTTGCCTCAATAATTCTTGCAGCCAAGTTTTCATCACGCATTAATGCAGAACCTGCATAACCGTTAACCACTTTTTTAACCGGGCATCCCATATTGATATCAATAATCTGAGCCCCTAGATCTTGATTCAATTTAGCCGCTTCTGCCATCACCTCCGGCTCACAGCCGGCAAGCTGAACGGCCATCGGTTGTTCATCGGCCGATTTTTCGATCATCTTAAGTGTTTGACGGGTATGACGAATCATTGCTTGGCTTGCAATCATCTCTGAAATAACAAGACCAGCGCCCATGCGTTTCACAAGACGCCTGAAAGGCATATCAGTCACCCCAGACATAGGTGCCAAAATTACAGGCATAGAAAGTTCAATAGGACCGATCCGAATGGCCATTTTTACACACTAACGATAAAGAAATTCATCCACTTTTAAAGATTAGACAAGATTATACTTAAATCTATATTCATGCAAGGTTTTGAAAACGGTTTATGTCTTGACAACCTATAAGAGACTCTATTCATTTAAAAAAGATCCTATTTTTCATAGTTATAAAATATGTCCGTCACTATTAAAAAGAAAAAAATATATGTATTGATTGTAGCAGGTGGCCGAGGAAATCGATTTGGAGGCGAACTGCCAAAACAATACCATTCTTTAAATGGTAAAACAGTTATCTATCATGCCATCGCTCCTTTTTTAAATCATCCGGCCATTTCAGGCATTCAAGTTGTTATTGGCGCAGGAACTGAGTTTCTTTATGAATCAGCTCTAAAAGGTCTTAACCTTTTGCCCATCACTTATGGAGGAGCAACCCGTCAGGAATCTGTTTTCAAGGGACTGCAAGCTTTAAAAATTTATGAGCCTGACCTTGTCCTGATTCATGATGCCGCCAGACCTTACATAAGCACCACCTTGATTGACCGTGTTATTAAGGCACTTAACCATGCAAAGACCTGTATTCCCGTCATTTCAGTTACTGATACGATTAAACGGATAGAAAATAATGTCGTTAAAGAAACAATTGAACGATCAACCTTGCGCCGTGTTCAAACGCCACAAGGATTTGATTTTCTCACCATTTTTTCCCTTCATCAACAATTTTCAGATACCCCTACTTTTACAGATGATGCTCTTTTATGTGAATTCGGCGGTATTCCTGTTCATTGCATAGAAGGCGAAGAAGAAAATATAAAGATAACCACAACAAAGGATTTACGGCAAATGATTGATATACGCGTCGGAAATGGCATTGATGTCCATCAAATTGGCCCGGGTGATGGGGTGACAATCTTTGGATGTTATGTCCCTTGTGGGTTTTCTTTAATTGGTCATTCGGATGCTGATGTTGGCCTTCATAGCATTACAGATGCCCTGTTAGGTGCCATAGGAGATGCGGATATTGGTTATCACTTTTCACCAAAAGATGAGCGTTGGAGAGGCGCTGATTCTGCACAATTCTTAAAACATGCCGCTGGAAAAGTACGCGCTATGGGCGGAAAAATTAATCATATCGACGCAACCTTAATTGGAGAAAGACCTAAAGTTTCCCCATTTCGAGAAAAAATGCGTCAACGCGTTGCTGAAATCTTAAAAATTGATATGAGCCGTGTCAGTATAAAAGCCACCACAACTGAAAAATTGGGTTTCTGTGGCCGTGAAGAGGGACTTACTGCTATGGCAACTGCAACTGTTATCTTGTGAGTTGAGATAATCTCTGGCAAAATTAAGAAATTGTGTCCCATAAAGGAATATTATTATGCGCCGCTTTAGAAAAGCTAAGATTGTAGCAACATTGGGTCCATCCAGTTCTTCTTTAGAAAAGATTGAAGAGCTTTTTAAAGCCGGTGCGGACGTCTTTCGTTTGAATTTTTCTCACGGTAGTCACGAAGACCACGAGGAACGCGTTCGAATGATTAGAGAAGTCGAGAAAAATATAAAAAGACCGATTGCCATTATGATGGATCTTCAGGGACCTAAACTTCGTGTGGGGACGTTTGCGGAAGGGAAAATTGATTTAAAGCCAAACCAAAAATTCCGATTTGATTTAAACCCAGAACCCGGAAACTCAGAGCGCGTTTACCTCCCTCACCCTGAAATATTTTCAGCCTTAAAGCCGGAAACAGATCTTCTTTTAGATGATGGGAAGATACGTCTTAAAGTTTTGTCTTGCGAAAAAGATAACGCCGAAACTCTTGTCATTAATGGCGGTGAATTATCCAACCGAAAAGGCGTTAATGTTCCAAGTGTTATTTTACCTATTTCAGCTTTGACCGAAAAAGATAAAAAAGATTTAAATTTTGGTCTCGGTCTAGGAGTCGATTGGATTGCTTTGTCATTTGTACAAAAGCCTGAAGATATTCAAGAAGCTAAAAATATTATTCAAGGTAAGGCAAAAATCATTGCAAAACTAGAAAAACCTATGGCTATTCAATGCTTAGAGGAGATCATCAAACTTGCAGATGCTATTATGGTTGCGCGCGGTGACCTTGGCGTTGAAATGATGCCAGAAGAAGTCCCAAGTATTCAAAAGAAAATTATCCGTGCCTGCAGATTTGCAGGAAAACCAGTTGTTGTTGCAACGCAAATGCTTGACTCTATGATTTATTCCCCCTCTCCAACACGTGCGGAAGCTTCAGATGTTGCTGTTGCCATTTATGATGGAGTTGACGCAGTCATGTTGTCTGCAGAATCTGCTTCGGGACAATACCCGGTTGAAGCCGTTGAGATGATGGATCGTATTATTTCAAAAACAGAACAAGATCCGGTTTATCGTGAAATGATGGATAGCAGCCATTTAACGCCACTGAAGACTGTCGCTGATGCGATCACGGCTTCAGCACGTCAGGTTGCTCATATCATTAACGCCGGTGTCATCGTCACCTTTTCAGAAACAGGGTCAACGACCCTTAGAGCTGCTCGTGAACGTCCTGAATCCTCTATTTTAGCATTGACGCCGAATTTAGACACGGCTCGTTTTCTGCCTTTGGTATGGGGAGCGCATGCTGCCTTAACAGAAAAGGTTCATAGTTTTTCTCAAATGGTTGAGACTGCATGCAGAATTGCTGTTGCTGAAAAATTTGCTGTTCATAATGACCAAATTATTGTAACGGCTGGGGTTCCTTTTGGGGCTTCAGGAGGAACAAACATTTTACGGGTTGCTCGTATCGAAGAGTAAAAGAGGGGATTTTTTTAGTCCCCTCTCACTTTACTTTAGGCTTTTTTCTTTTTTAACTTTTTGAATTTATTCAGCAGGAGCTTCTTCGGCTGGTGCTGGATCAGCCGGTGCTGCAGCCGGATCAGCTGTTGGCGCAGCGGCTGCTGGGGCAGGTGTTGCTGCAGCAGGGACTGCGGCACTTGGTGCAGGTGCCTTCGAGGCCTGTGAAGATGTCACCAAAACAACTTGCTGAGGTTGCATCATAGGAGCAACTGGAGCTTGCAATGAAGTTTGCGGAGTCATCTGGGACATAAAAGGTTGAGCAACTTGCGCCATTTGCATTATGCCAGATTGCTGCATCATGGCTTGTGTAATCGGCTGTCCATTTATCATAGCCGCAGGAAACGCTCCATTTTCCCCCGCATAGGGTGTAATGAGTTGACAAGCATGCTCATTACAAAAGTTAAGCGTTGCATTTTTTCTATCAAAAACAAAAATTGCTTTATCTTGCGAAAAAATTGCGTATCGATCTTGTTGACTTGCATACATAATAATAATCGCAATACCTGCCAAAAACGTCATACATGCCAGAATTGTTGCTTTGAAATTCATTTTCATCTCCATCTTACCAAAGTAAATAAACAGTAAACTGCTTTATATCTCTCTTTAGTTTATGTATAATGGAATAAGGTTAATATTTAATAAACTTATTGAGTTCTATTATGATTTTTTTGTTAAGATTACTTTTTTTAAGTTTCTTTCTTTTATCCAATACTTTTTCTCACCAAGATATTCATAGTATTTTGCCTGCCTTTGAAAAAAGCATTCAATCATCAATGGAAAAATGGCACGCACCTGGCGTTGCTGTTGTTATCGTAAAAGATGGGCAAATTATTTATGAAAAAGGTTTTGGTGTTCTAGAGATTGGAAAAGAAAAAACCATAAATGAACACACCGTCTTTCCCATTGCGTCTTTAACAAAGAGTTTTTTAACCACTTTAATTGCTCAACTCGTCGATGAAGGTAAATTAAAATGGGACGATCTAGTTATTCAGTACCTTCCAGATTTCAGCTTAAGTGACCCTGATGTTACTAAGAAATTTACAATTCGCGATTTAATTTCCCACAGAAGCGGTCTTAAAGCCTTTTCTAGTGATCGAGTTTGGTATACGGGAGGAAATCAAACAGAAATTATAAACAGTCTTTCTAAGCAGCATTTTAAAACCCCTTTTAGGCAAGATTATGCTTATCAGAACCATTTATTTGGCATAGCAGGGTTAATTGTAGAAAAAATAACAGGTCAAACTATCAATGACTTATTTACAAAACGATTTTTTGAACCTCTTGAAATGAAAGATTCTAGCGTGGGGTTTGAAGCTGTAGGACAAAACAAAAGCTGGTTTGGAGCTATGAAAGAATTCTTTGGATTATGTGTCCCAAAGAACGTGGCCCTTCCCCATTATACCGTTGAGGATAAAGTTGTTTCTATTCCCATTCCTTCACAAATGTATGTCTTTAATGGTAGCACAGGCATTAATGCATCAATCCATGACATGTCAAAATGGCTTTTATTTAACTTAAACAATTGTGCTGTCAATGGTAAGCAGCTTGTATCAAAAGAAAACTGCGCCGAGCTTAGAAAACCGAGTGTTGCAGCAACCAAATTAAAGTTCGATGATTTACAATTTCCAGGAACACGGATTCGAAATGTTCATTACGGCATGGGATGGTTTTTGTATGAATATGGAACTAATGAAAAAAAAGTCAATGTTATTGGACACATGAGCGGTTTTTCTGGGGTAAGAGGGCTTACTTTTTTAATTCCTGAGCATAATCTTGGCGTCGCTATTCTCTCCAACTTTGGAGCTTTGCGTGTAAGCTTAATGCCAGAGGCACTCCGGTCAACGTTTTTAGATCTTTATTTGGACCTTCCTAAACACGATTGGGATCAGGAAATCACTCAAACCATGACAAATATCAGGGATGAGAATAAACAATTTATGGCAAAAGAGCGACAGCAAGATCCCAGGCCTTGTAAAGATTTAAAGGCGTATGAAGGTGAATTTGAAAATGAACAATATGGTAAAATCAAAATAACACTGAAAAACGATAAACTTTGGTTAACCTATCGTTCGCGCGAAATTTTGCTTAACCACTGGAATGGTGACGAGTTTAGTTTTGCGGGCAATGACTTAGCTCTTGCGTATTCAGGTACTGACGAAGGACAGATTGAATTTGGATTCCAAAAAAGCCGTCAGAAAGCTGATGTTTGTCTTATTAACCTAATGTATGATAGTCAAGAAGATTTATTTAAAAGGGTTTAGAAATGAATTCAATAGGCCTGTGGATTTGACCCAAGGAGCTATGCCCGAGGCCTACCGCCTGATGGACCCTTTGGTCGTGGCCAAAGGGAAGCTGAGTCTGGGTGTCAAGAAAAAACAAGTTTCCCTCCGACTTGATCGGAGGGGCCATATCAGTTTTCGCCATATTTAAAGAATTTTTTTAATCCCGAACTTAGTTTACTCCATTAAAGGATCAGCACATCGTGCAGCAACCTCCGCCATTCGCAGAATTTCTGCCTGCCGATTGAGGTGCCCCTTGTTCGCCAGCATTTCCATTACCACTTGCAGTTGTTGAAGCCGGTGGAGCTGGAGGCTGTACTGCTTTCCTAGCCCCTGCTTTGGCGGCTTCTCTACTAGCTTTATCCGCATCTGCTTCAACTATCGTTGCTGGAACTGAAGGCTGCACACCGTCTGGTGTTGCTGTTCTAGATCCACCACCGCCTCCTACAGAAACAAGCGGACTCGACCTTTTTCTTCCCGTTTTATCTAAGTCTTCATCTCCATCTATAGAACTTGGTGATGATTGTGTTGATGATGGTTCCGGCTTTCTAACAAAACCATCTCCATTCGTAGATTTCGCTTCCGAACCAATTTCTCCCCGTACAGAGCTAGTCCCATCGCCCTCTCCTTCACCTTCTTCCCCCTCCGGTACAGGACTTAACCTAAAGGTTCCTGATACTACAGACGATGTGACCGCTAAAGAATTAGGGTTAGGATTAAGATTTGCATCATCTCCTGTAGCAACATCAACTCTTATGCTAGACGCATCAACCGTTGCGGCAGGCGCAGCTGTTGATTTTGGTGGCAAGATTGAAAGTGGTAATGAAATCCCAAAAACTTCAATCTCGCTGACGTCTTCATCGTCCATCAGACTCGTTATATGCTCAAATCCTTCGTCTAAGACCTTTAAATGATGCGTCACCTTATCGGACATAGATTCGTCAATATCTCCGATAGCCTTTTGTCCTGAAAATGGATTAAGATTTGATGGAAAAAGTCTTTTAAACGCAGCGCTGGCTTTTGCTACGATTGTTTTTTCTTCTGCATTAGCAGGCCTCGTTTTAGCAAAGCCATATTTGCCGCGCGCAATCAAAAAAATCTCATTTAAACACTGCTCTGCAAGATCAGATGACTTTTGACTTAACTCAAACAATGATTCAGCACGGCGTAATGCTGGCATTTTATGTGTAGGGTTTGCAAAAGTATCAAACTCATCCTTATATCCTGCACTTGCTGTAGAGGAAATTATTAATATCGCCAAAAGTGATTTAATAGCCTTATTATTACGCATACTCCGTCATCCCATTAAGTTTGTTTCAATTTATTGTAAAGGATTCTCGACGATATATCCAATAATATTAAAAATATTATATT
>CAIULA010000021.1 GCA_903899945.1 uncultured Alphaproteobacteria bacterium | reverse complement strand
GGAAAATAATGATCCTAACTTGATTAGTATTAATGGATTAGTAATTGATGGTCTTCTCCAGTTTAATGTAACAACTAAGTTTGATAAGCAAACAACTACAGCACTTGCAAATACTTTTAAAGATTATATCGAAAAAATAATCTTTCATTGCTGTTATCAAAAACATTCTGAATATACTGTTGGAGATTTTACAGAATTTGAGCCATATATCTTGTTTAACAATCAAGAGACAAACAAAAGCGCAAACAAATTGTTCTTGCTTCCTCCAGGAGGAGGCGGAGCAGAAAGCTATTTTAATAATGTAGTTTCATATCTGCAAAATATAAATCTTGTGGCATTCAATAATTATTATGATTTTCTTAAGCAAAAGGAAAAAAATTGGGTCAAATCACTTTCTTATGAAAAATTGGCTAGTTATTACATTTCTTATATAAAGGGAATTCAAGCCAAAGGACCCTATAGTTTATTTGGTTGGAGTTCCGGAGGAGTTCTTGCATTTGAAATAGCTAGACAGCTAACACAAAGAGGGGATGAAGTTAAAAATATCTTTATTGTTGATTCATTTTTTAATTATAAGATGGCCCTAACAAAAGCAAATATTAAAGAAGAGGAATCTAATGATATCCATTACAATTATGCGCCAATTCCTTTAGATGCAAATGATATAAATATCATTCTATTTAAGGCGAATAAAATAACAAATAAGATAAATATTTCCAGATATTTTGTCGAGAATGCTACATATAACCATATAGATTCTTATTTAAAAAGTAGATCAAATCTTAGGGTGATAAGTCTGGATTCAGACCATCTTGATTGGACAGATAATAGTAATGAGATTTCGAAAATGTGCAACACAGTACTGAGATATTTTTATAGTTAATACTCCAAAGTAGAAATATTGGAAAATGAGAAGCAAAAACCATAATTAGAAATTACCTGCACACTTTAAAGTTGGCGCAATGCAACTAACGAGAGAAGTTAAAGCAAATGCAGCACTTTAAGAAAGGAATAATACTATGACAGCTTATTATTTAAAAGCAAATATTAAAATTGAACCGCTTATATGGCGTTGGTATGCATGGTCATATTTAATTCCTCCTGCCACAGCTTCCTGCAATATTGTTGAACGTCACTTGAAGATTATGCAATCTTACGTCCAGAATCCACAAATTCACGCTCAAGCAGTAAAGGATCCTAAATTATTAGGGGGGCCTTTTATAGATTTAAATGGCCAAGAGGTAGATGCAGTAAAAGAGCTAATAGAATATACACAAAAAAACTGTGATAGCTTTATAATTTTTAACAATGCCTTAAAAGAGTTTGATCGAGCACTGCAAAATGAAGCACAGGGTGATACGTTAGAAGCGTTATATTCTCGTATGCCCCAGGCTTTACGAGGACTTATTGAAATTGTTTATGATTTAAATAATAAACCATCTATTCGTTTAATAGAGCCTTTGATCTATAAAAAATATTATTCTTCAGATCATCAGTCAATAGCGCTTTCGGAAATAACTGAGGACTATAGAAAATTTGTGTTAAGTACTCCTCGCGTTGATCAAGAGGATGAAGTTTATTTAAATATACCTTTTTCGTCTCCTGAATTAACTACTTTATTTAAGATGAGAAATGAACCTGAAGATATTCAAAAAATTTACGAACTGTTTGAAATTCCTCCCTCAAAATATAAATTATTCGAGTCCTTTTTTACAACTAAATCTCCGCACTTATCGAATGATCGTAATTATCAAGGTGATGATATACGCATAAGATATTTTGGTCATGCTTGTGTATTGATCCAAACAAGTAATGTTTCCATCTTAATTGACCCTGTAATTAGTTATCCAATTAAATCGAGCGAAGTATCAAGATATACGTTAGAAGATTTACCAGATTTTATTGATTATGTAATACTTACGCATAATCACCAAGATCATTTAATGTTTGAAACGCTTTTACAATTAAGACACAAAATAGGTCATATAATCTTTCCAAGTAATATAATAGGAGCCTTACAAGACCCTTCAATTAAACTTATTTTTGAACATACAGGGTTTACTTCTTTGATTGAATTAAAAGAGATGGATTCTATTGCTTTGAAAGACGGAGAAATTACAGCATTGCCGTTTTTTGGAGAGCATTGCGATCTTAATATTCAATCGAAACTTGCTTACTGTATTTCATTAAAAGACCGCAAGTTTCTTTTTGCTGCTGATTCTAATAACTTAGATTCTTTTGTATATGACAATATATTTGAATGGATAGGGGCAATTGATATGCTATTTTTAGGAATGGAGTGTGAAGGGGGGCCATTAACCTGGCTATATGGTCCTCTTCTAACTCAGCCTATTAAAAGAACACATGACAGAAATCGTACATTATCTGGATCAAATTTTGATAAAGCATGGTTTATTGCGAAGAAATCTAAATGTAAGCATGCATATGTTTATGCAATGGGCCAAGAGCCTTGGTTGAATTATGTAATGGCTTTAAAATATGAGGCAGACTCAATTCAAATGCTTGAGTCTGATAAATTTATTCATACCTGTAGAGAAAATGGTATTGAATCTGAAAGGTTGTTTGGGAAGAAGGAATGGTTTATCTCTTCATAAATAACCTTGCTTAAAACTTATTAAATTTCTATCCTAGAATAAATTAAGATATATTTATTGTAAAGGCTATAAACTACTAAAAAATTTTAAACTGGTGGTGTCTGCGTAATAAAAGCGGCATTTTGAAAAGAAATAAACTCATTAATAAAGTTTCTTACTAAAGAGGTATCTGAATTGGTTATAACCTCTCCAACTTCATCTAGTTTTTTTAAACAACCCAAAACATAAGAAGACCTTCTATTAAATGTCTTTTGAGTTACTTCTCCAAAATTTACCCAGCTAGAATACATGGTATAAGCTCCAAAAGTTATATCTGTGACCATTCCAAGCGCAGCAAAAATATATTTAGCTGGACTTAGAAAAGTATCATCTAGATTATTTGCAAGATAAAAACCACCGATAGAAGTTATTCCTCCCAACACCAATGAAGTTCCTATCATAGTGTTATTTATTCTAGGATGAAAAACGCTAAAATAATGAGCATTCTTTTTAGAGCCAGATGTATAAAATTTATCAAACAGCTCTCCAGTTGCTCGTTTTATTACATAGCAACTTAAAATGAAAGGTGGCAAGACTGAAAAACCTGCTAAAAATCCTGTTAATATTGGGTTATCTATAAGTAGGTTATATCCCTTATAAGCTAAAACCATATTAAAACCTGTACTTGCGGTTGGAAAAATTAAAACAGAATATTCTGTTAACGTCTTTATATGATTAGGTGGATTATGAGGTAATGAGTTGCTTTCAGTATTTTGTTGTGAATCCTTAGTCAGATAACTATATATTGCGCAAGCATTATTATAGCTTTTTAGATTTCTTGAGACGTTTATTGTGCCATCTCTCTTGCAGTGCTCTAAAAGAGATATTTTTGAAGAGTTTATAAATTCTATCCCTTGAGTTTTAGCAATGTAATCTTCCTTGGACATGTTATTAGAAGCAAACTCCAGAGAACTTAATAATTTATAAAACCCTAGTGTGCGCGGAATAGTATCGTAAATAAAACTTATGATGGCAAGTTCTTTTACTTTATTATATTTGTAGGCTTTATATACATCTGGTGCGCTAGAAAGAGCACCAAGAATCAATGAGAGCGCTCCTATACCTAATACTTTCGTAGATTGCGTATTACAGCGAGTAGAATTGTTTTTATGATGTTTGAAGGTCTTCATCAACTTTTGAGTATCTTCAATGAATTCCCATATCATCCAAGAAGTAATACCTTCAATATACAAGACAGTTGCGCCAATAAGTAAGTAACTCAAGAATTCAGATCTATAATATTTTCCTACTTTTAAAGCTATAGCTAATTGTGGAATGGTTGGGCCAAACCCTAATATTAAGCTCGCCATACATTTAAAAGCTAAAGATCTTGAGAAATTACTTTCTTCTTTAAAAGCTTGTACATACAAATCTGAAGCACTTTGAGATGCATTGGAAAGATTTTCTTCATCTTCATTTAAATTAGTACTCGTTTCTATTTGTAATGATAATAAAGGATTATGTGAAGTCTTATTATCAAGCTCTGTTGATATTTCTGAAAAATTGTCTTCTAATTTTTCTTTTATAGGTAAGCGAAGGTATTGTAAATTTGATCGAGGTGGTCCTTGTTCCAAAGAAGCGCCTTGTAAAGCTGAGAAATTTATTATAGTCAAAGAAAATAAAATAAAAGTGAATAACTTTATTGATATAAATGCCTGATACATAATTCAGTTCTATTTATTTATCTGATATGAAGCGAGTAGTATATTCTCTAGTTAACATCAAGTTTATTTTTTGCAATGATTGCTATCTAATCTCCTGACTACATTAAGAGTGGGATTAAAGAATAAAAGATAATAGTGCGTTAAAAATAACATCCTATATTGACCAGCTGTTTATGTCTTAAATCTAGTCATTATTGTGCTCTGTTTTTTACAGTATGGATTGTTACTTCAAAATTATTAACGTGGAATGTTTTTGAAAGGAAACGAGAAATTGTAGACTTTTTTCTCTAAAAACCTACTTTTAAATTAGAATATTTCTAGTATACTCATAATAATAACGGATTGAATTTTATTTGTAAATGTAATTCTTAAGAAAAGTCATCTTGTAAGATGTTTAATAATTACCTTTCTTCCATAATTTGATTTTTTTAAAAGCTGAAAAAAGTCTGCAAATTTATTACCTAAATGATGTTTTTGAGATTTGTCTTTATAGATATTCATTTAAAAACTTCCAAAAAAAACTGTTTAGTATTTTTTAGAACTTTCTGAAGAATTTTCACCTTGACTGAAACTTAAAAAGTAAGAAATATTTCAATCTATTTTACGAATATTCAGTTCTCTAGAGTTATTAGTTTCATAATGTTCTTTTGAATTGATAATATCAAATGTGTGTTTATAAAAAAGGAAGTGCATCGTGAAATTTAAATTCAAAAAATTAGGTTCTATTGTGGGTGCAGTTCTGTATCTTTTTAGTTACTCTCTTGCCGCAATGATAGAAAACTATCCTAACAATGAAGAGTTTTCTTTTGCCTGCTCTATGTATAAACAGCGAACATCTTCATTATCCCCTCTTTCCTCTCAACTACAACCTTGTATATGCCCTCAAGATTTTGAATATATTATTCTGAAACGCTATCCTATAATTTTTAGAGGTATTGATAATATTAATCCATCTGCATTTATGATACGGAGTAAAGGAAATTTTTTTGTAAATGATGTTTCCCGAGAAGCTTTACCACACACCACCTTATATACCTCACTTTGCGTCCAGCATATGGAGGATTTTTTTAAAAAGCATGTTGGAAGAAACCCGACATATATAAATCGTTTTCTTTCAGAAATAAAATTTCAAAAGGAGATAAATGATATTAGCTTCTCATGGTTATGGGTAATGCATCTACGGTTTGCAGCTTCAGTAAGTGTGGTTAACTTTTCAGAAAAGGATTTTTATAAAAATGTCTCTATTCGTGAGTTGTATCACAGACTTCTTAAACACGATGCTTGGAAGAGCTATACAGCGTCTATGGCAGCTGTAAGTGGACATAGCGCTCAAGAGTTTACCGTTTGCTCTCTTTCTTCTTCTCTATCTCGATCGAGTTTAGATACCATCGATAAATGTCTGCCTATGGAAATGTTATATCCTGTTTTAGGGGCAGGTAAATTTAGTCCTCCTTTTTTAGTTAAGGCTTATATTAATAATATTTTTCCGATTGGAATTCCTGTGCAAGAGCAAATGTCACATGGTGTGCTTTTAAGCCCTTTAGGTTTTTCCGCACATGATAATGCACATTTTGATCTTGATCCTCGCAGCAGTAATTTGAAAGTTCATATTGTTGAACGAGTAGAAACGTATATTAATCAAGGATTTGAGATCACAGATATTTTACACTTATACTTACCTATTGCTAATAAGAAATATCAGGCACTTATGAGTTATTTTAACAAAATATATCAGGAGTTGGTAATACAATTTCTTCCTCGTGTGGGTGTAAAAGAGTTTAAAAAAGCAATAGCTGGTTTTTTTCAAATTATGCATGAAAAACCTAATTTTCCACCCACCTTATACGAAATGAATGATTTAGATGAGGTTTTAGCCCTTGTTACTAAGCAGCCAGAGAAAAATGAGACAGAAGATAATCCTTTTCATACCACTCCACATGATGGGATAAGCAAAATGACGGACAAAGAAATTGCTGATTGGGTTATTAAAAATAAAGCGGTAGAAATGGCTCAAGAATATAGAATTATCCCAACATTTGGTAACATAACAAACCTCTCGTCTCTTGGTAAAAGGATTAAATCCTTTAAGGTAGCACGGAGCAATCGTTTCATAAATGTACGTTTTATGTTGCAAGATGGACAAAAATTAACTTACGCCTTTCCAACATTATATTATGAATGGCATAATGCTGATGATGGGATTGCACTTCTTAAATTCGCGGGCGTTCCTTTTGAAAAGCCAAATTTAGAGGATGCAATAGATGCTGCTCAAGTTGCTCGTTCTACAATAGATAATGTAGAAAATAGATTACAAGATTGCGTCAATTATTTTCATAAGGTAGCTATGTTTTTCTCACATCTAGATTCACAAAAAACCAACAATAACTTAACGCAGCGTTATTGGAAATGGCATTTTAGTCAAGAACAATGGCTTAAAGAAAAACTTCCGCATGCTAGAAAAAAATTAAAATAAGAACTTCAAAGAACTCAATCAAGTATCTACGTATTCATCACAAAAAATTCAGTTTTTAAGCTTTGATTCATTAATTTTAATTAATAATTATTGCTAATAGAGTATTTAAAAATTATATTTTGTAGATGAAAATAAAATCTTTAAAAACTATCATTTTTGTTTATATTATTACCGCAATTCATCAGTATTAAAGTTTAATCTCTAGGGTGCGTAAATGTCCAAATACACAAACTTTTCATCATATTCCAGTAATTGGATAAATTTTTTCTAAGCGATTGTTCAGAAGGGAGTAAATTAATAGGATCTTTTTCATCTTCAATTAATCCAAGGTGTACGTAGTCAACATTTTTTTTGATAACGTTTTTATCATTTATGCATACATTAAAAAATCCCAAAGGTTTGAAGGATAATGATCCAAAGCGGCTATCAAGAAGGCATGATCCGTAAGAGGTTTTTGGTATTGAAATAAATATGTCATCTGTAAACCATAAAAAAACTTTAATCTCTTCCCGATCAGCCAGATATGTTGGGACGTCTGTGGTTGGGTAGGATATCCATGGTTTATTTTTTTTCATCCATGTCGAATATTCAGTAATATAAACTTTATCTTTTGTTTGGACCCAAAGACGCTGTGCAAATATAGTAGGTTCCAACGGAAACGCCTCAATTCGGGTGCTATTTATATTATTTTCAGAACAGAATTTGCGTGCAACAGCAATGGCAGAGTTATGTTGCACAAGACCTAAGAACAAATAACATGTAGTTAGGAATAGGAGTGAACTACTAATAATAAAACTTTTCCGAGGAAAGCATAATCCTACCACAATACTTATGATAAGAGGGACAGTATAAACTGGGTCAATAATGGGAATTGCTGATAGAGCAAAACGATGACTCAGAAATGGGCTAAGCAACTGTGTACCGTAAGTTGTGAATAAATCAAGTAAAGGATGCGTAATGAGAACCCAGAAACACAACAAACTATATATTTTAAATCGCTCGATATTATGGCTCTCTTCTCTTTGTGGGGTACACCATCTATTTATATAGTGTAAAAAGAATCCTAAGGGAATTGCCATGAAGAATGCAAAAAACAAACTGTGGGTTATTCCTCTATGGATCAATTCCCTTGCCATTAAATTAGATGACATGCAAACTATCAAAATATCGGCATCAGGTAACAAACCAATTAAAAAACCAAAAAAAATCGCTTGTTTTCCGAGTTTTTTTTGAAAACCAACTTGGCCTATAGCAGCGCCAAGAACACCTTGTGTAAGTAAATCCATTTTGAGTAGAGCTCTTCCGATTTATAAAACATGATCAAATGTTCATCACAATTGATATCGTATAATACTAAACTTCAAAAAGAAGTTTCTAAACTCTGGCTTCGTTTTAGTATGCTAGATACAATATTTCTAAAGATATTGTCAAGTTAATCTACAAAGTTGTTTTTCATTTTACTATCTTTATGTTATGAGTAAAAGTGAAAAAATAGTTTGAGTATCTATTTAAAAGTAAAAATATGGTAATTCAAGAATAGTTTTTCTTTAAAAATTCAAATATATTTAATAACCTTGATGGAGACTGAATATTCGCTATACATATTAACCAATTTTCTTGCTGTTTTTTGTAGCAATTATTTGACAAAACCTATCTCTCTATCCCAATTCCTTTTAAAAGGTACTACCAGGTAGATAAATCTTGAGCAAGGATAACTATGCAAAAGTAATATCAATTAAACTCCCTATATCAATCAAGAAAAAAAGATACACTGAAAAAACCCTTATCTTTGACGTTTGAAATTCACGACATCTGTTGATTGTTTTAATCCTGCCGCTACTAACATAGCGTTGGTTGCTCGATCAACGGACTCACGCACTGGGTCTAAATCTAATCGCGCATAGATTGCTGTTGTGCTTGGCGATTTATGATTTAAAGATTTCCCTACTATCACGAGGGACGCACCAGTTTTTGCTTGCCAACTCCCGAAAGTACGCCGTAAATCATGAATTCTTAGATTTGTTATCCCGGCTCGCTCTAATACTCGTTTCCAAGCTTTTCTTGGTTCAACAAGATGGCCAGTCCTCCCCGATCCTGGAAAAACCCATTGAGAGCTAGCATCAAACCTTGATCGCAAGATTTCCACAACTTCAGAGGTCAGAGTGATGATTTGAGGATCTCCATTTTTAGTGATCGGTATTCGCCATTCTGCACGATCTAAATGTATGTGAGACCATTGCATTTCTTGAACATTAGATCGTCTGGCACCCGTCAGCAAGGAAATAAGAAAATAGTCTCGTACAGTATCATTTGGCTCTTCTGCCAGTGACTTAAAAAATGCTGGCAATTCATCGGACTGTAAAAAACGGTCACGCTTATTCTCTGAAAATTTTTTGATCCCTTGGACTGGATTAACTCCTTTGAACAATCGGAGTTCTGTAGCATAACCAAATAAACTAGATGCTATTGCCATAACACGATTAGCGGCTGTTGAGTATTTCATGCCTATCTCCTTATGTAACTTAGCAAAATCGGTGTCTTTAAACTGAGATAATTGCCTCTTTCCCCATTTTGCTAAGTGCGAGTTAAAGTCATAGCGATAAGTCGATTTGGTTTTTTCTGATAAATACATTCCATTTCGGTTGCGACGGTGTTTGAGAAAATCTTCAAACAATTCTTGAAGCGTTATCTCAGTTTTCAGAGCTCGGGCATCAGAATTAGGATTAACTCCACTGGCTATTAGAGCATTTATACGTGCGCTTTCGTTGCGAGCTTGTTCTATAGACATATCAGGATAACGTCCTAGGGTTACACGTTCAGGATTACCATTTTTAATGCGTCGATATAGGCAGAAGGTTTTTACACCAGCACTCGTAATACGAATCTGTAGACCATTCGTCTTTTTATCATGGTAGACTGCACGTTGGCCTTGACGAGGAAGTGGCAAAGTATCTAAAATAGCTTTCGTAAAGTTGATTTTATTCTCTGACATATTAAACATTCCAATAATTAGAGGGTCGAATTGGGGTTACGCCGGGGTTACAAAATAGGTAAAAAATGGCTTGTTTTTGTGTAACCCCATTAAGTTAAAAATAAACTTAAACCCTGATTTTGTAAAGGTTTATTAGGAAAAATTAATCAGGAGAAAACAGCTGGAGTCTAAATTACTAATCTTGAGGCCGTGGGTTCGAATCCCGCCGGAAACGCCATTCTTTATGTGTAACTGTTTTGCTGAACGTTAATCATCTAGTTGATCCACATATACATTTAACAGTCCATGCGCCCTTAACATTTTCGGTAAAGGCTGGTGAGGTTGTATATGTTATTGGTCCCAATGGATCTGGTAAGTCGACTCTATTAAATTTAATTGCTGGAATTCTTCCCCTTCAAAAGGGCAGTATTGAAGCAAAGTCCTTGTTTTATTGCGGCCATGAAACAGGTCTAAAGGAATCGTTGAGTATCGGGGAAAACATAAATTTCCGTTGCGATCTGTACGGGGGAAGAAGCAGGGAAGAGCAGGAAGAAGTCTTATCTTTATTTCGTTTGGAAAAGATGAAAAAACGCCTTGTTGGAACTTTATCAGCTGGGCAAAAAAGACAAGTTGCTTTGATCTCAGGTGTTCTCTCAAAAAGGCCGCTTTGGATATTGGATGAACCCTTAAGCCACTTAGATACCCAGGCAAAGGATATCTTCAAAGTGGTTTTGAGCAACCATCTTCAAAAAGGAAGAGCTGCCATTATAGCAGCTCACGATTTTTCAAAAGAGGAAAAAGGGTATTACTTAGAGTTGCATTCAGATACGCTCTAATCCTTCTTGGCAACAATAACGGGCCTGATGCTTGCAGAATCGGGAATAAACTCAATGTCTGTAAATCCTGCTTTGATTAACTGATCTGCGACTTGATCATAGGTGCAAAAATTTCTCCATTTAACCTTTGTTACATCATTAAAAATAACGCGTTGATAGCGTAAATCTTCTTCATTAACCTTTGTCATATCCCAAGGCGAATCTGCTGAATCAAAAGGAGAGGGGGTTAGAAAGCTACTGATATAAAGTCCGCCCGGTTTTAGTGCTGTGCAGTATTTTGTGTACAGAGAAATGAGCTCTTCTTCATTATTAATGTAGAGATTCAATCCATGACTAGATACCATATCGTATTCTGATTCACTCTCAAGCTTCCAAGCATCATGTTGAAAAAGCTCAAGATAATTCTGTAATTTTTGTTCTTCCGCCAGCTTATTTGCGTAGACAAGAACTTCGAAATCAAGATCAATACCCACTAAGGTCATTTTTTCAATTTTTGAAAAATCAAGCGTTAATACATTCGCCATGACACCGCAAGGAATAGAGGCAATTTTAATGCCATTCTTTAAATTTTCTTGCATAATCGCTTGAGATATATAAAAAGATTCTCTTGTGGCGAGAGTACTTGGGGCTCTTTCTAAGTAAAACTTTTCCAAAGGTGTAGTGGCTGCATTTTTAGGAGGTCTTAGGGTGAAATCAGTCCAATATCCATTTAACCCTTTGTTCTCAATAATGAATCGTCCTAGTGGAAATTCAGCAAGCTGATCTAAAATATCTAATTGTTCTTTTAATGTTGATAAAGATTTTTCACCCTCACTGATCAAGCGAGTACGGCATTGATTATAAACATGCTGAAAATCAGAAGAAAAAATTTGATGAGTGCGAAGATTAAAAATCTGGTCTTCTTCAATTCTTTTTACAGTATTCATGAGTAACTCTCCCAATTAATTTTAGAGTTTTTTAATCTCTCTTCAATATGATGGGGGGGCGGAGCTACAAATGTCAATGTTCTACCTGCAGAAAGAGGAATGGTAATTTTACGAGAATGCAAATGTAACGGTTGATCATCAGGGGACCCATATTTTTTATCTCCCACAATGGGGTTCCCCATATAAGAGGTGTGAACACGTAATTGATGGGTGCGTCCAGTTTCAGGCCTAAGCTCTAGCCATGCAGACTGATCTTTTAATGATTTTATAACACGATATTCAGTAATTGCCGCTTTGCCAGTCTTAAAATCGACAACCATTTTTTCTTTATTACCTTCTTCTATTTTTGCAATTGGTGCATTAATCGTGCCTTGTTTAATGGCTGGGGTTTTATGAACGATAGCCCAATAAACTTTTTTAACAAGTTTCTTTTTAAATGCATCGCTTAGAAAAATAGACATTTCCAAGGTTTTTGCCACAATTAGAACGCCGCTAGTATCTCGGTCTAGGCGATGCACTAACCGAAAAGGTTGTCCATTTCCATAAGCTTGGAGCAAACCATCAAGATGGCGCGTTGTTTTTGTGCCCCCTTGTGTTGCCAGACCCGAAGGTTTATTCAGAACACAAATCTCCTCGTCTTCCCAAATAATAAGGGACAGAAGATAATCGATATCTTCTGGCTTATAAGTCGTAAGGGGAGCTGGTTTTTGAGTCAGTGTTTTTAAAAAAGCCTTTGGTACACTGATATCATCTTCTGCGCTAACTCTGGTTCCTGAGGTGGTTTTTTGACCATTGACCCTGATTTTACCTTGCCTTAAAAGCTTTTCAATCATCCCTTGGGTAAGGGTGGGGTATTGGCGTTTTAACCATCTATCAAGACGTGAAAGAAGTGTGGAATCTAAAGACACAAATTTAACGAGTGCTATTTAAACGAGCAATGCGTTCAATTTCTTTGTTTACCAATGATTCAACAAGACTCGGTAGATTATTATCCAACCACTGTTTGATCATAGGGCGGGCAAGCTCTGAAATCAAATGATCTAACGTTAAACCATTTCCTCCGGAAGAGGAGGAAGTTGCTTTGAAAAAAGGAGGTGTTTGTGGACGTGCTGCTTCTGCTAAACGCGAAAAAGCCTGAGAAGACACTGTTTGAGCTTTTTCAGATACAAGCGTTTCTGAAGTAAACTTTGGTTCCAAATTTGAATTTTTATTTACAGCCTCAGTAAATGAAGGGGCAGGTGGAACCTCTCTTCTTTCTGTTAAATGAATGACTTCTGGAGCTGATGAATCAAAAAAAGGATCTTCACGTGTCTGTTGATACGTTCTTTTTTCTTGAAAAGATGCTTCTTGGTTATATGAGGATGATGACCTATCTATTTGTTCCGATGATGTTTCATCAGCCACATAACGACGAATAGAGGCAAGTATATCCTCCATTGACATTTCATCATCATCACGTTTTGTTGTCATTTGGACCTCTTTTAGCGATTTCAAAATTAGAATTTCCCACTTGTTATTTGATAATGAGATTCCGGGTTGAAATAATCAACCTGTAACTTTAAGTGTCTTGCATTTAACAAGCCAACTGCAGCCATCAAACGGAATGATTCTAAAGCATATGCCTGTTCAGCTTGAACAAGTTTAAGTTGTGCTTCTAAAAGGGCTGCCTGAGCATTCAAGACATCAAGTAATATTTTTGTTCCAACCATCATTTCTTGTTGTGTCCCTTCTAAACTAACTTGGCTGGCTCTAACTTGTTTTTGATAGTTTTCGATATTATTTTTAGCAGCTTGAAAATTCTGCCAAGCTTGAATGGCTGCTTGGATAACTTGGGTCCTGGCTGTTTCGATGGCAACTCGTTTTGAAACTGCTGTTTCATGGGCTTGTCTTTTTTGCGAACGAACTGATCCGCCTTCGTATAATGGGACCTTAATCTCGAGCATCACCCTATTGTCAGTATAATAATCTTTTGAACGGTAATCTCTATCCGATGATACAGTAGAGGTGCTGGTTCTTGATTCATTGCGACTTGAGGTTGCGCTGACGTTAACGGTTGGTAACAGTCCCCCTCCAATGCGCTGAGTTTCTGATTGAGCTACCAAGTGATCAAATTGCGCCGCGATAACATCTGGATGTTGGTCTTTAGCCAATTGAACCGCGCTTTTAAGATCAGCAGGTAAAAGGTTCAAGAATGGTTCAGGTTTTTTCATCTGAGCCGCCGGTTGAAGCCCTGTAATTTGGGTGTAAGCGGCTTTTAATCCTTCTAACTGCGCTTCTGCCGTTAAAAGCTGAGCTTCTGCCTCTGCTAATTTGGCCTCGGCATTGGCAACCTGAGTTTGAGTTTCTTCACCAATATTGCGTTTTTCAACGGCAGATTCATAATTCTTTTGCAGGGCAATTTTGTTAGCTTTATAGAGTTCTACTTGGGAATATTGCGATAACAAATCCAAAAAGGCCTTAACTGCAGAAAACAAAATGTTTTGTTCAGCAGATTGCAAACTTGCCCAAGCAGAACGAGCACTTTGATCAGCTTTACTTATGTCAGCTGTCGTTGCTCCGCCATTATATAAGTTTTGCGTTAATTGTAAGTTTCCTTCGCGGGTATTTGCGCTGCTACCCGATGTTCCAACGCTTGGTCCATCAGCGTCTTTTGAGTTACCGGATACGCTTCTGGCATTTCCCGTTATGCTGCCACCCAATGTTATATTAGGCCGCCATCCAGCTGTAGCTTGTACATATTGTTCATGTGTTGCAAGAACAGCATGGCGTTTTTGTTGCAAGTCAGGGTTGTTTTTATAAGCCCCAATCATCGCTGCAATAAGTGTATGCGATTCATTTGAAACTGCGACATGGTTTTGAGTTGTTTCAATAGTAAGGATTTTTGACGGTTCTTGAATTTTCTCATTGGTTTCTGTATCAATTGCAACCGATTCATCTTTTGGTGCAGCAGGCTCTTCGGCCAGAACTTGCGGTAAAAATAGCCAGGAAGCAACTGTCATTAATAGAAAATAACGCATCGATGGTCCTTTATTAATAAGTTTTTAAAGTAGGGTTTATTTGTTTTGCCCAAGCGTCAATACCCCCTTTTATATTAGAAACGTCTTTAAATCCAGCGTTCTTTAGGAATGCAGCAGCGTATCCGCTTCGAATTCCGTGGTGGCACAAGGTGAAAAGGGGGGTGTTCTCTGGAATTTCCGTTAATCTTTGCGGCAGTTGATCAAGAGGCAAATGAAAGCTACCTTCTATATGACAAAGCTCAAATTCCCAGTCTTGGCGCACATCTATTAGACAAAGATTTGCTTTTGAATCAAATAAATCTTTTACTTGTTGTACCAAAACAGTGCGAGGTAAGTCCATCGACAGCATAAATTTACAATGACCTATGACTTATATTAGTACCGCATTCTTTTTATAAAATCTAATTGAAATTTTTGGATGACACTATTTTTGGGTTGTTCAAAAACCAGTTGTGAATCAGAGTTATTGTTCTATAATAACTCTTTGAATGTTTAATTTTTTGGAGGATTCATGAAAATCAATAAAACTCTTTTAATGGCAGCTTTGTTATCTATTGGTTTGTCTGCTAGCGTATGTTCCATGGATCTTTTGGATAATCAAGAAAGTCAAAACGTGCCGCAATTGGCCTGTTATGGTTTTGTAAATAACAGAACTTTATCTTTGACCGAGGATTCAGTTAGGCTTGTTTTAGATCCTCGTTTTGACCCCAACAAAGCAGGCAGACCTGCAGCAAGAAATGCCAAACTGTTTTTGCAAGCAGTTATTGAAAAGACAGTTGATATGTACGAAGATAGTGAGTCATTTTATGAAATTTTGCGCGTTGTTACCACAGCAGGTCCTTTGCAAGTTGATGTAACCACAGCAGGTTTTAATGTTGTTAACGAACCTTCGGATGTTATGATTGAGGATGCTGTGGGCGTAGTATTTGATGCACTGACTTCAGGTAAATATAGCTAATTCTTTATAAAGTACTTAGTGTGCAGGTTATTTAAAAACCACCCAGCAATTTCCCTGTGGCCCCGACCACAGGATCTATTCTCTTTTTGTTTGACTATATAAATTCATGTTTTTTAATTTTTCACGATTTTCTTTAAAATTACCCGGAAAGACAATGTATTAAACTGTCTGTATTTATGATTATTCTGTGTGATATTTTTTATTTTCATTTAAATAATTTCTTGTAGACCTGAAAAGTTTCTGTTATAGGAATGTTAGCGAGTAAAAAATACTCAAAAAAAGAGTGTTTTTTAACGTTTTGTTAATATAAAAGTACTAATATTTAAAGTGTAAATTATCAAAAGTTATTTTTGGTTTTGACACTAATTATGGTTAATTTTTTGGAGGAAATAATGAAATTATTGAAAAGTTTTATGGCTGTTGCTTTGATCACAACAGCATTAACAGGTTCAACTTATGCAGTGTATGACCCAGCTAATCAGGCTACAACTTCAGTCGCAGACCTTAAGGATATTGGTTTAGCAAGTGCTAAGAAGTTATCAATC
>CAIULA010000020.1 GCA_903899945.1 uncultured Alphaproteobacteria bacterium | reverse complement strand
ATATTTAAATAAAATAACTTAGTAAAGTTTATTTTATGATTATAAATAAAGTTCTATCATTGTTTCTATTGTATTCAGTTTTAATATCCCCCCTTAAAGGGGCGGAAGAGTCCTCAGAAACAAAGCGAAGATCGTTTAAAGAGGTCGTTAATTTTGTTTTGGATTTTTCAAAGGGATCCCGGAAATTTGATGAAGGGGCATTAAGTGCAACAGATGAGAAACCTACCGGTTATAGTGAGTATGGCTCAAAAGTTATTTATATGTTTAAAAATCTGACTGAATTAGAAAATAAAAGGCCTTGTTTGCTTGGGATCTCAGATCAAAAGGCACATTGGATCTTTGCGCCAAATGAATTTAGGAGAAAAAGAGTAGAGCTCAGGCTGACAGAGCAAGAAGTTACCGAAGGGCTTTATCCCTCAGTTTTTGGAAGAATTCAGTCTGATTCTGGGATGGAAGAAGAAGGATTTTTGCATTATCTTCATGCAACTTTGATGTATGAAACCCTTTATATTAAGCAAAAAGGAAAAGAACGCTGGGGGACCAGGTTCCCAGATGGATATATCAATACCAATACTTTGCCTCTATGGTACCAATCAGAAGAGTGGTTAAGGGAACAAGAAGCTACCCTCAGGATACCTTAGGGAAAAGTACAAAGCACACACCTCAACTTAAACTGACAGTAACCGCTCTCTCGCAAAACGGCTAACTGTCATACCTTGTCTGAACTAGTACAAATTAGGCTATTCGTTTTTTAGCGCTTCCAGGTTAGATATCTTAGGTTAACGTTTTCATAGTGGCTGATTGAGTAGAGTCAATGCTTTTTAATTCATATATTTTTATTTTTTTATTCTTACCTTTATCTCTAATTTTCTTCAAAATATCAGATTCTTTTAGGGGAATTCACGGTAAAACGTTATGTTTGTTTTTTATATCTCTTTTGTTTTATGTTTTAGGAGAAAACTCAAGTCTTCCTCTTCTTTTGCTTTCTATAATAATAAATTACTCTGGAGCACAATGGATTCTTTTAAGTAAACCCAAGAAATATTATTGTCTGTCCGTTTTTTCTTTTTTAATAGTACTAAATTTGGGCACCTTGTTTTACTAAAAATATTGGACTTTCTTTGCTTCGATTATAGGGGTATCAGAAGTTGGTATATCCCAGGTCAATACCCTTCCTATAGGAATATCTTTTTTTACGTTTACTCAAATTGCTTACCTAGTTGATGTATTTCGCTCTAGTTCAATAGAATCAAGTTTTGCATGTTATGGTTTGTTCGTCAGTTATTTCCCGCATTTAGTTGCTGGCCCACTTCTTTCTCCTAAGAAGATTTTCCCCCAATTATCAAGTCATGAGAGTTTTAATTTTCGTTGGAACACGATTAGTATGGGATTGACTATTTTTTTCCTTGGTCTTTTTAAAAAGGTTGTAATAGCTGACGGTCTTGAGGAAAGTATTTTATCAATAGGATATTGTCCCGCATCATGGAAAATACAACAGGGTTTAGGTGTTAGTATTCTGGAGGCTTGGATTGATGCTCTAGCCTATACGTTACGCCTTTACTTTGATTTTTCTGGCTATTCTGATATGGCCATAGGACTTTCTTTATTATTTGGAATTCGAATTCCTATTAATTTTGCGTCTCCTTATAAATCTAAAAGTATTATTGATTTTTGGAGATGTTGGCACATGAGTTTATCAAATTTTTTGCGGGACTATGTCTATATTTCTTTGGGCGGTAACAGAAAAGGAGAAATTTGTCGTTATGTGAATATAGCTTTGACAATGTTGATAGGTGGAATTTGGCATGGCGCTGGGTGGACCTTTATCATTTGGGGTGCACTTCATGCATTTTATTTATGCGTAAATCATGCCTGGCGACATATTCTTGGGTATATGGGTATGAACTTTTCACTATCTTTCAAAAGAATTGGTTTCGTTCTGAGTTGGGTTTTTACATTTGTTTGTGTCGTGATAGGATGGGTGTTTTTTAAAGCGCCCGATGGGGCTTCAGCATTTAAAATGCTGCAAGCTATGTTTAGTTTTGATCAATTAAAATTTTCTCTTGGCGATTTCCAACTTTTAAGTGAGTTTGGTGTAGATCTGACTAAATTAGGTATTTTGGACACAAACATAAAGTTGCCAATAATCGCTACTTTTGCATGGCTTTTTATGATTTTACTGGTTTCTATGGTTGGTCCAAATACTCAAGAAATTGTTAATTATCATGAAGATAGAGAGACCTTAGAGCCTTCATCATCGAGATTTAATTGGCGTCCTAATACAATGTGGGCAATCGTAATTGCCATGTTATTTGTAATTTCTCTGTTGTGTTTAGACAGAAAATCAACATTTCTATATTTCCAATTCTGAAAAATTATGAACAATTATAAATTTTTTACACTTGCTTTTTTGATCGCTATTTTTGCGTTTATTTTGTCTACATGTCTTTTGGTTATATTGGTAGATACATGGGATCTAAAGGGTATTGTGGGGATTACGTCTCCCAAAATAGATGCATATGATCCTAGATCAGTTCATTTTGGTTTTCAACCTGTACCGGATGGTGAACATAGAGGGAAGAGTTTGAATGTGATTTGGAGGAAACCAGAAGCTGCTATTTTTGGAAGTTCGGTTGCGGCAGAAGGGTTTAATCCTGATAATTCTTTTTGGAACCCCAATGGTGCTTTTGTTGCTTATAATTATGGGATTTCTGGGCTAAGTATACGAGAAATGGAACAACATTTTGAGCATATTCAAGCGTTAAAACCTATTAAAAAGCTTCTTATTGTTTTAGATTTTTTTGCTTTCAATGCATTGAAGCCTGCTATTGCTTTTGAGCAGGTAAAAATTCTACCTTTTGCTCATCGGCCAACTTATAGGGAGCATTTGTTTCAAATAGGAATAAAAACAGCACTTTCTTCAGAATACATAAAAGCTAATTTACATAGGTTTAGATATATTGACAAATGTATGAATTTTTTTGATGGGTTTCCAAGTATGATTAAAAGTCTTATAAGGAGATTAATTAATCCTCAACCTACAGATCTCAAAGTACAAAAATTTTTAAAGGATAAACAGTCAGCTCAATCTGAGCAATCTATGATATCTGTACTTTATCCTGGTGGCAAAAAAGGCTTTAAGTTTGAGGATGAGAAAGGCTGGTCTTCCTATGAGGCTTTTAAAGGAATTATAAAATCTGCTCAGAAAAATAATGCAGAAATTATTTTATTAATTCCTCCTTGTCATGCAGAGATGCTTGAGATTATACATGCTTTAGGGTTGTGGGATACCTTTATCGAATGGAAAAGAACATTAGTGAAAATACTAAATGAGATAGCAACTTCTAATCGAAGTTGCCCATTAATTCCTCTGTGGGATTTTAATTATCACAACGTTATTACAATGCCTCCTTTTGGTTCATCGAATGAAACGGGAAAAACACCCTTTTTTTCCGATCCAATCCATTTCAACGGGGAAGTGGGTGACTATGTGTTTAGTGTTATTTATGGAACCCCTAGTAGGAATTTGGGTCTTTCGGATACAGTAGGGGTTTGTTTAAATCAGCAAAATATAGAAAAACACTTACAAAAAATAACTGAATTTAAGAAAAAATATCAAAATGAGAATCCAGAATTTTCACAAGGGGTAAAAGATTTGGTAAATAATGTGGTTTTTTAAATCCAGGAAAAACAAAGGATTAGAGGCATAAATGATTTGTTTAATCCTTTCTTAAAAATTATTTTGCTAAAGGTTTCTCTTTACAAGCTGTTCCATAAACCTTAGAGAAAAACATGGCAAAAGCTCCGTTTCCCATAACATTGGCTGACGTGATAAGCGGGTCAAAGATTATGTAAAGAGTTGTGATTAATGATAACATCATCGGGGAAAAACCAAGGTGCTGCTCTAAAACAGGCAGCATCACTAGAACTCCACCTCCGGGCACACCGGCAACTGCAAACTTAGCCAAAACAAAATAAAAAGTAAAAATGAAATAATCCGTGAAAGTGGGCAGCGAAGAATTAAATGACACCAAAATAGCGAGTGCAAAAATAGGAATTGCAAAACAATCGCCTATCAGGTGATTATTGGCGGTTGCTGGAATGACAGCCCTAGCGATTTCGGGGTGAGTCACGTTCTTTTCGCTTCCCATAATTGTAAATGGCATAGAAGCTGCGCTTGACATGGTGCTAAAACCGGATACCAAGGCAGGAATCATATTTTGTAGGGAAGTAAACCAAGCATTTCTTTTGAATGAATTAAAGAATCCATAAAGGAAAATAATGTACCCATAGGAGGCAGAGGCAATCAGAAGGAACACAAATAAATAATCCTTACAGATGGTTGCAAGAATTTGCTCGTGCTGCAGTTTCAAAGAAAATCCAAGAATGAAAATGGGCATCACTGGAATAAAAAGACGCTTTAGAATGAAAGATGTAATGTTTAAAAGCTTGCCAGAAATTTTTTGTGATTTGTTTGGGACAAGAAAAGCATAAACAATGCCAAACACCAATCCAAACGAAAGAGCGTAATCATTAGAAATGAGTTTGGGAAGAATAAATACCCAAATGGGCTCTAATGAAGTTTCTGAAGTATGGGCAACTGTTGATAATAATTGATTGTTGCCTAAAGCAACATTTCCAATGCCATAGGCAACCATTGCTGAGGTAAAGTTTGAAATGCAAATCAAAGGAATTAAAAATAAAGCGAATTTGAGGGCGCCTTTTTGCAACTGACACATGCTACTGAAAAGAAAAGCAAATATTAGAAATGGCAGAAAGAAGATGAGAGTTTCTTTGATCAGAAGGCTTAAAGAGTATATAAAGGATTTTATTTCAACAGGGATAATATGCCCAAACATAAGTGAGAAGAATAAAATCAGCGACAAAAGAATCGGGATTTTAAAGGACGACAACTTAGCCAACATAACGAAACACTCCGAACAACATTTGCATACACTCCACAAACAACGGATTGAAAAATAAGGGGATACCTTCGTGTTTCAAATTACGGGTTCGTTGTTTTTCGTGGTTTGCGGGAGTCATGTATTTCATATACACTCCGTTCCTTGCCCCTCAAACGCCTGCCCGGCTTTTTGAAACACCTTGGGTCTAGAATTGAATAAGATAATAAGAATTTTTGCCGCCGCTACGCGGTTGTTGTTGTCGTAAAAATCTCAAAACCCGTGGCTGTAACCCCTATGCTGTGTTCGAACTGAGCAGAAAGAGAACGATCACGAGTTACAGCAGTCCAGCCATCCTCAAGGATTTTGACATCATATTTCCCAGCATTGACCATCGGTTCGATGGTAAAGAACATGCCCTCAACAAGTTCTAAACCGGTACCAGGTTTACCATAATGAAGAACCGTAGGCGGCATGTGGAAAACTTTACCAACTCCATGGCCGCAAAAATCACGTACGACTGAAAAACCGTTTCGTTCAACAAAAGACTGGATTGCGTAACCTATATCTCCAAGGGTTACCCCTGGACGAACAAGTTCAATACCACGCATCATGGCTTCATAAGTAACGTTAATTAGCTTTTCAGCTCTAATGCCAGGTTTACCAATGGAAAACATACGGCTGGTATCGCCGTGCCATCCATCAACAATAACCGTGACATCGATGTTTAAAATATCTCCATCAATAAGCTTTTTATCGCCCGGAATGCCATGGCAAACCACATGATTAACGGATGTACAGATTGATTTTGGAAATCCGCGATAACCAAGCGGGGCTGGGACCGCTTTATTTTGAATAATGAAATCGTGACAGAGACGGTCTAGTTCAAGAGTCGTAATTCCGGCCTTTACAAACGGTGTAATGTAATCAAGCGTTTTCGAAGCTAATTGTCCGGCTTTCCGCATTCCTTCAAAGCCCTTAGCATCATGAATAATGATCTCACCCGATTCTTCATCGTCATGGTTGTGCTGACAATGTTCACTGTGTTCACTGTGTTCATGGTGATGATTGTAGGGATTAATCACGAATAAGGATTCCTTTCAAAAAAAAACCCCGCACGAAACGGGGTTTTAAAAACTCGGTCACAAACAAATTACCGAGAATAAAATTCGATAACCAAATGTGGTTCCATTTGCACCGGGTAAGGTACATCCGCTAATTTAGGGCCGCGAATGAATTTACCTTTCATGCTTTTATGATCAACTTCAATGTAGTCAGGAACATCACGTTCACCAGATTGACTCGCAATAATAACGTTTACGTTTTCTTTCATGCTGCCGGTCAATTCAATCTCATCGCCGTCTTTTAATCTATAAGATGCAATATCAACACGTTGACCATTCACTTTGATATGACCATGGCTGACCATTTGACGTGCAGCAAAAGGTGTTGCAACGAATTTCATACGATAGACGACCGCATCCAAACGACGCTCTAGTAAGTCGATCATATTTTCAGAAGTATCACCACGAAGACGAATTGCTTCTTCATAGATTCTGCGGAACTGACGTTCGCCAATATTCCCATAGTAACCTTTCAGTTTCTGCTTAGCGCGCAACTGAATACCATAGTCGGATGGTTTTGAACGTTGTTGACCGTGTTGTCCCGGGCCGTAATTACGGGAGTTAAAAGGACTTTTTGCGCGTCCCCATAAGTTTACACCCAAGCGACGGTCGATTTTATGTTTTGCTGTTACGCGTTTTGTCATGAACGAATGCCTACTTTTTCCAAAAAGCTTAAAATCTAAAAATACATAAGTTAATTTTCTCGCACGTTCGCCCTGTTTTGTCAATCAATTTATAGCTTTGATTCTAATAAATTTATTAACTTTCTTGTGGGAAATCACTATTCCACCTTTCCTTTCTTTACTATTATGCAATATCGTGTGTGGCATATTATTTTGAATAAATAACAAATCATGAAAAAGAATTTATACAAACTATGCTTTGTATTTGGTTTTATTGTGAATTTAAATAAATTATCGGCTATTGATGAAACATTAATGCCTGACACTATAAAAACCTTGCTCGTTATATGCCTGAAAATGCAGTTTTAGCAATTGAACATGTGTCCTACATTGATATTCGTCCTTTGACACTTTCTTCTTAATAAGATCTTTAAAGACATTCGCATTGAGCGAGTCAGTGAAAACCTATATAAACACCGCAAAAACTCTTGGATGATTTTTGCTAAACGAAATGATCAACCTATATCTGAGTAGCTATTCTAAGGTATATCTTCAAAAGCTAAATCCTTCCAAAAGTCCGCTTAGAGGGTTTTCGCTACTAGAAGCTGCTGCACTTCCTTTGGTTGCTGCGCTGTTTGAAGGCGCCGAAGTGTTTCCTCCGAAAACACCATTCAAAATGTTTCGAGTCGCATCCCCCCCTAACTGTTCTGCTTTCTCTTTGGCTTTGGCGGCAGCTGTGTCTTTTGCTTTTTCAATCTTACTTTTTTTGGCTTCAGCTTCTTTTTTAGCTTCTTCGGCTTTTCGTTTATTCTCAGCTTCTTGTTGTTGATGGCGCTTTTCTTCTTCTGCTGCTTTTTTCTTATTCTCAGCTTCATCAAGTAAGCGTTGCTTTTCTAGTTCTTCTTGATCAACCCAAAGGGGCATAACATTTGAAGGTTCAGTTTTGGTGATCGCATCCCACAAGTCTTCGATGGTTTCAAGATCGTCCTCTAAATCAGTTTTGAGTTTTACTTGAGAAGCAGGGGACATAAAATCAATAACTTTCTTTAGGACAATGGGTGCCGCAGGCTGTTTGCTGGCATTTTCCTCTAATTTACTATACAGATTGTCAATGAAGCTTCTTAATGGCATTGTCTGTGGAAGTCTGTTTTTAAATTCATTTAAGACTCTTTTGCAGTCGTTTAATGTGCTGGCTCGGTCTTTTCCCATTCCTATGCTTTGCGTTAATCTTTGAATTAAAAGGATTTTTAAGTGATCTGGATTTATTATAATTTTATCAAGTTTTCTTTTGTCTCTAGGTAGTTCATCGAGTTTGTCATCAACGCGTGATCCGGCTCTGAATTGTGTTTGACCCTCTGGGCTTAAGCTTTGAAAGACGGCAATTTGAGGTAAAAAGAGAACTTCTTTTTTGGCCTGAATTAAGCTCATTTTTAATTCATTCAAGGTTCTTATTAGGTCTTCCTTGTAAAGACTTTCAAAAATGATTTCCATAATCGTCTCAGTTGGATCTATGGATTTCCTAGCGCCGGGTATTACCTGAGGTTGCGGGCGTTTTGCTCTGTTTATGATTCCATCAATATAGCTTGTAAAGTCATCCATCCCCCTATTAAAATTCAAGGAGGATACTCTTTTGCCAACTTCTCTTAGAACGATTTTAAGCATTTCATCTTTTTCTTCAACTGGATCTTTTATCACAATTGAATGGTCATCAGCTTTGTTATAAACAGATAGAGGTGCTTTTTGTGGAAGATGTGCCTGAGAGCTGCAATAAGCAGGAATGACCTGGTAAATGAAAATGGCTCCGGATAATAAACTACCCAAAATACGAAATGAATTCATTATAAAACTCAACTATTAGGAAAAACTTTTATCTAATTATAAAAGCTTAATTCTTAAGACTTGGTTAAAGAGGTAAAAAATTGTTATATAGTATGTTAAGTATTTTTTAAAAAAGTGTATCCATGAGTTCACCCCTTATAACAACAACCAACTTTGTTAAACTTCCTGTTGAAAATGAACAAGGAATCATGCAAGTAGAGTCTCTGACTTATAACCTAGAGGCTGAACAAGCGTTGTTAGGAGCCCTTCTTTTGAATAATCCGGGGTTAGAGCAAGTCAGTGATTACTTAAGGCCAGAACACTTTGCGGATCAAATTCATGGGCGTATTTATGACGCGATTCAGCGATTAGTCGACAGGGGCCAGATCGCTGATCCGATTACGCTCAGGGATTTTTTTGACAAAGATAAAACTCTTGAACCTTTAGGTGGTGCACATTACCTAGTTGATCTTGCTAATTCGGTTGTATCGATTGTCAGTACAGGCGACTATGGACGTCTTATTTATGATCTTTTTCTAAGGCGTCAATTGATTCAAATTGGCCATGAAATGGTTATCGAATCGCGCGAATTTGATATCGAAGTGCCGGCTGTTCAGCACATCGAAAATGCTGAAAAAAAATTGTATGACCTGGCAACAAAAGGGCAGTTTAACAATAATACACTTGCCTTTAACGCAGCCCTGACACAAGCTATTCAAACGGCTGAGGTTGCCTTTAAGCGCGACAGTCATGTTGTCGGGGTGACAACAGGGTTCGTTGATATGGATAAATGGTTAGGCGGTCTTCATCCATCAGACTTGTTGATTTTAGCAGGTCGCCCTTCGATGGGGAAAACGGCACTTGCAACCAATATTGCTTTTAATGCAGCCCTATATCATGCGGAACGGTCTCAAGACGGCGCGAATGTGGCTTTCTTTTCACTTGAAATGTCGTCAGAGCAGCTTGCGACTCGTATTTTGTCTAGTGAATCAAAGATTTCATCAGATAAAATCAGACGCGGAGAAATCCGTGCAGATGATTTTCCAACTTTTGTAGAGGTCAGCAGGCGTATAGGAAACATAGGTTTATATATTGATGATACTCCGGCCTTAACGGTAACCAGTCTTCGTAACCGAGCTAGACGATTAAAACGTCAACATAATATTGGTTTGATTGTGATTGATTATTTGCAGCTTCTAGAGGCTGGTGGTACCAAACGGAGTGGTGATAATCGCGTTCAAGAAATTTCTGAAATTACCCGTGCGTTAAAGGGCCTTGCCAAAGAACTTAGTGTGCCCGTTTTGGCGTTATCTCAGTTGTCTCGTGCGGTTGAACAGCGTGATGATAAACGTCCACAATTATCGGATCTTAGGGAATCAGGTTCTATCGAGCAGGACGCCGACGTTGTTATGTTTGTTTTTCGTGAGGAATATTACGAAGCTCGCCGTGAGCCGCCAGAGGGCACGGAAAAGCACGTTGAATGGCAGCGCCGTATGGAATCCATCTACAACCAAGCCGAAGTCATCATTGCCAAGCAGCGTCATGGTCCAGTTGGTACGCTGAAATTATTTTTTGATGGTAAATTGACTCGATTTGGTAACTTAACAGACGGTGATAAGGTCCCTGCTAGGTATTAGGGCGTCCAATAGTCAAGGTCTTTTATTGTTAAATATACCTCTCGTGTTTCAAATTCCGGGTTCGTTGTTTTTCAGGGGCTGCGGTACTCATGTATTTCATATACACTCCGTTCCTTGACCCTCAAACGCCTGCCCGGCTTTTTGAAACGCCTTGGGTATGGATAGAGTTGTTTAGAAAATAAAACCATTAAAACAGATTTTTTCTCAACAAATTGGAGGGAAAGGGTTATTTTAGACGCAATTATCGTGCCGCATTTAGATTTGGTGGATCAGCAAGCACTGCGAGTCTTTTAAGGTTAAAACAAATGGCTTGCATAAAGGCGGCAAATTGATTTTTGGCAACTCCTTTATAACGAACTCTTTTGGGGTCTTGAGAAAAGACCCGTTCGTAAGGAGCTCTGAGTTTTGAATACTACCGATCTTGGTCAGCATTTTTATCTTTCATATTATTTTTCTTAATCGCCGCCAAATGACTATTTCTTTTTGCAGCTGCTTGTTTTGCCGGCTTTGTACAATATCCCTTATCAGCATAAATGGCCCCTTGGCTTGGACAAACATGTTTTAACCCTTGAGCATCTGTTAGATTGGCAGGGGTAACGGCAATTTTATTAATCAATCCTGATTGCATATCCACACTCACATGCTTTTTATACCCATACCAATATTTGTTCTTGCCTTTGCAGCCAATACGAGCTTGTTTATCAACAGCAACCTTAGGTAAAATCTCATTATTGAGTTTTTCATATTTTTGCCGAATCGCTTCATCTCTCTCTTCCCATAAATTGGCTTTGGCAATTAAGTGACTGGCATCAACAAAAGTAAAGACTTCATTCATATACCCCTGTTTCTTCAGCTGATCTCTTAATTCCTGAAAAAGAGTCGCTAATAAATCAGTTCCTATTTTTGAACGAGCCCGAGTAAAAACAGTGTGATCCGGTGTATCCTCATTTAACATAAATCCACAAAACCATCGACCGGATATATTCTCTTGCAAGAACTTTTCCAACTCCCGATCACTTAAGTCTTCCATAAATTGGAGTAATAAACACCGAAATAGACGATTCAAACCATACCCTTCATGAGGGTTTAAACTCTTAACCGTCGATAAAATCGCTTCAACCCCTTTAAAATCCCATAGTTTTATAAATCGACGATACATATGAGTGCGGGGAACAAGCTGATCTAAACTTACCATTTCCATTTGGTTCATATATTCAAAATCTCTTAATCGTAATTCTTGAACTAATTATAACTCATTCCTTCATTCAATGGGAGTTCGCAACAGTTCCCTGTATGTGCAGTCAGCTTTAAGAACTAAAATCTTCGCGGCCGCGAAGATTTAAAGCTGAATTATAGTCTAGTTGTGCAGCATGTCTTTGGAAAACTTTATAAAATGCACCTGTTATAATTAATTGCTTGAGATAAAAAAGAGTTTCACTCGGTTGGTTATGATATTTAATTTCTTTTTCAATTAGATTTTATATTTGCTTTTGATTATCTTCTGGCTTTGGATCTAATAAGTAGGCCTTGAATGTGAATTTAAAAACAAGAATTTTGACTAATAATTCTTTATCGAGAATGCACCTATTTTATATTCTTTTCTTTTTCTTATGGATCTCATTATCACCTGTTTCTAAGGCGTGTGAATTTGATTTAAGAAACTATGTCCGCCCCAAAAATTCACCGGTCTCTTATACGCTGGCACTTTTAGATAGATCAATGGTGCTGGTTCATTCCTTAGAAACAGATACGGTTCCGTTAGAGGTTCAGGCTTTTATTCATTCTTCTGCATTGGAAGGTGGGGAAAGGCTTTTGAAAACTAAGTCTTTTCCAAGGTCCCATGGTTGCCCCGAACACTTTGTTGTGCAGCTAAAGCATCGAAAAGCTATATTGCGCTCAGCTGATCTTACAGACGATCTTTTTAAAGACGAAGAAGAGTTGAAGGGTAAAGATGAGGCTGATTTAGCAAGTGACAGCGAAGATGACGATGAGGGTGAAGACTTAGAGGAAGAGCTTGAGTATGCAGCGTCAATGGTTTTATTTCCTATAGAAGATTCAGACAAGGTCTTAGCGTATCTTTTAGGGGGTTGGCCTGCATTATTAAACACAACATCTGTTGTTCCTGCTTTTGGTCTGAAAGTTGTAACTTCAATGGAGATTGCAGCAACGTTAGCAGATGAAAGTAAATCTCTTACGAGTATCAAGGAAATAAAGACAGAAACTAGGCGTTTGGCGAAACCTATGCGCGGAACGGAAACTCAACAAAAGGGTTTAGGAAAAATCAGTGATTTCGGTATTGATCCTTCTAGTGATGGCCTTGAGAAAGTGCGCATTAAGCCCATTCCAAGGTGGGGGAATGCACTGGTAGATGGCGATGATTTTTTTAAATTCCGGTTAACAACTAAAAATCAAAAAACGGCTAAGAAAAAGGATGAGGCAGCTCTCAAACGTTTTAACCAACGTCCTGTTATGCATGAGGTTGCTAAAGAGGTTTATAAGGTTTATAGAGCAGGAGCTATCCATACAGATTTTTTACCTTATTTAGATGAACCTGTGCTAGGGGATTCTCTTGGGTTTCTTAATAAGGCTTTAGCTGAAAACTGGGAACATTATTTTAAGGAAGACCAGCTTCTTTATATGCACTGGACTTTTTGGTTTAGAGCACGTGGTGAAGAAGATATCGGGGCTGTTATTAAAAAAATCAAAGAGAGTAGGGGAGTGGGTACAATTGCAATTGGTGGCCAATATTATAAGCCTACCCAACTTGTGCGATCCTTACCTATCCCTTTTGATTCTGACGCTAAAGGAGAAGCTAGCTATTACTGGTTTGATCGAGGTGCGTGGTATCGTATGCCGGCCGCACGTTTTGAGATTATCAGAAAAAGAATAGCAGATATAACTGTTCCCCAAAGTGCTCTTTTTCTACCTGATTACGTGGCTGATCCAACAGACTCCGAGGATTACAAGGAGCTAGCCTATAATAAGGCGGCTGTAGAGTTTATGCGTACTCAAATAGGTGCCGAGGGATCTGTTTCTGAGGCAATCTTATTGGACCGGGAAAATGTTCCCTTAGGTGGGAGAGATGATAAGTTTGAGTTTGCTGATATTTTGATGCAGCGCATGGACGGGAAATACTTTTTAATCCATGTTAAAAGAGAGCGTTCCAGGCAAATAGATCATCATCGAACCCAAGCAGAAAGATGCGCACTTTATCTTGGGGAAAATTTAGATAGAGGTGCTTTGCCAGGCTTGTTGATAATAGATATTTTAGAAAAATTTTATGAAAATTATATAACACTTCCAAAAAAGGGAAAGGCAGATCCTAAGACAGGCGAGACAAAGGAAGCCATTGAAAGCTGGTCTACAAATTTTAGGGAAAAAGTTGTTGCAGAAAGAAGAAAGCCTGTAGATGTAAAAGGCAGGGCTGCAAAAAAGAAAAACACTGAAGAATTTTTTAAGTCTGTAAAAGACCACTTATTAAACGTGCGTACCAAAGAACGTACGTTTATAAAAAGGATTGTAACCTGTGATAGGATAAAACCACTAATTGTTCGTTTTGAACCGTATGAAGAAGCCTTAGGCCGTTGTTTAGATGCCTTGGAGGATTATGTTCTACATGGAACGAGTAGAAAAGTAACAGAGTCTGAAATGTATTCTCCAATTGTTAGTGAAGATCGTATTGTCTTTGTGGGGCAGTTTTTCGAAAGGGTATTAGCTTTTTTGGAAAAGCATGCTTCTTTGGCAAGAAAACACCAGGGAATCCTGCCTCAAAAAGATAGGGAAAATATAACAGTCGTGCTTGCAATCATTGGAGATGGTTCAGGAAAAGATGATTTCCACAGACAACAGCTGTGGGGAATGGATCAAACCCGCAAACTTGTAGAAAAGCAAGGATTTGGGTTTCAGGTTGCATTTATTAAAGATAAAACAAAGAGCGCAAGTACATTTGCAGGTGAAGAAGATGATAAAACTGATCATATGCAGTTGATAGAGGAGGAGAGTGATAGCGATGTTGCTTCAAACTCTGTTTCAGCTCTGTTACCTCTTTCTCCTGATCAACAAGCCTTTGAGGAAGCAAAGAGAAGGGCTGAAGAGGCCTATACTGCGACTTCATGGTACAGAGGTGTTAAAAGCACTTTTCTACAAGATGATGAAGGCCAGAAATATGTACGTGTGGTCGTGGATAGTAGCAAAGGGGACTGTTGTTTTCATGCATTATTAGATGCAACCCGTGAAAAGACCATTGCGGATATGCAAGCGTACATTGATGAATCTGAAACGGCTCTAGCTTCTACAGGAATTGCTAATCATAATTATGTAGAATTCTTAGATAAATGTACGTCTGATTTTTGGAAGAGGGTAGGGGATGATTCTTTGTTGGCGGCTATGGAGGCTTATCTCAAAAAGATAGAGGTTTTAGCAGCTACAGGAGAGGCATTAAGGGTAGCAACAAATGCTGATCTTGATTTTACTGCCTTGAAAGAACAGAAAGAGAAAGCACGAAAAGACTTGAATAAAAAAAGGCCAAGAGATGCTGCACTTAAGGCAGAAAAGGAGCGAAAAGTTCAAGCACTAACTAATGAGATAGCAGGCCTAGAGGTTTTAGAAAAGAAGCACATGAATGGAAAAATGAAAAGCTATATTAAATACAAACTTGAGTTTCAAAGAGCCTCTGCTGCACGAAAAAAGGAAATACTGGCAGATTTTTATCTGACTAAAAGGGAATGGTTTGATCCTTCAGCAATTATGCATTTGGGCCCCCGTTTTGGTTTTAAAGCTAAGATATTTAGAAGGGATGACACCTCTAATTTACTAAGCCTTTATGCTCAAACTCCTGATGCGGATATGGTGGGTGATATCCCATGCCGTTTAGCTGTCTATGTAAATGATAATCATTATGATTTGCTATATCCATTTGATTAGATCCTGAAAGCAGAATAGAAGAAATTTCTTAGCAGCTGGTGGCTTTTTCAGCTGTTTCGTATCCTCAAGAAAATTCAGCTTCGATTAATGTTCATCAATAGCTATACAAAGAGATGAATAAAATGCATTAAGCGGGTTTTATGTCAGATACCACTAAAGGCATTCAAATCTTTCAAAAATGAATCTGAAGAAAAAACCTTTTAAAAGGGTTGTATTGAAAAAACAAATCTAATTCCTCTTTTTTCTCTTCTTAAAGATCGTTACATTCCCGCGTACAAGGATTTTCTCAGTAGACCTAACTTACGCAACAGGTCTATCGAACTATCAATACTATTAGGCCAACAGAATAATTTAAACAATATACACGGTAGTTCTTTTTTATTTGTTAACCCTACATGGGGATATTGAATATCTAAATCGAGAAAATAATATAATTTAAAATTGTGTTCTATTTCAACTATCTATAAAAAAAATAATCAATAGCATCTCTAGGTAACAAAAAAATGAATGAGGAACAAAGGGAATGGTATATAAAATCTCCCCATTGATTTTTTTCTGGTTTTCTTTAAGTGTTCATTGTCTCGATCTTTCAAAGGATGAAATAGATTTTTTTAATGTAGGGCAGGGGCATGCAGTTTTAGTTAATAAAATTAAAACTCCTGATCATCCATTTCCGTATGTGCCTTTACCAGTTGATGCTGGTGCTACTGCTAATCCTTATGTGCCAGGAGAAAAATATGTATGGGAAAAAGGAGAAGAAACTTTATCTATCTCTAAAGTTAGCAAAAGAATACTAAAATTCTGGCAGGTTTCTAACAATGGCAATCTACTGGGAGGAAATTTTTTATTGAACATTATTCTTAAGCGGTTAGATTCTATTGTCCAATAAACATCTGCTTATTGAAAAATGACAAGCGCCTTGATTTCTAATGACTCATGTTTTTTTGAGGAGAATTCAATTTTCAAAATAGTAGATAAAGTTTTACTTTGAGACCCAGTTTATTTGTGATTAGAGAATTAAATATGCTTCGATCGTCTCTTAACCTGTCTCTTCGTTATTTCTTGTTTTCCTTATTTTTCATACTGTCTTGCGCTTGCGCAATGGATGAGGATGAATTTGTACGAGGAATAGACCTTGAATCGAACGTTATGAGTACGTTAAGTGTTTTATCTCAAAAGCCGTACCACTTAAGTATAGCAGGGGGAGAGTCAGGAATAGAAAAAATTGAGGAAAAAGACTGGGAGTTTTCTATTCTCAAAAAAACTATAAAAAAGAAAAACGGTACCTCAGCAGAAGAGATAGAAGGTGTTATATATCACAATGATGTATTTGGAACCGTAATTGCTATGCGAGGCACTAAGTATAAAAAAGATTGGGGCACAAATCTAGATTTTGCTTTTACGGATTTTGCGGGAAACACGGGCAAAGTCCATAGAGGATTTTACCGTATGTTAAATGAAATTGAAGGAGATTTGTGCGCGAAATTAACAACCATGGGTTTGTTTGATGGGGCAAAAAATAAACCAGTATATTTTATAGGTCATAGCCGTGGCGGAGCTCTTGCAACACTTGCAGCCGCAAAGATATTTTCTACATTTGAAAATTTACATTCTCATCAAGTTAAGGTAATAACGTTTTCTTCTCCACGAGTTGGCAATAGGGAGTTTGTAAATGATTTTCACAGAAAAGTAGGAAGGGATAATATTATAACTTTTTACTGCAACACAGATCTTGTTCCTGGTGCTCCTTTGGAAAGTCATGGTTTTTATGATCATGGATTAAGTATTCAAGTGGATTGGGGACAACAAACTTGGGGCCAGGCGGCGGAGCAGTGGTTTAGATTTTTGAGAAAAGTAGAAGAGAGTGAAGAAGACGAGGCTCCCTTTAATTACGCTGATATTGAAGCTTATAGTAACAGGTTTCTTGATAAAGCTACCGAGATGTATGGTACACCTCGTACTGCAGCATCGGTCATTATAAATCATTTTATTAGAATTTCACACGAAGTTCCAACAACTCATGCTATTGAACTCGCTCTTGAAGATTATAAATACGATTTTCGTTTAGGTTTACCTTTGAAAGAGTGTGGAAGAGCGTGTGCTTTGTTTTCATTTAAGAAAAACCCTTGGTTAACGCAAGCATATAAGTTGATACTTGGATAAATTTAGGATACTAAAAATGAAATTAGAACTAAAAGTAGTAACGAGTTTATTTTTGGTAGCTTTTTTGTCGCTATCTATTCCGGCTATAGCAGCAGATGACCATGATATGTGGGATTCTGATAAAGTTGAGACAGTTGTACGGTTAAAGGTTATTGATAATGATCCTGGAGGCTCATATCTTACAGGTGAATACTCTGGTTTGGCATTAATGGTTGAAACTAGAAAAAAGGGATTAGATAAATATGAATATATAGAGAGAGATGCTGAAAAACACCAATTTCCAAAGAATGTTTTGTGGTATGCGAATGTAGTGTTTGCTCCTTACACAGAAGAAGATTTGTGCGATGTAGATCCAACCGGACTTAGCGGGTTATACGATTCACAAATTAGTTTGAAATACGCAAAACATCCTAGATATGCAGAAAGTACAAGATCCTATGGTACTGCAGTTGATGTACCAGGTCAGGTTCAAAATTCGAGTCATAAAACAGATCGTTTAAAAGTATATAATCCTCCGGAGCCACATACATACAGTAATACCGACAAGGTTCTTTTACATTGTAGTTGGTTAACAGGTAGTTTTTTTGAGTGGGTTTTAAAAGAGCCATTAACAGTGACTGATCTTATTAATAAAATTAATAAGCTTAGAGTAAAAAATTCGGCTCAAAATGACATAAAAAAATGGCATTTTCCACTGTATTCAAGATCAGGTTATACAGATCAGATATGGAGAGGAAAAGTATATAATTGTGTTTCTTTTTCAATCGATTTATTAAGAGAATGTGATTTTCTATCCGGTTATGATATCTATTCTGATTACAAAAAGCCTCTCCCAAGTGAAGCAAAAGATGTAGTGCCAAACCAAGGTTCTGTATGGAAAAGAGTTGGTAAGGGAGCTATAGTTGTAACCTGTACTGCCGGTGGTGTAGCTTTGGGAGCTTTAGTTGGCTCATACTTCTTTCCTGGTCCAGGAACAGCTGCCGGTGCAGTGGAAGGAGGAGAAGCAGGTGCCGCAGTAGCGACAGGTGTTGTTGCATACATTTCAAGCTTCAGTACAGCAGCAACACTCAGCGCAGGTACTGTGGGGGTTTTAGGTGGAGGGATATCTTTAGAAGGAGTTCGTTTAGCTTCAAATGCAATAACGGCAGATTCAGTTGTGAAAGGTCTTTTTCATTTTGATTCACTTGGAATAAAACAATGTAGAATTATCAAAACAAAATTTAACGAAACAACAAGATCCCCGTTGCTACCAAGAAATATGGATAGGCTCGTTGAGGGTGATATTGTAGCATATGAGAAATCTATTACTTATGACCTTATTGGTGAAAATGTAAGGTAAAGGGAAAATAAAATGATTATTAGATATTTTATTATATCTGCCTTTTTGTTAATAATAAGCGCTTTAGAAGTGAAATCATCGAGTAGTGCACTTGACATGGATAAAGGTAAGTTGCTTCGCACAGCGAGGCTCGCCCGTTCATTACAGCAAATGGGAGAATTATCTAAAGAAGCTGATGGATTAACTGAAGTTAGAAATATAAGAATGGAAAGCCGTAATGTCGTTTCTTTAGCAAAAGATGCTAAAACAGTTTATGTAATCTTACATAGGCCAGCAATTAACTCATTGACTTTGAAACAAAGTAATTTTAGATCGGCGCCCTTTCCAGGACAATTTGATTATAAATTAGCTAGTGTTGCAATTAGCCTTACACAACCAATTTTAACTCATTTACGTGATATTTTTGATAAAGAGGATGAAATTATTATTGGTGGAAACCAAGAAGCAGGTGGGATTGCTTCCTTTCTAGGTTATGATATCCATCGCTCCTTTCAATCAAATGATGCCCTTAGTCAAAATCAATTAAAAATTGTTACTTTTTGTGCTCCAGCCGTGGGAAATTCTGAGTTTGTATCTAGTATACATTCACAAATCGGACAAGCTAATATTCTAAATTTTTACTATTTTCTTTCGCCTTCTCAAAGTTTTTACGAATGGATGAAAGGATATAAAGCTTGTGGAGTTCCCTTTAGATTACTGCCCTCTGAGCAATTCGCTGATGCCTGTAGAAGTAGTGAGAGAGCTGTGGCTATGGGATTAAATTTAGTTCTCTATAGTGCTATTGTATATTTTACCGCTCGTTATTTTTATCCTTGCGAACCTTTTCCTCATCTTTCGAACTCTTTAAGAAGTGCATTGACCAATACAGGTGAAGGGATAGCAAATCAAGGAATACTGGCCCTAATAAGTAGAACGTTGGAAGATGAAAGGCTTAAAACAATTGGAATTTCTAGACGGTTTACAACTAGAGTTTTTTTGGCAAGTTCTTTAGGCGCTTTGGTAAACAATTTTGTGCAATCAAAAAATTCACTTCTACCTACAGATACAGTTCTTAGAGATTCATTCAAGTATGCGCAAGATACGATACGAGCCTCTACAGATGGGGATTATTCACTTGACCAAGTAGGAGTTCCGCCTATTTTATCTTCAACAAGAGGTGTAGGTGGTTATTTTTATAGCGTTTTTATGACATGATTGACTTCTCTTTTTTATGGTTGTGGAGATGCGTCTTGAGAACCATGAAATAGAAGTGCTAGTGGTCTTCCTATAGGTGTAAAAAATGTCCTTCAATCCCACTTTCTTGTTTTTTTGTGTGTGAAAGTCCACACGCCCAACACATGAGGGGGCTAGGAAGGTGATTTTGCAAGTTCTTAGTAAACAGTCGAAAGAGAGAGTATTTCAATTTTTACAAAAATTACTTTCAAACTGGGGTTTTTTAGAAAGTCGTCCGAAAGTGTTACGTGCGTTTTTCAAAAAACCTAAGACAAATTATAAGTTGTTTTGCCGAGATGTACGCCAATCTATTATATACTCCAACCATACAGCATTAGAATCAAATTTTGGCTTTATTGGCATAAGTGACGCCCTCTCATAGAGTCGTTCCTGATACTTTGTAACTCAGTCGTGAAGACGTTTCGTTTCAAATAAAATAACCTGATAAATGTTATTAACAGCTTGTTCTATTTCAGAAATAATACACTCCCATTCTGACTTGCTATACTAACTGTTGACTCTCAAGACACTATCAAAGCTATCCTAATCTCCTATGATGATTTGTCTTAGTTAAAAGTTTAAAGTCTTCAAAGACCCAGTCGTTTTTGAGGGTATAGAAGATGGTATTAAGGAGCTTTCTAGCTGTCATTGCAACTTTTCTATTGTTCCGATACGCAAGGCCTTGCTGGGATCTTTACCTTAATCAGCAAAATTCTGGCTGTTATTTTTCTTATATTCTTTGTAGTAGAGCTAATTAATCATCTATTTTTATAAAATGACCCAGTTAATTCGCATGCCTTTTCTAAGGTCTTTAATGGCTAGATACCCTTTAATAAAAGTTATCTGATAAGAATGTTCAAATCTTCTAATGTCGTAGAGCTTCTTGAACAGCTTTAGGATTATGAGCAATCACTTTAAGAAGGACTTGCGCAGGACCTTGAGGATGGCGGCGTCCTTGTTCCCACTGCTGTAAGGTACGAACACTTACTCCAAACAAATTTGCAAATTCTTCTTGTGACAACACGTATTGTTGGCGGATTTGCTGAATTTCGGACGGAGAAACTTCTATGGTTCTTTGCTCAAGCTTACGTTTACCTTGGCGATGCTCAAGCACTTCTTGAAGGGCTTCTTTTAATTCTAAATCCTTCATGGTTTTACCTCCTTAATTTGTCTTACTAATTGCTTTAGCACGTTACGTTCATCTGAAGTTAAGTCCTCTTGCGTGTTTTTAGTATAAGCTTTTAACAAATAGAGGCTTTCTTCTTGCATAAGATAGAAGTAGCAAATTCTGCCTCCTCCACGTTTTCCCTTGTTTCCCGCACTAAAACGAGCTTTGCGAATGCCCCCAGTCCCTGGAATCACAGGCCAACGGATGGGATCTTGAGCTATTTCCTCTTCAACTTGAAGCATATCTACCCCATCTGGTAAGCGAGAAAGGGAACGCAAATAAACTTGAGTGCGAAAAAGAGTAAGCTTCATATATAATGTATATACCTCATTGGGTCATAAGTCAATGGAGTAGTGAAAATTTTATTTTAATGAATTTTTTGAGCTTTAGTTGACTACTCTATAATTTATGTCTTTTATTAAACCATCCAGGAACAATGGTTTGTTCTCCAAGAGGAGTTATAAACTGTGTTGAACCATCTTTATGTTTAATAATGGTTTCTTGCCTACTTAGTCTGAAAGAATACCCTGTATGCTGTAAAGCAAGATCAAGATTAGGCCACTTTGGAATCTTGACTTTATTTTCAGGAAACAACCATTCTTCCGATGCTGCTGCAATATATCTTGGAGCTCTTTGCTTAATAATATAATTTATCCAACACACTTCTTTTTCTTCCAAATGTCTATCTTTTTTTATATCTCTTAAATCAATCCATGGACCATCATAGGATCGTGCATTGGTTCGAAGTTTTTTTGCAATTTCTCTTTTGGGATTTTTGGCAAATTCAAGGTTTGAAATAATTAAGCAATTATTTAGATCTAATGGAAAAATGATTCTTGAACCTAGTTCATAAGGATGGGGATCGAAGGGATAAAAACATTGTGGAGATCCAGAAAAATGATCACAGTTGTAAACTGTGACTGGATCGTCAGAAAAAATAAAGGGGCTGTCCCAGATAACAAGAAATAATGTTATAAGGGAAGCATGAGAAAGAGCCGATTAAGTAAAAATATCCAAGGAAAGCTAATAGAGCATTTTGTAGCCGGTACGACAGCTCGGTGTGCAGCTGAGATT
>CAIULA010000019.1 GCA_903899945.1 uncultured Alphaproteobacteria bacterium | reverse complement strand
TTGATGTAAGGTTTGATGCTACTCATGGTGCAAATGCTAATGCTATAAACGCAAAAGCGTTTTTGAGCGGTGTTGTTCATGGCTCAATCGATGAGTTTGCTGGTGGTGATGAGCCCACAAAGAGAGCAGCATTCTTAGCTGATTTGGATGAAGCCCTTAAAAAGGGAAGTCCACTTGAACTTGATATCACAGCTGCTGGATTTAACCCAGCCACACCGATAGCCGGTACTGACGCTGTTAAAGATGCAGTCGAAATCTTCTTTAATGCAATTAAACCAGTAGTAGCTAACCCAAGAGTTGCGATTCTAGGAGAAGCGCATGCTTTGGGTATCCTTCCTGATGACGAGTTGTCAAAAGAACTCGATGCGGCAATTAAAGCAGGTGATACAACCGCAATTGACACAAAAGTTGATACTTTGAAATTGGATGAGAAAATTGCGGCACGTAAAGCTTTGCATGACGCTGGAACTGGTAAGTTCAAAGAATTAGGTCTTCATACAGATCCAGCTAAAATTGCAGCTTTCCATCGTATATTAGACGAAGAAGCTAGAGCAGGAGGCGCTCCGGTTTCTTCAAAGCTTGCCGAAGGCGTTGCTCAATTGTTTGCTGATGGCGTAATAGAAGGTGATTCATCAAGTGATGAAGGGATCCTGGCTGCTATTTCTCATTTGGCTGGTCAGGTTTCAAAACTTGAAGGTGCGTTAGCAAAAATGGTTGGTAAAGAAGGTCAGAAGCTTTCTGTAGTGCAATCCGGTGAGCATGCTAGAGTTATCCCACAGTCACACGATCTTGGTGGTGGTCAATACAAGGGTGGTTTTAACTTCTAATAAGTTTGATCATTCGTTAGAGTAACAAACAAGCCTCCTCCATAAAAGGAGGCTTGTTTTGTATCCGGCAGTTTTTGAGTTGTTTTCATTGTTAGTCGATAGAGGGGTAGGGGGATAAGGATGTCTAAGCTGAAATTTATTTTGTTTGCTATGTTGTTTGCTTTTTTAGCAACTAACGGCAGTATGGCCATGGATTCAGAAGATTTATTAAATCGAGCACATAGATTATCAATCACCGCTCCGGCCCAGGATGGAACAACAGTGGATAAGTTGTTGGCGCAGTTTGGTACTGATAAGGTGAATGCTCTGGCCAAAGTTCCAGGACTTAGGTTTGGTAAAGAAAACAAAACTCTAAAGGCATTAGTTGATGAACGGTTGGCTCTGCATGATGATGCAGGACATTTTTCTAGATTTGGTTTAAAGGGAAAAGTGGATAACATCGGGGCTTTTCACAAGGCACTGGATGCTGCCTATAGTCAGGGTGCATCATCAGTTGGTGTAGATCCTACTTTTATGAGATTTGCCAGGGATGTTTTAGGTTTGTACAGTGACTGTGTATTAGAAGATGAAAGCGGAAAGATCGATGTAGATGCGATTTCCAGGGACTTGACGTCTGGCTTGAGGGGCGTAACAGCGCATTTAAGTAGTCTAGGTCAGAAAATTAGCAAACTTGAAGGTGAGCGTGCGCGTCTTCAAAAAGAACTAGAAGCTGAGCAGCTTAAGGGGGGAAGAAGAACTTCCACAGGTTCTGTAGGCGGTAGCAGTCGTCCGGGCACGGTGGATCTAGAAGAAGATGGAATGCCTCTTTTTGACTAGAGGTGCATATAGTCTAATTGAAATAAAATTGCTCTTTAATCATGTGGTTTTTAACTTGATATTAACTAAGCACCTATTATATTGTCATTAGACCATGTTATACGAAATGGAAACAAAAATGAAAATTCTTAGAAATGTCTTTGTATCTGTTATTCTTTTTAGTGCATTGATTGGTTTTGCTTGTGCTGCAGGAAACCAAGATGAAGATAAGGTAGGCACGTTAAGTCAAAAGTATGGATATGATGGTGTTAAACGACAGCTGCTTTTAAATCGTATGAGAGTGGAGACCGTTCTGGATGAAAAATTTAATCCAAGCAAAGGTACGAAAGAAGCAAAAAATGCGAAAAAATTCATACGTGATGTTTTTTTAGAAGTTGAGGGTAAATTCAAAGGCCATGGCCGGCCTGAAAGAGAAATATTTTTAGATGCTCTCGATGATGTAACAAAAGCTAGAGATTTAACAGTAAATATTGCCAGTGTAAACTTTAAACACGCAAGTGCACCAACGCCGCAAATGGTAAGTTCTGCTGCAGACCTGGTCTTTGCGGGACTTGGTCTAGACGATCCAACCCTTGAGCTCCTTTCGAGAGCGAGTGATTTAAAGATTAAGGCAAGAACAGCTGATGGAAAAACAGTGGAATCCCTATTGACTGATTATGAAGCAGTCAAAGATAGGCCTGCTGAGGCTGGTAAGTTTTTACGAGGAGTAGATGCTATGAAATTTGGAAAAAGTCAAAAAACATTGGCTGAAAAGGTTGACGCCAGAGTCACAAAGCATCAGACTGCAGGAAAATATGCCACCGTTGGCGTTGACGAAGATGATGATAATGCAATAGGTGCCTTTCATGAGGCCATAAGATCTGCACGCGAAGAAGGTGCCAGAGATTCTGATGCTGCTAAAAAAGCACGCATTGCTTTGGATTTTGCAGCTCAAATCAAGAGTTTATTTGAAGATGGGATCCTAGAAACTGGCGAACCTATTGATTTTTCAACGCCTGCTGGTTATTCCAAGGCTCTTCAAATTTTGAAGGAACAAGGCAGCAAAGTTACAGAATTGCAAGCTCTACTTGCAAGAAAGGGCCGTAAGTAATTAGTATTTTTTGTCTCTGGGTGGGGATGTTTACCGCAACTTGCATGGCCAAGTAAAAAACAAATTTTCTACCCTGTCAGACTCCGTTCGCTTGCGATGAGCCCTTTACATCGCAATTGCAGCCGCGTCACGCAAGACTCTGTCAGCTTCGACTGTATAACGTCCATCATCATTGTGTAAAACCATACCGGGTACAAGGCGAAGTGTGCCATGAGTGTTTTTTATGCCTCGTATTAAAACGCGCTTTGCCGGTTTGTTTTTACCGGGCCATAAGGGATAAATGGTAATATTGCCCAGTTTCCCTGAAAAAAAAGCTAGGATTTGATCGAGACGATCAGATCTGTGAATAAATGTAACGCTGCCTCTTGGTTTTACCATTAAAAGGCAGAATTTAGCCCACTGATCAAGGTCTGCTTCTCCTTCTAAGTTGGCCATAGCTTTATTTTCATTTGGCGAGATGTTATTTCGTGTTGCATCCAAATAAGGAGGGTTGGTCATGACATGAGAAAACGTTCCAGCAGCAAGCCTTGGTGGCGGGCGAAGTAAGTCACCATGCAAAATCTCAACGCGACCCCTTAAATTATTTAGCTTGACGTTTTCAGCGGCGCATCTTACATAATCACGCTGCAATTCAACGCCAGTGACTTTAGCATAAGGAACGCGTGTTGCAAGGCATAAAGAGGCAGCCCCAACGCCAGCGCCAATATCCAATACAGCGTCTCCAGGCTGAACATCAATCGATGCAGCTAAAAAGATAGGATCAATTGCAACCCTATATCCTTGAGTTGGTTGCTTTATAAGAACTTTCCCGCCCAGCAAATAATCTTGGGAAAAACCATCTGTAATATTTTCTTGTGACATCATATTTTTTAATTAACCATTTTTCTAAGTCAGATTAATAGGTTACAGTCAGACATTAAAGGTTTTAATTTTCCAAACTATAAAGCTGATGAGCGTTTCCATTTCAAATCCTGTTCAACAACTCCATAACACATTGTACACAGAGATGCATCATGTGAATACGCTGATTCTTGAACGATTACAAAGTAAAGTTGAATTGGTTGAACAAGTCGGAAAGCATTTGGTCTTAAGTGGAGGAAAACGGATTCGTCCTCTTTTAACCTTAGCCTGCAGTCGTCTCTTTCAAGAATTTCCCGGCTTTGCTATTCACTTAGCTGCAGCTGTTGAATTGATTCATACAGCAACCTTATTGCATGATGACGTGGTGGATGATTCTCACATGCGAAGAGGGGAAAAAACCGCCAATGATGTATGGGGCAATAATGCCAGTGTCCTTGTTGGGGATTTTCTTTTTTCCAGAGCTTTTCAGTTAATGGTTGAAACCAGAAACTTAGAGGTTTTAGCTTCTTTGTCAAATGCTGCTGCGCGGATTACCGAAGGGGAGGTGCTTCAGCTCACCTCCGCCTATAGTCTGGATCTATCCGTTGAAACATACCTTGAGATCATTTCTTCTAAAACAGCGGCTTTATTTGCCTCTGCCTGTGAAGTTGGGGGGATGATTGCTGGTATGGACCCAATGCTTCAAAATGATCTTTATGAGTTCGGGCACAGCCTTGGTATGATGTTTCAAATCAGAGACGATGTCTTAGATTACCTTGCTGTCAGCTTTGATTCTGGAAAAGAAAGGGGATGCGATTTTCTGGAAGGAAAAGTGACTTTACCTGTCATTTTAGCCTATCAAAAAGGATTAAAGACTTCTTTTTGGAAAAATCATTTTGACGGTGAAATTTCAAACAATCTGTCTGATCTGAAAACAGCCGTTCATCTTTTAAAAGATAATGATATATTTGGAAATTGTAATAATATTGCTCGCAAATATCATCAAAAAGCACTGAAATCTATAAACAAATTCCCTAAAACAGTAATTTGGAATGACCTAAAGAAATTAATAGCGTATTCTTTGAATAGACAATCTTGATGGAAAATTTCATTGGCAAAATTATTTTACATTCTTGTGATTCTCTTTGCTTTTGGACGGGGTTACGCTTTGGAAGAAAAACCCAAAGAAGGTTCTGTAAAAGAGGAAATTCCAGTTCCTCAAGTTGAGGGTTTGAAATATAAAATTAAATGGTCCTCAACTTTAGATCCTGAACTTTTAACTGCCCTAAAAGCTGAATCTACACTCATTAAATTAGAAAATAGACCCCCTGCAGCTAGAAGTGGGATTATTAAACGTGCTCAAAAAGATGTAATTCAGTTTAAAAAAGTTTTGGCGGCTCATGGATATTTTTCTGGGCAAATTGATTTTAAGCTTTTTGAAAACTCAAAGCCTATTAAGGTTAAACTTAAAGTTCATCCAGGAATCCGTTACAAAATTGCAGAGCTTACATTAATAAGTTCTGACAATCCTGAATTAATGGCCAAGCAATCGATTAAGATTACCTATGATGTAATTGGCATTAAGCCTGGAGATTTTGTTGATCTTGCGAAAATTCATAGCAGCCGAGAAAAGATAAAAAAATACTTTCAACACATCGGTTATCCCTTTGTAGAGATTCAAGATCCACAAGCCATTATTAATCATGAAACAAAAGAACTACAGATAATCTATCATCTAACAACTGGTTTCTTGGCACATATCCAAGACACAAAGATCGAGGGACTAAAGAGGCTGTCTCCTCAATTTTTAAAAAATCGAGTTCTATGGCATAGCGGTCAAATTTATGATCAAAAATTGGTCGATAAAACAAGACGCCGTTTGATTGAAACTGGTCTTTTGTCTAGTGTCACAATTACCCCAGAAAAAGCTTCTGCTCAAAGTCAGACGTCATCAAAAGAAGAAGATGTCATTATGAATATAAAAACCTCAGAAAGTCCGCCGCGTTCTATCGGCGCTGGCGCACGGTATGCAACATCTGATGGTGTGGGAGGGAATTTATCCTGGAGCCACAGTAATCTTTATGGAGGAGGCGAGCGCCTGGGGGCTTCCGTTAAATCTTCAAAAAGAGAAAAAGTTGCAAAATTAGGTTATGACATGCCTGATTTCTTTTCTCCTCAGCAGAAATTAATGAATGAAGTTGCTTTGATTCATGACAGAAACCGCGCCTATGTCGGAAGGACTTTTAACGTTGGAACGCGTGTTCAAAGGCCTTTCAATGATGCCGTAGGGGGATCTTTGGGATTGTTATGGGAAGCGGGGCATATCCGTCGTGAAAATGTAACGTATAATACGCATCTTTTGGGGGTTCCAGGAGAGCTTAAAATTGATGGAAGTAATGATCTTTTGAACCCAACCCATGGAGGAAGGGCAGATTTTAAAGTCACGCCTTATATTGGAAAGATGAGCACAAGTAATGGCATGACAATTACGCAGGCTAATTTGACTGGGTATTTGCCATTTATGAGCAATGAGCTGGGAGAAAGCGATGGAGTGTTGGCAGGATTTGTTAAAGGCGGCAGTATCTTTATTAAATCTCTAGATTTTGTTCCTCCTAATAAACGTTTTTATGCAGGGGGCGGTGGATCCGTTAGGGGGTATGGTTACCAGCTTCTGGGGCCGCTTGATACCCAAAATATTCCTCTTGGTGGACGGTCTTTGGCTGAGGTGGGAACTGAACTTAGGATTAAAACCACTGAAACAATTGGATTTGTTACCTTTTTAGAGGGAGGTTCCGTCAGCGTTAATAAAATGCCTGATTTTAGAGGGCGGAATATGTTGTGGGGCACAGGTGTTGGTGCGCGTTACTATAGTGCGGTTGGTCCCATCCGCCTTGATATAGCCATTCCTTTAAAGCGCAGAAAAGATCCTATTAGCGGCAAAGCCATTGACGCTGCTTATCAGTTTTACATCAGCGTCGGGCAGGCGTTTTAGGACTTGGATTCCTTTGAGTGTTTTTCCCAATGAATTTTCATAAGATTATTGAAAAAAGATTGCAAAAAGTATATTTCATTAACGCATAACAAGGAGTTTTGGCAAATAAATCTTTTACCGCGTTTCTTTTTTGTTTTTTACTTTCGGCTTGCCAAGTTTATGCGTCGTATGAGATATTCGTATTACTTTTCTAATAGGTAAAGCCGCAGTGGCTCAGTGGTAGAGCACACCCTTGGTAAGGGTGAGGTCGAGGGTTCGATTCCCTCCTGCGGCACCAGCTGAGGCGTATTTTTGATGCTCACTTCTTCCTTTCTTAAAAACAACGACCCCTTGATTGCCAGGGCTATTGAAGACGAAAAATTACGTCTTCAAACGCAAATAGAATTAATCGCGTCTGAAAATATTGTTTCAACAGCCGTTTTAGAGGCTCAAGGTTCTATTTTAACCAATAAATACGCCGAAGGTTATCCGGGTCGCCGGTATTATGGTGGTTGTGAATTTGTTGATGTGATTGAAACTTTGGCAATTGGTCGTTTAAAGCAGCTTTTTGACTGCAACTTTGCCAATGTGCAGCCCCATTCGGGGGCGCAGGCTAATCAAGCAGTATTGCTTGCCTTGCTAAAACCGGGAGACAAGCTAATGGGGATGTCTATGTCCTCAGGCGGACATCTTACGCATGGATCGAGTGTTAGTTTATCAGGGAAATGGTTTCATGCGGTAAGCTATGATGTCGATGAAAAAACCGCCACCCTTGACTATGATAGAATCGAACAGCTCGCAATTGAACACAAACCTCGTTTAATTATTGCGGGTGGTTCCGCTTATCCACGTGTGATCGATTTTAAAAGATTTCGTGAAATCGCTGACAAGGTCGAAGCTTACCTTATGGTTGATATGGCGCATTTTGCGGGTCTTGTTGCTGGCGGCGTCTATCCCAGCCCTTTGAGTCATGCGCATGTTGTTACATCCACTACCCATAAAACTCTTCGTGGCCCCAGGGGAGGCATTATTTTAAGTAATGATGAGGATTTGGGCAAAAAAATTAACTCAGCAGTTTTTCCGGGTCTTCAAGGCGGTCCTTTGATGCACGTGATTGCAGCCAAAGCTGTTGCTTTCGAAGAAGCCTTAAAGCCCGAATTTAAGGTTTATGCCAAAAACGTTCTTGAAAATGCTAGGACCTTGGGCGAAACTCTGGTAGGGCATGGGCTTGATTTGGTTTCAGGTGGAACGGATTCACATCTGTTGCTGGTTGACCTTAGGAAATATGGCATTACGGGCAAAGACGCAGCTATTACTCTGGAGCATGCTAATATCACCTGTAATAAAAACGGAATTCCTTTTGATCCTCTTCCGCCGATGACAACATCAGGCATTCGGGTTGGCTCGCCGGCTGCGACCAGTCGTGGTTTTGGCCTGAAAGAATTTAAATTAGTTGCAGATTTAATTGCGGAAACCTTAAAAGGATTGAAAGAGGGGAAAGCAGAAAAAGTTATCCCCGGCATTCAAGAGCAAGTTTTAAAGCTTTGCTTACAATTTCCCATTTATCAGGATCTTTAAATGCGCTGTCCTTTTTGTGGTCACTCCGATACTTCTGTTAAAGATTCACGGACTGCTGATGACCATGCGTCAATTCGTCGTCGTCGTTTTTGCAGTGAATGTGGTTCTAGGTTCACGACCTTTGAACGTATTCAATTGCGGGATTTAGTTGTTATCAAAAAAAGCGGAGCAAGAGTGCCTTTTGATAGGGATAAATTAGCACAGTCCATTACGACCGCCCTGCATAAGCGTGGTATTGAATCAGACAGAGTTGAGCGCGTTATCTCTAGTATTGTAAGGCAACTAGAAACTTCAGGCGACGGTGAAGTCAGCACAGATGCCATTGGTCAAATGGCGATGCAGGCGCTTATTAATTTAGACCCTGTGGCCTATGTGCGTTTTGCCAGTGTTTACCACAAATTTAGTAACGTCGGCGATTTTATCGAATTTATTAAGCAGATGGAAGAAACAGCTATTTGATATATTGGATGCTTGGTCTAAGATAAATCTTATGGTTTGTTTCAAAAAGGGTCCTTTATGTCTGATCCATTTGCTTTGATGCATTTAATGACAGCTAAACTTTGCCATGATATCGCAACCCCATTAGGTGCTTTAGGTCTGGGGCTTGAAATGGCGCTGAGTAATGAAAGAATTGATAAAGATACCCAAGATCTTTTATTAACAAGTTCTGAAACAGCTAAACTTAAGTTAAAGGTTTATAGGGCACTTTTGAGTGCTTCTGGCAATTCCCCTACGTTTTCTGAAACTAAGCAAATCATCACTGATTTATGTCATAATAGCAAGGTGCGACTGGTTTTTGACATTAAGGCCACTATGCTTCCTGATGGATTGTTTTGTCGTCTTGTTCTAGGGGCTTCTTTTATGGTTATTGAGGCTCTTCATAAAGGGGGGCTTCTTGCTGTTCATATTAAACCTTCACTTAACGATGAAAGCATGGAATTGATGCTGGTTTCTGAAGGTGAAATGGTGCAATTAAGACCAGGATACATGGAAATATTAAAAGGTGAGCAGGCATTAAAGGATCAATCTTCGCGGACTATTTTGCCTTTTTATTTAAAAATGATGGCGGCGCAATACAAAAAAAAGATTGATTGCGAGTTGGAAAGTCATCATAAACTTTATCTAACGATCTATTAATTTTTGGAAAGATTTATGCCAGAGTTTCAAGCTTATTTAAAGTCATCTGTTAAGGTTTTGGAAGATACGCTCAATGATCAACAGCTTGCGAAAAGTCTTGAAGAAGCGATTAAGGTAACTCTCAATTGTCTTTCGCATCGCCGTGCTTTCTTAGTATGCGGAAATGGTGGATCAGCATCAGATGCCCAGCACATAACAGGTGAGCTTGTGGGGCGTTATTTAAAGGAACGCGAGGCTTTAAATGTTATTTGCCTATCTGATAACGCAGCTGTTTTAACGGCATTGGGTAATGATTACGGCTATGAAACTGTGTTTTCAAGACAGGTAGAGGCCTATGGCAGCGATAAGGGTGTAATTCTAGGTCTTTCGACCAGCGGTAATTCACTAAATGTGGTGAATGCTTTTATTCAAGCTAAAAAAATGAACATCACAACAATCGCCATGACTGGCCAGGGTGGTGGTAAGCTTGCAGCGCACACTGATATCTTAATAGCTGCGCCTTCTAAAATGACACCGTTTATTCAGCAAGTTCATATCGCCCTCTATCATTATTTCTGTCAAGAAATTGAAAAGCGGATTGTTGATTTAAGGGGTTAGATTCGTAAATGTTAAAGGTTATTTTTCTTGCTCTGTTATTACTTTTCAAGTCGGCTCCTTCTTATTCAACGGAAATTCCAGAGGGCAGACTGATTACGGATGACGAAATTGAAGGGGCCCTAACATCTTGGCTTCAGGAAATATTTACCGTTGCGGGTATAAGTTTAAAGCCACAAGTCTTTCTTTTGGTTGATTCTTCGGTTAACGCAGGGGCTACATTTGGTGGTCAGATTATCGTTTTCACAGGTCTTATTTTAAAGTGTAAGGACGTAACAGAGCTTTTGGGCGTTCTAGCGCACGAGTCAGGTCACATTGCAGGTGCCCATAGTGCGCGTCAAGGCGCAGCTGAAAATGAAGCCTTAATTCCAGCCCTTGCTTCCACAATATTAGGAGGAGCAGCGGCTCTTGCGACAGGTAACTCAGCGCCTTTGGCGGCCGGTGCTGCAGGCGGTATGCATGCTTATGAACGCATGCTGCTTCGTTATTCAAGATCACAGGAAGAAACCGCGGATAGTGCTGCTTTGAAATACATGCAGCTTCTTGGCTGGCCCACATCAGGCTTGGCCAGTTTTTTAAATAGTTTAAATAATTCTTACACAGGTCAGATTGATCCCTACACATCGACTCACCCTTTATCTGAAGATAGATGCGCGAAAGTATTGCTTTATCAACAATCTCTTTCCAAAGAGTCTACTCCCACAAAATCACTGGAATCTTACGAGGCGAAATTTAAAAGGATCAAAGCCAAAATTAAAGGTTTTATGGAGCAGCCTCAAAAAGTGTTAAGAGATTTTCCGTCGACGGATACTTCAATAGCTGCCCGTTATGGTCGCTCTATCGCTCTTTATAGACTTGGAAGAACGGCAGAGGCTTTGGCTATTATTGACGGGCTTTTAAAAGAAATCCCTAATGACCCTCATTTCTTAGAGCTTAAAGGGCAAATTTATTTTGAAACGGGAAAAGTCAAAGACGCCGTTGTGTGTTATAGGGCCTCAGTCAAACAGCGTCCTCACGCTCCAACCCTTAATATTCTTTTGGCGCACTCTCTGATTGAGTCTTCACCCATCCGAAACCCAGAAGAGTTAGAAGAGGCAATTAGAGCTTTAAAATTAACTCTCGATAAAGATCCCGAGAATGTTTTTGCATGGAGACTTTTGGCAGGAGCATACGGTAAAAATGGTCAGACCGATTTTTCTGCTGGTGCTTTGGCTGAAGAAGCCTGGATCAAAGGTGATGTTAGTATGGCCAAAGCGCAAGCAAAAAAAGCGATAAACTGTAGCAACTTATCTATCGCTAAACGGGCTCAAGATATATTGAACCAAACAGACCCAAAACCAGTGAAACAATAATTCCCTTGATTGACTCAAGGTTTTGATATAAAAAGGTATGCAAGTTTTAAAGTTTTTAGCTATTGTAAGTTTTTGATTTTAGTAAGGTAGAAAAATGGCCGTTCCAAAGAAAAAGACATCGAAGTCTCGTCGTGATATGCGTCGTTCGCATCATCATTTAGCATCCATTAACACATCAGAATGCCCGAATTGTGGTTTGCAAAAATTACCACACCATATCTGTCAAGGATGTGGGCATTACAATGGACGTCAAGTTTTGAAAATCAAAAAAGAAACATCTGCCGACTAATATTATGGTGTTAACGTTGGCTCTGGATGCCATGGGCGGCGATGCAGGCCCTGAAATGGTGGTTAAAGGAGCTGACCTGGCCCTTCGCCAAGCGAAGGGTTTGTTTTTGCGTTATTTGTTTTTTGGGCATGAATCATCTATTGAGATGGAGCTAAAGAAGTACCCAAGCCTTCAAAAAATTTCAAGTATTGTTCATTCTGAAACAATTATTACGAACCAAACAAAGCCTGCGATCGCTTTAAGAAGTGGCCGTAAGTCCAATATGGGAATGGCAATTGATGCTGTGGCCAAAGGGCAAGCAAATGCTGTTGTCTCTGCCGGTAATACGGGAGCTTATATGGCTCTTTCCAAAATTCTCTTGAAAACAATAGGTGGGATTGATCGTCCAGCTATTCCTGCGATTTTGCCAACTATAAAAGGGAAAACAGTCGTTTTGGACTTGGGTGCAAATATCGATTGCACTCCTGAAAATCTTGTCCAGTTTGCATTAATGGGAGAGGCCTTTGCTCGTCAACTTCTTGATATTGAACGTCCTTCTGTCGGATTGCTTAATGTCGGGTCCGAAGAATTAAAAGGCAATGCGACTGTTCAATCTGCTGCGCAGCTTTTAAGGAACTTTCCTGATCTTAACTTTAAAGGATTTGTGGAAGGGGATGATATTACTTCTGGTAAAACCGATGTTGTTGTTACGGACGGTTTTTCGGGCAATATTGCTCTTAAATCCATTGAAGGCGCTGCTCGTCTTATTCGCCATTTTCTAAAAGGATCATTAAGTGGTTCTCTTCGTGGAAAATTAGGATATATTATTGCAAAACCAGCCTTTGATCTGGTGCAGACGAAAAGTGATCCTCGCATGTATAATGGTGCTGTATTTTTGGGCCTTAGAGGAATAGCAGTTAAAAGCCATGGCGGGACTGATTTTATAGGTTTCGCAAACGCTATAGGAGTTGCAATTAGTATGATTCAGCACAACTTTATTAAAGATATTGAAGAACGTTTATCAATGCTCACTTCAAAAGAAGAAAATCTTCGAGCAATCACTCCAACAATGGAAGCTTAGTAATGATGTATCGCTCACAAGTCATTGGATGCGGTGCTTTTCTTCCTGAGACTGTTTTAACCAATCATGATCTTGCTCAAAAGGTTGACACGAGTGATGAATGGATACGAGAAAGGTCAGGGATCGAGAAAAGGCATATAGTTGCAGCAAATCAGACGTGTTCCGACCTAAGTTATTTGGCTGCAAAAGAAGCGCTCGCTACAGCTGGAGTTGATGCCTCTTTAGTGGATTGTATTGTCGTTGCAACAACCACACCTGACCATCCCTGTCCGGCTACCGCCACACGTGTCCAAGAGAAGCTAGGGGCAAACAGAGCATTTGCTTTTGATGTTCAGGCGGTGTGCTCTGGATTTGTCTATGCCGTTGCAGTTGCAGATAATTTTATTAAGACGGGTCAAGCGAAATATGCTTTGGTGATTGGTGCGGACACGATGTCTCAGGTCCTGGATTGGAATGACAGAACAACTTGTGTCTTATTTGGAGATGGCGCTGGTGCTTTGTTCTTAAAAGCTGTCCCTGAAACTGACGATAGGGGTATTCTGTCAACGCATCTTTTCTCAAATGGAAATCTTTATGATGCCTTGTACGTAGATAACAGCGTTGCAACTGATAATCAGCGCGGTTACATTCGCATGCAAGGAAAAGAAATTTTCAAAAATGCTGTCCAAAAAATTGGAGAAGCCGTTGAAAAAGCCTTGGAATATAATAAATTGACAGCTGATGATGTTGATTGGTTTGTTCCGCATCAAGCAAATAAACGTATCATTTTAGGGGTGTCTGAAAAATTTAATATCCCAATGTCTAAAGTTGTGCTAACAATAGATCAGCATGCCAACACCTCTGCTGCTTCTATTCCTCTTGCTATATCTGTTGCCGTAAATGATGGCCGCATTAAGCCAGGGAACCTTGTGTTGATCGAGGCTATGGGGGGTGGGCTGACGTGGGGATCTGCCCTTATTAGATGGTAGGAGACAAAAGATATGTCTTTGGATAATTTCGGGCGTTCAGAGATTATTAGTTTATTAATAGAAAAAATGGGTTTGAATAAACAAACTGCCACTGAAATGTTAGATGGCATTCTAAAAACGATGATTCAATCTCTTAATGAAGGACATTCTATTAAAATTCCTGGGTTTGGTACGTTTTCGGTTCGTGAGAAACTTTCTCGTCCTGGAAGAAATCCTCGTACCGGTAAGGATGCAGAAATCAGCGCCAGGCGTGTTGTGACGTTGCGTCCTTCCCCTCTTTTTAAGAAGAAGTTGGATGATACCCATGCCGTATGATTCAAATAATATTTTTGCAAAAATTTTACGAGGCGAAATTCCTTGTAAAAAAATAGCTGAAGACGAGTTTTACTTAGCTTTTCACGACATACAACCTTGTGCACCCATACATGTTTTGGTCATTCCGAAATCGGCTTATAAAGATGTTTATGATTTTAATCAAAATGCAAACCCTGATGAGATTATTGGGTTTTCCAAGGGGATTAATCAAGTTATTGAGCTTTTAAACTTAAGACAAGACGGATTTAGGCTTATTAGTAATTTTGGAACTTATGGAGGGCAAGAAGTGCCCCATTATCACGTTCATCTTTTAGGGGGAAAGAAATTGGGCCCTATGTTACCTTCCTCATAGGTCTTATATCTGTACTCTACTTAACATCTTCTGCTAGTATCAAAGACAACTTTTGAACTAAATTGCCCTATCATGAGAACACTTTATCATTACCCGCTTTGTCCATATTCTCGTAAGATTCGATTAATCTTGGCGGAAAAGAAGCTTGACTTTGCCGCTGAAATCGAGCGTTTTTGGGAAAAAAGACCTGAGTTCATAAAGCTTAATGCAGCGGGTCAGGTGCCAGTTCTTGTTGATTTAAATGGATCCGTCATAAACGATAGCATGGCCATTAGTGAATATTTAGAGGACGCCTATCCAGAACGACCTTTGATTGGAGAGGAGCTTTTGCAGCGCGCCGAAGTTCGTCGTCTTGTTGGGTGGTTTGATTCTAAGTTTGCTAATGAGGTTAGCGTAACGTTATTGATGGAAAAAAATATCAAAAGATATCTGCCTACACAGGCAAATTCTGGACCAAATTCAGCTGTAATCCGAAGCGCTCAAAGCCTGGTTCACAGTCATTTAGAATACATATCTTGGCTTGTCGATCGGCGCAATTGGCTTGCTGGTGATGATTTCTCGCTTGCAGACATAACAGCAGCAGCACACCTTTCAGTGATTGACTATATGGGTGATATTCCCTGGGATAAGCATCCTATTGCCAAGGATTGGTACGCAAGAATTAAATCACGGCCCACATTTCGTAATTTGCTTATGGACCGTGTACCTGCGCTTACTCCCTCATCTCATTATGCGGATCTTGATTTTTGATAAGGATGGATTTTAATCATCATCCCTATCATCCCTATCATCTCTATGCTTATAAAAACTAGACGCAGGCATCAAGCCAACTTCAGAGTCTTCAGGTAATAGACTTTTTATTTTTTCTATACGAGCTTTTGAATTTACTGCGATTCCTGAGGCTCGGCTATTGAACTGCGTATCTATAAAGCAAAATAAATCGTCTTCTTTCAAAAATCCAAATACTTCATTACCAGTTTCTTGAATAAAACGGCTCAAAGCAAAAACAGCTTGATTTAATCGATGATTTAAAAGTTTCTCTTTTCTTTCCTTGTCAAGCTTTCCTTGATAGATCTCAAAGAATGGATCTATCATTTTGTTGATATGGGAGAGGAAAAAACTTTGAGCCGTCGGTAAATCGGGTTCATTCAGTTCCTGGTATTCTTTGACGGCAACATCTCCGGCAATACGTGCTACTGAATAAATACTTAATGCAGCGATCTTTGCCGCTAACGGGGTTACTTTTCGGGAAAAATTAAGACCGAAAATACTGTTTCCTGATAAGACTTTGGTAATTTTTTCTGTTTCTAAAACGGCAGCACTGTCTATACAATTGGTAGCCACATATAGGGTAGCTACATAACGGGTAGCTACAGGTAGGTTTTTAATTTCTGAAAACATTCGCAGTTCATTCTCATCACTCAGCTCAACACTTTTCTGCCATAAATCATCTGCGATTCTGTAAAAAGATTTCCATAAGCTTCTGGCCTCTCTTCTGACATCTTCATTTTCTGCCTTAAGATGTATAAAGGCATGATGCACGGGTGTCTGATTGGGCTGATTACTTACAACATGCAAGGCATCTTGAAAAAGATAAAAAGGGTTAACTGGAAAATAAGAAAAATTAGCAATTGCATTCCAAAGATCAGCATTTAAAGGATGGTGTCTGAAACTTGCTTCTAACAGGGCAAAAAAAGGATTTTCTATGCGTTCCCTTGCTTTTACGGCACGGATTGATTGCACTGTATTTCCATAAACATCGGTTTGGTTTGTTGCAATTCCTAATCTTTGAAGGGTATCAAGATAGTCATTCAATTGATCCTCAGAATGGTCGAAAGCCATCCTCATCAAAGGAGTCGCTCCATAATCATCAGGTTCAACCATCTGATGGGGAACTATTTTTTGCAATAGACTGGGACCCCAACTTGTTGCCTCAGTTGTACTTTTTACGCTTTTTCCGTTTTGATCGGTTGCATTTAGCAAGACGAAAAATTCTGCATCATTATCAATTGCTGACCTAAGAGAGGATAACATAGATTCATGATCAGAATCCGAAATGTGTTCACAGATTAAATGGGCAAAATTTTGACCCCTGCCATTGCGATAAGAGCGTAAAAATTTTCGTAGAGTCGCATCATTTTTCGCTTTTGTTATAAATTGTTGATAGGGGAAATCAGGGGTAACTGTGTCCAAAACATCAGGTGTTATAGGAATATCATCTGAAACGTAAGATTTAATAACAGATAAGATAGTGTGTATGTAGCGATTCCTATTTGGATTATTCCATCCATTTACAAAGTATTGAAGAAGGCTCCTTCCATCGTCCAACCGATATGTTCTTAATATCTTTCTACCTTCTGGCTTGTTAGCAAGAACATCGAAATATTGGCTCAGTTTCTCTAATTTTAGGTCACGTAACAAGGTTGGTGATATTTCCACAACAGCCCAAAAAATGTCATTATAATCCAAGTGTGAGCTCTGATGGCGCGTGTTGCCCTTTCCGGCCTCTATCACATCTATAAGGGGTTTTATTTCGCTCTTTTTTGCGGGTAATACCTGGCTTTCAATATAGGTTTTAAGCTTTTCAACGAAATCCAGGTCATCTTTTTCTTGGACTCCCCTTGAAAGGGCAACGTATTTTTCGGCGATTTTAAATAAAGGCTTCCCATGTAATATTCCTTCAAACCCTGTAATTTTTAAAAGATAAAGGGGCTGTCCCAGATAACAAGAAATAATGTTATAAGGGAAGCATGAGAAAGAGCCGATTAAGTAAAAATATCCAAGGAAAGCTAATAGAGCATTTTGTAGCCGGTACGACAGCTCGGTGTGCAGCTGAGATTATAG